>CAMBOI010000011.1 GCA_945869265.1 uncultured Prevotella sp. | reverse complement strand
CAACCTGTTTTATAAATAAGACGATAAGTAGTCAACATAAATAGTTAAACTACAGATGTCTTTGGAACAGTTGTGCCAATAGATGTTGTCACACTTGTTCCACCGCAGTTGTCACAGTTGTACCAAAGCTGTGGTACGAGAGTGACAACAGCTTTGGTACAGTCGTGACAATAGGCATAGGGCATATTCATGTCGATCTTGGCATTGAATTTTCACAAGCGAAACTTCTGTAGATATTATGCTTTTAGTCCTTTAGGCAAGATATTGGCACTACATAGACACCGTCTTCCCGCCTGTAGGCATAAGGACCATTTGCCTTTAAGTCTGCACCGATTTTTACTGAAACAGGTCGTCCATAGTCAGGCAAATCTGTGCGATTGATGAATGTGCATTACTCCTTATACCAAATGTAGTTATCATCGTCGGTAATATACCAGAACGGATATTTGTCTCGGCAACAAAGTCGGCAATACGATTGCGGATGCGTGACTCCTCGTCTTTTGATATTGAATAAGGCAGTTGTGAATACTTTATCTCGCACACATTGGTGAGATTGTCAGCCCTGTCGATAATAAGGTCAATCTGTGCTGCCGGCATCGACTCACGGCTTCTCCATGAATAGTACTCGGTATGTATGCGGTCGATACCCAATGTCTTTTTTATCTGAGGTATATGCAACATACAGACACGCTCAAACGAGAGGCCATACCAAGTGTTTTGCACTGGTTTGCCCATCATGTTCGTCCAATAATGCTCGTCGGTAATCGCCTTATGGCAAAACTGCATATAAAATAAGGTATATAGGTCAGTGAGCTGGTATATCTGATCCTTCTGCTTGATTACCCTTTCCCTGGTGTTATATCCTCTTACAAAGTCACAATTCACAAGTTCTCCGATGATTTTCGTAAGTGTGCCTCCCGATGTCGTCTTTAGCCTCTCGGCTATTTGCTTACGTGTGAGTCCTTGTTTGCATGAAGCGAGCGTCTCTATCACTTTCATATATGCCTCAGAGTTTTTGAAAAGCGAAGTATATAACCGGTTATATTCTCGTTTGAGCTCTCCTTGCGCAGCAAAAAACAATCGGTCGATATTTGCTTCCACACCCTTGTCTTTTTCCAATAATCCCAAATAATAAGGTATGCCCCCCATTATACTATAAACCTGCAGTATGGAAAGTCTGTTCCATGTAAAACCATTTGCGACAAGCATTTCCTCTGTTTCTGCCAATGTGAAAGGTGAAAGATGAATTTCGTGGGTAATACGGTTGTGCAATCCTCCGTGATTATCTATCAAATGGCTTATCATCCACGATGTGGCACTTCCGCACACTATGAGCATTATCTCCTTTTTATCGGAAGCCCAACTATTCCAGAAATGCTCAAAGGCTTGTAAGAAACCCGACTTGGGGGTATCTAAACAAGGTAGTTCGTCGATAAACACCACTATCCTTTTCCCCTTACCAGTCTGCTCTTTGAGAAGAGAACGCAAGGCAAAGAATGATTCAGTCCAAGTTTTGGGCATGTCATTTGTATCATAGCCATAGTCATGCAGTGCATGGGCAAAATTGGAGAGTTGGGCTTCACTGCCTGCACCAATCGACCCAGACATATCAAAACAAAATTTATCACGAAACAAGTGGCGCACAAGAAATGTCTTTCCTATACGCCGTCTTCCATATATGGCTATGAATTCCGACTTACCGGAGTTGTAATAATCAGTCAACCGCCTGATTTCATCCTTTCTTCCTATTATTTCTTCCATAATACATACTCTTTGGGTGATGCAAAGATACAACGAATATATGTATATTCCAAATATTCTTTAGCCAAATCGGCTATATTTAACACGATTTGGCTAAAGAATAGCCTATTCTATAGCCAAATCGATGAAAATACGTGCGATTTGGCTGATTTTCATTCATGTGGTTTGTATGTAATCCACCACTGTCATCGTATCCTTTAAATGAGATAATCATTAGATATAAATGGGAAAAATATGCTTTTTTCAGCGGAAAAATATATTTTTAACATAGTTTCCGCTGAATATAGCTAAGTTTTTGTCATATTTGCAGCGGTTATAAAGAAATGCAATATACAGAATGAGGTGACTATGGACGACTTGTTCAGGGAATAGTTTGTTGTAGCGCTTACCTACCTCGCATACTCTATTAGCACGTCCCAGACGGCGATGATGTGGCAGATGCTGCCGAGGAGGACGAAGAAATGGAAGACGGAATGCATGAAGCGCTTCTTGTTGAGACTGTAGAAGACGGCACCGGTGATGTAGGCAACGCCCTCGGCGATTATCCATGAGACGGCGGCGGTGCTGACACTGTCGAGAAGGGGCTTGAAGGCTACAAGGACCGACAAACCCATGCCCACAAAACAAAAGGTTTCGAGATTACTGTGCTCCTTGAGACGGTTGAAACTCACTAATGTGCCGGCAATAGCGCATAGCCATACGAAGATGAAAAGACTCCACCCCCAATAGCCTTGCTGACGAAGGGCTACAAGGGTGAGAGGGGAATAACTGCCGGCAATGTGCCAATAGATGGCGGCATGATCCCACTTGCGCAGGCGCTCCTTCCACTTGCTGCGTCGCGGGGTGGCATGATAGGCTGTGGAGGCGGCATAAGAACCGAGCATGCCGAAGAGATAGAGTATCACTCCGGCACGCGCCCATGAGTTGTCACCGCGATAGCAGATGACAAGGAACAGAATGCCCACAACCACTCCGAGCAAGATGCCGGCAGCGTGCGACCATGTGTTCCACAGTTCTTCTTTCCTTGTGTATCTTATCATTTATCAGCCAATACGAAATCGAGTTGGCGCTTTTCCACGTTGGCCTTTGCCACCTTGATGCGTATAGGGTCACCAAGTTGATACTTGTGATGATGGCGACGGCCAACGAGACAGTAGTTCTTCTCGTCGAAGTCGTAGTAGTCGCCGTCGAGATCGCGCATCGACACCATGCCCTCGCAGTGGTTCTCGTCAATCTCGCAATATATGCCATAGCTCTGTATGCCACTGATGTGGGCATCAAACTCCTCTCCGACAAACTCACCCATATATTCCACCATCTTGTATTTAATGGAGTCGCGCTCTGCATTCTGGGCAATGAGCTCCTGGTCGCTGCAATGCTCACATAGCTCCTCATAATGCTCCTTGTTGGCTGAACGTCCACCTTGCTGATACTTGGTGAGAAGACGATGCACCATCGTGTCGGGATAACGACGGATGGGGGAGGTGAAGTGGGTGTAGTAATCGAAGGCAAGTCCGTAGTGTCCGATATTATGCACGCTGTACTTTGCCTTCATCATTGCTCGCAGGGCTACGGTCTCGATGAGCTTTTGCTCCTTCTTGCCCTGACATTCGTCCATAAGGGTATTGAGGCTCTTTGAGATGGCTCCCTTGGTGCCTGCGGTCTTCATCTTATATCCGAACTTCACAACAAAGCCACGCAGAGTCTCAAGTTTCTGAGGATCTGGTTGGTCGTGAATACGATAGGGCAGTGTCTTGGGCTTCACACCCTTCTTCACCTTACCGATACTCTCCGCAACGGTGCGGTTGGCAAGCAGCATAAACTCCTCGATGAGTTTGTTGGCATCCTTCGACACCTTGAAATAACACCTTACAGGCTTTCCATTCTCGTCGATATCGAAATGCAGTTCCTCACGATCAAACTTCACTGCTCCGTTCTTGAATCTCGCCTCACGCAGCTTCTTCGCCAACTTGTCGAGTTGCTTCAATAACACTTTCTCCTCCTCACTGCAAGGTCCTCCGCCTAATGGATGGTCGGTTGCCTCGCCACCTTCGAGCACAGCCTGCACCTCCTCGTAAGCAAAGCGATGATTACTCTTGATGACAGTATGTGCGAGGTGCCACCTTTTTATATTAGCCTCCTCGTCGAGTTCGAATATCACACTGTAAGCCAGTTTTTCCTCGTTGGGACGCAACGAACAGATAAAATTACAGAGACGCTCGGGGAGCATTGGGATGGTGCGGTCAACGAGATAGATACTCGTGGCGCGCTTCATTGCCTCCTTGTCGATTATTGAACCTTCCTTTACATAGTGACTCACGTCGGCAATGTGCACACCCACTTCCCACAGTCCGTTGTCGAGTTGGCGCACCGAAAGTGCATCATCGAAGTCCTTGGCGTCCTTGGGGTCGATGGTGCAGGTATATACCTCGCGGAAGTCCTCACGCTCGGCGATGTCAGCCTCGGTGATCTCCGCAGGAATCTTGTTGGCAGCCTCCTCCACGTTCTTCGGATACTTGTATGGCAGTCCGTATTGTGCGAGTATGGCGTTCATCTCCACGTTGTTGTCGCCCTGTTCGCCAAGCACGTCAACCACCTCGCCCACAAGATTCTTGTGCTCGGCATCAGGCCATTGTGTGATTTTCACTACAGCCTTGTCCCCCGACTTTCCTCCCTTGAGTTTCTTCTTGGGGATGATGATGTCGTGTACGAAGATGTTCTCGGAAGTTATCAATACCGCAAAGTCCTTATCCACACGCAGTTTGCCTACGAATGTCTCGCGTGCCCTCTTGAGGATTGCCGTCACCATTGCCTCCTTGATATGCTTCTGTCGGCGTGCCATGTAAGCCACCTGCACCTTGTCACCATCGAGTGCCCAAAGCGAGTTGCGCTCTGCCACAAAGACAGGCTGACTACCGTCGTCAGGAATAAAACTGTTTTTGCCGTTTGACTTGCGGCGGAACGTTCCCTCCTGCAACTGCGTCTTGGTGTTGAGCTTATATGACGACTCGGTCACCTTGGTGAGGAAGTCATCCCATGCCATCTCCTCCATGATGTCGATGGCAAGCATTTTGAGTGGATGAGTGTCCAACTTCAGTGCCTTGAATATCTGTTTGAAACTGAATGTCGCGTCCGGACTTTCCTGAAAGAAGCGCTGCAGAGCCTCGCTCACCTGCTTCTTGTTCATTCTCTTTCCGCCTTTCTTTTTTCCCATAATTATTATGATTTAGATGTAATTTTGTGCAAAGATAGTGATATTTTTTTAAATATGTATCATTTTCTGTTGTATTTTATAGAAAAATAGTATCTTTGCAACCAAAATTTAATGTTATGAAAGGAAAAGATAGAGAAAAAAGAATATACAGGGTGACCTTGGCAGGCAGTGCAGTGAACGTTGTGCTGCTGGTGTTCAAGTTTGTCGCCGGTTTCTTTGGAGGCTCTGCTGCCATGATTGCCGATGCCGTCCACTCGCTGTCTGATTTCATCACCGACGTGATAGTGCTGCTGTTTGTGCGACTGAGTTCGAAACCCGAAGACAGCGACCACGACTATGGTCATGGCAAATACGAGACACTCGCCACGTCGCTCATCGGCCTTGCCCTGTTGTGCGTGGGTGTAATGATAATGTATAACGGTGTGCACAGTATAGTGTCGGCAGTGATGGGCAATCCCCTCCCCCAACCGGGAATGATAGCCTTGGCAGCGGCATTGGTGAGCATAGCCCTAAAGGAATGGGCATACCGCTTTACTGCCAAGGTGGGGCGCGAGTGCGAGTCGCAGGCTGTAGTAGCCAACGCATGGCACCACCGAAGCGATGCCCTCTCGTCGATTGATACGGCAGTAGGTATCGGCGGAGCTATATTGCTTGGGGATAAATGGGCTGTGCTCGACCCGATAGCGGCAGTGGTGGTGAGCGTATTTATCATCCGCACAGCATGGCAACTCACCAAAAAGTCGGCTGGCGAACTGCTCGAACAGAGTCTGCCGGCTGAGATGGAACGCGAGATTGAGACGATAGTGGCACGCGAACCCATGGCGAGTGAGGTGCACCACCTGCGCACACGCCGTATAGGCAGTCATATAGCCATCGAGATGCACCTGAGGATGCCTGGTGACATCAGTTTGTATGAATCCCATCAGCATGCCACGAATATCGAACAGGAACTACGCAAGCGTTTCGGTGCATCTACCCACATTGGATTGCATGTGGAACCACTGAAAATCAATGGCAAATACGTTGCACCCGAGAAATAAGAGATGAAAGGGATTATCTTCTTTCTCTTATTATTGTCGCCTGTATTTCAAGCTTATGCAGAAACTGAATGGGAGAAATGGCTGGACGACATAATGCTCGACGGTGAATATTCTGAGGCTTCGTATGAGGAACTCTACGATAATCTGTTAGACTTACAGCGCAACGGGATAAACATCAATACCGCCACAAGACAGGAACTCGAATCCCTGCCCTTTCTGTCGGAAAAGCAGGTGATGGACATCTTGGAATACATACATTTCCATGGGGCATTGAAGTCAATAAACGAATTGATGTCCATCGAGTCGATTGACTACTCCACACGCCAACTCCTACAGGAGTTTCTTTATGCAGGAGATAAACCCGAAAAGGGATTTCCTTCGTTGAAAAATATCATGACCTGGGGCAAAAATGAATTGTCGCTCTACACTAAGATTCCCACATACGAGAGAGCAGGAGACGCTTCGAATGGAGATTATCTTGGCTATCCATACAAGTTTTGGGCACGTTATTCCTTCTCCTATGCCAAAAATGTGAGGATAGGAATAGTGGCTTCGCAAGACGCTGGCGAACCCTTTTTCTCGCAAAGCAACAAGTATGGTTTCGACCAGTATTCGGGCTTTATCCAAATAAATGGTTTGGGTTCTGTGGAGTCGCTTATAGTGGGGCGATATAGTGTTTCCGCCGGTATGGGACTTGTGATGAACAATAGTTTCAGTCTTGGCAAAACTGCTATGCTCCAGGATTTTGGAAGACAGAGAAATGCCTTGCGTCCCCACACCTCAGCCTCCGAGAATGGATACATGCAAGGTGCTGCCGCTACTATTAGGTTGTCGGATGCCATCCGCCTCACTCCCTTTCTCTCATATCGCAAGACCGATGCCACACTCAATATCGACGGTTCGATTTCATCATTGATATATACAGGTTATCACCGCACAATATCTGAACTCAACAAGAAAAACAACACGTCATTGACAGCAGGTGGTATGAACGTGAGGTGGAATCTAGAGGATTTTTCTCTTGGGGCAACGGCGGTATTCACTCATATCAACCGACCTCTAAGTCCCAACAAGTCGGCTACATACAAGAAGATATATCCCGAAGGCAGCAATTTCTTCAATGCCAGCCTCAACTATTCGTGGCTTCATTATCCATTCAGTGTTAATGGTGAGACGGCTATCAATGCCAATGGGGCTATAGCCACAATGAACACCCTCGGATGGCATTTATCCCAATACGTTGAGGTGATGGGCATTTACCGCTTTTATTCATTTAATTATTACTCCTTATATGCCAATGCCTTCAGTGAGGGTGGTAAGACTCAAAACGAGAGTGGATTGTATTTGGGAGTGAGATGGCAACCGAAATATGGCATCGACATTCAGGCATATACCGACCTTGCCTATTTCGCCTGGCCAAGGTATGGAGTGTCGCAATCATCGTATGCCATAGATAATATGCTGAGTGCGTCATATAAGACGGGCAAATGGTTGTTATCCGGCAAATACCGTTTGCACTTTAAGCAGAAGGACTCAAAGTCAGTCTCCAATCTTTCTTGGCAAACAGAGCATCGGATGAGGATAGGTGCTGAATGGAAAGATAAAGGATGGACATCAAGGTCACAGTTGGACTTTACATCAGTCTCATCCACCTCGGAATCTTCATCCTTGTCCCAAGGATTCATGATCACCGAGAACATCGGTTACGACATAGGTAAATGGCAGATATTTGCCGGAGGAAAATACTTCAACACCGACAGCTACGACAGTCGCCTCTATTCTTATGAGCGTGCCATGCCCCACACCTTTTCCTTTCCTGCCTATTACGGTCATGGCATTCGCTATTCACTTGTGGCAGTATGGGCTCCAATCCCCTCACTCCAAATCACTGCCAAGGCAGCCGTCACCGACTATTTCGACCGCTCCACCATCAGTTCTGGCCAACAGCAAATCAATGCCTCCTCGGCTTGCGACATCGAGATGGGATTGAGGTGGAGGTGGTAGGGCAATTTTTATGGACAGGACAGTATTCCAGTTAATAATACATAAAAGTTACCTTTGGGTAATTTACCTTTAGGTAACTTTTTGTATATTTGCACCGGATTTGCAACATATAAGTATATTATCATGACAAAAATAGTGAAATCACCATTTCAATTTGGCACATTAGCCACAAAGGACAACTTCATCGACCGAGTGGAAGACAGGGCATTGCTGAAGCAACTCTTGTCTTCCCACATCAACACCATGCTTGTATCTCCAAGAAGATGGGGGAAGTCATCATTGGTCAAGATGGCCATGGATGAGCTTCTGGCAGAGGACAAATCTGTCAGGGTTTGCTATATCGACGGATTCAGCATTGGTTCGGAAGACGAGTTTTACAGAGTCTTTGCCAGTCAGGTTATCGCTTGCACTTCAAACAAAGTAGAGCGATGGATTAGCGATGCTAAGAAATGGCTTACAGGTGTCGTTCCACAAATTGTAGTGAATGACCAAGTGACGGATTTCCTGGCTTTTGACCTAAGATATATTCCTCGTGAAAGCGACAAAAATACTATACTACAACTCCCGGAACTTTTGGGAAAAGAGAAAGGGCTGCATATAATAGTATGTATAGATGAATTTCAGCAACTTGCCAACTTGCCTCAATATAAAGATATGGAGGGGAAAATGCGCTCAGCATGGCAACAACAAGAGCATGTGTCTTATTGCTTTTATGGAAGCAAGAGAACAATGATGCTCGAGATATTCAACAATTCCAATAGTCCGTTTTATCGTTTTGGTCAAGTCATCTTCATGGATAAAATTGCCAAGGAAGACTGGATTCCCTTCATCACCTCGTCTTTTGAGAAGACAGGCAAAAAATGTTCTGCCGAATATGCTTCCCGTATATGCGACATCGTTGAATGTCACTCTTGGTATCTTCAGCAGCTTTGTTATTTTATCTGGAGTTATACGGATGATGAAGTGGATGAAGATTCATACAACCGAGGATTAAGACAGACGCTGAACATCAACACTCCGATGTTCCAAAACGACACGGAGAATCTTTCCCAAAGCCAAATAGAGATGCTGAGAGCCATCAGCAACGGTGAGACCAAACTCTCGTCAGAGGACGTAAAGCGCAGATATTCACTTGGCAATCCTAACACTATAACCAAGAACAAGCTCGCCCTTGTAAAACGCGACATATTGGACAACGACAAGGGCATACTGACATTCGTTGACCCTCTCTACCGCATTTGGCTAAAGGGATAAGCGAGGTAAGGCAAGTAGAGCAATGAATATCGCAAGTTCAACAAAGAACTGCAATTTTCTGGTAGATGAGAATAAATAATCTAATACCAGAAAACACCGAGGGGTTTGGGGGGCGAGAAGCCCCCATCAGGCCTCTGTAACTCTGTGTTCAATAAAAAACCATAATATTACTTAACAAATAGCTTATTTTTCAGAATAAATAAGTAACTTTGCCACCTGAAACACATAATTATGCATAAGATATGAAAGTATTATTAGTAAATGGTAGCCAACACAAAACCGGTTGCACCCATACTGCACTGATGGAGGTGGCAAAGGAATTAGAAAAGGCAGGAATAGAAACAGAAGAGTTCTGGTGTGGCAACAAGGCCATAATGGGATGTATAGGTTGCGGAAAGTGCGCACAGAATTTCAGATGCTGGAACTCTGACGACACCGTGAACGCCTTTCTTGAAAAGGTTAAGGAATGTGACGGTTTCGTATTCGGCACTCCCGTACACTTTGCTGGTACATCTGGATTCATCAAGCCATTCATGGACAGGGCTTTCTGCTCGAAGGCCTCGCTATTCTACAACAAACCGGCAGCTGCCATAGTAAGCTGTCGCCGAGGCGGTGCACAAGGTGCGTTTGAGGATATGAACAGATACTTTAACTTCGCCTGTATGCCTGTGGTATCGTCAAACTACTGGAACGAGGTGCATGGCAATACTCCCGCCGAGGTGGAACAAGACTTGGAGGGCATGCAGACCATGCGCCAGTTGGGCAGGAACATGGCATGGATGCTGAAGTGCATTGAAGCAGGAAAGGCAGCGGGCATTGCATATCCAGAGCAGGAGGCGAAAATAAAAACGAACTTTATCAGGAATTAGGAATTAGGGATTAGGAATTAGGAATTGCTCGCGATTTATGATTATTATTAGGGTATTGTTTTTGTTGACTGTCATGTTTTTGACGACATCTTTGTCGGCACAGACAGAGGGACATCCAGAAGACCGTCAGGTGGATATGGACGACCCAACATTTGTGCCTACCGTAAAGGTGGGAAAGGTGCTCGACCATGGCGACAGCATACAATATATGGAGATGAACAACGTGTATGTCTATCCTAATCTCACATTCAAAAACGCAAAGCAGGCAGCTGCCTACAACCGACTCGTGAAAAACGTGAAGACGGTGCTGCCTATTGCCAAGGAGGTCAATCAGATAATCGTTGAGACATACGAATATCTCGAAACACTGCCCGACAAGAAGTCGAAAGACGAACACATGAAGCGCGTGGAGAAGAGTATCATCAAGGAGTATAAGCCAAGGATGAAGAAACTCACGTATTCACAGGGCAAACTACTGATAAAACTTGTGTATCGTGAATGTGACTCACGTTCATATGATATCATAAAAGCATTCTTAGGCCCGATACGAGCGGGATTCTATCAAGCATTCGCCTCTCTCTTTGGCGCAAGTCTGAAAAAGGATTATGACGCCGAAGGCACCGACCGGTTGACCGAAAGGGTTGTACTGATGGTAGAGGCTGGACAACTATAATATAACCAACACATTAATATATAGACAAAATGAAAAAACTACCATTTAGGAAAATCATCCCGATAGTTATGATGTCGGTATTCTGTACCACTGCCTCACCAATAGGAGTGGAACAGGCAAGAGACAGTGTGGATGAAGCAAAGACCGAATGTGACGCTTTTCGCAAAATCAACGCCAACCGCGACTCGATAAGTGTGCAGAGCTATCGCACCAAGATTAACAAGGAGCGAAATGCCAATATGGTTGCCCAAGAACAGTTGAGCATCAACGAGGAAAAGTCGATGATTATGGCATATTACATCATTGGACTTGTGGTGGTGCTGCTCTTGTTGGGGGGTGGTATTGTAGTAAGCAGAAAATACAACCGCCGACTGAAGAAGTCGAGGGAAGAACTAAACGAGGCACGCAAGGTGGCTGAAAACTCGATGCACCTGAAAAGTCTGTTCCTCTCGAACATGAGTCATGAGATACGCACCCCACTTAACGCTCTCGCAGGATTCTCAGCCATTCTCGCTGAGGACAATCTCGACAACGAAACGAGACAACAGTTTGAGGCTATCATCCACCAAAACTCCGACTTGCTCCTAAAACTCATCAACGACGTGGTGGATTTCTCGCGACAGCAAAACGGTGAAATGCAGTTTAAGATTGAAGAACAGAATGCAGTGGAGATATGCCGCAACGTGGTGGAGACAGTGGATAAGGTGAAGCGCACGGCTGCCGAAATACGATTCGAGTCAGACCTTGACACGCTGACACTATCCACCGACAAGGCTCGACTGCAACAGATGCTTATCAACCTGCTTGTGAATGCAAATAAGTTCACCGACAAGGGAAGCATTGTATTAACACTAAAGAGAGAGGGCAATGAGGCTCTGTTCAGCGTCACCGACACAGGATGCGGCATAGCGCCCGAAAAACGTGAAAAGATATTCAACCGATTTGAGAAACTCGACGAGAACGCACAAGGCACAGGACTGGGACTATCCATCTGCCGACTCATCATCGAGCGTTTGGGTGGAAAGATATGGGTGGACCCTGATTATAACGACGGTGCAAGATTCTGCTTCACTCATCCTATAGACAGAAAGGAGGCAAAGGCATGAAACGACTGATTATCCTATTGGCACTTGCCATCTCAATCCTATCTGCCCCGGCACAGACAAGCGAGGACGCACTTGTGGACAGCCTCAGACGCGAGGTAAAAAAACTGCCTCACGGCAAGGAACGTCTTACCAAGGTATCTGAACTTGTGAGTGTCTCACAGCTACGACCCGAGGGAGTAAACGATGCTATGATTATGCTCGATGAAGCCAAACGACTGAAGGTTGATACAATGCAAGCAATGGCATTGGCATTTATTGTCAACCATCACTATATGTACGACGACCGTCTTGACAGTGTGGTGTATTGGGTCAACTATGGTATGAAGGTGGCAAGGAAATGTAAGAAATGGAACTTGTTCTTCGAGATGCAATACACGCTTGTCAACACCTACATATACAACGAGAGATTCGAATATGCACTTGACGAGGCGAGCAATATGCTTAAACTTGCCCAAAAGCAAGGCTACAAGGACGGTATGGTGAAGGCATATATATGTATGTCGCTTTCATATATCGGCACACGCAGATGGCATGAGGCCGACAAGGTGCTGCATAGTGCCCACAAGCTGATGTACCAATCGAATGATCTCTCGATGCAGTTCACCGTAATCATGCAGATTCTCAACTACTACATCACCATCGACAAATATTCAATGATGAAGGAGCCTCTCAAGGAGATTGACGCTGTAATCGAAAATATGATTAAGCAGACACCCGAGATGGCTATAACACTCAACGACCACCGCCTGTTTGTGGAATACTGCCACATATTATATTGGTCGTCGGTGAAGAACTTCACCAAGGCAAGAGAACACGAAAAACTCGCCAAACATTATAATGAAAAACTCTCCTACCCAAACTACAAGTCACTGCTCATCAACGCACAGTGCTATATGAAGATGAAGATGGGTAGATATGACGAGGCACTCGAACTCAACGACAAGGCTCTCGTAATGTCGAAAAAGAACGTGGTGAAGTTTGCCAACACTATGCAATGCTTGCGTCAGCGTGCCGACATTCTGTATGAATGCAAACAATATGACAAGGCTCTTGAATTATACAAGAAGGTAGATTACATGACCGACTCCATCAACAACTCTATATCTGAGAAGCAGGTGGAAGAACTTGGTAACATAAGCCGACTTAACACCATGAAGGCTGAAGCAGAGCAACTGCGTGCCAACAGAAACATGGCGGTTATCATTATCATGGCGGTGGTTATTCTGCTCATGGTGATAATCCTCGCAAGACTGTTCATGTCGAGCCTTAAACTGAAAAAGGCTCGCCTGAAGACACAGGATGCTCTTGCCGAGGCTGAGGAACATAACCGTCAGAAGGACAGATTCTTCAACAATATGAGTCACGCCATACGAACACCATTGAACACGGTGGTGGGATTCTCCACCTCACTTGCCAATGACACTACACTCACAATGGAAGAGCGCACACAATTTGCCGACATAATACGCAAGGACACCCAACTGCTGATGTATCTTGTAAATGGAGTGCTCGACTTATCACGCCTTGAAGCCGGTATGACCAAGTGGCAGATATCAGATTGGGACTTCATTCAGATGTGCCGCGAGGCAATAATTGCGGCTGAAGCAAAATGCCCAGAGGCAACGTTCGCTATCGACTCAAATGTTGACTCCTTCATAATAAATACCGATGCCGGCAGGATGAGACAAGTGATTGACAGTCTGCTTACGGGTACCGTGGAGATGGCTAAGGTGGATGGTAAGGTGACCATGCACATACACCTATTCGACAATACACTCAACGTTCGTGTGGAAAACAGTCCACTCGCCCTGCCCGATCAATCAAAAGAGGCATTGCAACTACGCCATGACATCAACCGCATGACGTTGGATTACTTCAAATGTAAATACTGTCAAAATCCACTCGGACTTATTCTGAGAAAATAACCTGTATGACAGTCTGTCCCACTGCCTTGAGGGTATTGCGGTCTATGTTCTCCATGGTGTCGTTAATGGTATGCCATGTAGGACCAAACGAGCTTTGCTCGCAGTTGGCATAGAAGGGGATGATATCCACTGTCGGGATATTGGCTTTCTCGTTGACAGGCACATGGTCGTCGGTAATCATACCGCCATCGGCATCCGGGAACAAGCTGCTATATCCCGCCACCTTGGCTGCTGCCCACACCTTGTCAACAATAGTTGAGGCGTACTGTTGTGAGAATGCTTCACGATGGAACATCGCACCTATGCCACCCACCATGTCGAGCAATATACCAAAGCGCGCCTTATAGCCTTCGCTATGGGCTTTCTCTGCCCAATACTGCGCTCCAAGAGCCCACGAGTCACCATTATAGTTGGTGTCACTCCATTGCGGCACTCCCCAGTCCTCGGCATCGAAACATACGAAATCCACTCCTACATTAACACTGTCGGCATGCTGCAGAAGGCGTGCTATCTCAAGCATTACGGCCACACCGCTCGCTCCGTCGTTGGCTCCCATAACTGGTTTGCGCCAGTTGGTGCTGTCGGGATCGTTGTCGGCCCAGGGACGGCTGTCCCAATGCGCACAAAGCAGAATGCGCTCCTTGTTATCTGGACGAAAACGGGCAATGATATTGCGGCATTTGAGTGGAGTGCCGTCATATCCCTTGACCACTGTTTCCTGACGACTGACAGTCATACCGAAATGCCTGAACTTGGCTTCTATCCAGTCGCCACACTTGTCGTGCTCCTCGGTATTCATAAGTCGCGGACCAAAGTCACATTGTGCGGCACAATAGGCGTATGCACTATCGGCAGAAAACTCAGGACCCACGGCAACAGCATCGGCAACCGTTTTCTTGGAATTACCGCATGATGCCAAACAGAAGACGGCTATATATATATATAATAATGTGTGAAGTGATTTCATAGTAATATGCTTTGTTTTTTATTTTCTGTTTTTCTGGATATCGGCCATCAGTCTGAGGAAGTTTCCTCCTAGGATGGCCTGAATGTCTTGTTCGCTATATTGCTTTGCCATAAGCATGCGGGTGAAATTGACGAAATCAGCCGACGAAGCCATTCCGCGCACTCCACCGTCGCCATCAAAGTCAGTACCTATACCCACGTGGTCGATACCCATAACGTGCACTGCATGGTTGAGATGTTCCAACACATCCCTCACCGTTGCCTCGCCTTCCGTACGAAGGAATCCATGATAGATGGTTATCTGGCATACACCACCCTTGTCGGCAAGCGCCTTCATCTGACTGTCGGTGAGATTGCGGGGATGGTCGCACAGGGCGCGGCAACTGCTATGGCTGCACACTATAGGAGTGGAACTGATGTCCATGGCATCCCAAAAACTCTTCTCGGCGGCATGGCTCAAATCCACCATCACCCCGAGGCGGTTCATCTCGCCTATCACCTTAGCTCCAAACTCGCTCACTCCATTATGTGTATTACTGCCTCGTGCACTGTCGCAGATGTCGTTGTCGCCATTATGACAGAGGGTGATATACACCACTCCCCTATCTACGAAGTGCTGCACGTTGGAGATGTCGCCCTCAAGGGCAAGTCCGTTCTCTATGCCGAGCATAATGGATTTCTGTCCGTTATACTTGTTGGCAACGAGTTCGGCCGGAGTGCGGGCAAGGGCAAGATAGCGATTGTTGGCAGCAACGATGTCCTCTATCTTATTGAATATCAAGTCGGCATATTCCTTTGGACCGTTGACATCAAAGCGCACGTTCTGTCGGAAGGTCTCACCCTTCTTGGGTTGCGGCAGATAAGCCACCATGATAGTGGAATCCTGACGACCATCGGTCATCTTGTGCAAATCCACAAGCAACTTAGGGTCACGGCGGTCGAAGCGCACATCGTCGGCAAAGAACATCGGTGTGTCGCAGTGGGTGTCGAGTGTGAGAATACGATTGTGCATATTACATGCGGCACGATAGTCGGCAGCCTCACCAACAAGCCACTTGAACAGAGGGAGTCCGTCGTCGATACATTCGGGATGCCATTGCACACCAATAATCGACTTCATCTCCGTGCTCTCCATAGCCTCAACAATACCGTCGCAAGAATGGGCTACAACACGGAATCTATCCCCAACTTCGCCTACTGCCTGATGATGGAAGGAGTTGACATACAATGAGCGACAACCGTAAATCTTATGCAATACCGAATCCTCACTTACGCTCACAGAGTGGGTAGGCACACTGCGATGTGCGTCCTGACTATGCTTTATCAGTCCGTCGGTGTCGGCGATATCCTGTATCACCGTTCCTCCTAATGCCATTGCCAGGGTCTGTATGCCTCGGCATATACCCAACATGGGTATCTGTCGGTTATAGGCAAGACGTGTGATGAGCAGTTCGGGCAAGTCGCGCTCGCCATTAATGGAATGTAGCCGGGGCGAGGGTTCCTCACCACAGAAAAGCGGATTGTAGTCGCCGCCGCCACTAAGTATGAGACCGTCTATACGGTCGAGAGTATTGATTATCGCGTCGGAATCATCCAATGGCGGTATAATCAGGGGCACACCGCCAGCAGCCACCACTTTTTTGTAGTAGCCTTCAGCCAACATACTCTTACTATCGTCGTAGTTGGCAGTAATACCTATCACCGGTCGGCTCGGTGCCTCAGGAAATGATCCATAGACATTTTCAAGCCTACCCTTCCAATCAAA
Organism: uncultured Prevotella sp.; assembly: GCA_945869265.1. GTDB lineage: Bacteria > Bacteroidota > Bacteroidia > Bacteroidales > Bacteroidaceae > Prevotella. The sequence continues at coordinate 52,565 of CAMBOI010000011.1, read as the reverse complement.
CTCCATTCCTAATTTCTCATTCCTAATTCCTAATTTTTAATCCACGTGCACCGGTATCTCCCTCTTGATACTCTGTTCGAGAGATATCAACGTCTCAGTAGCCACAACACCAGGAATACCCTGCAACTGGTCGTTGAGAAGCGACATGAGCTGCTCGTTGTCGCGGGCATACAGTTTGACGAGCATAGTATATGGTCCTGTGGTGAAGTGACACTCCACAATCTCAGGGATATGAACGAGACGCTCTACCACCTCCTTGTACATACTACCCTTCTCAAGGGTGATACCCACGTATGTGCATGTGGAATATCCAAGGCTCTTGGGATTGACGTCGAATCCACTACCCATGATGACATTACCATCTATCAGATGCTGAACTCTCTGATGGATGGCTGCACGGGAAACATTACACTCAGCTGCCACATCCTTGAAAGGAATACGGGCATTTTTTGATAGGATACTTAGTATCTTCTTGTCAAGATTGTCGATCTTTTCCATTGCTTTTTTGCTGTTATTATATACACATAGTTTGCAAATTGTCAGCAAAAGTAGGCAATATTATTGATATATGCAAGTATTTTGAGCAAAAAATTGCAAAAACACCTGTTTTTATATCATTTTGATGGACAAAGTATGCTCATTAGCTCCTTCATACCCTCCGAAGCGCCTTTTTGTATCTGCTTCACTCCCGACACAGAAGCTGTCACGGGTTTGGGGTCGATGAGATAAACGGGCACTCCTGCCTTGACATATCTCACAAGTCCTGCCGCGGGATATACATTTAGCGACGTACCTATTATTATAAATATGTCGGCATCCATTGCCTCGCGTGCTGCGGGCTCTATCATCGGGACAGCCTCACCGAAGAAAACGATGAACGGGCGGAGCAGCGAACCGTCGCCTGCCTTAGTACCTGGAACAACCGTCGGATTTTCGGGAGTGAGCTGCACATGATAGCGCTCGTCATCGGGGTCGATGCTCGAGCACATCTTCATCAGTTCGCCATGCAGATGAATCACCTTCGACGAACCGGCACGCTCATGCAGATTGTCAACATTCTGAGTCACCACTGTTACATCATATAACTTCTCAAGTTCTGCCACAAGACGATGACCCTCATTGGGCTGCACTCCGGCATACTTGGTGCGAAGCATGTTATAGAAATTATTCACCAAAGTGGGGTCAGCCTCCCAACCCTCATGACTTGCCACTTGCTGAACGGGATATTTCTCCCATAATCCATCAGCATCACGGAATGTGGATATTCCACTCTCTGCCGACATACCAGCACCTGTTAAAACAACGATTTTTTTCATACTCAACTCCTTATTTCTTCTTAAAGTTGCACAAAAATAGTAATTTTTCCCGAAATATGTGCACTAAATCAAAGAAAAATAGTAACTTTGCACGATTTATTAATAATAATTGCCCCAAAAGGGGTAAAAATTTTAATTTTTAACACATAAAAGAAGAATGGATAAACTTAGCTACGCCCTTGGTTTGGGCATTGGCCGACAGTTGGCACAGATGGGTGCCAAAGACATGAACATCGACGACTTCGCAATGGCTATCCGCGACGTCATCGAGGGTAATGACTTGAAAGTAACCAACCGCGAGGCGCAAACTATCGTGAACGACTATTTCCAGAAGCAGGAAGAGAAAATGAGAGCCGAACTGGCTGAAAAAGGTAAGGAAGCAAAGGAAGCAGGTGAGAAATACCTGGCTGAGAATGCTAAGAAAGAGGGTGTTGTCACTCTGCCAAGCGGATTGCAGTATCAGGTGCTCAAGGAGGGCAACGGACGCAAGCCCAAGGCTACCGACAGTGTGGTGTGCCACTACGAGGGTATGCTCATCGACGGTACTATGTTCGACAGCAGTATTCAGCGTGGCGAACCAGCCACATTCGGTCTGCAGCAGGTAATTGCAGGATGGACCGAGGGTCTGCAGTTGATGCAGGAGGGTGCGAAGTATCGCTTCTTTATCCCCTATCTCTTGGGATATGGCGAAAGTGGTGCCGGACAGAGTATTCCTCCGTTCTCGGCTCTTATCTTCGACGTGGAGCTTATCGAAGTCAAGTGAACTTAAGATTGAAAGATTGAAAAATTTAAATATTTAATTAAGCAATGAAGAAGTTTTCATTTATGGCCGCTTTGGCCATTGTAGCAGCTGGTATGGTCAGCTGCGGCAAGTCAACTCCTAAGGCAAACCTTAAGAGCGATGTTGACACACTTAGCTATGCCATCGGTATGGCTCAGACACAGGGTCTGAAGGAGTATCTCGTTGAACGTATGGACGTGGATACCACCTACATGAAGGAATTCATTAAGGGTCTTAACGAGGGTGCCAATGCTGGCGATGACAAGAAGAAGGCTGCTTATTATGCCGGTATTCAGATTGGTCAGCAGATCAGCAACATCATGATGAAGAACATCAATCGTGAGGTGTTTGGCAACGATTCTACCAAGACTATCTCTCTGAAGAACTTTATGGCTGGATTCGTATCTGGTGTAACAGGCAAGAATGGTCTTATGACTGCCGAGCAGGCAAGTATGACTGCACAGTCAAAGATGCAGCAGATGAAGGCCGAGCAGATGATGAAGCAGTATGGCCCCAACAAGGAGAAGGGTGAGAAGTTCTTGGCTGAGAATGCCAAGAAGGAAGGCGTGAAGACTCTGCCCAGCGGTGTGCAGTACAAGGTCATCAAGGAAGGCACCGGCGCTATTCCTGCCGACACTTCTAAGGTTAAGGTCAACTATGAGGGACGCACCATCGAGGGTAAGGTGTTCGACAGCTCATACAAGCGCAACCAGCCTCTGACCCTCCGCTGCAACCAGACCATCAAGGGTTGGACCGACGCTATGGTTCACATGCCTGTTGGTTCAGTATGGGAAGTTTACATTCCCCAGAATCTTGCATACGGTGAGCGTGAGCAGGGCGACATTAAGCCTTTCTCTGTTCTTATCTTCAAAATCGAACTTCTTGGTATCGAGAAATAATTCATAGAAAATGAAGAAAACAATGATTATAGCACTCGCCGTAATGGCGGGTGCTCTTTTGAATACGGCAGACGCTAAGAAGAAAAAAGAATCGAAGAAGGCTGCCGAAGTGGAGACTGTTAAGCCTCTCGAACTGTCATCATCATCGGACACACTGAGCTATGCTGCCGGTATGATGCTTACCGACGGACTTATGCCTTATCTCAAGCAGAGCGGTGTTGACACTGCATATATGGCTAAGTTTATCGAGGGATTTGAGACTGTTGCCAATGCTGGCGACAATCCCGAGATGAAGGCTTATGTGATGGGTATGGAGATTGCCAACAGAATGAAGGAGCAGATGCTCGGAAGAATGAAGAGCGAACTGAAAGATGCTCCCGACTCAATTATTGATGCCATCGCTTATCGTGGATTTGTTGACGGACTGACAAGCAACACTGCTGTATATGACACCAAGAGGGCTTCAGAGATGTTCAAACTAAAGTTTGAAGCTGCCAAGAAGGCCAAGGAGGAAAAGCTCTACGGTCCCAACCGCGATGCCGGAAGGGCTTTCTTAGCTGAGAACGCCAAAAAGGACAGTGTAGTCACCTTGCCAAGCGGACTTCAATACAAGGTGCTCGTGAAGGGTAATGGCGAGGTTCCTAAGGCTACCGACAAGGTGCTCGTTAACTATGAGGGAAGACTTATTGACGGCACTGTGTTCGACGCTTCGAAAAAGCATGGCGACAAACCAGCCGAATTTAAGCCTTCTCAGGTTATCAAGGGTTGGACAGAGGCTCTCACCATGATGCCTGTGGGCAGCAAGTGGGAGTTGTATATCCCCTACGAATTAGCTTACGGCGAGCGCAACACTGGCAGCATCAAACCTTATAGTGCGCTTATCTTCACCGTGGAACTTGTCGGTATTGACAATGGCGAGAAGAAGGCTGAAGAGAAGAAGGAAAATACACAGAAGACTATAAAGAAGACTGTGACTTCGAAAAAGAAAGTAATGCCTAAAAGAAAGTAAAAAATGAATATAGGTAAATTGTTTTTGGTTTCCGCATTATGCCACTTTAGCATCAATGCCTATGCGGAGAATATCGAAGGGACTTTCGTCCCATTCAAGTATGGTGACTTCAACCAATGGATTACCCGTAGCATCAAGGAATCGGGTATCATCGGTGGAGACACTAAGACTCTTTATGAGATAGGACCCACACAACATATCAACGGCAATGTGGCATATACCAATAAGGGCGGTTCACCATGGGCCACTTCGAATGTGTATGCCAAGGTGTCGGGCATAACAAAAACCAACAACAGTGTTTACCGTGATAAGCGTGGCAATGGTTATTGTGCCAAATTAGTTACTCATATCGAAAAGGTGAAGGTGTTGGGACTTATCAACATCAAAGTGTTAGCTGCCGGATCTATCTATCTCGGCGATATGAAAGAACCTATCACCGGCACCAAGGAGGGTGTTGCGGCTGCCAACTGGGGCATACCATTCACCAAGCGTCCGAAGGCTCTGAGATATGATTATCGCGTGCAACTGAGCGGAGAAGCCAACAGAATAAGGCAGAACGGATTCAGCAGCGGTAAGACTGTCAGTGGCAAGGATATGGCAATGACTGTATTATTTTTGCAGAAGAGGCATGAGGATGCCAAAGGCAATATCACAGCCAAGAGAGTGGGTACGGTGGTTATCACCTACGACAAGTCATCATCAGGATGGGTAAATGGTGCCACATATAAAATAATGTATGGTGACATCCGTTCGCAAGCCGGATATAAGCCCTCGATCATGGGATTACGCTCATGCGACTATGCCAGGAACAGTAAGGGAGTGAATGTACCCATAAAGGAGACGGGATGGGCATCTGACAACGAAACACCCACGCACATCATTCTTCAGTTCTGCTCAAGTCACGGAGGCGCATATATCGGCAGTCCTGGTAATACATTCTGGATTGATAATGTAGGACTCGTGTATTAATATAAGAAGCCCGATTATTGAACATAATAATCGGGCTTCTTGTTTTTTTATTTTCTTAATTTGTTCATTCTCTCCACTTGACTGCGTACAACCTCAAGTGTTGACTTGTCGGAAGAGAAGACAGAGTTAAGTCCCTGTGCTTCCTGTGCCGGATCGCCGGTATAGTCATCTCCTGGCAACCATTGCTCGTGCTGAGGATTGGCATCGCCACCCCAACCCCAGAAATTACATCCAGCAAACTTTCCACCCTTTTCGGCATTGTCTGCCACCTGCGAGAATACAAACTTATAATATCCGTCGCGACCCACTGTTGATGTCTGCTTGTCAAACTTAAATCCGTCGCGAGGATAACCAAATTCCTCCATCACCAATGGTTTGTTAAGACGGTCGCATATTTCAATATGGCGGTCGATATAATCCTTTGTACTGTCGCATGCAGCAGGCAGATCCTCCACCAATCGGTCGGGCTTTGCCCAACTCCAGTTGTATGGCCATATATGGATGTTGCAGTAGTCAATGTTCTTGTCGGTGCATATCTTCTCGTATGTATCATAGTCTCCTTCGCATCCCCATGCACCTTCGCTACCTATAGATATAAGGTGATTATTATCGAGTTTGCGTATCAGTTTTGACGTCTCGGCAAGCCATTTGGCAAATGGTTTGAGTTCTTCCTTTCCGAATGCTCGCGGTTCATTACCAATTTGCCACGACATGATAGCAGGGTCGTCAACGTATTTCTTGCCTGTATATCTGTTGGTGCGTGTGATGATAAACTTCACATAGTCATAGAACAGCTTGTGAGCTTTCTTGCATGTGGCATATTTTTTCACGAAATTCATAAAGGCTGGATAACCGTCTTCATTAGGTCTTGGGGCTATTCCCTCGCCGGCATGCTGGAGATAGAATCCATAGCCGCCACTCCATTCCCATGAGTTGTTGAGATATAGCACAGCCACCATCTGCCTCTTGCCCATCTCCATCAACAGATAGTCGAGACCGGCAAGTATAGTGTCGTTATATACACCTGGAGCCACCTGAAGAGTGGGTTCCACCTTAGTCTTCACTCCTCTCTCACCGTCGGAACCTACAAGAATCCTGAGGTTGTCAATACCCATTGCCTTCATGTTGTCGAGTTCTCGGCAGAGCCTTTCGCGGTTGCCTCCCGAGCCTTCCGAACCAAGTATTGCTCCATACCAGAAGTTAGTGCCCACGTAATAATACGGCTTACCATCCTTGACGAAGTGTCCGTCAACGACTTTCACGAAATCCGACTGTGCAGTGATATTCAAGCAAAGTACAGTCATAATAAATAGTAAAATGGTTTTTCTCATTGTTTTGATCATTATTGTTTTTGGGTGCAAAGATAATGAGTTTTTTTCAATTAGAATGATACTATCTTATTTATTTTGCGTGATATTATGCCAAAAATACAAAAAGAAAAGTGCAGGCATAGAGACCGCTGTCCTTAGCCTGCACACCAATTAACAAATAAACTATTACTTAACGAATTTTTCAGTGCAAAGATAAACACTTAATTTTATTAATACAAGTGTTTTTGTTATTCAAAGTTTAAAATTTGTTGAATACTCTCGTTTTTAACCAACAATAACACAAAATGTCATTGTTGTAGCAGCAATTTGTGGGCAAATGAATAAATGATAATCCCTGTAGTCACACTTACATTCATAGAATGTTTGGTGCCAAACTGGGGTATCTCCAAGCAACCGTCGCACAAGTCAATCACCTCCTGATGAACACCCTTTACCTCGTTGCCCATCACTACGGCATAACGCTTATTGTAGGCAGGCGAAAACTCATGCAACTTAGTGCTGCCCTCAGCCTGCTCAACAGCATATACCTCGTAACCCTCACTGTGTAGATGCTCGACAGCCTCAACTGCCGACGGGAAATATCGCCACTCCACACTGTCCTCGGCTCCAAGGGCAGTTTTGTGAATCTCGGTGGATGGAGGTGTGGCACTAATACCACACATATACACCGCCTCGATGCGGAAGGCATCGCCAGTGCGAAACACGCTTCCCACATTATACATTGATCTCACATCGTCGAGCACCACAACAAGGGGCAGTTTGTCGGACTCCTTAAACTCCTCAACCGACAGACGATTCATCTCTATTGTCCTTAGCTTTCTCATATCAAGCTGCAAAGATAAGGCAAATTCTACACAATACAAAATAAAAATGAGTTTTTATTATGTTTTTTTTGTGGATAACTATGTTGAAAACCCTGTTAATATCATTGTTTATATATTGTGAGTTATGCACATTTCCCACTGGATTGAATCGGGATTATTGATATCAACATAGTTATTTTAGGTTTTTAAATAACTTTTCCACAATTTTTTTATGAAATAAGATATAAACTTATTAATTTTGCACCGAAATTGGAAATTGTGGATAAGTGGATTATTCAGCTCATTATCACCAAGAAGATATACACAAGGCTGTTGATAACACCTTCACCACATGTTGATATCCAGTGGACAAAGAAAATAGAGAAATAGTTATCAACGTATCAACAGTATATGTTATTACTATTATCTATTTTTAAAGAGAGAAAAGAGAAGATAATAAATATAATAAAGTGATGACAAAACAGGAATGGAAGGAAAAAGGTTATATCGACGAACCAATAGCCGAAGGCACAGACCTGAAGGCTGAAATACGTCGAATGTGCAAAGAAAAGGACGCTATCATCCTCGCACATTATTATACTCAGGGAGAAATCCAAGACATTGCCGATTTCATTGGCGACTCATTGGCATTGGCACGCAAGGCTGCCAACACCGATGCCAAGATTATCGTGATGTGCGGTGTGCATTTCATGGCTGAGACATGTAAGATATTGAGTCCTGACAAGCTTGTGCTTGCTCCCGACCTCAATGCCGGTTGCTCGCTTGCCGACTCATGCAAGGCCGACGATTTGAGGAAATACAAGGAGGAGCATCCCGGATATAAGGTGGTGAGCTATGTCAACACCACAGCTGCCGTAAAGGCATTGACGGATGTGGTGGTGACAAGTGGTAATGCCAAGAAGATTGTGGATACATTCCCCAAGGACGAGAAGATAATCTTTGGTCCCGACTATAATCTCGGATCATATATTAATGAGGTAACAGGCAGAAACATGCTTTTGTGGAATGGCGGTTGTCATGTGCACGAGCGTTTCTCCGTTGCCGAGATTGTAAAGTTGAAGGAGACCCATCCCAAGGCATTGGTGCTGGCTCATCCCGAATGTAAGGGTCCTGTATTGGCTATTGCCGATGTAGTTGGTTCCACAGCTGTTCTTCTTGATTATGCCGTTGCACATCCCGAGAATGAGTATATAGTAGCCACCGAGGCCGGTATTCTTCATGAGATGCAGCGCAAGTGTCCCGACACAATATTCCATCCCGTACCTCCAGAGATAAGCGAGGGAGGCGTAGGATGCAGTTGCAATGAATGTGACTATATGAAGATGAACACTCTCAAGAAGATATACAATACTCTTAAATACGAGTGGCCATCAGTAGAAGTGGATGCCGACATTGCCAAGGATGCCGTAAAGCCAATAGAGAGAATGTTGGATCTTTCGAAATAAAAAAATAATCAGCTCATTTGCGAGCTGATTATTTTTTATTATATTAAAGAGAATTTCTCTTTTGGTTGTTTGCACAACGGACATTTGAAGTCATCAGGCATTTCACCATCCATTTCAACTTCATATCCGCACACTTGGCATTTATATTTCTTCTTACCAGTAGTGGCAGCCGTTTGCTCTTCTGTCTTTGGCTTTTCTTCTTCAGCCACATAGGTAGGAGCATTCTTGGGGGCCTTGCCTTTAATAACACGATGATAGTAGTCGTATGTCATAGGAGTGCCATCACCCTTTACAGTATCAACCAGTCGTGCGAGAACAACGATATGTGTTTCATTATCCACAAAGTTGATAGCATCGAGAATAAGTCGTCCGGCAAACTTTCCGTTGACGCATGGAGCTTCGCCAAAAATGCGGAAACCATAGTTGGCATACTTGTCGGCATCTCGGCTTGACTGGAATCCGAATGTACCGATAATACTTGGATCGGTGTCCTCAGCAATGATAGAGAGTGAGAATCTTCGGCTTTCCTTGATAGCCTTAAGGGTGTAGTTGTTCTTGTTCATCGAGATGGCAAGAATAGGGTTTTGGTTTGTCACCTGGAAGCATGTATTGATAATACATCCCACAGGCCTTAGTCCGTCGTAAGCACCTACTACATACAGTCCGTAGGTAAGTTTGAATAGTACTGTTATATCCATAATAGTGTAATTTAAATAGATTTATATTCTAAGTTTTTCTGTGCAAAAATAAGGAAAAAATCCGATACTAAAAACAATTTTGATAAAAAAATGCTAATAATATTTTTATTATGAATAATTCTTTGGATATTTGTAGCAAAAATAATACATGAGGATAATTGTTATCTTGCTTATGATCAGGGCAAAGAAGAATGTTACATTCCAAACATGAAGGTGTGGCGTGAGATAGAAATAGAGAAACTGGAGAAGTAATGATAAATGGGTTTACTCTAGAATAATCAGACTTTCGTTCAAAGGCTTCGGATGTATATTCAAAGCTTTCGAATCTCCGTTCGAAGCTTTCGGATGCACATACAAAGCCTTTTATATATACAACGATAGCTTGTTGAGAATATAACTGAAGTTAAGTTCTGACAGTTTCTCAACTGCTGTTCAGTTAGTTCCTGACTACCCTATTCACTTTATGTCTCTGTAGCCTATTCACTATATATTACTACAGCTGTTCAGTCTATGCCATTACAGCTATTCTTAGTATCTTACTACATCTTATTGTAAAAGTACTATTATTAATTATATACTGCAAGATAATTTGTATTAAATAGTTACAAAACTATAAATCATAATAAAAAAAGATTAATACTTTGTTTATTCTATAATTAATTTGTATTTTTGCAAAATATGAATCAAAAATATTCTATAGAGATATATTCATATAATAGTGAATATATTAAGACAGCAAAAATAATTACGACATGAAGATATTGCTTTTAGGCGAGGCCAGTTTTGTTCATAGCACATTGCGAAAGGGATTTGAGGCACTTGGACACAATGTTACACTTGTGTCCGCAGGTTGTATATGGGATTGCCCTCGTGACATTGATCTCAGCAGGGATATGAGTTGGGGCAAATTAAGTGGATTGAAAGTTATATGGAAGATACTTATCAATCTGCATGTGTTCATTGGCAACGATATTGTCCAGATGAACGACTTCCACACTATACCGTTGAAGTTAGGATGGAACAAACTGTTCTTTAAGTTCATAAAGCGTTTTAACAAGAATGTGGTGAGAGGCTGTTGGGGGGATGACATTGTAGTCTTTGACGCCCAAGCTAAAGGCGTACTTGCCTATTCCGACACTCATATAGGAAAAAAAGCCATAAATGTAGAGGAAAACAAATGGAGAATAGAAGAGCAGCATCTGCCGGAGTTCTTGAGTTGTTGTAGATATGTCAACAAGCATGCAGACGCTTTTGCCGCCTGTCTTTATGAGTATTATATGTATTATAATAAGGATGAATATCGTTCGAGACTGCATTATATGCCTTTACCCATCGAGATACCTGATGACAAGAATATCATTGTAAAAGGTGAGCATTGGCCCATAAAAGTACTTGTAGGCATACAGAAGCGCAGGGACTTTATCAAAGGAGCAAGCATAATAGGTGAGCTTGTTGAAAAGATTGCAGCAGAGCATCCCGACAAGGTTGTTGTAAACAAGGTATATGACGTACCATATATAGAATATTGTAAAATGCTTGAAGAAGCCGATGTATTGGTAGATCAGTTATATTCTTACACTCCATCTATGAATTCGCTTGCTGCCATGGCTCGTGGAACAGTTGTCATTGGCGGAGGCGAGGAGGAGTATTACGAATTTATTGGAGAGAAAGAATTACGTCCAATAATTAATGTTCGTCCTCATGAGGAAGAATACAACCTAAAGGTTCTGCGTGAAGCTTTGCTCACTCCAGGCAGGATAAGCAAAATGTCGCGCGAGAGTGCCGCTTTTGTGCGCAAGCATCATGACTATATGAAAGTCAGTAGGCAGTATATTGAAATGTATGATGGACTGTTATAATATTCATTATTAGTCTTTATTAATGTATTTGTTGTATAATCCAAATAATTTGCAAGAGTATTTCAGTCCGAATATATCCAATGCCAATGACTTTATAAGTCCTTGTATTCCATGATATTTCATTGATGGAACCACCTTTTGCGAAGGAATCAAGATATTTCCCGTTTGGAGATATACATATAGCTGAATGTCGTACATATCCATATAAAGTCGGTGCCATAGTCTTTCGCGAATGTCGATATTATGTGTTCTGACTATATTCATTTGATTTGTCAACAGGTCGGTGAAATTACTATTTGAAGCCATTAGTCCATTGTTATTTCTGTAATATCTATATTCACCTTGCGAGGTGGTGGCAATATGTGGGTTTAAAGCCAATAGCTTGTTCATCATCCACATATCTTCAAATCTCGAGATATTATCAGGAAATCTGAGATTAATAAAAAGATTAGACTTAAAAATCTTATTACACATCCAGCAATGCCTTGTCCCATTGGTCTTAAGCCAATCCAAGGCATAAGGATAATTATGGTTTCCGAGGTCAAGAAAAGTCTCATCGTGTTCACCTGTGTTTTGCAGAACAGAATATTCCAAGATGTCATATTCAGGATGATTATGCATAATGTTTAACAGAGGTTCTAATGTGTTGGGCGAGAGTTCATCGTCGCTGTCAACAAAGGTAACATAATCCCCATTCATTCTGTCCAATCCATAGTTTCTTGCATCAGAAAGACCTCCATTCTCTTTATGATAAATTGTTATGGATGGGTGTTTGCATGCATATTCATCGGCAATAATTATGCTTCTGTCAGTAGAACCATCATCAACGAGTATTATTTCGCAGTCATCAATATTCTGCGATATAACACTGTCGAGACATCGTCTTAGTGTGTTCTCTACGTTGTATATAGGAATAATTATACTCAGTTTCATACTAATAATTATTAGATTTTTTAAATAATTTAGATATTTTTAATTGTTAATTATTTGTATCCATTTATTTATAATATTTTCTCTATAGTATTGTTTGCTGATTGAGATTGCATTTGTGCCATATTCTTTTCTCAATTCTTTAAATGACATCATTTTCATGGCAGCTTCAATAAATAGTTTATGATTACCTTGTTCTATTATTAGTCCGTTATGACCATTAGAAACAATGTCACTTGCTCCATATTGATAATCGAATACAACAGATGATAATCCGCAGGCTTGCGCCTCTATGAGAGTCATGGGTAATCCTTCGTATCGTGAAGTCATGAAGTGAAGACTATATTGAGGATATATTTCAATAATATTGTTGTTTCTGCCACATAGTTTTACTTTATCTACTAATTGTAGTGAGTTTATCTGCCGCTGTAATTCTTCCCTACATGAACCTTCTCCATAAATGTCGAGCTTCCAGTCGGGATATCGCTTTGCTATTTCTTTCCAGCAGTCGATTAGAATATCAAATCCTTTTTGATATTCCAGTCGGCCAACAGCAATAGCTTTCTTTACAGAATAGTCTTCTACATGTGATTTTATGTCATTTATATAATTGGGTATAATATCCACTCGTTTGGCATATTTATATTCTTTTGCATCTCCACTTGTAAGACATACAATTCTTTCAGCACTTAGTTCAGTGAGGAAGAAGAGTTTGTTGAAGGGATTGAATTTTCTAGCAAGATGTGACTCATATATCTTTCTTGCCTTGGTATGGCAGAAAGGCAGTAGAATGGCTCCAAGTGTTGTTGTAAAGAAAATAATGTCAGGATGTAGTCCCTTAATTACTTTATTCAATCTTAGAATAGCAATAAATATTGTATATAATCTACTTATAAGTCTTATTATAGAGTTAGTGGTCCGTTTTGCAAAAGGCACATCAAGATGTATCAAATTGATTCCATCGTCCAATTTGAATTGCTCTTTGCGATTATCACGATACACTGATATTAAAGTAACATTATGATGATATTGAGTGGAAAGTGTATTAGCCTTGTCGCTTACAATACGCTCCACTCCACCGTTTTCAGAATAATCTTCTATAACGTATATTATGTTCATTTTTACTGAAATTATATATACAGATTAACGATATTCTTAATTATACTCCATCTGAATTTCATCTGTTGCCATATAGAGTATTTGCTTCCTTTTCCGTTGCATGAGATTGTGTCCTCATGTCTACGGAACAACACGAGTTTCTCAGAAATAAACTTCACATTGTATTTATATGCTGCAACATTGCCTATCCATATATCGTGCATAGGAATGTCTTTGGGGAATGGCAGTGATGCCTCAAGTACATTGCGCCTGAAAGCCATACAACAACCCGTATAACCGTTTTTCCATACAGTGTTGTATATGCGTCCTTGTTTTACTTGCATAATGGCATAGAGTGAAGGATATAATGGATTAAGATTACTGTCAGTCACTTCCGCATCGCTCACCACACAATCATAATTCTGCAACCATTTAATGCATACCTCCACCTTGTTAGGTTTCCACACATCATCCTGGTCGGCCAGAAATATATAATCTCCCTTAGCTTCTTTCATGGCACATTCAAAATTTTGAGTAGGCGAATGTTTTCTTGGTCCTTCAATTATTCTAATCCTTTTGTCGTCTATGCTATTGATAATAGAAATAGTATCATCCGTAGATCCGTCGTCCGACACAATGATTTCGTCATCCGAGGACAATTGACGCAATATAGAGTCAATCTGTTCTCTGATGAACCTTTCACCATTATATGTAGCTACACAAACGGAAATCATAAATCTCAGTTTATAATGGTAACCTTACATACAGTTCCCTTACTCCCATCTCTCTTTGCCGAATTAACCATATATACTCCTGAGGCTACACGATTGCCTTTAAGGTCTTTGCCGTCCCAAGAGAATGAACCGCCTGTACTACGGCCTTGGGCAACGAGTGTACCATTAGAACTAGTGATTTTGACATCAGAGTTGAATGACAGTCCAGTGACGTTAATCATTCCGTTGTATTCTGGTGTTACGGGATTAGGATAAACCCACACGTTGTCTTTGTCCATATCCTCGTTAGTCTGGGTGACTTCACTCTGATATGAGCACAGTCCCTTGTCTGTTCCAATATATACACGACCAGTATTATCATCGATAGTGATATACTGGATAATATCTGAAAGTAATGGACTATCTAGGGTAGTGATATGCTTTTCTTGTACCATATTATCAGAGCTTATCACATATATACCATTACCATTTGTTCCAATCCATTTACGGTTGGCTTTGTCAATGGCTATGGCAGTAATATCCACTCCATACATAAGATAGTCGGCTAAGTTGGTACCGTCATTGCGTGGCACTTTTATCTGATAGAATCCCTTTTGAGGACTATCCATATTATATTGTGGGGTTATAAATAATAAACCTAAATTTAATCCTACCCAAATATTTCCGTCCAAGTCTTCAGCAGTGCTTTGACAAACAATATATCCATTGATAGCAGTACCGTCTTGATTGACATAATTAGAGTATTCACACAGGTTATCCGTTGAAAAATCATAGCTATATACAGCAGGAGTATTCCAATATTTTGTATATACCCATAATTTATTATTATGATTAACATTTAAAAATTTCAGATTGTCATAATTGCTTATTGTTGTGAATTTGTTTATTGTACTCCATTTTTTATTTGAATCAAATATTATGATAGGACTTTTTGTGTTTAGGCTATTTGCTATGTAAAGATCTCCATTATTGTTATACTTTAGTGATGTGACCAATTGATAATTTACATTTCCTTCAAGTCCTTCTACAAAATATATCGGACTATTATCTGAATTATAGTAATTAACCAGTTCACCGTCATAAAATTCAAATAGTCCGGCTTGATTACCTGCCATTACGCGCTTTGAGTCTCGAGGGTCAATGTCTAACGTAAGTATGTCCTTATATTTGATGCCGTATTTCTCACCTATTCCCTCATTGTTATATACAGTCCAATCTTCATTCTCAATATCCAATACCTGTATTGATGCTGGTTTTCGTTCATCCCACATTTCTCCATTACAAGTATAGAGTTTATTGTCGTGTACCTTGAGGAAGCCGAAATAGTTGTATTTGGGTCCTCCTGGCTTTAGGGTCTTCACCAGTTCAATATTATTGTCATATGCTGAATTGTCGATGTCGAGTGAAATGCCTGGCCATGATTTTGTTTCCTGCCAATTGGCCTTGTCTTGGGTATTTGAGCTCTTGGAACATTTATATACCTTCCAGTCCATCGAGCGGAGATATAAGTCGGTTGTGCCCTCGCGTATGATACGACTACCGAAATCAAGGATATATGACTCGGTAATTTTTGCCCTATCCACATCAATCTTAATGCCGCCGAAGTTTGTGGCGAGATAGGCATATTTTCCGCTATGTGTGATACTGTTGACTGTTTTATCTATCGACATGGTCTTGTTGTATAGGTCGGGGATATTGACAATGTTACCATTGAGATCCATTAGATCGATGTTTGCGTTGTCATATACGATGACAAGTCGTTTGGCTTGCTGGTTCCATGATATGTTGGTGACTACCACATCACTCATGCCAGTTGTTTTGTCGAAAGTCTGGATGCTTTGGTCGTTCTTGTTATAGAGATAGAGCGAGTTGGAGGCCTGTACGAAGAGATAGTTACCTGTTTCTTGTATCTGTTGGGGTTCGCTATAGGCCATATATATTTTCCAGTCGCCTATAGCGGCTGTTATGTTCAATGCTATAGATACAAGAGTGATGATGGCAATGAGGGCTTTTTTCATTGTTTTTCTTTTCTTAGATGGGCAGCAAGCTTGGCTACGGCACGTGCTCTGTGGCTTATGGTGTTCTTGATGTCGTTGCCTAATTCGGCGAAGGTCTTGTCGTAGCCTTCGGGCTGGAAGATGGGGTCGTATCCGAAGCCTTCGCCCCCTCTGCGCTCACGGATTATCTCGCCTTCCACTATGCCCGAGAATAAAGAAGAAGAGCCCCCCTGCTCCCTGGTAGGGGATGTAAGTATGAGGGATATGACAGTGCGGAAGCGGGCTTTGCGGTTGGCTTTTCCTTCTAATTCTTTTAATAGTGTCGTCATGTTTGCCTCCGAGTCGTGACTTTCGGCATTAGGGTCTTTTATTGCAGCATAGCGTGCGCTATATACCCCCGGTTCTCCTCCGAGGGCTTCCACTTCAAGACCTGTGTCATCGGCAAAGACGTTGCAATGGTATTTGTCGTAGATATATTGCGCCTTCTGTCGTGCGTTCTCTTCCAAGGTGGAGCCTGTTTCGGGAATATCGTCATGACATCCCAAGTCGTTCAGTGACAAAACCTCAAACGACGGACCGAGAATGTCTCTTATCTCGTCAAGCTTATGCTTGTTGTTTGTTGCAAATACTATTTTCATTTTTCTTTCTTCTTTACTTTCACTTTTATGGGGTCGAATCCTTCGCCATATACTCCGATGGCGGCACTCTGACTGACAAAGGCATTGGGGTCGATGGTCTTGATGAGGCGGAATATATGCAGGCTCTCGCGCTTCTTGGCGAGCAGACAGATAACCTTGGTGGGTTTGCCTGTCCAATAACCGTGACCGTCGAGTATTGTCATTGTATGTTCGGTAGTGCTCGCAATGGCATGGGCAATCTCCTGGTATTTCTTTGAGAAGATAAGAAACTGCACTGACTGGCGCTGATAATACATCACCCAGTCGAGCATCAAGCACTCGATAACCATAGTGCAAAGACCGAATACCACCATTCGGCATCTTGCGTCGATGGGTCCAAATTTGTCGATTAGCATAGAACTGCTTATGATACAGATATCAATGATAATCAATGCCTTGCCAAGGGATATATTATGATATTTGTTGATTACGGCAGCAATAATGTCGGTTCCTCCCGTACTTCCATTATTTAGGAAGACAATGGCAAGAGCCGTACCCGTCATCATACATCCTATCATCAGCGACATGAAGTCGTTGCCCTCGCCAAGCAGTTTGTAGAAATGCCCGTCGGGTTGAAGCACTATTTTCTGTGCCACTTCGAGGAAGAACGTTAGTGCAAAGGTGGCATAGATGGTTTTGGTGAGGAATTTCCATCCGAGTATCTTCAATGCCGCCATGATGAGTATGGCATTGATGATAAAGAAGGTGTATTGCACAGGAAATCCCGTGGCGTAGAAGACAATAGCTCCCACACCAGAGATTCCTCCTGTTACAATTTCGTAGGGCAACAGGAATACGGTGAATCCGAATGTATATAACATCAGTCCAAGCGTGATGTTAATATAGTCTTTTATTTCGTATAGTATTGCCTCGCGTGTCATAAATAACTATTTAATAACGATATTCACTATTTTCTTAGGCACGATGATGACCTTAACCACCTTCTTGTCGCCAATATACTTGGCTGATTTCTCGTCAGCCAATACTGCCTCCTCAATGGTCTTGTTGTCGGCATCGGCGGCAAACTGCATCTGGAAACGCGCCTTGCCGTTGAACGAGATGGTGAGCTGCATGCTGCTCTCCACGAGATAACTCTCGTTGTATTGAGGCCAAGCGGCATCGCACACACTTCCTTGTTCGCCAAGAGCTTCCCACAGTTCTTCGGCAATATGTGGAGCGAAGGGAGAGATAAGGGCAACGAGGTCCTTGAGTATCACCTTGCTTCGGCACTTCAACTGTGCCAGTTCGCCCACGGCAATCATGAATGCCGAGATACTGGTGTTGTAAGAGAAGTGCTCAATGTCGAATGTCACCTTTTTGATGAGCTTGTGCAGACTCTTTAGCTGCTCTGCTGTCGGTTCGTCGTCATTAGGCAGGAACTCATCGTCGCGATTCCAGAACAATGCCCAGAACTTCTTGAGGAAGCGGTGGCAACCGTCGATACCATTCGTGTCCCAAGGCTTCGACTGCTCAACCGGACCGAGGAACATCTCATACAAGCGCAGTGTGTCGGCACCGTATTTCTCTACAATCATATCCGGATTTACTACATTGAACATCGACTTCGACATCTTCTCGATAGCCCATCCGCAGATATATTTACCATCCTCGAGGATAAACTCGGCATTGGCATATTCAGGACGCCATGCCTTGAATGCCTCTATGTCGAGCTGGTCGTTGCTCACGATATTCACATCCACATGGATAGGGGTAACCTCGTAGTTGCCCTTGAGTCCGAGAGATACGAATGTGGGATGGTCGGCACCTTCCTGGTTGATACGATATACAAAGTTGCTTCGTCCCTGAATCATTCCTTGGTTGACAAGTTTCTTGAATGGTTCGTCGGCACAAGAATAACCGCTGTCATACAAGAACTTGTTCCAGAAACGAGAGTAAATCAAGTGACCTGTGGCATGCTCTGTACCACCGACATACAAGTCAACGTTCTGCCAATATTCGTCAGCCTCCTTGCCCACCAGAGCCTTGTCGTTGTGGGGATCCATATAGCGCAGGTAGTAAGCCGATGAACCGGCAAAACCAGGCATGGTGTTGAGTTCCAAGGGGAATACGGTCTTGTTGTCGATGAGCGATTTGTCAACAACCTCTTCCTT
This sequence comes from uncultured Prevotella sp., assembly GCA_945869265.1. GTDB lineage: Bacteria > Bacteroidota > Bacteroidia > Bacteroidales > Bacteroidaceae > Prevotella. The sequence goes on along the minus strand of CAMBOI010000011.1, from coordinate 33,887 downwards.
CACGGTGTCCCAAGCCCACTTCTTGGCGCGTCCCAATGGAGGTTCACCAGTCTCGGTAGGCTTGTATTCGTCAATCTCGGGCAACAACAGTGGCAACTTCTCCTTTGGAATCATATAAGGCATGTTTTCCTTATAGAATACAGGGAACGGTTCGCCCCAGTATCTCTGACGAGAGAAGATGGCGTCGCGCAGGCGGTAGTTCACCTTTACGCGTCCGAGATTGTTCTCTGTGACGAATTTCTTGGTGGCGGCAATGGCTTCCTTTACTGTGAGTCCGTTGAGGGAAAAGCCGTTAAGAGTCTCTACTCCACTCTTCGGTGAGTTTTCAACTATACCTTCCTTTGCATCGAAGCTCTGCTCACTGACATCAGCTCCCTTGATAAGCGGGATGATGGGCAGGTTGAAGTGCTTTGCAAAGGCATAGTCGCGGGAGTCGTGTGCAGGAACAGCCATGATGGCTCCTGTACCATATCCAGCGAGTACATACTCTGAAATCCAGATTGGAATAGCCTCGCCTGTGAAAGGGTTGACAGCGTATGAGCCTGAGAAGACTCCTGTTACGCGATGATCGCTGATACGGTCGCGCTCAGTGCGCTTCTTCACATATGCAATATATTCATCCACAGCTGCACGCTGCTCGGCAGTGGTCAGTTCATCCACCAGTTCGCTCTCAGGAGCCAATACCATGAATGTTACACCGAAGATTGTGTCGGCACGAGTGGTGAAGATAGTGAAATGCTTGTCGCTGTCCTTAACAGAGAACTCCATCTCTGTACCTTCTGATCTACCAATCCAGTTGCGCTGTGTTTCCTTCAGTGAGTCGGTCCAGTCGATAGTATCCAGTCCGTCGAGCAATCTCTGTGCGTATGCTGACACACGCAAACACCACTGGCGCATCTTCTGCTGCACCACCGGATATCCTCCGCGCACACTCACTCCATCAACCACCTCGTCGTTGGCAAGTACTGTTCCGAGTTTCGGACACCAGTTCACCATAGTTTCGCCAAGATAAGCTATACGGTAGTTCATGAGCACCTCCTGCTTCTTCTTTTCTGAGAATGATTTCCATTCCGAGGCAGTGAAATGCAGTTCCTCGGTGCATGCAGCCGAGATATTCTCAGTACCCATCAGTTCAAAGTGCTCGATTAGCTTGATGATAGGCTGAGCCTTCTGAGAAGCAAGACTATAGTAGGACTTGAACATGCGGATGAATGCCCACTGGGTCCAGTGGTAGTAGTCGGGGGCACAAGTGCGCACCTCGCGGTCCCAGTCGAATGAGAATCCAATCTTGTCCAACTGTTCGCGATAATGGTTGATATTTGCCACGGTGGTCACCTCGGGGTGCTGTCCCGTCTGAATGGCATACTGCTCAGCCGGCAGTCCGTATGCATCATATCCCATAGGGTTGAGCACGTTGAATCCCTGCTGGCGCTTGTATCTTGCATAGATGTCGCTGGCGATGTATCCGAGGGGATGTCCCACATGCAGTCCCGCTCCCGAGGGATAGGGGAACATGTTGAGTACGTAGAACTTCTTGCGCTTTGCGTCTTCAGTGACCTTGTAGGTTTTGTTTTCCACCCACTTCTCGTGCCACTTCTTCTCGATTTCTCTAAAATTGTATTCCATAATCTTATTTCGTTTTTTTCTTTTCTTCAGTGCATAATACGCTGCAAAGTTACACAATTATAATCATATTACAAAAGAAAACCTCGTTTTTTTTATATTATTTAGCTATGAAGGCTATAGGATAGATATTGTCCTATCTTGGCAACTTCACTTTGAGTATGATGAAATAAAGAACACCGGCTACCGTAAGGCATACAGGAAAGGCATACCAGATGCCGACAAGACCAAAGCCCAGATGATTACCCAAAAGCCAACTCAAGGGCAATGAGACAACAAAATAGGCAAAGAAGGCTGCCCACATCAGATGTTTCATCTCGCCCAGCCCACGCAAGGCATTGGCAATAGAGCATTGGAAGGCATCGCTAATCTGATAAAGAATAAGAGGAATAATAGTTACAGCGACAAGTTGGCCTACTATCGGGTCGTCAGAGAAGAGTCCACCGATATCATGACGGAACAAATAAACAGGTACTGCCATTACGGCGGCAATGCCGATGATAATGAAGAATCCACTCTTGGTGACATCAACGATGGATTTCCATTCCTTCATGCCCGCAAAATGGCTCACACGAATGCTGATGGCAGTGGCAATGCCGAGGTAGATGTTATAGAAGAACATCGAGGCGGTAAGCATTATCTGATGGGCGGCAAGCGGTTTGGTGCCTAACCATCCCACAAAGATTGCAACGAGTGAGAATGCTCCACACTCAATGGTGGATTGTATTGCAGATGTCCATCCCAGTTTGTTAATCTGTATGAACAACTTCTTTTTCTTGCTGGTGTCATTCTTCATAGCTCCGTTGAGATACACCCTGAATTTCTTTCCGATAAAGAATATTATACAGAATGAAATGGCAATAACAAGTCTTGATGTTGCAGTGGAGATACCGGCTCCGAGAAGTCCCAACTCCGGTAATCCCGCTTTTCCGTAGATAAGGAGATAGTTGCCTATGATATTAAGTATGTTCGAAGAGACAAGTACATACATAGAAATCTTCGTTGAACCGATGGTGTCGAAGAACTGTTTCATCTGGCATCCGATGACAGCAAAGGGAATGGATAGAATATTAACTATCAGGTAGGGACGCATCAGCGGTAGTAGTTCTTCGGGTTGACCAAAGAAGGGTAGGGAGAAATAGAATGCAATGGCGAGAGCCGTGAGCACAAGTATCAGGATAACATTAGCCTCAAGGCATGAGCGCATCACACATCCAGCCTCTTCCTTCTCATTGCGACCTATGAATGGACCGGCAACAGGTGTGAGGGCGAAGTTGAAACCGATAGAGAAGAGAACGAAAAGGACAAAGATGCCATTAACAAAACTGGCTGCTGCCAATTCTGTCGTAGAGTGATGACCTATCATAAGAGTATCGGCGAAATTGAGGACAAGATTGCCTATTTGTCCTACTACTATCGGAGTGCCGAGCTTTATCAGAGTGCTGTAATGATTTGGCATATTCATTATTTGCCGGTTACAATCTTCTTTATTTCGTTGAGTTTATTAAGGGCTTCTACGGGAGTGAGGTTGTTGATGTCGAGACCGATAATCTCGTCGCGCACCTGACAGAGGACAGGGTCGTCGAGTTGGAAGAAGCTGAGTTGCATACCTTCGCGGCTTTGTGCTATTGCAGCTGTCGGTTTTCCGGCAGATCCAACCCCTGCATTGTCTGATTCCAATTCCTTGAGGATTACATTTGCACGACGTACAATACTCTTGGGCATACCAGCTATCTCTGCCACGTGAATACCGAAGGAGTGCTCCGAACCGCCACGCATCAATTTGCGAAGGAAGATAACCTTGCCGTCCATCTCTTTCACACTGACATTGAAGTTCTTGATGCGCTTGAAGTTTTTCTCCATCTCATTAAGTTCGTGATAGTGAGTAGCGAAGAGAGTGCGTGCCTTTGCCCTCGGATTCTCATGCAGATATTCTACAATCGCCCAGGCTATTGATATACCATCGTATGTAGATGTTCCGCGGCCTAATTCGTCGAAGAGAACGAGCGACTTGGGGGATACGTTGTTGAGGATATTCGAAGCCTCGGTCATCTCTACCATAAAGGTGGATTCACCAAGTGATATGTTGTCGCTTGCGCCTACACGGGTGAATATCTTATCTACAAGACCTATGCGCGCACTTTCGGCGGGAACAAACGAACCTATCTGTGCCATGAGTACTATGAGGGCTGTCTGGCGTAGAAGAGCCGACTTACCTGCCATATTTGGACCCGTGATAATCATTATCTGCTGACTGTCGGAGTCGAGCATGATGTCGTTGGGCACATATTCCTCGCCTACGGGCATCTCTGTCTCTATGACGGGATGGCGTCCCTGCTTGATGTCGATAATATCTGAATTGTCGATAATGGGGCGGACATATTTATGCTCCTGTGCTGTCTTGGCTCCCGAGAGCAGGCAGTCGAGACGTGCTATAAGGTTGGCGTTGGTCTGTATCTGTTGGATATACTCCTGGGTATCCACAACGAGGTCGTTGAAGAGTTTTGTCTCCAAAGAGAGTATCTTCTCCTCGGCACCTAGTATCTTCTCCTCGTATTCCTTTAGTTCCTCGGTGATGTATCTCTCGGCCTGAGCAAGTGTCTGCTTGCGAATCCACTCCTGCGGCACCTGTTCCTTATAGGTGTTTCTCACCTCAAGGTAATATCCGAAGACATTGTTATATCCTATTTTCAGACTTGCTATACCAGTCTTTTCCACTTCGCGCTCCTGTATCTTCAAGAGATAGTCCTTACCGTGATAGGCAATGCTGCGGAGCTGGTCGAGTTCCTCGTTTACACCATCATTAATCACCCCACCCTTGTTGACAAGTTGTGGAGCGTCGGGATGGAGTTCGCGATCTATCCTGTCGCGAATAAGTTCGCATAGGTTAATCTGCTCCCCCACCCTCTTGAGAACATCATTATTGGCGTGTTCACAGGCAGTCTTAATTGGTTTGATGGCTTGGAGGGCTATCTTCAGTTGCACCATCTCCCTTGGTGTAACTCTGCCCACTGCCACCTTCGACACCACTCGTTCCAGGTCGCCTATGCGGTGGAGTTGTTCATCGAGCAGTTCGCGGAATTGTGGTTCGCGGAAGAAATACTCCACCACATCCAGTCGGTCGTTGATCTTTTTCTCACTCTTCAGCGGGAACACCACCCACCGGCGCAATAATCTGCTGCCCATAGGAGATATGGTATTGTCGATGACATCAAGGAGCGATTTTCCGTCCTCGTTCATCGGAGATATGAGTTCGAGATTACGGAGTGTAAATCTGTCGAGCCTTACGTATTTCTCTTCCTCAATTCTTGAGATAGACGTGATATGACCGATTTGGGTGTGTTGTGTCATTTCAAGATACTGAAGAATGGCACCACTGGCGATGATACCGCTCTTGAGATGGTCGATACCGAATCCCTTGAGATTCTTCACTCCGAAATGCTTCAGAAGTTTCTGTTTGGCCGTTTGTTCGGTATATACCCAGTCGTCGAGTTGGAAAGTGAAGAACTTACTGCCGAAGTATTGTTCAAACTGCTGTTTGCGGTTGCGCTCAAAGATTACCTCTTTAGGTGAGAAGTTGCTGAGCAGTTTCTCTATATAGTCGGGCGTACCTTCACCGGTAATGAACTCGCCGGTGGAGATATCGAGGAATGAGATTCCGCATGTGGATTTGTCGAAATGCACAGAGGCGAGGAAGTTGTTCTCCTTGTAGTTGAGAACGTTGTCGCTCATGGCAACGCCAGGAGTTACCAATTCGGTGATACCTCGCTTTACCAGTTTCTTGGTGAGCTTAGGGTCTTCCAGTTGGTCGCATATAGCCACTCGCTTACCGGCTCTGACGAGTTTGGGGAGATAAGTGTCGAGGGCATGGAAGGGGAATCCTGCCATCTCCGACCCCTTACAGTTGTTGCCGTTGTTGCGTCGGGTGAGTGTAATTCCCAATATACGTGACGCTATGACGGCATCCTCGAGATAAGTCTCGTAGAAGTCGCCACATCTGAACAGCAGCACAGCATCAGGGTGCTTTGCCTTCAGTTCTGCATACTGACGCATCATCGGGGTCAGTTCCTTTTCCTTGCCTGCCATATCTTTTATTCCTAATATTCTTTTATATACTTGTATTCCTTATATAGGAAATGCAAAGTGCAAAGTTACACCTTTTTTTCGAGTAAGCCAAAACAATTAAGTATTTTTTATTATTTAGTGGGGAAATATCCCCTTTAGGTTTAGGGAAAACCCCTGCGAGTTTAGGGATAATCATTTTCGTAATCCAATAAATCGCCGTATCTTTGCACCAGAAATAAAAACAAAGTGTATAACAATTTAAAAAGTTTAGATTATGAAGAAGATTATGATTATGATGGTTATGATGCTGACGATCGTAGTATCTACCAGTGGCAAGAACAATACAAATGTGAAGAACGACCGCAACAATGTGGTGGTAGTGAATAAGACTATTGTTCGTCATAATGACAATAAATGTTGCAAGTATGGCACTCCCGACAGGGGCACGTCATGGCGCGGTAAGAAGGTGGTATGCAAGTGCAAGTGTCACAGAAAGAACACTTGCTGCAAAAGTCACAATCGCCCTTGCAAGAAATGCTTTAAGATGATGAAAAAGGGTACACATCCCTACATCAGATAAGATTTATTAGAATACAGATGCTTCATTGATACATACTTTAGGTTTTTAGTTATTGTTAAGAATATGGTGGCCACGTAGGGATTTACGAGGCCACCATTTGTTTTTATTTGAAGTCAAGCGAGAAGCTTCCGGCAACGTGAAGCCAGGCCAGATAATACACCATACCGTCGTAGTAGCGGTATTTGCCCGTGGGGGGCTGACTGTCCCAAAGGCGCTGAAGCTGCTCCTTGGCAAGTTCCTTGTGCTCGGCAGATGACTTGGCGAGAGCGAAGGCAGCCACGGCATTGGCTCCGAGCATACCATGAGTGTAGTTGTCGAAGCGCTTCTTGCCGTCGAGACTGAATCTTGCATGCTTGTAGTTATCTGATTTAAAGAATGACAATAGGCGCGACATTATTGCTGTCTGACGTTTCTTGTCCTTGCCCCAAAGATAATAGTCCATACCTACGTTCATGGCGCATCTTATAGCGTCGTACATATAGATAGATGTATCATATCCCGCATGTGGCCAGCGGTAGGCACTACCGTCGTAATTGCTGTAGTCGGGATAAAGACCGGTGACGGGGTCTGCGGAGTCAATGAGATGCTGACGTGCAGCCTTGGCAGCCTTCTTCCAGAACTTGCGGTCGTTTGTTGCTACCTCTGCCCATTTGTCGAGGAAAGCAGGCAATTGATATGAGGGGTCGGAGAACTCCTTGCCCACCTTGTCAGGAACAAACGTTATCAGATAGTTGTCACGATTGTAGAGGTTATATACCCCACCCTCGCCTGTTTTCGACATACATTTCTCAAGTATCTCGTTAGCCTCCTCGGCATATTGCGGTTCGTTCCATCTCTCGGCTGCAAGGAAGAGGGCTGTGGCGAAATATAGTTCGCCGTCGGATGCATTGCTATTGCCTATCTGCTTGCCGTCTCTTGAGCATTGCCAACAGAAATATCCGTCCCAGGGTGAGTTCTTCGGATAAGCCATATAGCGCTTTGCCCATCGCCATAGTTTGTCAAATTCAGCACGATGATTGGTCTGAACACTAATCATCATACCATACGACATACCCTCGGAGCGCACGTCATTGCTGCCTGTGTCATAGATAAAAGCCATGTTGTCGGCAGTTTCGTAATACACGGTTTTCTGTCCGTCGGCATCGAAGACGGATACATCACCCGGGGTGAAGAAATGCTGCCATAGCATCTCCAACCTTTGGTTAACTTCCTCCTGACTCTTGCCCAAGAGAGAGGAGAAAAGGTTTTCGGCATTCACTGCCAATGTTGTCATCAGGCATAAGGCAATCACTGCCAATATTCTATTTTCTTTCATGATAAAAATTGTTGTTAGAGTTAATAATTATTTCATTATAACCACTGCTTGACTCTTTCCTCGGTTTTTTGCCAAAGGATGTCAATAAGTGGACTTTCGGTGTATTTCCTTTTCAGTTTCTTGACGTGGCACGAGAGGTTGAATGTGCCTGTTTGTCCCTCCACTTCAGGCGACAAGAGCAGGTGGATGGCAGTGGCTGCACCTTGGCGTGGAGTGCGGATGATGGGGGCAAAGACAGTCTTGGTGATAGGGTCGAACCACATCTTGAAGTATATGATATCTGTGGCAACTATACCTGGGTCGGCACAGTTGACGGTGATACCCTTGTCTTTCAGTTTCCTTGCTAATTTGAGAGTGAACAAGGTGATGGCAAGTTTGGAGTTGCTATATGGGAAGATGCGCCAGAAGAAGCCTCGGCATCCTGTATCAAAGAACGACGGGAAATATATTCTTCCCCACATATATGTGAGCGATGACATCGAGACGATACGGCTTCCACGCTCCATGAGTGGAACAAGGAGACGGGTGAGCAAGTAATGTCCCACATAGTTCACCTGCACAGTGCGCTCCATACCGTCCTCGGTGATGGTGCGTCCTTCCTGTTCGAGTATGCCGGAGTTGTTCATGAGTAATGCCACCTTCTCTCCCCTACACTTTATCTCGTCAGCAAAAGCTTTCACAGTCTTAAGTGAAGACAAGTCGATAGGGATAATCTCCACATCTTCATTGCCGGATTCAGATATTATCCACTTTCGCTTCTCCTCTGCCCTCTCCAAATTTTTGCTAGCCATGATGACATGATACCCCTCAATAGCTACAGCTCGTGCTATCTCAGAGCCCATACATCCGTCAGCTCCCGTGATTATCGCTAATTTTTTCATTCTATTTTATTTTTTCATACGATATTACGAATCTTGAGCCTTTGGCCTCATAGCTACGGTCGAGAACAATGCTTGCGCCCATACGATTTGCAATCTGACGTGCCAACGATAGTCCTAAACCGGTGCCTGGAATGAATTCGTCCACCTTATAGAATTGCTCGAAGATGCGCTCGTCGTCGCCTTCGGGCACTCCCTTACCGGTGTCGGTGACAGAGAAAACAATGTCGCCGTCTTCATTCTTCGAACATTCCACACACACTTGTCCCTCGTCGGTGAACTTAATGGCATTGTCGATGATGCAATGCAGTATGCGGAGTATGCCCTTACTGTTACATTCCACAGTCTTCAGCCCACTGTTGTTCTTGTGGGTCAGTACAACCCCTTCCTTCACAGACGGGAAGGAGTCGCATGACTGACTCAGCAGTTCGTCGATGTCAACGGTTTCCATAGGCAGTCGTTCACTGCTGCTTTCATATTGCGACATTTCCAGGAACGTGTTAAGCATCTGTGTCATGTGGGTAGTCTGTTCGTCGATGATACCTGTAAACTTCTGTTTCTCCTCGTCGCTGAGTTGGATGCCAGGAGTGGTGAGCAGTTGCACGAATCCGTAAATTTGGTTGAGTGGAGTGCGAATCTCGTGCGACATGTTTCTGATAAACGATTCCTTCATGTGCTTAGCCTCTTCTATGCCGGTCTGTTCCTGCTTGTTCATGTTCTTCGACCATTTGCGGTATTCCTCAGCGTGGATACCGAAATAATCATAGAACTTCTTGTTGAAATCGTCGGCGTTTTTATATGCGCCCTCCTTGACAATATCTTCGATAGACTTGTCCTCCTTGAGCATATCAAGGCTCTGCTTTAGTCTTAACTCCTCTGGGTTGATATTCTCAGCCTTGTTACTGTCATCGGTGAGTTGCAGGAGTGTCAGTTCGTCTTCCTTCTGCATCATATTGTTAATTGTAGCCACGATGGTCTTGTTGCGGCGTTTCACCTTTCGGTTGAGTCGCATCAGAACAACGATGAACACCGCACCTATCACCAACAACGTAGCCACGCTTATAATAATGTTCCTTTGCTTGGTCAGTTCCGCCTTCTGTTCAGCTAATTGCTTTTCCTTCTCTTGGGTCTCGTATATTTTTGCAAGTTGGGCGGCATCTTCTATTTCCTTACGCCTATTAATACTGTCCTTACATTCTATGATATCCCAAGCCGAATTTAGTGCCATCTTATAGTCACCAAGTTCGTAATGATATATAAGTTCGTTCTTGAGCACATAACTCAAGAAATCATTACACACGGTATCTCTTTTTTCTACAAAGTATTGTCTTAGATTTACAATGTCATTCCAAGCCTGTTTGTAATTTTTTTGATCTAAGTTATAAGCAAAATAAAACGCTCTATTTTCAGGAAGCTTCGCTGTTTGCGTAGCTTCTGACAAGATTCTATATTTCTCATATTCCTTTTTCTTTTTCATACTATGATATATTTCCATAATCGTCTTATAACTACTCCATAGTCTTATATCATAATACTTTTCCGAGGGAAACTTAATGTTTTTTCCCTTTTCAAGTATTGCTACTAACTCTTGTATGTATTTCTCAGTCTCCGCATACCTTTTAAGAGCTGCCAGATTAATTATTAGAGAGTTACAAGCAACGGTTGATTTATCAAAGGGACGGAATGTTGGGTTTTCATAGAACATTTTTATGGCTCTGTCCGCAGCTTCCTTATTGTTTTTGATGGCATTATCATACTCTTTTAATTCCATCAGATTATGTCCTATGAGTTCGAGGCTATTTATTCGCATTTCTTCATCATTGTTCTTAATAGCCATATCCAACAATTCCCTAACCTTCTTCAGGCTAGTGCCTATATGGTTTTCATTGTAATATGAGAAAGCTACAACATATAGCGTATGCATATAAAAATCACTATGTTCCTTCTTCAACCGTGGATCGGACATTGCCAAATTGCCATAATGAATTATTGAGCGCTCATTATTCCCAGTGTTATTGTACACCATACACCGATAGTAATTACTAATATATGGTGGATGCTTTTTTACCTTTTCCAGAGAATCTATAACAGCAAAAGCCTTGTCAGGATCTTCAAAGCTCAGTTTTCTGATGTAGTCCCTATAATTGATAGTGTCACTACTGTCACTCGCACCGGCAGTCTTATTGCCAGAGCAGGCGCCAAAAAGAAATGGTGCAGCCAATAATGCCGCAACAAACAAATGCTTTAGTCTTGTTATCATATTTTTAATTTTTAATTGACTTTCGTTAATTCTCGGCTGACTTCGTTTCTTAACTCTTAATTTTTATAGTGAACCTTGAACCGTTGTTCTTGTATTTCCTGTCGAGATATACCTCGGCATCTATTCGCTTTGCAATAAGGCGCGAGAGCGACAAGCCCAAACCGGGGCCTGGGGTGAACTCGTTGATCTTGAAGAAGCGTTCGAAGATATGCTCACCCTCGCCCGAGGGAATGCCACGTCCGGTGTCAGTCACTGTGAAGATGGTGCAGTTGTCCTCGTCTTTTGTACATTCGACCATGATACAGCCTTGTTCGGTGAACTTGACGGCATTGTCGATGAGGCAGAGCAATATGCGCACAATGCCTTTCCTCTCTGTGACGATGGTTTCCACTCCACTGATATTGCGGAACAGCATCTGTACATCATCATGAGGTTTGGTGCATTTCGACTTCACCTCGTCGAGTATTTCATCAATAAACACCTGTTCTATGTTGTGCGACTGCTCGTTACTCTCATATTCCGACATCTCGATGAATGTGTTGAGCATATTGGTCATATACAAAGTCTGCTCGAAGACAATGTTGCTAAACTGATTTCTTTCTTCCTCCCTGAGGTCGCTCTTGGGGTTGGTGAGAATCTGTATGAAACCGTTTATCTGGTTAAGTGGAGTGCGTATCTCATGCGACATGTTCTTGATGAAGTTGTCCTTTATGCGCTCGGATTCCGTACCCTTTTTCATTACCTCCTTCTTGAGTTCTTCGGATTCACCAATCTTGATACTCCATTTGATGTAATCCAATGGGGAAATGCCAAACTTGGCCTTGAACTTGGAGCACAGAGAGTCTGTATTGCTGAATCCACATTCGTGTGCAATCTCACTAAGATTCTTGCCTGTGTTCTGTCTCATCAGGTCTGCTGCCATGATAATGCGCAGTTCCTCAGGATTATCTTGTGTCTCGGTTCCATTTGTCTCTTTATTGCCAAGACGGAGTCGGGTCAGTTCGTCCTGCTTCTCGATGATATTGTTAATCGTATTGACAATAGTCTTGTTGCGCTTGTCGAGTTTGCGGTTGTATATCACCATGGCGGCAAAAAGGAGAGCTATTACAAGCAGAATAAAGGCAAATACCTTTATGGCATTTTTCTGCTTTGAGAGTTGCTGGTTCTTATTGGCAATCTCGCGTTCCTTTTCCTGTATCTCGTATATCTTAGCCTGTCTCACTCCGTCCTCTTCGTTGTGTCGAATGGATAGTGAGTCCTGAAGTTTTTTTATTGTCTCGGCTTTGGCAAGAGCATCGCGATATTTGCCTTGTTCCTTGTATATGAATTTCTCGCATTCAAGAACATAATCTATGAATGTTTCCGAGATGGTGTCGTTAGAGGCAATGGCATTTTGTCTTATTCTCTTTGTCACCTCTGCAAGGTTCTTCAAGTCCTTGATATTGTAGTAATGTTCAGAGAGAATAGTCTCAACGAATGTTGAGTTGGCAAGTGTTGACTTCATAATCTTGGCAAGATATTTGTCCGCCTCTTTCTTGTTGCCTATTTTACTGTAATATTCTATCATCAGTCCATAGGTATTGATCTGACGGTATTCAACCGCACCATCCATATCGACATTCATTTCTCCCAATATTTGGTTGATGTGTTGCAAGTCTGGTATCAGTTTTGCCGCCTCTTCAAATCTATTGGCTCTTAGAAGACTTGACATATAGTTGCCGACAAAGGAATAGGCACTATTGGCAATTTGGAAGTTGGGTTCATTGTCAAGTGCTGACATAATAACACCTTTCCCCTCTTCAAAGAGTTTAAAACCGCCATTTATGTCGCCGAGACTTATTAGGCTTAATGCCAACGGTTCGGTTGCCGCTACTTCAAACTCTTTCTTGTTGTTTTTGCGTGCTACCTCAATAGCTGCTTTTGCATATTTTATACTCTGGGCATATTGGTGGGTGGAATTGGCGATGCCTGCAAGAGTGCTCAATAGTCTATAATGGTGTTTTACGTTTTTCTGTAGCGCGATGGAGTCTTTCAATGCTTGTTGGCCATAATAATATGCCATCTTGTAATCGGAGAATCCGTTGTAATAAACAGCAAATCGCAAATAGTTGATAATATAAGGAGACACAGTCTTTTTCATCTCCATCGTGTCGATGAGTGCAAGGGCTCGCTTTGGCTCCTGCAAGCTTATCTTTGACACATATTCACCTGTAAGGGTGCTATCAATACCCTTACTTGCTCCTGTCGCCCTCCTATCTGAGCAGGCAGTAAGCAATGATAATGCATAAAATGCAATTAATAATAGAAATAAGTTACGTTTCATTAGTTTCATGTTGATATTTTATTACTGTGATTCTATTCTTTTTATTTCATCTTTTATACATTTTGGGAGTTCTTCATTCAGATGCTGGTGACATGCCATGTCGAGGGTGTACATGCGGGCAATGCAATAGTTGCTGTGATGGCAGTTGCAGCGCGCACACTCCTCTGCCTTCATACGGTTGACGAAACCTGGTTCGTTGAGCAAGGCACGTCCCATCTGTACTGCCTCGAAACCATCGTTGAGCACTTCGTCGATCTTGTCTCTTGCCACCAATCCACCTACATAAACAAGTGGCATATCTGGTAGTGCCTCGCGGAATTTCAGTGCATCATCAAGGAAATAGGCTTCCTTGAATGGTACTGTGGGAATCATATACTTGCCCACCATTCTCACTCCGTATTTCAACCACCAGCAGGTCATGTAATGGGTCATAGTGCGGATAGGCATCTCGCCACGCATCACATACATAGGGGCTTTGCTCACAAATCCGCCACTCAACACCAGTGCGTGTGCCCCGTCCTGCTGCAGTCGCTTTGCCACCTGAAGTGTCTCGTCGAGTTCCATACCGCCCTTGAATCCGTCGCGCATGTTCATCTTCACCAATACAGCCATGTCATTGCCGGCTGCCTTCATCACCTCGTCCATGCACATGTCCATAAAGCGCATGCGGTTTTCAAGCGAGCCGCCATACTCATCCTTGCGGTGATTGGTTGATGGCGATAGGAATTGACTGATGAGATAGCCGTGGCCTGCATGCACCTCTACGGCATCAAAGCCTGACTCTCTCGCCAATCGCACGGAATCTCCGTATGCCTTGGCCAAGCCAGGAAGTTCATCGCCACGAAGACCGCGTACAAACGTGGGAGAATAAAGGTTGAATCCCCCACTCGCCCCTACCGGCAGACAACCGCATATCTTCTTGTGTGACATATTGCCGCAATGCCCGAGCTGTATCGAGGCTGCTGCACCTTCCTTGTGCACTGCATCCGTCAGTTCCTTGAGTCCTGGAACAATCTCTGGGCGCATCCATAGCTGTCTTTCAAATGACAGTCCGCTCTGGCATACGGCTGCGTAAGCTACGGTGGTCATGCCTACCCCACCCTTTGCCACTGAATGATGATAGTCGAGCAGTTGCTTGGATGGCGCATTTCCCGGACACATACTCTCGAAGGCTGCCGAGCGTATTGTCCTGTTCCTTAGGGTCAATGGACCTATCTTTACCGGTGTGAATAATTTCGATTCCATAATTATCTATCAATTGTTGTTAACAATATATTGATGTCTTAATAGACAAACGGTATAACCCGCTTTCTTGTGCCTACCGCCTCGCCGAATTCCTCGCGATAATGGCGATGGATGGCTGCTGCACGGGGAATGAGATTGGCTGCTGTCCATACCACGAAGAGCCATGCGGCTGGAGTGGAGCAGAGTAGGGCGAAGCCTGTCCATTCCACCAACTCACCAAAGTAATTTGCCGATGTGACATATCTGTAAAATCCCTTTTGTGGCAGGTAATGGCGCGTGTCACCAGGTTGGCGCAAATGGCGTATGACATGATCGGAATGGAGGTTGATAGCCATACCGACGAAGAATATCGCTATGCCCAATATGGCAGTGGGATGGGCAAGATATGCGATTCCCTCGTTGAAGAGCGATGGGGGAAATACAAACAGGCTGGTGCCTATAAGCAGTCCGTTGATGACATTAAACGTGATGCCCATCAGCATGATGGCAATTGGCATACGGCTTTTGCCCTTCATCAGCATAGGGAAGATGAAAGATCGCTGGAAATAATGGAGTTCGAAAAGCAGAAACGCGAGGAAAGAGGGTAGGGCGGTGGATGCCCCGTTGCTTGCCCACATATATAGCATTACTATGAACACCGGAGCTTCCATCATCACCCAAGCAGCTTTGTTGTTGATGGATATGCCCCATTGTTTAGTTCGGAAAATGCCATATCCTGCCTTCACAAAATACAAGGCAATGAAGACGAAGACAGCTATAACTGCCATCGCCCACATTGTCATGAAATATGTATCAGCTCCCATCCCTATAAAACTTTAATATTTTAATTCTTTAATTCCCCCATCCCCTGGCTTGAATAAGATGCCTGAGCACTTGATATTTGATGCCGAGCGATAGGTCTTCATCTCCAACTTGTCCCAGCGTATCTCGTCGGTGCGTTGTGCTAATGGGGCATGGGGAATAATACTGCCGTCGCGCACGAGGATCACGCAAGGAATCTTGCCTGTTGTGATGGTCTGATAACCGCCATTATAAACATTACCGCTCTGATAGTCAATCCATTTGCCTTCGGGGAGATAGCACATTCGCGACTTTCCGCTTTCGAGCAATGGAGCCACGAGAATCTGTGAGCCAAACATATATTCGTCCTCCACAAGCCATGCGCCTGGGTCGTTGGGGAACTCGACGAGCAAGGCGCGCACCATTGGCAAGCCACGCTCAGAGCAGTCCTTGGCCTGTGCATATACGTAAGGCATGAGTTTGTATTTTAGCTCGGCACTCTCGCGGAAGGCATCCGTCAATCCCTTGCTTATGAGCCACGGTTCTGTAGGAGGTGCTCCGTGCGCACGGCTATGACTTGACAGGAATCCGAAGGGCAACCAACGACGATACAAATCCTCGGGAGTCTCGGTGACGAAACCGCCAATATCGTGACTCCAGAAGGAGAAACCGCTGAGTCCGAATGACAATCCACCGCGAAGGTCACCAATGAATCCAGTATTTGTTGTGGCGGCATCACCACCCCAATGAAGTGGATAGCGCTGCGAACCAGCCCATGCACTGCGTGCCCAGATGACACCCTCGTTGTCGGCTGAATTGGCTTTCACAGCCTCCCAAAGAGCCTTGTTATAGCGCAATGGATAGAGGTTATGCTCGTAGAGTCCGCCTTTGCCGCTATGATAGAAACCGTCGAGTGGGGCAGCCTCGCCAAAGTCGCACTTGATGGCTCCAACGCCCTGCTTTATCAATCCGGCTATCTTCTGCTGATACCAGTTGACTGTCTTTGGATTCGACAAGTCGAGCACGGCATCCTCGTAGGGCGAAGAGCCGCAGGCATTCTTCACTGCCATATCGCCATCGAGCAATTCGCCAAAGAACTTGTTCTTGGGAGTGAAGTAGGGGAGTTGCCACAGACAGACATGGAATCCGTCCTTGCGCATCTGTTTCATCATTGCCACGGGATCTTCAAATCTGTCGGCGGCAAACTGATAGTCGCATTGCCAATCCACACCAAACCATCCAGTGTCGAAATGGATTACATCTGCCGGAATCTTATATTTGCGCAGGTTGGCTGCAATGTCAAGTCCCTCTTTCTGAGAGAAATAAGTGATACGGCTCATCCAAGTGCCGAATGTCCAGAGAGGGAGCATCGGACTCTTGCCAGTGATCTCGGTATATTCATTAAGGATGTCTTTCGGTTCGCCGAAGAATACGAAAAAGTCCATCTTCTCGTCACCCATATACAGACTCTGCGTACCTATGTAACTCTTGCCGAAATCGGCTGTCACAGGAGCGGAAGTGTGCATGAAGATACCATAACCACGATTACTGAAATAGAACGGCACTGGCTTGTACATCCCTGGTGTCTCGGGTCCTTGCGGGTCGGTGACGAATATCTGTACCTTCTGTCCCACCTTATTCAGTGATGTGAACGACTCGCCACATCCGTATATTCTCTCTTGTGGAGCAAGCGAGAACACGGGATTGATGCTTCGTGAATTGTCGGAGCCACGCTTGATGAAGTTGAATGGCAGGATCTTCACCTGTGTGGAGTCGTTGTCGCCAAGAGTGCGTGTCTCGGTCAGTATGCGTCCGTTCTTGTCTTTCAATACGATACGCCACGGATATTTCTGAATCTCAATTGTACCGTAAGCGGAAGAGTAGGAGAGTGTCTTGTCGGTCTCGCTCATCTTCCATGACTTACTGTCGTTTTTGGGAACGCCACAGAACATGATGTCGTCGGTATCATTGTCACGCGGTTCGATGGGGGTGGTGAGCATAGTGATGCGCACTGTACGTGGACTCACGAAGCGAACCTGGAATTTCAGTTCGGGATCGTTGTCGTATGCTGTTTCGGGGAAGTCGAGCATCTGCAGTCTCTGAGGCCAGAAACCATTGGTATTGAACGCCTGTCGCGGGGCAATGCGATAGCGGTTCCACTTCACCTTGCCTTCGCCTTTTTGGGCATTGAAATCCGACAGACTGTCGGCAAAGAAATATGTGTTGGCAAGATCGCTGAAATCTGCCGACATGTCCTTGGGCTGGTTCATCAGATAGCTGATGCCCTCGTTGGTCTTGATCTGTGCCTGAGCGTGCATCGTGGCAGCCAGGAGTAGGGTAGTAATGATTGATTTTGTTGTCATACTTCTTAGGTTTTATTTAACTTGTTTTCTTTTGTATCCAAACATACATACAATGCCGATAATCACGAATGGAATACTCAGCAGTTGTCCCATGTCGAGTGGGAGAGAGGCCTCGAATTCCTCCTGTATTTCCTTGGTGAATTCGATGAAGAAGCGGGCTGTGAAGATATATGTGAGACAGAGTCCGAAATAGAATCCTGTGCCCACTCTCTGTGGATATTTCTTATACACCGCAAAGCCTATGAACAGTAGTATGGCATAGGCTATTGCCTCGTACAGCTGTCCCGGATGGCGCGGCATCATATCAACGCGCTCGAAGATGAATGCCCATGGTACATCAGTCTCCTTACCGATAATCTCTGAGTTCATCAGATTACCCATACGTATGAAGAATGCCGCAATTGGGGTGGCTATTGCCACATTGTCGAGCACAGTCCATATTCCCACTTTTGTTTTGCGCACATATAGCCATAGTGCAATCATCAGACCCAGTGTGCCGCCATGGCTGGCAAGTCCTTCATAACCAGTGAATTTCCAACCGCCTTCGGGGAGGAAATGGATGGGGAGAATCATCTCAACGAAATGACCGAACGAGGTGAGATAATAGTCGGGTTGATAGAACAGGCAATGTCCGAGTCGCGCTCCTATCAATACTCCGAAGAAGCAATAGAAGAAAAGCGGTTCAAAGAGTTCGGCCTTGATGCCTTGTTGCTTGTACAAACGCTTGACTATCAGGTAAGCTCCAAGCAAACCTAATAGCCAGCAGAGTCCGTACCATCTCAATCCGAAAATGGTGGTGAGACTCGGGTTCCAGTTGATGTATAGTATATAGTCCATAACTACATCATAGAAAAGAAATATTATACATTAAACCTGAAGTGCATGATGTCTCCATCCTGCACAACGTAGTCCTTGCCTTCGATGCCAAGTTTACCGGCATCCCTTACGGCAGCCTCCGAACCATATTGTATATAATCCTCATACTTGATCACCTCGGCACGGATGAATCCCTTCTCAAAGTCGGTATGGATAACACCCGCGCACTGCGGAGCCTTCCATCCTTTGTGATATGTCCATGCCTTCACTTCCATCTCTCCGGCAGTGATGAATGTTTCGAGATTCAGCAGGTTGTAAGCTTTTTTGATAAGTCGGTTGACACCACTTTCCTCAAGTCCCAATTCCTCAAGAAACATCTGCTTGTCCTCGTATGATTCCAGTTCGGCGATATCCTCTTCGGTCTTGGCGGCAATCACCATAGCCTCTGCACCTTCCTCGGCTGCGAGAGCCTCTATTTTCTTGGTGAACTCGTTTCCGGTTTTGGCAGAAGCCTCGTCAACATTACATACATAAAGCACAGGTTTGGAGGTGAGCAGGAAGAGATTGCGTGCGGCATCCTGTTCCTCCTTCGACTCAAACTCCACAGTGCGGGCATTCTTGCCTTGCTCCAATACAGCCTTATATGCCTCAAGTACAGCTACTTCTACCTTGGCATCCTTGTTATTTCCGATGGCTGCAATCTTCTGTTGCTTTGCCAGTCGGCTCTCGATGGTTTCAAGGTCCTTCAACTGCAGTTCTGTGTCGATGATTTCCTTGTCGCGTATTGGGTCTATCGTACCGTCAACATGGGTTATGTTGTCATCCTCGAAACAGCGCAGAACATGTATGATTGCATCTGTCTCGCGGATGTTGCCAAGAAACTTGTTGCCAAGTCCTTCACCCTTACTTGCGCCTTTCACGAGTCCGGCGATATCCACAATCTCACATGTTGCGGGCACTATTCTTCCTGGATGTACCAGTTCTGCCAATTTTGTAAGTCTTTCGTCAGGTACTGTAATCACGCCCACATTGGGTTCGATAGTACAAAACGGAAAATTAGCTGCCTGAGCCTTTGCGCTCGACAGACAATTGAAAAGTGTGGACTTTCCCACATTTGGGAGTCCAACAATACCACATTTTAATGCCATTTTCTTATAAACGTTTATATTCTGTGTGCAAAGTTACTCTATTTTTGTTATATATCAAAGTATTTATATTTTTTTAATTAATTAATTTTTTATTTCTTAATGTGCTTCAAGCCAATTCTCTCCCCAACCGCAATCAGCCACCAATGGCACCTTCATGCTGAATGCGCCCTGCATCTCTTCGAGCACAATTTTCTCCACCTTCTCTTTCTCTTTGGGATAAACACTGAAGTTGAGTTCGTCGTGCACTTGCAGTATCATCTTCGAGCGAATGCCTTCGAGCTTGAATCTGTTGTGGATATTGATCATCGC
Organism: uncultured Prevotella sp.; assembly: GCA_945869265.1. Classification (GTDB taxonomy): domain Bacteria; phylum Bacteroidota; class Bacteroidia; order Bacteroidales; family Bacteroidaceae; genus Prevotella. The sequence continues at coordinate 14,182 of CAMBOI010000011.1, read as the reverse complement.
CACCTTGATGATGTCGGCGGCAGTGCCCTGGATAGGTGCATTGATGGCATTTCGCTCGGCAAATCCACGTACGGTGGCATTACCCGAATTAATGTCCTTGAGGTATCTTTTGCGCTTGAACAATGTTTCCACATATTCCTTCTGTCGCGCTGTCTCCTTGGCTTTTTCCATATATTCCTTCACCTTTGGGAATGTCTCGAAGTAACCGTCAATCAGTTGTTTAGCCTCGTCGCGACTGATATCAAGTCTCTCGGCAAGTCCAAAAACGGTGATGCCATAGATGATACCAAAGTTGGCGCGCTTTGCCTTTGTGCGTTGGTCGCGCGTCACTTCGTCGATATTCTCCTTGTATATCTTGGCAGCAGTGGCTGCGTGAATGTCATATCCCTCGCGGAATGCCTCAATCATATTATCGTCGTCGCTCAGATGAGCCATCACTCGAAGTTCAATCTGACTATAGTCTGCTGAAAAGAACAGACAACCTGGCTCGGGAATGAATGCCTTGCGTATTTCCTTTCCGTCCTCACCTCTCACTGGTATGTTCTGTAGGTTGGGGTCGCTTGACGACAGTCGTCCCGTGGATGTCACAGTCTGATTGAATGATGTGTGGATATGTCCAGTGCGAGGATTGATGAGCGAGGGTAGGGCATCCACGTATGTGCCCAATAGTTTCTTCAATCCTCTGTGCTCCAATATGTTTTCTACGATTTCGTGCTTATGTTTCAGTCCTTGCAGCACTTCCTCGTTAGTGACATATTGTCCCGTTTTGGTCTTCTTTGCTTTTTCTACAATCTTCAGTTTGTCAAACAAGACCTCTCCCACCTGCTTGGGTGAGGCGATATTGAATTCCTCACCTGCCAGTTCGTATATCTTATGTTCAATCGACTTCATTCTTGTTGTCAAAACATCTGACGTTTCCTTAAGGGATTCGGTGTCGAGTCTCACTCCGTTTAACTCCATACTTGCCAATACTGGCATCAATGGCATTTCGATGTCATAGAACAGATGTTCCACCTCATATTTCTTCAGTTCTTTTTCAAGAATGTTTTTCAGTTTGAGAGTCACGTCCGCATCTTCGGCAGCATACTCATACACCTGCTCGGGACTCAGGTCGCGCATGTTCTTCTGCCCTTTGCCCTTCGGTCCTATAAGTTCGTCGATATGTATTGTTTTATATTTAAGGTATATCTCCGCAAGATAGTCCATGTTGTGATGCAACTCGGGTTGTATGACATAATGAGCAATCATCGTGTCGAACATCTTGCCCGATAGGTTGACATCATAGTTGGCCAATACCTCAAGATCATACTTGATGTTCTGCCCAACTTTCAGAATTTTCTCGTTTTCATATAGTGGTTTAAAGATATTAACAATCTGCAAGGCTTCTTCACGTTTTGCTGGAATAGGTACGTAGAAAGCCTTGTTTTCTTCAACCGAAAAGCTCAATCCCACCAATTCTGCCTCGATAGCGTTGGTAGAAGTGGTCTCCGTGTCTAAACTGAGAATTTCTTTTGTCATCAAAAAGTCACAGAGTTTTCTTATTTCTTCCTCATTCTCAACAAGTTTATATTCATGAGGTGTGTCTTTTAGGCTCGCAAAACTTGAAAATTCTGCGCTTTCTTCCCCGTCGGTCGGTAAATCCGCAAATAAATCGAGTTGTCGTTCTACTTTCTTTTGTACTTTTTGATTCTTTTTAAGGATTCTGTCCGTAAGAGTCTTAAACTCGAGTTCGTCGAACAATTTCCTTAATTCTTCCTCGTTAGGCTCCTTCACTTTGAGATTGTCGAAGTCGATGTTCATCGGAACATCAGTCTTGATGGTTGCGAGGTATTTTGAGAAAACAATCTTGTCTTTGTTTTCCTCAACCTTCTTTTTCATTGCACCTTTAAGGGTATTGGTATTTGCCACAAGGTTTTCAATACTTCCATATTCCTTGATTAACTTTACCGCAGTCTTTTCACCAACTCCTGGACATCCCGGAATATTATCAGATGCGTCACCCATTAATCCTAGAAGGTCAATCACTTGGAGTGGGGTAGAGAGGTCATATTTCTGTTTTATGTCTTCAACTCCTATAACATCATAGCCCGCATTCCCAAACCTCGGTCGATACATAAATACATTCTCCCTAACCAACTGTCCATAGTCTTTGTCTGGAGTAAGCATGAATGTTTTATATCCATTTTCGCCCGCCTTTAACGCAACAGTGCCTATTACGTCGTCGGCTTCATATCCTTTTTCTTCAAGTATACAAATGTTCCAAGCATTAAGAATTTTCTTTATAATTGGTACTGACTTCTTAATGTCTTCAGGGCATTGTTCACGTTGAGCTTTATACTCAGGATACTCCTCGTGCCTGAAAGTAGGACCTGATGGGTCGAATGCCACTGCAATATGGGTAGGATTCTCCTTTACGAGAACCTCATTTACGGTATTCACAAAGCCCATTATGGCTGATGTGTTCATACCCTTGGAATTGATCCTCGGGTTGCGAATTAATGCGTAATATGCACGATAAATTAGTGCATAAGCATCTAAAAGAAACAATTTATTCATAATCTTCATTATTTTGCGTGTAAAATTACTAAAAAATTTCTCAAGTCTGAGATTTTTTCACTAATTTTGTCACAAAATTCTGTAAATGGATTATTTATCTATCATAAAACACCCAATTGAGGGAGATTTGAACGACTTTTCGTCGTTGTTTAATGATGCATTGTCACATTCGAATGGTCTCCTTGCTTCTGTCCTTGAACACATCAAGAAAAGGACAGGCAAACAGATGCGTCCTATGCTGATTTTGCTTATTGCAAAAAATTACGGTAATATTTCTTATGTTACCCAACATTCTGCTGTTGGTCTTGAGTTATTGCATACTGCCAGTCTTGTGCATGATGATGTTGTGGATGACAGTGAGGAACGTAGAGGTCAGAAGTCGGTTAATGCCGAATATAATAATAAGGTGGCAGTGCTGGTAGGTGATTATCTACTCTCAACAGCCCTGCTCAACGTAGCTTTAACAAACAATGATTTAATTGTACAAAACCTTGCAGAGTTAGGTCGCATATTGGCAAGTGGTGAGATTCTTCAGTTGTCTAATATCTCAAATTGCGAAATTTCGGAAGACCTTTATTATAAGGTTATTGAACAAAAGACAGCTGCTTTGTTTGAGTCTTGCTGCACGATAGGTGCATTGTCTGCAAATGCTTCAAAGGAACAAATAGAGAAAGCTAAAAAATTTGGACATGAATTAGGTGTAATATTCCAGATTAAAGATGATATATTTGATTATTATGACTCTGATGAAATAGGTAAACCGACGGGCAATGACATGACAGAAGGAAAGTTGACTTTACCGGTTATTTATGCACTTCGCTCCACTAATAATGAGGAGATGTACAGCATTGCGAGAAAGGTGAAGAACCATGATGTAACCCCAGAGGAGATTAAGCAGCTTGTTGAGTTCACCAAAGCCAATGGCGGTATTGAATATGCCGAAAAAGTTATGGCAGATTTACATGACTCTTGTAATGCTTATATTTCGGAGAATGTCAGTGATCCATATATACGTGAATCACTTTATAAATATGTTGAATTTGTTATACAAAGAACAAAATAATATTTGAGGCGCATCTTCGACTGATGCGCCTCTTTCTGTTTAGAAGAATTTTGTTTCTTCACCGATTATTTCACTCAGTAGCATGTTAGCTAATCTGCTTGTTCCTAATCTCAACCATTCGTTGGTGAGCCATTTTTCGCCCAGAACCTCTTTTACGATTGTATAGTAGATTAGTGCGTCCATCACCGAGTTAATGCCTCCAGCGGGCTTAAAACCAATCTGTACGCCCGTTTCTTCATAGTATTCCTTGATAGCCTGACACATCACGTATGCAGCCTCGGGTGTAGCAGCCGGTTCGAGTTTGCCAGTTGATGTCTTTATATAGTCGGCTCCAGCATACATAGCGATGATTGATGCCTTCTTGATGTTCTCGGGTGTCTTTAGGCAACCGGTTTCAAGTATTACCTTCATCTTATGTTCACCGCATACCTCCTTGAGTTCGTTAATCTCGTCTGCCACGCCTTCGTAGTCACCGCTAAGGAATTTACCAACTGGCATCACGATATCAATCTCTGTGGCGCCGTCTTTTATAGCCAAAGCTGTCTCTGCCACCTTCACCTCAATAAGTGCCTGAGACGAAGGGAAACTTCCCGAAACGCACGCTATCTCCACGCCATCCACCTCTAATGATTCGCTTACTGTCTTGGCGAAGCAAGGATATACACAAATGGTAGCCACGTGGGGTAGGTCAGGGTAGACCTCGTCAAACTGGTTGACTTTCTCAGTGAAGGCGAGAACACTTTCCTCGGAATCTGTTGTTTTGAGGGTTGTGAGTTCCACGCTTCCCATCAAGAATTTCTTCACTTCGAGATTGTCGTTCTCATGTACTTTTTCCGCGATGATTTGCTTCACAGCGTTGCGCACTTCCTCATCCGAGATGTTTGTACGATACTTACTCAGTGCCTGCTCGTATTTGTTGAGAGGCTTTTCCTCATGGTCATGGTGATGACCGCAATTGCAATTTTCACTCATAAATTCTTGTTTTTAGTTGACGAGTTAACTTGTCAACTTATTATTATTTATATGTCTATTCTTGTCTCTCGTTGTCTTCTTTTCGATGTTTTTTTTCAAAGCCTCGGTTAGGTCAACGCCAGTTTGGTTGGCGAGGCACATCAGCACCCATAGCACGTCGGCCATCTCGTCGCCAAGGTCATGCTTTTCGCCTTCCTTGAAGCTTTGGTCGCCATACTTTCTCGCCATTATTCTCGCCAGTTCGCCCACCTCTTCTGTGAGCACTGTCATGTTCGTCAGCTCTGAGAAATAGCGCACGCCGTAGGTCTTTATCCAGTCGTCCACCATCTTCTGGGCTTCGCGAATTGTAATCTCCTTGTTTTCCATTTATAGTCCTAAGAATATTACTGCAAAAATAAGAATCAGTATCAAGACATTATAGTAGTTGTCAGATGTCTTGTTTTCCTTCCATTTGGTTAGCTTGTAGATTATGCATAATCCCCACACGCTTAATGCTGTTGTTGCGATAGCATTTGGGAAGTCAAAAAACCTATGTGTAATGTAGGTTATTATAGCAATTATACCGATAATCCTAACGATTCTGTCTAATCTACTCTTTCCCATAATTTCTATATTTTTATTCTTTATTCTTCGTATCCATGCAGATAGTCACAGGTCCGTCATTTAGTAGTTCCACTTTCATGTCTGCACCGAATTCTCCAGTGCCAATTTTCTTGCCCAATGCCTCACTCAGTTTGGTGCAGAATTCGTTGTAGAGTGGGATAGAGACCTCGTGCTTGGCTGCCCTCAGCCATGACGGTCGATTGCCCTTCTTGTAGCTTGCAAACAAGGTGAATTGACTAATCACCAATATCTCTCCATCGACATCCATTATGGAGCGATTCATCACTCCATTTTCGTCATCGAAAACGCGCAGGCCAATCACCTTTCTGACCAACCATTCAACGTCTTCACTCGTGTCTTTCTCGCATATACCAAGTAGTATCAGATACCCTTTTTGGATAGCCGATTTTACATTTCCTTCTATTGTCACCGAGGCGTGACTCACTCGTTGTATTACTATTCTCATGTCTTTAACTTCTCTAACTCCCTTAACTCCTTTAACTTGTCATTTCCGAAAGTTAAGTTTCATTATATGTTATTTCTCTGCAAAGATACGATTTATTTTCGTCGTATCAAAATTTACAGAGTATTTTCTTCTTTATTTTTAAAATAATTAATAATGATCTCCGCTTTTTTTCTGCCTATAATAGTGCTAATAGCCTCTATATCAGCCTCTTTAATCTTTTTTATTGTCTTAAATGCCTTAATAAGTTGCACTTTTGTCTTCGGACCTATTCCTGGTATGTCGTCCAACTCTGAGTGTAGTGCCCTTTTCGAGCGTTTGTCTCTATGGAACGTAATGGCAAATCTGTGCACCTCGTCCTGAATTCTTGTTAGCACATGAAACAGTTCGCTGCTCGTACTCATTCCTACTACAACCGGCGGGAATCCATATAGCAATTCATTCGTCCTGTGACGATCATTTTTGGCCAGTCCGGCAATTGGAATATTGAGATGTAACTCGTCCTCAATCACCTCTCTTACTACCTCCATTTGTCCCTTGCCACCATCGGTTATAATGAGGTCGGGAAGACGTTGTTTTTCCTCCATCAGACGCGAATATCTTCGTCCCACAACCTCCTTCATAGATGCATAGTCGTCGGGTCCTACAACCGTCTTTATATTATATTTTCGATAGTCATTTTTACTTGGTTTTAGTTGCTTGAACACTACGCACGCTGCCACTGCATCCTTACCGCTAATGTTCGAGTTGTCGAAACATTCAATCTGATAGGGTAGTGTTGGCAACTTTAAGGTGTCTTGTATTTGTTTCATCAGACGAGTTGTCTTCTGTTCAGGATTTAGCTTTTCAGCCTGTTTCAGAATGTCCAATTTATATTGCTTACAGTTCATCAAACTGAGGTCCAAAAGTGTCTTTTTGTCACCCCTTTGAGGCACCGTGAGAGTTATTCCATCCAGTTCAAGATCCATATCAAAAGGTACAATAATCTCTTTTGCCTTACTGTCAAATCTCTCCCTTATTTCCATTATTCCGAGTGCCAACAGGTCTTCATCTTTCTCGTCCAATTTCTTTTTATATTCGAAGGTGAACGACTGATTTATGCTGCCGTTATTCACATGGATATAGTTGATGTAAGCCGTCTTCTCGTCGCTCGAAATCGACATCACATCTATGTTGTCAACCACATGGCTCACCACCTCACTCTTGGCTACATATACACTAATTAATTCGTATTTTCGCTTAATGATTTCAGCTTCCTCAAAGCGTAATTCCTCTGCCAATAACATCATTTCCTCCTTCATCTCGCGCAGTATATTACGTGTATTTCCCTTAAGAATTTCCCTCGCCTGACGAATGTTTTTTTGGTATTCTTCCATGCTTTGTTTGCCTATACATGGGCCGCCACAGTTCTTGATATGATAGTCGAGACATACGCTGTATTTTCTCTTTTCAATACCCTCTATTGTCATCGGAAACTTGCATGTTCTTGGGTGGTATAGCTTTTTTATTAGTTCGAGAATGGCGTTCATCGAACCCACGTGAGAATACGGACCGTAATAAGTGCCCCATTTCTTGTTTATATTTCTTGTCTTGAATATACGAGGAAACGGTTCGTTGGTCACACATATAGAAGGATAGGTCTTCCCATCCTTTAGTAGTACATTATACTTCGGATTGTATTTCTTGATAAGACTGTTTTCTAAGAGTAAGGCATCCTCTTCTGAGTTTACAACAGTATATGAAATGTCCCAGATCTTACTCACCAATACCTTGGTTTTATATCGATCAACTTCGCTGTGAAAATAAGATGCGACCCTGTTTTTTAAACTCTTTGCTTTACCTACATATATTATTTCTCCTTTGTCATCATAATATTGGTAACTACCAGGTTTATCTGGTAGTCTCCTTACAATCTGCATTAGGTATTCCCTTCGTTTTTCCTTTTCGTCTTTAGTCATAACCAAGAAGCTGTTTCACGTGGAACATAATTTTGTTTTAACCACAGAGTTAAAGAGTACAAGGGTATTTGTGTTTTGATACCACAAATTTCTCTTTATATCTTTATCTCTGTGGTTATTTATACTTTATTTCTAAACGCGAATAAGTGTTGTTATTTCCGTATTTTTGTCGAATACGTCCCGTCCATGTAATCCTTCGTCCGTGATTTCTATGATGAAGTTAACCATAATCTTTTGGGGATTGAATTTTTTCACAAGGTCGCATGCTGCTTTCATTGTACCACCTGTGGCGAGAAGGTCATCGTGCATTAACACCACATCATCCGATGTTATTGCGTCCTCATGTATTTCTATGGTATCTGTGCCATATTCTTTTGAATAGCTTTCCTTGACCACCTTTGCTGGCAATTTTCCCTCCTTTCTGCATAGTACAACGCCAGCACCTAATTTAACCGCGAGGGCAGAAGCCATCACAAATCCGCGGCTCTCTATACCCACGATTTTTGTAATGCCTTTGTCCTTGTACAATTCATACAGTTCGTTCATCATTACCTGCATGCACTCCGGATTTTTGTAGAGTGTAGTTACATCTCTAAAATTAATCCCTTTCTTCGGAAAATCTGGTATACAACGTAGATTATCCAATAATGTTTTGTTGTTCATAATTAACCAATTAATATGTTTTGTTTTACTTTAATGTTTCACGTGGAACAGTTATCTACCTAACAGTACAAGTAGGACATTTATGTCACTCGGACTAACCCCAGGAATGCGGCTCGCCTGTGCCACTGTTTCGGGGTTGATGGCTTCGAGCTTTTGGCGCGCTTCCGTTGACAGTTGGTTCATTTCGGCATACTTAAATCTGTCTTTGATTTTTATGTCTTCGAGACGGTGCATCTTGTCGGCAACGATTTTCTCGCGTTCAATATATCCCTTATATTTTATGCGTATCTCCGTAGCTTCGGCAATTTCCTCATTGCGGTTTTCGGGCTTTTCCAACTGCTCTTTGAGTTCGGGGATGATGTTGGATAGGGTAGGGAAGTCCAACTGTGGACGAGCTACAAGGTCTATCAATTTGCAGCCCATTCTCAATGGTGTAGTTCCTGTCGATTCCAACGCAGAGTTGATCTCCTTGGCTTTGATGGGGAATGATTCGCAGAATTTTGTGAGTACATCGATAGCATCCTTCTTTTTTATCCACCAGTCATATCGCTCGCGTGATGCCGCACCAATCTCGTATGCCTTCTCTGTCAGTCGGGCGTCTGCATCGTCCTGACGCAGCAGTATGCGATATTCCGCTCTTGACGTAAACATGCGATACGGTTCGTCCACACCCTTTGTGACGAGGTCGTCTATCAGAACACCGATATAACTCTCGTCGCGTTTCATGATGAAGCGAGACTTTTCTGAATCGCCATCCTCGTTACCTGAAGACGATGCACAGGCGAGGGCGGCATTTATTCCAGCCACGATACCCTGTCCTGCCGCCTCCTCATATCCCGTAGTGCCGTTCACCTGTCCTGCGAGGAACAGTCCGGCAATTATTTTCGACTCCAACGAATGAGTAAGTTGTGTTGGGTCGAAGAAATCATACTCGATTGCATATCCTGGTCTATACACCTCAAGGTTGCGGAATGCAGGAATCTGCCTAAGTGCCTCCAATTGTATTTCCATTGGCAGCGACGACGAGAATCCGTTAAGATACATCTCGTTGGTCTCAACTCCTTCGGGTTCGAGGAATAGCGGGTGCTGATCCTTGTCGGCGAAAGTGACGAGTTTGGTTTCTATCGACGGACAATATCTCGGCCCTATGCTTTGAATTTGTCCGTTGAAAAGCGGAGAGTCGGCGAGTCCCGATTTCAGGGTGTCGTGCACAGCCTTATTCGTGTTGCATGTCCAACATGGCAACTGTGGCAGTACCCTGTGTGGAGCCATAAAACTAAATTGATGATAGTCGTTCTCTCCGTTCTGAATTTCCATCAAAGAAAAATCCACCGAACGCTTGTCTATGCGCACTGGAGTTCCGGTCTTCATCCTTGCACTGCGGATGCCATGTCTCGTGATGCTCTCTGTGAAATTGGGCACAGCCGGTTCGGCAATTCTTCCGCCTGCTATCATCTTTCTGCCGATGTGCAGCAGTCCGTTAAGAAATGTACCGGCAGTAATGACCACGCACTTGGCGTTGATGGTCACTCCCCAGATTGTCTTCACTCCCGTTACTCGTTTTCCCTGTGTCGTGTTTTCCACGAGTAGTTCGTCGGCTTGGTCTTGCCAAATGCTAAGGTTTGGAGTATTGTCGAGTGTCTCTCTCCATTTCCATATAAACCGTCCCCTGTCGCATTGTGCCCTTGGGCTCCACACGGCAGGTCCCTTGCTGCGGTTGAGCATACGGAATTGAATGGCGGTAGCATCCGTCACCTCACCCGTATGTCCGCCCAAGGCATCAATCTCCCTTACTATTTGTCCCTTGGCAATTCCGCCGATGGCCGGGTTGCAGCTCATCTGTGCAATCTTGTTCATGTCCATGGTCACGAGGCATGTCTTTGCCCCTATGTTGGCAGCTGCTGTAGCAGCTTCACATCCGGCATGTCCACCTCCTATGACCACAATGTCGTAATTAAGTTCCATTTTTTATGTTTAATATCCCTAAAAAGGCTTGAAAAAAGCCCGAAAATCACTTTTTCGCCGCAAAATTAAGAAAATAAATTGATTTTTGCGCAAAAATACTTTGTTTTATCATTATTTTATAGTAATTTTGCGCCAAAATAGTGAGTTTTGCTACCGAAAGTAGATTACCTTAAACAATCACTTTTTGGTTAAAAAATCTCAAAAGGTAAAAGAATATAATTTTAGTTCTAACAGTTAAATAATTTAATTTCAATCATTTATGTGGTTATGTAATTCATCTATTGGTAGAAAAGTTGTAATGTCCGTCACTGGAGTTGCGCTTATTCTGTTCCTGACCTTCCATGGTTGTATGAACTTGGTGGCGCTGTTCTCTGAAGAGGGTTACAACATGATTTGTGAATTTCTTGGTGCCAACTGGTATGCAGTAGTGGCTACAATGGGCCTCGCCGCCCTTGCAGTGATTCACATTGTTTATGCATTTATGCTGACAGCCCAGAACCGCAAGGCTCGTGGTGATCAGCGTTATGAAGTTTCGGAGCGCAATCCTAAGGTGGAGTGGGCATCGCAGAACATGCTTGTTCTCGGTATCATTGTCATCCTTGGTCTTCTGCTTCACTTCTGGAACTTCTGGTACAACATGATGTTTGCCGAGCTCACTGGCATTGCGACTGCACATGATCCAGCTGACGGTTTTGCTTACATCGTTGACACGTTTGCCAATCCATGCTATGTAGTTCTCTACATCATTTGGCTTGCAGCAATCTGGTTCCACCTCTCTCATGGTTTCTGGAGCGCTATGCACACTCTCGGTTGGAGCGGCAAGATTTGGTTTGAGCGTTGGAAGACGATCGGTATCGCCTACACCACCATTCTCATGCTGGCCTTCCTCGTTGTAGTATTGGCATTTGCATTCCATTGCGCACCAAGTCTCTGCTGCGGTGCTTGCTGCTAATTATATTATAAGTAATACATATAGTTTTATAAAAGACAATTATGGCTAAGACATTAAATTCAAGAATTCCAGAAGGCCCAGTGGCTGAGAAATGGACCAACTATAAAGCTCACCAGCGTCTGGTGAACCCCAAGAACAAGCTTAAGCTCGACGTTATCGTCGTAGGTACTGGTCTTGCTGGAGCGAGTGCTGCCGCAAGTCTCGGTGAGATGGGTTTCACCGTGCTGAATTTCTGCATCCAGGATTCACCCCGTCGTGCTCACTCTATCGCCGCACAGGGTGGTATCAATGCTGCTAAGAACTATCAGAACGACGGCGACTCTGTATATCGCTTGTTCTACGATACAGTTAAGGGTGGTGACTATCGTGCCCGCGAGGCCAACGTATATCGTTTGGCTGAGGTGTCAAACGACATCATCGACCAGTGTGTTGCCCAGGGGGTTCCCTTCGCACGTGAGTATGGTGGTATGCTTGCCAACCGCTCGTTCGGTGGTGCACAGGTGTCACGTACATTCTATGCTAAGGGTCAGACTGGTCAGCAGCTTCTGCTCGGTGCCTACTCTGCACTTAGCTGCCAGGTGAATGCTGGTCGCGTAAAGCTCTACACACGTTATGAGATGGAAGACGTGGTTATCGTTGACGGTCGTGCCCGCGGTATCATCGCCAAGAACCTCATCACTGGTAAGCTCGAGCGCTTCAGCGCCAACGCTGTAGTTATTGCTACTGGTGGATATGGCAATACATACTTCCTTTCTACAAATGCCATGGGCTGCAACTGTACAGCTGCTGTTCAGTGCTATCGTAAGGGTGCAATGTTTGCTAATCCTTCATACGTTCAGATTCACCCGACATGTATCCCCGTTCACGGTGACAAGCAGTCTAAGCTCACCCTTATGTCTGAGTCTCTGCGTAACGACGGTCGTATTTGGGTGCCCAAGAAGATTGAGGACGCCAAGGCTCTGCAGGCAGGTACAAAGAAGGGAAGCGATATTCCCGAGGAAGACCGCGACTACTACTTGGAGCGTCGTTATCCCGCATTCGGTAACCTCGTTCCCCGCGACGTTGCCTCACGTGCTGCCAAGGAGCGCTGCGACAAGGGCTTTGGTGTTAACAACACTGGTCTGGCTGTGTTCCTCGACTTCTCTGAGTCTATCGAGCGTCTCGGTATTGACGTTGTTCGCCAGCGTTATGGCAACCTCTTCGATATGTACGAGGAGATCACCGATGTTAATCCAGGTGAGTTTGCCAACGAGATCAATGGCGTGAAGTACTACAACCCGATGATGATCTTCCCAGCCGTTCACTACACCATGGGTGGTATCTGGGTTGACTACGAGCTGATGACCACAATCACCGGTTTGTTCGCTATCGGTGAGTGTAACTTCTCCGACCACGGAGCCAACCGCCTCGGTGCATCTGCCCTTATGCAGGGATTGGCCGATGGTTATTTCGTATTGCCTTACACTATCCAGAACTATCTCGCCGACCAGGCTATCTGGCCGAAGGTATCTACCGACCGTCCTGAGTTTGCCGAGGCAGAGAAGGGCGTACAGGCAGAGATCGACCGCTTGATGGGCATCCAGGGCAAGCGCTCTGTAGATTCTATCCACAAGGAGCTTGGCCACATCATGTGGGAGCATGTAGGTATGGGTCGTACAGCTGAGGGCTTGAAGGAAGGTCTCGAGCTTATCAAGAAGATCCGTAAGGAGTTCAACACCAACCTCTTCATTCCAGGAAGTAAGGAAGGTCTGAACATCGAGCTTGACAAGGCTATCCACCTGCGCGATTTCATCACAATGGGTGAGCTCATTGCTTACGATGCACTTTCTCGTAACGAGTCATGTGGTGGTCACTTCCGCGAGGAGTACCAGACCGAGGAAGGCGAGGCAAAGCGCGACGACGAGAACTTCTTCTATGTAGGTTGCTGGGAGTATCAGGGCAGCGACGAGAAGGCGCCTGAGCTTACAAAAGAGCCTCTTGAGTACGAAGCTATCAAGGTACAGACACGTAACTACAAGAATTAATAACACATTATAAAGAAAGAACATATTTATTATGGCAAGAAATATTTCATTTACACTTAAGTTCTGGCGTCAGAACGGCCCTAAGGCCGAAGGTCATTTCGACACCCGCGAGATGAAGGACATTCCAGACGATACCTCGTTCCTTGAGATGCTCGACATCCTCAACGAGGAGCTCATCGAGGAAGGCAAGGAGCCTTTCGTCTTCGACCACGACTGCCGCGAGGGTATCTGCGGTATGTGCTCGCTTTATATCAACGGACATCCCCACGGTCCCGCTACAGGTGCCACCACATGCCAGCTCTACATGCGCCGCTTCAACGACGGCGACGTAATCACCGTTGAGCCATGGCGTTCGGCTGCATTCCCCGTTATCAAGGACTGTATGGTTGACCGCTCTGCATTCGACAAGATTATCCAGGCTGGTGGCTACACCACAGTGCGCACCGGACAGCCCCAGGATGCCAACGCTATCCTTATCCCTAAGGAAGATGCCGACGAGGCTATGGATGCAGCTACATGTATCGGTTGCGGATGTTGCGTAGCAGCTTGTAAAAACGGCTCTGCAATGCTTTTCGTAAGCTCTAAGGTATCACAGCTCGCCCTGCTGCCACAAGGCCGTCCAGAGGCTGCAAAACGCGCCAAGGCAATGGTTATGAAGATGGAAGAGCTCGGATTCGGTAACTGTACCAACACCCGCGCTTGCGAGGCTGAGTGCCCGAAGAACGAGTCTATCGCCAATATTGCCCGCCTGAACCGTGAGTTCATCAAGGCTAAGCTCGCCGACTAATTATTGGCAAGATGTAAAGCCTAATCATTGATAAGGCTTTAAGCCTAAACATAATAAAAGGGAATGGTCATCGGCCATTCCCTTTTTCATATACTCGACTTTTTTGATTATTGCATATAATCTTTAAGATTGTCTATAATACTATTTTTATATGCTTGAGATCAGCATCAATGCTA
>CAMBOI010000010.1 GCA_945869265.1 uncultured Prevotella sp. | reverse complement strand
GTCTCTATAGATAAAAGAATCCTCACAGAACTACAGAAACTAATAGTATGCGTTCTCAAGTGAATCCTCTTCAACTAAATTGCAGAAGAGCCTATAAGGTTTACTCTGATTTAACATTAATTTTATATTTACTCGCCTTTTCTTGACTTTCCATCAGATGAATGTTGACTTACTTTCCTGAATCCCTTTACTCTTTTCCTGGAAAAGTTTTCTTTGTACGGATAAAGTTTGAATAAAAATCAATGATTATTTTGCATATTTCGAAAATAATTATTAATTTTGCACCCAATTTCCGTAATGATTTAATATTTAACCAAAGATATTCATTAATTAGTATAGGTTTTCAACCATGTTTAAAAAGTTTCATGGCTTCCATCTTTTGGAGAGCCACCACAACGAACAGGTGAAGCGACTCAACGAGCGACTTCCCCAGTATTTGAAGAGTACGGCTATCAAAGCCGCAGTTGTAATCTTGGCAACACTGTTGATATGGAATCTACCCTCAACCAGTTTCGGTATTGAAGGACTGACAGTAGTGCAACAGCGAATCATCGCCATCTTTGCTTTTGCCACATTGGCTTGGGTGCTTGAGGTGGTGCCGGCATGGGCAACATCCGTTTCCGTAATCGGGCTGCTGCTGATATTCACAAGCGACAGTGGATTCATACTGATGTGCGACCCCGACAAAGTAGGTACGCTATTGAGCTACAAGTCGGTAATGGCAACCTTTGCCGACCCAGTGATTATGCTTTTCATCGGAGGATTTATCCTTGCCATCGCAGCCGGTAAGACCGGTATTGACGCACATCTTGCCAAGGTGCTGCTCAAGCCCTTCGGAAGCAAAAGCGAGAACGTGCTTTTAGGATTCCTTCTCATCACCGGATTATTCTCGATGTTCGTGTCCAACACTGCCACTGCTGCAATGATGCTCACCTTCCTCGCTCCTGTGTTCAAACAGTTGCCTCCTGAGGGCAAGGGACGAATGGCTATGGCTCTGAGCATCCCCGTGGCTGCCAACCTTGGCGGTATGGGAACTCCTATCGGCACACCCCCTAACACAATCGCACTGAAGTATCTGAACGACCCCGAGGGCCTCAACCTGGGCATCGGATTCGGCGAGTGGATGATGTTTATGTTCCCTCTCGTCGTCGTACTCCTTCTGTTGAGCTGGTTTATCATCAAAAAGCTATATCCGTTTACACAAAAGACTATCGAACTGAAGATAGAAGGCGAGCTGAAACATAACTTCAAGACAAAGGTAGTGATTGTAACGTTTATCCTCACAGTGGCTCTTTGGCTCTTGGATAGCGTGTCGGGTATTAATTCATATACCGTGGCACTCGTACCGTTTATGATCTTCTCGCTTACAGGAGTAATCGACCGCCGCGACTTGGAGGAAATCAACTGGTCGGTAATCTGGATGGTAGCGGGAGGATTTGCCCTCGGTTATGCCCTCAATGGTTCGGGACTCGCGAAGCAGGCAGTGTCGAGCATTCCCTTCGGTGACTTCTCGCCGCTGGTAATCCTCGTTTTGGCATGCTTGATATGCTATGCACTGTCCAACTTCATCAGCAACTCCGCCACAGCAGCCCTTCTCATGCCTATCCTCACAGTGGTATGCCTTGCAATGGGTGACAAACTCAACGTCATCGGCGGAACACCAACAGTGCTCATCAGCGTTGCCGTGGCAGCATCGAGTGCGATGGTTCTCCCCATCTCCACACCACCTAATGCCCTTGCCTTCGCCACCAACCTCATATCGCAGAAGGATATGGCGCGCATAGGCCTCATCATCGGTATTATGTCAATGGTCTTGGGAATATCAATGCTGTATTTATTAGGAACGATGCACCTTATTTAAGATTGAAAAATTGAAAGATTAAATAAGCTGCGCTTACTTATGTAGGTGCAGCTTATTTATTTTCGTTTCAGGAGTACAGCGGCAATTATTGGTGCACCTACCAATGCTGTGACACTGTTAACGGGCAAGGCCCCCTCGAAACCAGGAAGACGTGATAAAATGCAACAGAGAAGGGTGAGCGATATACCGCTTATTAATGTTGCCGGCATAAGCCAACGATGGTCGGAGGTGCGGAAAACGGCACGGGCAAGATGTGGAACAGCAAGCCCCACAAACATTATAGGACCGCAATATGCCGTGACAACTGCGGCAAGTAATCCTGACGAGAGAATCACCATTATGCGCGAACGTCGGATGTTCAATCCGAGATTTCGAGCATAATCATCTCCTAACATCAGTAGATTCATAGTTTTTATCAGCAACATTCCCATTGGAAGGATGATGCACATCAATAAGGAGAAGACTACGAGTTGGGTGCCTGAGGTACGGGTGAAACATCCTAATCCCCACACAACGTATGCCTTGACATCTTCTTCGGCACTGAAGAATTTTAGCACTCCTATTATCGCCGTAGCAAGATAGCCCGTCATCACACCTATGAGAAGAAGAGTGACATTGCCACGTACATACTGAGCCACGAATACTATCAATGCCAAAATGGATAGAGCACCAACAATGGCTGCAACCGTGATTGCCACATCTCCCACATAGCCCAAACGGCTGAGTGCCACACCTCCAAGCGATGACGAGAGCAATACGACAAATGCCACACCAAGTGATGCCCCGTTGCTGACGCCCAAGACAGATGGTCCGGCAAGAGGATTACGGAATACCGTCTGCATCTGCAATCCACTCACCGACAGACCTGCTCCTGCCAACAAAGCTGTTATGGTCTGCGGCATGCGCGAGTTCCATATTATATTGCTCCATATTGTCATCTCGTCTTCTGTATATCCTTCAATGGGCAAATCGAGCACTATCCCCACAATGGCATCAAGAGGAATGGACACAGTACCTATGAACAGATTTGCCACAAAGAGCACGGCGGACAAGACGACGAGTGATAGCATCGTCAGAAAACTTAACCCTGGCTTTAACATATATCCTTCTTCTCTTTCCTCCTTACAATAATTTATAGAATGTAGGGGTATATCCCTTTGGCATGACCTCCGGATGGAAGATTGCAATAAAATCCGCCAACACCTTGTCGGGCATCACGGGAGATATTTCATAATACGGTGTGGTTTTCATATTGCAGTATATCACCTTTCTATCCCTGAAAGCCTTGAACATGACATTGCGAGGCTCTGACTTCTGCAATGCCTCGTAGGAGAACTCACCAGAATAGCTATTGAGTATGCGCCAATAGTCAGCCTTGGCGGCCTTGGCATACATTGCCTCAAAGTCGATGGGTAGGCCTCCTGTGTTATCATCATCGATGACATAGTCGGCACCGGCGTCACGGAATATCTGCGCAAGATAGTTCTTTCCTCCCACAGCGTGCCAGTTGCCACCGTGCATCTCACCACTGAATATGGAAGGACGCTCACCGCCAACAGCCTCAACCTTAGCTTTCAGTGAGTTATATCGGTCGGCTATATCGCTGAATATCTTGTTTGCCTCCTTTTCCTTGCCGATAAACATTGCTACAAACTTTATCCACTCTGCCTGTCCAAGAGGGTCGAGTTCCTTATAACCAAGATGCGGAACGAGAGTAACTCCCGTCTCCTTGATGGCATCATATCCTCCACGCTTGAACGGTGATATGAAGATTATTTCGGGAGCGGCCGCCATTACCAGTTCAGGGTCAAAGTTGCCTTCCATACCTATCTTCACTATTTCTCCCTTTTTCACTCGCTGCAAAATATCCTTGTTGAATAGATTTTTCGTACCCGTGATTCCTTTTACCACGTCATGGGCATTTAGGATGGTGAAGTTGGAGAGCTGAAGCATGGTCATTAGGATAGTGCGCCTTACCGGCACATCTATCCTTGTATATCCCTCGGGAATATCTGTCGCCTCCATCCCCTGGTTCACTAATGCAAAGTGATATGTCATACCCTTTGATTTCTGTGGGTCTTTGACATCTACAAGACGGATTCCGTTGTCAAGCATCCTCACCGTAAAGCCTTTGGCATATTGGGGTTTCACCTCAACGATGGAGTCAGCAGCATCCTTCTCCAACTCTTTCCTGCTTACCTTGCCGGTACATGATGCGGCAATCAGTATTATTGCCAGCATCACAATGTGATTCAAAATTTTATTCATCTTTCAAAATAATTATTTCAAGTTGTTCTTTTGTCAATATATGGTTGCATGCCTTATGGCAATGCTCTGTCAATACTTCCACAAATCTCCCGATATTGTCTTGAGGAATGATATCCCATAGTTCCCGGGCCAAGGTAATGTTGTGAGCCTTTGCCAATATCATCTTATCACATCCCGATTCTTCGAGCATCGAGATTATAAAGTCACGGTCCATCGTGCTGCGGCGACTATGGGTGTCGAGATGCCCTGCGGCAAGTTTCACGGCCTTACCGATCATCATTACAAGGTGGACACGAGGAATAGACAGTTCCCTTGCAATAGTGATGGCGGCTCCTATATAGTTGCCATATTCCACAAAGCACTGCGGCGGAAGGTCAGGAAAACGCGAGCGCACCATACGTTCACTCTTTGCACCACTGTTGATGACAACCTCCCCACATCCCGAAGCGGCAGCCACCGTCATACATTTTCTTATGCTCTCGACAAAAGCCTCCTCAGAGAACGGCTTTATTATACCCGACACACCCACTATGGATATGCCACCCGTTATTCCAAGACGGGGATTGAATGTCCTTTGCGCCAATCGTTCACCGTCAACAACGGATATTGTCACCTTGACGTGGGCATTACCAAGATTACGATGGATCATCTCGCGAGGCACACGATTGATCGCCGCTTCGCCTGGGGGATAGTCGAAACCGGGAAGAGTAAACCGCCCCACTCCCTCGCCACCAACAATGACAAGAGAACCTTCATTTGGCTCCACACTCGCCCTAATCTCAGCCCCATTGGTCACATCCGGGTCATCTCCGCTTTCTTTTATTACATAGGAATAGCCATCGCCATAGTGTACATCCACGAAGATACTCTCACCATTAGGAAGTACAACAGGTACTGACGGCGGTTGCTGACCTCTAAGGGATGAATAGGCTGCAATTGCCGCTGCGGTGGCACACGTTCCTGTTGTCAGTCCACTTTTGAGTGGATAATAATCGGGGAGTAAACGCTCGATCATTCTGCGCAAACCATGCTCACCATTAACGACATAAAATCCTTTGGGAGTCACAGGTCGCCTTATGGCAATGATGCCAATACCGTTCTTCCTTGCCTCATCCACTTTTTCCTGGTATCCGCCTGAAATACCACTTTCTTTCAGAATCAGTGTCCCCTTTCCTATTGTGCTGATGAAATCCTCACCATAGAAAACTATACGGTCGTCGGTAATACCTTCTGCATGAGCCCTACTAATACTTGACTGTCGCTTTAATATATGATAATAGACCCTGCATCCCTTTCCCTCCAAGGGTTTCAGATGAGGTATGCTTTGTACTCCTGTTGTGGCGATCACCGTTTCACCAGACTTTACTTTATCCACCACTTCTTCGTAGGAGTCACACCATGTTATATCGCTGTCTCTCGGAGGGAAAATTCGCTCAAAGCGAATAGCCGGTATATCAAGACATTTAGCCACATCAGCCACTGTGTGATGAAGATGTGAAGCAAAGGGGTGGGCGGCATCCACCAACAACCTTATGCCATTATTGTTGCAGAAGTCAATCATCTTGTCTCGTGTCATGGCTCCGCTAACAGATATGCCATGACACAGCTCCACCTGCTGCTCCCCGGTTTTGGTGGAGTAGTAGAATGGTTTCCCGGCTTCTTCAATTTCCTTAATAGCCTTCCTTCCCTCTGTTGTTCCTCCGAATACGAGTATCATTCTTCTCCTTTTCTGAAAAGATGAGTGAAATGCCTATCATACAATTTTGACACATTCCTCATTCCTGATTCCCCATTTCTCATTTCTGAGTTCCCGCTCACCGCTTCTCCAACAACAATCATTGTGGTAAGTGTAAGATGATTCTCTCTGACAATGTTTGCGAGAGACGACAGTTTCCCGCGCCATATCTTCTGGTCTTTCCATGTGAGATGATAGCACACTGCCACCGGGGTGTCTGCCGGATATTCCTGCAACAATTGCTCTTGCACATCGTCAACGATGGAGGCACTAAGGAAAATGCACATCGTACTGCGGCTACGGGCAAGCAGATGCAATTTCTCACGCTCAGGCATTGGGGTGCGCCCTTCGCCACGGGTGAGAATGATGGTTTGGCAACGCCCGGGGATAGTAAACTGCGACCTCAACTCGGCAGCTGCTGCAAGGAACGACGAGATACCTGGAGTGATATGATAGCTGATGTCATGAGCTTCGAAAAAGTCAATCTGCTCCTGTATGGCACCATAGATACAAGGGTCGCCTGTGTGTAGTCGCACTACGAGCAGACCGCGGTCGGTGAACGTCTTCATCAAGTTGCATTGCTCTTCCAAAGCCATTGTTGCACTATTGCGCACTGTTGCACCCGGTTTGGCACACTCGGTCAACTGTCGAGGTACAAGACTGCCTGCATATAATATCAGGTCTGCCCTTTCAAGAAACTTTCTGCCTCGGATAGACACAAGTTCAGGATCTCCAGGGCCAGCTCCCACTATCTCCACATGGCCTTTAGAGCGGTCGAAGGCTGAATCCAATGCCACGGCCAGTGTCCACTGTGTGCCTTTATGCTTTTCCAACAACAGTTGATTGTTGTCGGCACTCAGCATGGCAGCCGCCTCGCTCACACTGGACGTTCCGACATGCTTCTCCACTGTATTACTCGGGTTGGGAACAATAATATCACTAAGTTCTCCGGCTGAATAGAATTTCACTTCATATCCGCTTCTTGTCAGTTCGCCCACCACTTTCTCGCCTTTCTTCACGTCGATAGTGGCAATGTTTTTAATTGCCTTCATATTAATCCCTTTGTCATTAAGGCATTGTTGTATCTCGTCAATACATTCCATGTCGGCATCGTGTGCCAAACCGATTCCCACATGTAGGCATTTCGGAATATAATGTAGAGTGGCTTTTATACCTTTGACAAAAACCGATTTATATCCCACTACGACAAGCAGGTCAAAGAGATTACCATCAATGCAATCCTCCTGATAGAACACTGTAACATGCTCAGGCAGATTGGCTTCGAGCCATCTTGTTCCCTCGTCATTCACTTGTAGCAACAAAGCGGTGGGGCGGCGATTGACAAACATGGCTATTTCAGCATTGATATCCTCGCGTTCCATACTCCATCCGAATCTCTTCCCTAATAAGTCAAGTTGCCACAGGCCATCAATATCGCTCCTCGTGGTAATAACAGGCATTGCCCCCACTGCTCTTGCGACATCAGTGGCGAGTTGGTTTGCTCCCCCCACATGTCCCGACACCACAGCTATAACATTCTTCCCTGCCGTGTCCATACACACCACAGCCGGGTCGGAATGTTTGTCTTTTAATAATGGTGCTATTGTCCTGACACAAATACCCATAGCCGATATGAACACGAAAGCGTCATAATCATGCCATTGAGGTTCTACCTGTCCAAGCGGAATGATGTCGGCATAGAGTTCTCTTGAAACTATTGTAGCCAACGCTTGTCCATCGTCTGATATTGTCACTATTGCTTTACGCATTTCAGTATATCTATTTTATTATAATCATTAAGTTGAATACTATTGCACGACACGAGCGACAGCCCGAACATTTGACAGGCTCCGATGAATAGCGTCCTACTCTTTTCACTCACACTGTTCATCACCACAATCCCTCCTTTGGGAAGCAACTGTGCCACCCTTGCCACTATCTGCACTATCTTTCCTCCATGGCCACCAATAAAGACACTTGTAGGTTGAGGAAATGTTGTAACGTCTTGCTCCATAAAGTCACCGATAACCGTCGTTATGCCCGGAGTGCGGAATCTGCGGGTGTTCTCCTCCATCAATTCCCTACCTTCCTCGCGTATCTCGAATGCCACCACATCTATAGAAGGATACATGCGCTTTGCCTCGATGGAAATACTGCCCGTACAGAAACCGATATCCCACAGCACACTGCCACATGTAAGACCCAAGGCTTGGATAGAGAGCAGTCGGATAGGCATCTTCGTTATCATTTTGGGTCTGCCATCAAGAATGGCGAAGGCATTGTCGGGCAGACCCATTTGAAATGAGGAATTATTATTTTTCGTAATTATCAGGCAGTTGGGGAATGAGAAGTCAGTAGTAGCAGCCTCTTCGAGCGAATATCGTGCAACGCGCTCCGCTTCGGTGTTTCCAAGATGCTCACCTACGTACATCTGATATTCCACATATCCATAGTGCAACATCCTTTCTGCTATTGCGGATGGGGTGTGTTGGCGATCGGTGAGTATGCCTATCTTGTTGCGTCCTTCAATGAGAGCGGCATCGAAGGCATTCCATGGGCGACCGGTGAGCGATACAATGGTCATGTCGTGATATGACGTCACAATACGATGGGCGAGCGTTTGCAACGAGTTGAACGTAGGATAAACCTTGATATCCACATCAGGAAACTCCCTCTGCAAGGTTGTGGCAAAACCGAAGAACAAGGGGTCACCCGAAGCAAAAATAATTATCTTGTCATCCACATCACGATACTGTCGATATACATCGGAAAGGGGCACCGTGATATCTATCCACTTCGCCCCGTCGGGCAATACATTGCCCACTATCTCATGATGACGCAAGCCACCCGAGAACACCTTACCGCCATCTATTACCCTCTTCACTTCGTCAGTAAAGGTAGGCTGCGGATTATCGTTAATTCCTATTACCAAAAACCTAAGCATCAATTCATAGATCCTAATACATTATTAATTCAAAAGTCTCTCCCCGGTTTTATCTGTTCAGCATCATCGAGGGTCATTATGGCATTACATAGCGTTGCAGCAATATTACTGCCGCCCTTACGCCCTTCGACAATTATCTTTGGGACATCTGAGAAACTCTTTACGGCATATTTCGACTCCTTGACATGAACAAAGCCCACGGGAGCGGCAATCACTCCAATAGGATGAGCCTTACCATGGCGCATCAGTTCGCAAAGCTCCAATAATGCCGTGGGCGCATTGCCAAAGACAAAGAGAGCATCGGGATGTTCCTCAACGGCGAGCCTTATCCCTGCCTGAGTTCGTGTTATTCCATATTTCTCTGACATTTCTGCCACTCGAGAATCTTGCAGATAACACTTGGCCTCAATACCGAGGCGTGAAAGAGCAGCCTTGCGTATTCCGCTCACCACCATAGTTACATCAGTGACAATAGTTTTCAGTTTGCCGCTATTTATACTCTCGAATATCCTTGCAGGTGCCTCATCATCTATATGCAGGATATCCTCCATATTGAAGTCGGCGGTGGTGTGAATGGCATGAAGCATCAGCCATCTTTTGTCAATAGGGATGTTTGGACGTTTCATCTCTGAGAGAATTGTGCGGAAACTTTGAGTCATAATAGCCCCCCCAAGTCCCCCGGAGGGGGGATTTTCATTAGCATAGTAACCGCGGGGTGTTATCATCACATTTTTGTCTCTACCGTTATCGCACTGTAGAGCCTTAGTCTGGCTATTCCCAATAATAATCACTGTCAGCATATCGATATCCTTGGTATCGAGGGCGGCAAGTGTTGTTATCTTCACTGTCTCTCCGTCGCGTCCTGCCTGTCGAACATATCCCACAGGAGTGTCGGGGCTACGTCCTTCGTTGAGGAATATCTCTCGCAACCTGTCCAACTGCCAATAACGCTCGTTTGACCGTGGGTTATATACGGCAGTGACGAAATCAGCTTCCGCCGCCGCCTTTATTCGCCGCTCAATGAGCGCCCATGGAGTCATCAGGTCTGAGAGTGACAATACGCAGAAGTCATGACTGATGGGCGCTCCTAATAATGAAGCAGCTTTTTGGAATGCTGATATGCCGGGATGCACGATGATGTCAATATCCGACCCTCGCTGATATTTCATCTCGTATATCAGCGATGCCATACCATAGATTCCAGCATCTCCCGATGATATGACAACCACCTGATGTCCCTGTTCTGCTATTTCGAAAGCCTTCTCAGCCCTCTCGCGCTCTTTTTTCATACCTGTGTCGATACATTTTGTGTGCGAGGATATGTAACAGCTGATAAACTGGAAATAGTATTTATAGCCTATGACGATGTCGGCAGTACGGAGTGTTTCCCTTACTGCTGCCGTCATATCTTTGATACTGCCGGGACCTATCCCGACAACTATTATTGATCTCATATCTTAATCTTTAATCCGGCAACCAACATTCTACCGGGAGAATACAACGCGTATGATGTCTTCGAACTGTCGATACGGTTATCTACCTTATTGAATATATTGTCTATTCCGAGCTTTGGTTCTATGACTATCCTACGGTTGACGTTGAACACATGGGAGGTGTTGAAATTCCACACTCCATATCCCGGTGCATCGTTGTAGGCAGAGTAATATGTCTTTGATTGCATACGACAGTTGAGGTCAGCCACAAGTCGATATTTGCCCCATGCATGGGAATAGGCCACCGACATGGTAAGCGTGTTTTTGATGCTACGGTCGAGAAGTGACCATTCGTCTCCTGTCTTCGATTTTGCATACGTGTATGCATAGTTGACGTTGAGATTAAGACCGTCAATGGGGTTGGCATTCACATTCACTTGTACTCCCTTCACCTCTCCCTTGTCACTGTTGACATAGTTGGCGTATGTGGACATAGACTGCGCCTGGGCATCGGTCATCTCGGGAAACTCTGCCATGAGCATCTTCCTTGATTCATCATCGAGCTGTATGTTGTCCTTGACTATCATGTCGTTGATGAAGTTCATGTAGCCCATAACCGAAACGGCAAAGCGGTCGCCACGGTATTCTGCACTGAGCGACACGTAGTGGCTCTTCTCGGGATTGAGGTCTTTATTGCCGAACGACACTTGCGCCTTGCCCCTGTTGACAGAGAAATAGCGATAATAAAGCTCGTCCATTCCCGGTGCACGGAATCCATTACTGTATGTTGCCCTAACATTAATGTTTCCCACTGAATACATCATTGCCACCTTAGGCGTAAGATGACTGCCGAACTCACGATGATAGGTGTATCTCACGCCAAGCATAGCTTTCAATCCTTGCGCAAGAAGCATCTCGTGCTGGGCATATCCCGCAAGGGTATATACACTTGCGTCGATATTACCTGTTGAGGTGACGAGATTATCCTGACGCCAGTCGGCACCGAAGATTGTTGTGGATTTTTCTGTTAATCCTAACACAGCCTTCAGTTCTCCTTCCATCATTCGCTGTTTTTTCGACTGGATATAGTCGCCCACTTTGTATGTGGATGTCTCCACATCATATTCCTTACCATAGCGGTAGCGATCAACGGTAAAATCTGCCTGTAATGAGTTGCGATTGGTAAACTTGTATATACCGCCGAGATTCCAGCGCAAAGACTTGTAGCGCATCTCATAGTCAAGACCACCACTGACATCTGGATTGGTGTTAGGACGGTCGGTTATCTTTCTGCTGTATTCAAGTCCAGCATTCAGAGCAAGCCTCTTTATGGGTTGCCATGTGAACTTCTGACCGAATATATTGCTACGATAGCCTGTGAACAATGGGGAGATGGAGCGTTGCGTCTCGCCTTCCTCACCGCTAACATATTCATAGTCGTTCACTCGATAACTGTCGGCACGGTCATGACTGAACGAGGTGTATGAACCGAAGCCGTTGGAGAAGATGTCAAGGTTTACACTCTCCGTCAACTGGCCCTCTCCACTAACCCTCGTGTCTGAAGTGACGCTTACAAGTTCACTCGTAGGCTGTTCGGTGATAATATTAATAACTCCGGCGATAGCATCGCTACCATAGAGCGAACTGGCAGCCCCGTCGAGCACCTCTATTCGTTTCACTCTCGACATATTGATGCGCTGCAGGTCGGCATTGTTGGATATCTCTCCGCTCAGTTTTCTTCCGTTGATGAGCACAAGTATATACTTGCCGCCCAACCCGTTGAGCCTCAACTGCGAACCCATCGAATTGGGGGCCATTGAAATCTGAGGCATTGTGCGTGTAAGGGCATCAGCAAAAGTTGATATACCCTGTTCACTTATTTCCTTAGCCGTGATTACGTGTACTGGAGTCACTGCAGTTCCCAAACGCTGATGATGCCCCGATCCCGTCACTACGACGGGATTGAGGCTCATTGTCTTATAAACATTTGTCGTGTCGCCTTTTTTATGTATCTGCGCCTGAGCAGTCAACGGCATGGCGACAGCAATTATCCAAATAAAACTATTCTTTTTCAATATTTCCATCATTCCGGATTCTTCGAGTGATAGTAATCCACAGTCTCGGCATTTCTTGTATGTGCCTTATAGAGCGCACGCACATTGGCAAACTCCAATAGACCCTTCACTGTTCCGTTGGTGTCGGTATAGCTGTTGGCGTCTATTGTGTAGCCCATGTGTTGGAAATAATTCTTCCAACTTGTGTCTTCCACCTCACCCTCGTCATTATACTCATATCCGTTGTCCCAAGCATCATCGTCTCCTGCCATGTCATTGTGGGCATGATCACCCGCAATTGACATCAACGGGGCACAATAAACATTACCTGAGGTAAGACCATTAGCCTGCATACGCTCATATACGTGGGTCTTGAAGTTCTCCTTCATATCTACTGTTCCTACATAATAGTTGGGATTGATAGCCTGCAAGGCTTCCTCCAATTGGGTATAGCGCACATTTGCCTTGTAGGTGTCGTAGGTATCGGGATTTCCATGTCCCATCAGCAGCATAGCTCCCTTTTGGGCATAGCTGGAGAAGTTGGTGTCAATCACCTTTGCCAGGGCGTTCACGTCGGCAGGATATTCAGCCAACAGGGGATAGCCGAGCTTGAGGGTCATATTGGCAAGATAGTCGTCATCGAGGTCGCCGTTGGAATTATTGGCGAAGTCCTTCATGGCATTGATAACGCGAGTGTATTCCTCGCCAGGTATCACCTGCATCGACTGAACGATAATCTCATCATACTTTACACGGCCGAAAGCTTCGAGCCAGTATTTAGGCTCATAAAAAGAACGTGCGTCGGTGTTTTCGGCTGCCATGGCACGGTTGATACAGATGGCAGACGAGAAGGAGAGATACACGTCGTAGCCAGGGAATTCCTTCTTATATTCGCTCACGGTGAGATCGAAGGCATCGTAGGCCTGTTGCCATGTGGAACCAAACGCAACGAGCAGGATTGCCTTGGTGTTCTGCTTCTGTGCCTTAACGGTGGCATCCACTTCTTGCTGATAACGCTCTGTGTTTGAAATACTACCACTGTTGTCGTCATCGTCACTACATGCCGTAAATGATATACTCATCATTGCGGCTGCAATCAACATTGCAAAAAACTTAATCTTCTTCATTGTCTTTATAATTTTTATTTTTATTAATAATGTTGTTTATCTTCTTTCCCTGTGAAAATCTTATTGTAAGCGAGGCAAACAGTGTAGTGCCTGATGTATTGGTGCCAAGATGAAGTCCGTGGGGAGTACGGTCAACATAGTTAAAGATGTTATCTATGCCAGCCTCTATCCTATATGCCATTCCATGCGACTTCCCAATATCGTGTGTCGTAGTCAGTCGCCATATCTGATAGCCCTTGCCGTCACCATTGGTCTGATAGTATCTTTTTGTCGAGAATTTGCCATAAAGTCCAATGCCAAGATTGTATGACGGTGATATATTGTGGTTCCATGTGGCAAAGATGTTACCCTTATGGTGTGCCATACCGTCAATTACCACATTAATCATCTTGTCGTGGGTGGTATCGAAAATGTTGGCATCGGTGTCAAGATAACTGTATCCTGCTCCCAAGGACAGATTGTCGGTGGTGTATCTCAATGTCACGTCGGCTCCAAAGGTCTTCGCATTGTCCATATTCATATATCTACGCACTTTACTCAACATCTCGCCATATTGCTCACGATATACGTCGGGAGCTTCTGAATTAGGGATGGTTACGAGAGTTATCATGTCGCCCAATTTATTATAATACCCCGTTGCGGATATATTGAAATGACCTATGGTATATTCTGCATTGAGCGAGAAATAGTTGGATGTCTGAGGTTTGAGATTCGGATTGCCGAGAAAGAGAATCATGCCATTCATATCGCGGGCATATTGGTAGTTGAGTTCCTTCAATGTAGGTGTCTTGAAACCTTGGCTCCACGATGCCCTTATACGTAAGTCTCTTACCTTAAGCATTGCCGAGAGTTTTGGGGTCAGTCGCCAACCGAAACTCTCGTTGCGGTTGAGGCGCAATCCTGCCGTTATATGCAACATTTTTATTAGTTGCAGCTCATCCTGCAAATATATAGCCTCGGTATTGTCGCTTGCCGTCTGTCCCTTAATACTTGCCGGCGCTTCGAGATAATCGTATCTCGCCTCGAGTCCAGCACTGAGCTTATTGGTGTTGGTAAGGGCAAACACACCCTTCACATTCAGCATTGTGCGCTCCTGATTGCTCATCAGCAGTTTCTGACCTGCAAAATAGGGATAGTCGAGAATGAAATTTCCTTTTTCGTCAAATCCCTCGGCAAGGGTTGTTGATGTAAAGGCATGATAATAGGCATGCTTGTTCCAACTGATATCCGCTGTAACAAGGTCGCCCCTACCTGTTGTCCACTTCATTCCTGCTGTTGCAGCTGCATTCTTGTATTTCAGGTCGTAATTATATACGTCATACTTTGGATACTTGCCACTCTCGCGGTATATACCTTTCTGATACCACGAACCTTCGGCATACAATTCCATCGCCTTAGTGGGATTCCAAGCAAGTCGCTCGGCTATCTGCCAATTGGTAAACTCATTGGCTGTCTTACTCTTGGAGTCGGTGACGGGGGCAGCTGATGATGGTGTATATTCAGTGGCTGTGTTCTGCCAACCATCGTTATGCTGCATCTGGAAATTGGTATATGAACTTATCTTGCCCCATCTCACTGCCACACCATTATGCTGACGCACATCGTTATGTGTGCCATATCTGGTTTTGTTCTCCACCATCAGTCCTTCGTCATGCTTTCGCGTTATGATATTTATCACTCCTGCAATGGCGTCACTACCATAAAGTGCCGACGAGGCTCCCTTTACAATCTCTATTCGTTCGATATTGTTTGGGTCTATAAGTCCGAGGTCGTTCTCTCCTCCCACATCGCCATGTATCCTTTTCCCGTCGATGAGAATAAGGATATACGAATTTCCCAATCCGTTCATCTGCATTTGCGAACCCATGTCTCCCTGCTCGAAGTCAAACGACGACGACAGTTGCGACAGGATATCTTCAATAGAACGTCCTGCGAAATTCTTCAATGCCTGACGGCTGATAACCTCCGTCTGTACGGGCGCATCTTTCAGTAGGTGCTGCGTACCAGTACCTGTCACCACTACCTCCTGCAATTTCTCTTTGCTCTCGATAGTATGTTGCGCCAAAGCAAGCGGGCACGAACCGGCAAAAGCCAGTAAGCCCACAACAACTCTGTTATTCATACCAATAAAATAAAAAAAATGTTGATTTCGCCTACCCTTATTCCTGAGGGCGCGATGCCAAATCTTGGCGTATGCCGAGGTTATAGCATTTGAGGCAGGTCTTCTGGCTTTCCCCAGTCTGTCATACCTTCCCACACCATCGGTGCAGTGGCGTTATACTGACAGGCTTTATCTTCGGGGGATTACAGCTGCAGGAACAGCTCCGGTCTTTCACTCGGATTCCCTTACGTCGGACGGCATCTGCCGCCGATTGCCTTCAATTTCGGGTGCAAAGGTAGTATTTTATTTTGATACTACCAAATAAAAAGATTATTTTTTTCATTTCCCCAATATAAATGGGTGTAGCTTGCCATGACATTGCCTTGCCTTATCACTGGCGAGTCAACGATATTTCCACGGGCATCATATACAAGAGCTGCCGAATGGGGTTTGGGTTCGACAAACTGGGTATAATGAAACTCATGCCCCCGCCATTCCTTGCCGTCCATCACTACACGTCGATAACCCAATGACAGTTTGCGATCAGCCTTTTTAGCTGTTATTTTATATGGTAACACTCCGCACATCTCCGCTTCACCATCATCCGAAAGGATACTCTCGCAAAGGTACATCATACCACCACATTCAGCTATGATACGTCCTCCCCGTTCTGCATATTCCCTAATAGACCGTCTGCATCTTTCCGCACTTTGCAGGCTATCCAGATGTTTTTCGGGATAGCCTCCAGGAAGATACAGCAATGTCGTGTCCTGTGGTATCTCCATATTTTGCTCGGGGTCGAAATATTCCACGGAACCCATACTCTTTAATATGTCAATATGCTCTTGATATAAAAAAGAGAATGACTCCGCATTACGTGCAACAAGAATCTTTTCACTGCCAACATGCTCTTCAATATCATCTATAGCCATATCCACACTTTCACATCTCTTTATGAGCCTCCTCCAATCCACATTATCTTCCACCATATCTGCCAATACTGATACATCTACCTTACTGCTGAAGTCCAGTCCAAGATATCTCTCACCATTAACAGCCTCATTACGCTTTGGAATATAACCAAAACATTCCAATCCTACTTGTTCGCATGCTTCGTGAAGTAGTAGCTTGTGCTTTTCCGACCCTACCTTATTATATATAACACCTATAACATTCACTTTCTCACTAAAATGCTTGAATCCATAAAGCAGGGGGGCTATGGAAAAGCCCGTATGACTTGCATCCACAACAAGCACTATTGGCAAACCCAGTGTTGTTGCTATTTCTGCCGGACTACCCTTATGTCTTTCATATCCGTCATACATACCCATCATTCCCTCGACAACAGTGATGTCGGCATCTGCCGAATAATGACGATAAAGTTCTCTGACATGCTCACAAGTAGCCATGAACAGGTCAAGGTTTACTGATGGTCTGCCGCACACCAATCCGTGAAACATTGTGTCGATATAATCTGGACCGCACTTGAACGGCTGCACATTATACCCATTCCTTGCCAACAATGCCATCAGTCCGACAGCTAATGTTGTCTTGCCGGCTCCAGATGTGGGAGCCGCTATCATAAATCCTTTTTTCATATCAAGCGTATCAATGTTTTTGCAAAGATACATCTTTTCCTCGTAATCAGAAAGAAATTCAAATTCTTTAACTCATTCGAAAGATTTTAGCAGAAACTTGTCGCTTTTGTGCGTGTTATTAAAATAAAAATTGTAACTTTGCAGCCGAATGAAAAAGATTAGAAACATAATGTTTGTGGGAACGGGCAGCGATGTGGGAAAAAGCGTCATCGCTGCCGCGTTCTGTCGCATATTCAGGCAGGACGGATTTCATCCGGCTCCGTTCAAGGCTCAGAATATGGCTCTCAACTCGTATGCCACACCCGAAGGACTGGAAATAGGAAGGGCGCAGGCTGCACAGGCCGAGGCGGCAATGATTCCATGTCATGTGGATATGAACCCCATACTGCTAAAACCACAGTCGGACCACACGTCGCAGGTGGTGCTCAATGGTGTTGCAATAGGCAATAGAGATGCCTACAGCTACTTCCGCGGTGAGGGCAAGGACTGGCTCAGACGTGAGGCTTGTGAGGCATTCGACCGACTGGCTGCACGCTTTTCGCCTATTGTCATGGAGGGAGCGGGAAGCATATCCGAACTGAACCTGCGCGACAGGGACATCGTGAATATGCCTATGGCACGGCATGCCGATGCTGACGTGATTCTTGTGGGCGACATCGACCGTGGTGGCGTATTCGCAAGTCTCTACGGCAGTGTAATGCTCCAAACTCCCGAAGACCGCCAACGCATAAAGGGTATCATTATCAACAAGTTCCGAGGCGACCTGCGCCTATTTGAGGACGGACGACGGATGATTGAGGAGATATGCCAAGTACCAGTACTCGGTGTGGTGCCTTATCTTGAGGACATCGGTGTGGAGGATGAGGACAGTGTGGTGCTCGACAAAAAACAGAGGTATGCCAAGGTCAACAAGGTGAATGTTGCAGTGGTGAAACTAAGACATCTGAGCAATTTCACCGACTTTAATGCCATTGAGCAAGACCATCGCCTCAACGTGTATTACACTACGGAGAAAGAGCAGTTGCTAAGAGCCGACATCATCATTCTTCCTGGATGCAAGGCTACCATCGACGACTTGCGCCATTTGAAAGAAGAGGGGGTGGCGGACACCATCCGTGAAGCCCACAGGCAAGGGAAGACCATCTTCGGAATCTGCGGAGGATACCAGATGCTCGGCATGAGCATCGACGACCCACGACAAACGGAAGGCGATGCCATCCACATCGAAGGCATCGGTCTGCTACCTATGCGCACAGTGATGGGCGAGAAGAAAATCACATGCCAGACGGAATTCACACTCGCAACGAATAGTAATGACATGTGCAAGGATGGAGTGAAAATGCGAGGCTATGAAATCCATCAAGGCATATCCACTCCGATAGATAAAAGTACATACAAACCGCTGACTATCAAGGCCGACGGCACTCCCGATGGTTGCATTGCCGACAGTCACTGTATGGGCACCTATCTCCACGGTTGTCTCGACAATGCCGCCATGGTGGATTTTCTTATTGGCGAAAAGAACACTGAGTCATTTGATTTTGCAGAATACAAGGAACAACACTACAATCGTCTTGCCGACCACATCAGAAAGCACGTCGATATGGCAAAAGTATATGATATCCTAACTCGCCAATGAACTTTAATTCTTCAATTTTCAACATTCAATTTTCAACATATGATTACCGGTCACGGAGACGACATATACAGATACGAGGGTATTCGGATAAATTTCAGTTCGAACATATATGCCCATGCTGACATCACACCGCTTGTGGAACACTTGCGAGGTGAGATGGGGAAGATATGCAATTACCCTGAGCCTGAGGCACTGACACTTGAGGCAAAGATTGCCGCGAAGAAGGGCATTGACGCTGAATGTGTCATTGTGACCAATGGTGCCACGGATGCCATATACCTAGCTGCGGAGGCTTGCCGTAATCTCGGTATTTCGCATCATCATATAATACAACCTACTTTTTCGGAATATGAGGATGCCTGTCGCAATGCCGGTCTGCTCATACAAGGTGATGCCGACGAGGACACTGATGCTGTGTGGATTTGCAATCCCAACAATCCCACGGGCGAGGCTATCGACGCAAGTGGGATGTTATTGTTGGCACGAGAATACAATGCATTGATAATCGACCAGTCATACGAGGACATCACGCTTTGCCAGATGATGACTGCAAGGCAAACTGTAGATGCTGGCAATATCATACAGATTCATTCCATGACCAAGACATGCGCCATTCCGGGTATTCGACTTGGATATATAGTCACCTCCCGCTGCTTTGCCAAGGCAATAAGGAAGTGCATGCGCCCGTGGAGCGTGAATGCCCTTGCAATATCTGCCGGACATTTTATCCTCGAAAATGATTTCAAGGCTATAAGAAATATTGAAGATTATATATCAGAGGCTCAAAGACTGAGAAATGCTCTTGATGAGATCGAAGGAATATCTGCCATGCCGACAGACACCAACTTTATGCTCTGCGAACTTGATGAAGGTACTGCCGCCGAACTGAAAGACTGGCTCGCCAAGAATCACGGCATCCTCATCCGCGATGCCTCCAACTTCCGCACGCTCACTCCCCACCATTTCCGTGTGGCAGCACAAAGCAAAGAAGAAAACAACATCCTCATAAATGCA
Source organism: uncultured Prevotella sp. (assembly GCA_945869265.1). Classification (GTDB taxonomy): domain Bacteria; phylum Bacteroidota; class Bacteroidia; order Bacteroidales; family Bacteroidaceae; genus Prevotella. The sequence continues at coordinate 53,623 of CAMBOI010000010.1, read as the reverse complement.
ATAAGACAATGGACATCAATTCCTCACTCCTAATTCCTAATTTATCTTTAGTATTCGGTTGGCTTCTCGACCGCCTCTTAGGCGACCCCGAGCGACTGCCCCACCCTGTTGTGCTCTTCGGCAAGATGATTGCCAGGGGAGAACGCTTGCTTAACCGGGGAACATGTCGTGTGTTCAAGGGAGCATTGCTTGCCATATCGCTCATCTCTGTTGTGGTATGGGCTACATGGGCATTGGTGCTAATTGCCGATGACATTAATATATATATAGGTATAGCAGTGCGCGCGATATTGGTGTTTTATTGTCTTGCCGGCACCACACTTATCCACGAGGTGCGCCAGGTGTTCTATGCCATCGACCGCTCGCTCGACGAGGGCAGGAGACAAGTGGCGCGCATTGTAGGTCGCGACACATCTGAACTCACCGACGAGGAAGTGCGCAAGGCTGCACTCGAAACGCTTGCCGAAAATCTCAGCGATGGAGTCATCGCCCCACTCTTCTGGTTTGCCATCGGCGGAGTGCCTGCAATGATGGGGTATAAGATGGTGAACACGCTCGACTCTATGATAGCCTATCATTCACCACGTTATCTGAAATTCGGCAAGGTGGCGGCACACATTGACGACATTGCCAACTATATCCCAGCCCGACTCACAGCCTTGCTTATGCTAATATCCGCCAATCGCCTGAGTCTCACCAAGTTTGTTATGAAATACGGACCATGTCATGCCAGTCCCAACAGTGGTTGGCCCGAAGCCGCCCTCGCCGGCATCCTTGGTTGTCGTTTCGGCGGTCCACACAAATACTTCGGCGAGACATTTGACAAACCATATATTGGCGACCACGACAAACCGCTGACAAGGGAAGACATGGAAAAGGCAGTGCGCATCAACCACACTGCCGAAACAATAGGAGTTATTATTGTTATGATAGTAACAAATTTATAGATTGGCATTAAACCTTGGAGTTCATCACAAGATACTGTGCCAAGAAAATGTCGCCAATCTGATATACTCCCTCATCGAAAGTGATGAAATCACGGTCGAGCAAAGTTCTTACGGCTGCCTGCACTGTACTTGCACCCAAATTATACCGTCGAAGGAAAGATTGCGACATCAGCGCCCCCACTTTCCCCTCGCGTGCAATAGCCATAACGACCTGCTTCTGTTTAGAGGTCAGCTGATACATAAGTGACTGATAGGCAAAACGATGCTGCGAGAGTATATCACGCACGACACTCTCCACGTCATCCTTCACCAACACTCTGTTGGGAGAAAAAGAAGTGTATAGCATATTCATCACATATTGTATATACCAAGTCACACCTTGATAGGTGTCATAGACATAATCAAAAGCCTCACGTGAAATGGTCTTTCCTATCGGTGAGAGATGGCGATTGACAAAATCAAAATACACATTGCGGTCGATGGGTTCAAGACCCATGATTGCCGAACTGTTGAAGAACGGTCTGGAAGGTGATGTGAACATCTGCGCCACTAAATGGCGTTTAGAGCCTGAGAACACGAAACTTGCATTGTGGCAATTCTGAATTCTCTTGCGTAGCGATGCCTCAACCGTCTTCTCGGGATAATTAGCTATTGTCTGAAACTCGTCAATTGCCACCAAACATGGTTTATCCGCATTATTCAAATAAGCGAATATCTCGTCCAAAGTCACATCCGGCAGGGAAATGTCTCCAATGCCCACACTCCATTCCGGATTGCCATTAATGTCGAATGAGATTATGGATCTCAACGAACTAAGAATATTCAGGAAGTTCTCCCAAACCTTACGTCCCTTGGGGCGAAGCTCAGCGAGAATACTCTTACCTAATTCATATACAAATTCATCAATGTTTTTTGTCTCATATATATCAACATAGATACAATGATATGCCTCGCGTACCTCTGGTTGGTTGAAACAGTTGAACACCAATCCCGACTTCCCAAGTCGTCTGGGAGCCATAAGTGTCACGTTGCAACCATTTGTCAGATGCCTCGTAAGAAGTGCGGTTTCCTTCTCACGGTCGCAGAAATAATCTGGCGACACATATCCCTCTATCACAAAAGGATTCTTTGTATTTTTATTCCAAACCATAATTATTCGTTTTGCGTTACGTTAAATGAATAACTGCGCAAAGATACTTATTATTTATATATTACGCAAATGTGGAGACAAAAAATTCACATATTTAACGCATTTTAAAGCTAATGAAGAAAATTACAATAAAAAAATTCTTCATCACAATAAATTAATAAATTTGCAAAAAAATCCGCTTTTTCTTTGCCGATAAAGAAAAATGTATTATCTTTGCACCCGCATTTGGTTCACACCATGTGATTAAAAGGGAACAGAGTGAGAATCTCTGACAGTCCCGCTGCTGTAGATTGCCTTTATACGGCTGGAATACAACAATGTCACTGACACGCAATGATCGGGAAGACATTCCAGCTTGGCAAAAGTCAGAAGACCTGCCGATGCTAAATTTTTCCAACCCTCGTGGGATAGGGCTTGAAAGAAGACATTATGCAATGATTGTAGTAAAGAGACTTGCGGCAGGTATTGTCGCCCTTTTCAGTATGACATGTGTTGCGGCACAAGACACGCTGCGCACGCATACGATAGAGGATGTTGTTGTTACGGCCAACAGAAGCCGCACCGCCAATGTCTTCTCCACAATACCTGTGCAGTCATTTAGCGGTGATGACATACGCCTCATGGGCTTGCAGAACATTGCAGATGCAGTGAAGAAATTCGCCGGTACGTCGGTGAAAGACTATGGCGGTATTGGCGGAATGAAAACCGTATCGGTGCGCAATCTCGGTGCCCAGCACACTGCCGTGAGCTACGACGGTATTGTGGTGAGCAACACGCAGGCAGGACAGATTGACATAGGCCGATTCTCATTGGACAATGTAAGTATGCTGTCTGTCGCAATTGGTCAGGGTAGCGACATGCTACAGTCGGCACGCCACTATGCATCGGCTGCCGTGATGGGCATCACCACTGAACAGCCAAAGCTGGATGCTGACAAGGCATCACTATGGAGAATAGGCATCTCTGGCGGGTCGTGGGGACAGATTAATCCCAAACTGCGTCTGTGGCAACGACTTTCCGAATCAACCATCATGTCGATTAATGCCGACTATATGCGTGCCGACGGCAACTATCCATATACGCTTGTCAACGGACTGGAATCCACTCGCGAGCGCAGAACAAACTCCGGCATCAGTCAGTGGCATGTGGAGGGAAACGTGAACACATTGTTTGCCGACAGCTCTTCACTCGATGTCAAGGGATATTACTACCGTTCGAGCCGCGGACTGCCTGGGTCGGTGATACTCTACAACAATGAGAGCAACGAGCATCTGTGGGACGAGAACCTCTTTGCCCAAGCTATATATAATAAAAGGTGGAACGAACAATGGCAGTGGGTGGCAAGGGCAAAATACACTCACTCGTGGAACAAATATGAAGAATACGACATCAAATACACCGACGGAATAAAACGCGAAGTCAACAGTCAGGACGAGTATTATGCCTCAGCCACTATCAACTGGCAACCGCTCAGATGGTTTACAATGTCATTGGCCGAGGATGCGTCATTCAACAAATTGCGCACTACCGTCAACGGCAGTCCCAACCCGCTGAGATTCACATCGCTCACTGCCCTTGCCGCAAAACTGCGCATAGGCAGACTGACTGCCGAGGGAAATCTTGTAATGACATACGCCACAGAAGAGTTGACGGAAAGCGAGAAATACTCACTGAAGACTCCCGAGGACAGGAAGCATCTCTCTCCCTCGTTGTCGCTCAGTTGGCGAATACTGCCCGAAGAAGCTCTGTATCTCAGGGCATTGTATAAATCGACATTCCGTATGCCTACATTCAATGACCTGTATTATCTGCAGATAGGCAACACCGCATTGCGCCCCGAGAAGGCACACGAATACGGTATTGGACTCACATGGAACTCGCGACGTATGGGATGCATAAGATATTTAGCATTAACCGCCGACGGATATTATAATGATGTGACTGACAAGATTGTGGCCTTCCCATCAACATATATATGGAAGATGGTGAACTTCGGCAAGGTGGAGATATGGGGACTGGATGCCACCATAGCTACTGAGATAGATATCGCAAAGAAAACAAGTGTGATGCTCTCTGCCTCCATCTCTGTACAGGACGCCAAGGACAAAAGCGACGGCAGTGCCACATACGGCAGTCAACTGCCCTACACGGCCAAGGTGAGCGGCGGCATATCTGCAATACTCAACACCCCATGGCTCACCATCGGCTATTCAGCCACAGGTCAAGGCAAGCGCTATTCTATGGCTCAGAACATCAGGGAATATCATCTCTCGCCATATCTGGAGCACTCGGTGAGCATATCACGACGCTTCAATCTCGGCAATTCAAGCAATATCAATCTCCAACTCTCGGTGAACAACATCACCAACGAGCAATACGAGATTATCAAATACTATCCAATGCCAGGTCGCTCGCTGACCGCTTCGGCAACAGTGGAATTTTAACATAACATAATAATTATACAAACGACAATGAAATTTAGAAATTTATTCCTTTCCGCACTATGCGGACTCGCTGTATCAACAGCTTTCACATCATGTAGTGACGACAAATACGACCCATTTGAATATGGCTCCAATGTGGCACTGCCCGAACATCGCGGACTTGTGCTCAACGAAGGTTCTTACCAAAAGAACAACGCATCGATTGCATTCTTCGACGCTGTTATGGACACTACGACAAAGGCAGCCAACGACCTCTACTTAATCCAAAACAAGAAGCAGTTGGGCGACACTGGTCAGGACCTCATCGTCGAAGACAATAACATCTACGTCTCTGTTTATGGTTCAAGCTATGTTGCCAAACTCAACAAGGCTGGAATAGAGCAGGCGCGCAAGGCATTCGGTAGCGACCTTGGTCAACCTCGTTATCTCGCTGAGTGCGACGGATTTATCTATGTCACAACCTACGGCGGATATGTTGTAAAGCTCAATGCCAACGACCTCTCAGAGGCCGGTAAGGTGAAGGTGGGACCAGCTGCTGAAAGAATAGACGAGGAAAATGGCATCCTCTATGTTGCATGTGGTAGTACTCTCGACGGTCAGCCAGACAAGCGTATGTTTATCATCGACACCAAGAATTTCACCGATGCTGCCACCAAGTCGGTTGACGTATGCGACAACACCCAGATCGTGTGTGCCACAGATAACTACGTGTTCATCCAGGGATTTGGACTCGACTGGACAAACACCCCCTTCTGGGTGTATGACATCAAGAGCGGTAAGGCTGAGGACACCGGTGAATATGCTACATACGTGATTGAAGGCGAAAACGACAACAAGGCATTCGCAGTATTCTCAAAGACTGATTGGGAAACATACGAGACTATAAATACATACTTCGTGTATGACGCATCTACAAAGACCAAGACCGATGTAACATCGAAGATTACATCAGCAGCATCCGCTCTTGCAAATGCCACCATCTACTCACTCAGTGAGGGCGAAAATGGTTCGTTCTATATCACCACATCCCTCTATAGCGCTGGCAACGGCACTGTATATCACTTCGACAGCAACTACAAGCTCCTCGGTTCATTCACCTCATGGGGACAGAACCCAAAGAAAGTTGTAGTAATGTAAAGTATAAGAAATGAAGAAATTTGCTTTTTGTTTGACACTTATTATAGTCGCCCTCTCATCCTGCACTTCCGGCGTGAGCCGCAAGTCGCAGGCTGGGGCAGACACGCTTCGCTTGTCTTATTCCCGTCTGCTCAACATCGTGGAGCACGAGGGATATAAGGTTGTGGAAATCAGCAACCCATGGAAACAAGGCGAAGTGCTCCATCGCTACATCCTTGTAAGCAATCCCGACTGCCCTCATCTGCCCGAAGGCACTATCATAAATGTTCCCGTCAGGAATGCTGTGGTGTTCACCACCGTGCATGCCTCTGTCATAGCCGACATGGGTATCAAGGAGCGTATCAGCGGAATGTCTGATGTGGAATATGTAAAACGAGAGGAGATTAAGGCTCTCGTTGCGTCAAACAAGATTGCCAACGTGGGCAGCAGCATGTCGCCCAATGTAGAGAAAATCATCGACCTCTCGCCAGATATCATCATGCTCTCTCCATTCGAGAACAGTGGCGGTTATGGCAGACTCGACCACATTGGTGTGCCCATCATCGAATGTGCCGACTATATGGAGATTTCTCCCTTGGCACGCGCCGAATGGATAAAGTTCTATGGTATGCTGTTCGGTGCCGAACAACAGGCTGACAGTATATTTAATGATGTGGTGACACGATACAAAGCTCTTTCCGACGAGGCAAAGGCTTATGACTCCCATCCCAAGGTGATGGTGGATTTCCCCTCGGGCAACACATGGTATGTGCCAGGTGGCAAGAGCACCATCGGACGGATGATTGCCGATGCTGGAGGTCGTTATTGCTTTGCTGCTGATGATAATGGCGGCAGTGTGGCTCTCGCCCTTGAGAAGGTTGTCAGCCAATGTGATGATGCTGACTTATGGCTGTTCCGCTATGGCGGCGAGGAGAAGTCGCTCAATAGTATATCCAACGACTATAAGGTGTTCTCGCATATCAAGGCTTTTTCTGAAGGAAATGTATATGGCTGCTCCACAGAGCGCACCACCTTCTATGAGTCAACACCATTCCATCCCGACCGTCTGCTTGAGGACTTCATAGCAATGTTCCATCCGCAGACAAAACGTCAACCCACATATTTCAAGAAAGTACAGTGAAGAAAATCTGTCTGCTCGTCATACTTGCCGTATTACTGTTCATAGCCAACCTTGCATACGGTTCGATTGATATCCCGACCGAGGAGGTGTTCAACATCCTTACAGGTGGTGAATCGTCTAAATCGGTATGGCGGTTTATTGTCATGGAGTCGCGACTTCCTCAGGCAGTAACGGCCTTGTTGTCGGGTATGTCACTTGCAGTGAGTGGACTTATGTTGCAGACAGCCTTCCGCAATCCCCTTGCCGACCCGTCGATATTCGGTATCAGCAGTGGTGCCGGAGTGGGTGCCGCTCTTGTCATCCTACTTTTCGGAGGCAGTCTTACGGCCGGAGCCCTCTCGTTCAGCGGGTTTGCTGCTGTCTTTGCAGGTGCTTTTCTTGGAGCTGTGGCTGTGATGGCAGTGGTGTTCATGTTCTCACTGATAGTAAAAAACGACATAATGCTACTCATCATCGGTATCATGATAGGTTATCTTGCCTCAGCAACCATCAGTTTGCTCAACTATTTTGCTACTGAGGAGGGGGTAAAGTCATACGTTGTGTGGGGAATGGGCAATTTCGGCGGTGTACCCATGCGTCTCCTCATCCAATATTCCGCAGTGTGCCTTTTAGGTCTGATAGCATCCCTTTTACTCATCAAACCGCTCAACATCATACAGCTAGGGGAGAGTTATGCCGAAAACCTCGGTATCAACACCACCCGCATCCGCAACTACCTGCTGGTCATCACTGGTTTGCTGACGGCGATAGTCACCTCTTTCTGTGGCCCTATCTCCTTCATCGGTCTTGCAGTGCCCCATATTTCCAAGATGATATGCCGCACGAGCGATCACCGCATACAAATGCCTATGACAATGATTGTAGGAGCCATCACCGCCCTTGTATGCAATCTTTGTTGCACACTTCCCGCTTCAGGCAGTCTCCTACCCCTGAATGCCATAACCCCGGTTATAGGAGCCCCCGTAGTGATATATGTAATCTTGAATAGAAGGTGAAATAATGAATTTGGCATCCCTTTGGCTACCCAAGAAAAGAAAATCCCTTGTAAACTTTTGATTTACAAGGGACGTTTTTTATAGAATAGTACCCAGAGCCGGGGTCGAACCGGCACGGATTGCTCCACTGGTGTTTGAGACCAGCGCGTCTACCGATTCCGCCATCTGGGCTATTTGCGGGTGCAAAGATACAACATATTTTTGAATTTGGCAAATATTTACTCAAAAAAATACAAAATATTTGTTTATTCCAATAATTTTGTGTACCTTAGCGGCTGAAAACGGACAACAATAAATAATAATCGCTATGGAAAAGAGAAATATGGGTTATTGCGTCATTCTTGCCGGAGGTAAGGGACGCCGTTTGTGGCCAAGCAGCCGCGACAGTTATCCGAAGCAGTTCATCGACTTCTTTGGTATAGGCCGTTCACAACTACAAATCACATACGACAGGTTTGCTAATATACTGCCAAAGGAAAACATCATAGTCACAACAAACAAGGAATATGCAGACATGGTGAAGTTGCAGTTGCCTGAATTGCCCGAAGATAACCTTATCGCCGAGCCTATCAGTCGCAACACAGCTCCAAGTGTTACATGGGCTGTGGCCACTATAGCCAAGCGCGATCCAGATGCCGTTGTGGTGGTCACTCCAAGCGACCAGTTTGTGCTCAACGACGATGCATTCACCAAAAATGTGAATGAAGGACTTCAACTCGTTCGTGAACGTCAGGCCATCCTCACTATGGGTGTCAAACCAAGTCGCCCCGAACCTGGTTATGGCTACATCCAAATGGGAGAACCCACTGGAGTAGAGGATGTGTATAGTGTGATGTCGTTTACCGAGAAACCAGAACGCGACTTTGCAAAGATGTTTATGGAAAGCGGCGAATTCTTGTGGAACACCGGACTCTTCCTTGCCAATGTGACGTATCTCCGCAAATGCTTCCATCATGTCTATCCCGAAGTGGCAAATGCCATTGCTGCAATGCCAGGAGGAGTAAACATTGACAACGCCCTAAGATTCTGCCAGCAAAGCTATGGTTCGTTCCCCAACCTCTCCATCGACTATGCCGTACTTGAGCATTGCTCTGGAGTGTATGTCATGAAGTGCAACTTTGGTTGGGCTGACCTTGGCACATGGCACAGCATCTACGAATGTCTCAACCGTTCCAAAGGCGACAATGTGGTCATCGACTCCACTGTAATGATGGAAAACTGCAAGAACAATGTCATAAAACTACCGAAAGGCAAACTTGCAGTGCTTAATGGTCTTGAGGGATTCATAGTTGCCGAAAAGGACAACGTATTGCTTATATGCAAGAAAGAGGACACCTCTGGACAGATCCGCAAATACGTCAATGAGGCACAACTGAAATACGGGGAGGAATTCGTATAATCTTACAATCCACGGATTCACACAGATAACAATTAATAAAAAAGATTATCACAGATTATTGTGTGCAACATAATCTGTGATAATCCAACCATAATAATTAATCTCTGTTAATCTGTGGAAAAAGGTAATCAGAAGTTGTTCCTGATCGCCTCGGCGATGGATGCCATTTCCTCACTGGTAAGTTTTAGTTTCTCGCGACGGAAATCGACATCAGCCTCCGAATTCATCGGAATAAGATGAATATGAGCATGGGGCACTTCAAGTCCGAGTACTACTTGTGCCACCTTCTTGCATGGGAATGCCTTCTTTAAGGCAGTTGCTACTCGCTTGGCAAATACCTGGTATTCAGCCAACTCATCGTCATCCATATCATAGATATAATCCACCTCACGACGAGGTATCACCAATGTGTGGCCCTTTGCCACTGGATTGATGTCGAGGAAAGCATAAAACTTGTCACTCTCGGCACACTTATAGCTCGGAATCTCACCGGCTGCAATCTTTGAAAATATATCCATATTCTTTGTTATTAGGAATGAGGAATTAGGGATGAGGAATTATTACCCTATTGTAATGTTATCGATACGCAAGGTGATGGTGCCGCGTGGAATCTTTATTTCCACCTCGTCACCCACTTTCTTGCCAAGCAATCCCTGTGCAATAGGGGTCATGATCGAAATCTTGCCCTCACGCAGATTAGCCTCGTTCTCACTCACGATAGTATAACTCATCTTTGCCTTGGTGGTGAGATTAGTCATCTCCACCTTCGACAGAATCTGCACAGTATCGTTGCTCAGTCTCGAAGTGTCAACCACCTTTGCCTCAGAGATTGCAAGCTTCAGTTTGTTGATCTTATCCTCGAGATGAGCCTGAGCTTCCTTGGCTGCATCGTATTCAGAATTCTCACTCAGGTCACCCTTGTCTCGGGCCTCAGCAATGGCTGCTGATGCCTTAGGGCGCTCCACGCTTTCCAAGCGTTTCAACTCGGCTACCAAATTATCGTAGCCCTCTTGTGACATGTAAGCCATAATTTTTCCAATTGTTTTTTATTTGTTTATAAATGTTAGCTGGTTTCACTGGGGTAGAAAAAAATTAAGAATCCTGACACGGCAAAATGTCAGAATCCTCATTATTCTTTTATGTCTATCCTGTATGAACCGCTGCAAAGGTAGGCATTATTTTCGACACCACCAAATTTTTTCGAAGGAAAAAGGTTTTTATAGCAAATTATTGTTGATTTTAACATATACAATAAAGCCTGATGACGAATCACCAGGCCTTATTGCAAAAAATTAATTTACCAAATTCACAGCCTCACGGCCTCCTTTTGTGTTATCCGAAACAATCTAATCTTTTACCAAAAAAAACTAACCTATCAAACGAAACAAATCAATCTTATTACCTAATAACCTTTATAACTAAAAACCTAAGTATGATGTATCCTAAATCAAATTCTTATTTACCTTCTTAATGTCTTTGACTAACACCCTTGTTGTCTTTTGACGTTGCAAAGGTACGACGATTTTCTCATATACGCAATATTTTTCTACCGCTTTTTAATAAAAATACGTGTTATATTGACACAAATCAATCATTTGTGTGCGAACACAGTGCGTTTTTTCGCTATTTTCGCATAAAATGGTCGTAATAGAACTTCAAACCGAAAAACAGCACTATTGCCGATACCCATCCACCAAGAACATCGATGGCATAATGGGCATATATATACACCGTGGACAGGCATAACAACACATAGAAGGGAAGAAGCCAATAGAGCAGTCGGCGATTGCGGGCAGTCCATATCAACAACAAGAGGATAGTGCTCACTCCCACATGACTGCTCGGGAATGCTGCCGTGGGACGCTCGCCCGCATTATGAGCGTCGCTCACAAGCCTATAAAACAGCCCATCGTGCCATCCTGGATTGGCAAGACACTCTTGATGGGTGTTAAACCAATCGTGCACATTAGGAAATATTCCCTGAGCTATCTTATCCACCCCCACTGCCGCATAATAATACTGAGGCCCCGCCACCGGTATTGCTATATATATAAGGTAATATATGAAAAAAGAAGTGAGGATGATGAATGCCGCCCTGTCAAACTGGTCGTATCTCCAGAAGAAGAAATAGAGTGCCGTGGCGGCAATCATGGGATAATACGACCAATAGCCGAGATTCATCAGTTCGCTAAACACCGACCATGAGCACCATTGCGAGAATAGCAATGAAGGTTGACAACCAAACACACCCTGCTCCCACGAGGCAAACAGATGGTCGAGATTGGGAAACATGCGGTTGAACTCGTATGTGTCTGGATACCACCAAGAGAGCAGTGCCATCTGCGCCAGTATGCGGCACAAACGAGTGAATCGGCATGGCAGCATGCGATACACAGCCCACAAAGCCACAGTCATTATCACTATCTGCACCCTGCCCCACAGCATCTCTCCGGGTGAGTGCACCTTAGTATATGTAAAAAGCATCAAGAGGGTGGTGATGGCGAGATATCCCATCACCACCCACTCTATTGCCAATAGGCCCTTCTTGGCCTTTTTCTCTTTTTTAAAGAGTTCGAGTAACTTCTTCATTATAGCCAAATTGAATTTTTGGCTGCAAAGTTACATATTTTTTTCGACATTCAATGAATAAACGCAATTTATTTTCTTATCTCCGAAGGACTTACTCCAAACTGCTTGTAGAAGCACTTAGAGAAATACGACGGATTACTGAATCCTACGGTATAGCATACCTCACTCACCTTCATATTCCCCTCTGAGAGCATTTGGGCCGCCTTCTTCAGGCGCACTATTTGAATCATATCGTTGGGAGACACGTCAGCAAGTGTCTTTATCTTGGCGAAAAGTCGCGAGCGACTGATGCACAATTTGTCGGCAAGGAAGTTGACATTGAGGTCGGGATTAGCGAAATTCTCTTCGATAATCCTCTGCATACGTTCAAGGAAATCCTTATCCACACTTGTGGATGCAATCTCGGATATTGGTTCAGATGGTGTTGTAGAGTATTTCTCTCGCAGTAATCTCCTCACATGCATGATATTTAGGCAACAGGCCTCAAGATAACTCATCGAGAATGGTTTTTCAATATATGCATCGGCTCCCACATTCATTCCCTCCACCTTGGAGTCGGTGTCGGTCTTTGCCGTGAGCATCACAAATGGGATATGGCTGGTTGAGGCATCATTGCGCACACGTCGGCACAGTTCAGCTCCATCCATTCGCGGCATCATCCAGTCGCAGATGATAAGCGACACATCGTTGGATGCCAACTTGTCGAGAGCTTCGAGTCCGTCATGAGCCACTATCACACGATATTTCTCGGACATGTTCTCCTCAAGATATTCCAGCATATCATTGTTGTCATCTACAACAAGTACAGCCGAATCATCAACAGGCACAACCAACTGGCTTTCTGCCGAAGATAATATCGTCATGTTATTATTGGATTCTTCCACCTTGTCGGTTGTCAATTCACTTTCCGCAGGCACATCCTGTCTCACAGGCAATACTACAGTAAATATTGCACCATGTCCCGGTTCCGATTTCACACTCACCTTGCCATGGTGTTGATCCACTATGTTCTTCACTATCGACAATCCGATACCAGTACCTGGTTTGTTGTCGGCCGACTGGTAGAATGCATTGAATATTCTCTCGTGGTCATTTGGATCTATTCCCACTCCATTGTCCTCCACCTCGATGGCAAAACTATTGTCGTCGGGCATGACATGGCATGACAGGCGCACAAAGTCGTTAGTGTATTTACGTGCATTGGTAAGCAGATTGCTCACCACCTTGGTGATTGCCTCATTGTCGATTACGGCTGTAAAATGGCTATCGGGCATCTCTATCTTGAAATTTATGCCATTTTGGGCGAATGTAGGTTCAAATCGCTCAGTCACAGCCTGTAGCATATTGCATATATTCTGCACCTTAAACCTCACCACCATACTTCTGTTTTCCACCTTACTGAAATCAAGCAGTTGGTTGACAAGATCGAGCAGACGATGGGCATTGCGGTCTATAATTCTCAAGTTCTTTCTTTCAGAGTCTGATAATTGGGCAGTGGTCTTCACCAATTTCTCCAAAGGACCGATAATCAGCGACAGCGGAGTGCGTATCTCGTGGGCAATAGTTGTGAAGAACTGAATCTTAGCGTTTCTCACCTCAATTTGTTTCTCCTCATTGAGTTTCGCCATCTGCCTCTCATGCTTCTTGCGCTCCCTTGTGATAGTATATCTGTATGCATAGATTATTATCAATACTATAATAATCAAATACAACACCTTGGCTGTCATGCTCCAATAGAAGGGTGGATTGACCACTATCTCGAGCACAGCCTCCTCGTTGCTCCACACTCCATCGTTGTTGGAACCTCTCACCATGAATTTATATGTTCCGGGAGCCAGATTGGTATATGTGGCTGTAGAGTTATTGCCAGCCATAACCCATTGACGGTCAAATCCTTTGAGTATATATGAATAGAGATTTTTCTGTGGCATGCAATAGCTGAGCGCAGCAAAAGAGATACTAATCATCTTGTCGTGATAGGATAGTTCTATACGATCGGCCACGTTCCTCTTCTCATTCATTACCCTCACCGATGTTATCATAACCTTCGGTATCCGTGAGTTGGTTTTGATCTGATAAGGATAGAATGTGTTGAATCCATTCACCGTACCAAGGTATATTCTGCCGTCTGAAGCCTTCAAGGCAGCATTTGGCATAAATATGTCACTAAGCAGACCATCATTGGTGTCGAAGTGCATCATAGGTTTTCCATCTGCCACCTTATATAGTCCCTCATTAGTAGTAATCCACATATTACCATTATCCTCCACTATAGCATATACGGCAGTATCGCGCAACATCTCAACATTGGAAAAGGCATCTACCTTGGAGTCATAAAGCAATAGTCCATCGTCGGTGGCTGCCAAAACCTTACCATTCTCAGCCACCAACATACTGTTTGTCACCGAGTGAGTGTTTTCACTCTTGTATGTTTTCCATTTGCGTGTAGTAGTATTGTATTTCAGAATACCATGACTCTGTGAGGCAAACCACATATTGCCATGTTCATCTTCTTTGATATCCATGATAGTGGACTCAATGGATTTCATCCTTAGGAAATCGTCGGTGTCACGTCGGTAAAGGTTGATTCCTGTAGTGGTGGCAACCCATATATTCGCCTTGCTGTCTCTATAGATTGCATAGCAACTATTACCATAGAGAGAATTAGGATTGGTGGATGCAGTGTATCGTCGGCACTTGCGTGTGGTTATATTCATCACATATACTCCACCAGTGTATGTGCCTATCCACAACTGGTTGCCATCAATACATAGTGCATGGATATTATTGTCTGACATATCACCGTTTCCGAGCACTATATGTTCAAATAATCCCGTCGATGGCGAATACTTGTTGAGTCCGCCGTCGTCCGAGGCTATCCATATATCATGGTTGCCATCTTCGCAAAATCGACTTATGACATTGCCTTGCACAGAATTGGCGCCTTGCTTATATGTGAACGACGTGAATCGTCCGTTGGCTGGCGACACGTAGTTAAGACCCGAATAAAATGTTCCTATCCATATTCCGCCCTCATTGTCGGTGATGATAGGATATACAAATGAACCTGATATTGGGGATGCTATCTGGGATAGTTTGGAATAAGTGGTACTGGTATTGTTCTTGACGTCTAACCACACCATTCCCTTGTCACAACCAACGAGTAATACCCCTGGTCGATATTCGCATATTGAGTGTACATGAAGGGCATAGTCCTTATGTCCAGGACCTATATATGTTGACTTAACACTGCCTCCACGGTCGAATGCCACAATTCCCTCATTCCATGTACCGAGCCACAGTGTACCATCGTCTGTTTCGGTCATACAATACACTGATGGCGACCAATTACCATTGAGCTTATATACACCAAATCTCCTTGTAGCTTTATCAAAGAGATATAGTCCGTTCTTATCCCAAGCAGTAAGAGCCCATATCTGATTGGAACTATCCACAAACACCTGTGCCACGCGGTTATTGGCACAAACATTGGCGTGTCTCACTACACCATTGTCGGTAGTATAGTGAAACACGCCATGTCCCATTGTGGAGATCCACACATTATTGTCTTTGTCAAGGGCAAGCGAAGTAACATGAATGTTCTTCTGTCCGCCCTTTACCGGTTTGAGCGCAATCCGATGGATAGCTTCCGTCTTGTAGTTGAGCACAAATGCCCCGTCGTCAGTACCTACCATCAGACTGTCGCCCATATCGAGCAGGGCATATACCGACTGCACAGACTTGTCGTCGGAGGTATGGAAACTACGCATGGATATTCCGTCGAAGCGTTTCAATCCGGCATCAGCACCTATCCAGATAAATCCATATCTGTCTTGTGCCAATGCACTGATGGCATTGCGCCAAAGACCATCATAGTCGGCATAGTGCCTGAATGCCAACTCCTGTCCATACATTCCCACTGCCATCAGCAGCGCCAGTATAATTGCCCTAATCTTCATTCCTAATCCCTAATTCCTAATTTCATCAAAAAACCTCCTCCGCTCGCCATAGTGATGTCGAGAACGGTATCGGAATTGACATCAATTGTCTCAATCTTATAGTCCTCTGCATTGTGATTAGCATTGATGCCATCACGGAAAAGAGTGGTGTGGTATGTCTTACCTTTCTCCAGGAAATCAAATTTCAGCGTTATTTTACGCTTGTCCCAATTGGTTTGTCCTGCCACATACCAGTTGCCGTCCTTTTCACGTGCAGTGACAATATACTTGCCCATCTCGCCTTGTGGGATGATAGTGCGGTCGAACACCGTGGGCAGACTTGTTATCATATCAACACACTCCTGCTCCTGCTCATAGTTGGTGGGAGCGTCACAAAGCATGGTGAACGGAGAGTCGTGAACGATATAGCATGCCAACTGGTGGCAACGTGTTCCCATACTTACTGGAGCTGTGTATATTGCCTTCCAGTTGTCTTTCGTTCCATTGCGCATGGCTCCTGGTGTAAAATCCACTCTTCCTGCCATCATGCGGATATATGGAAATGTGACATCATATAGCGGCATATCATTGGAGAGTTCTGTCCATCGTGACTCCTCCATACCGAATACACCCTCGTAGTTGAGAATATTAGGAAACGTGCGACTCATGCCAGTGGGCTTGTAGTAGCCATGGTAATCAAGCACCATCTGATACTTCAGTGCTGCTTCGGCTATGCGATAGGCAAGTTCCACCGCCTCCTGGTCGTCGCGGTCGAGGAAATCGATCTTGAAACCCTTAACGCCCATTGACTTGTATTTCGCCATTGCCTCGTCAAGATGTTCGTCGAGCACATTGAACACTGTCCACAAAACGATATCCACCCCCTTGGAGTTGGCATATTGAATAAGTTCGGGCAGACGGATTTCTGGAATGGGATTCATAATATCGCCTTTCTTCGACTCATACCACCCCTCGTCGAGCACCACATATTCTATATTGTTCTTCGCTGCAAAATCTATGTAGTATTTGTATGTATCAAAGTTGATACCAGCCTCGAAGTCCACACCTTTCAGATTCCAATCATTCCACCAATCCCATGCCACCTTACCCGGCTTTATCCATGACGTATCGGTGGTCTTGGCTGGTTCAGCAAGGGCATAAACAAGGTTGTTCACTGGCATCTCGGTGTCCTTCTCCGTCACGGCGACAATGCGCCATGGTGTCTGGAATAGTTTGCCATTAGTGCGCGCGATAAAGTCCTCGGTAGAGGTGACATATCTCTGCTGACGCCAAGGATATTTGTCGAAGGTCTTGGGATAACGCGCAAACCATCCTTCAAGACTTTCTCCATCGGCAGACTTCTTCACAAACATTCCTGGATATGCCCTAAGGTCGCTTTCGAGAATAGTCAGTTTTACAGAGCCATTTGCCACAGTGGCTGGCA
Source organism: uncultured Prevotella sp. (assembly GCA_945869265.1). Lineage (GTDB taxonomy): Bacteria > Bacteroidota > Bacteroidia > Bacteroidales > Bacteroidaceae > Prevotella. The sequence goes on along the minus strand of CAMBOI010000010.1, from coordinate 36,460 downwards.
GGAAGGCGAGTTTATCCTTTGCTTCACCAAGTGGTTTCTGGTCATAGATATTCTGGAATGCCATTGCCTCGGGCTTCTTGTCATTGGTAGTGAAAGAGAGCCACGACTGACTGTCACCATTAAAATGGAATTCTGCTTTCTCGTCGGATATGATTGCGGGCACCTTACCCTTACATTGAAAGCGATAAGCAACACCCTCGTCGAAGGCTCGGAACACCACCGACCACCCCTTGCCAAGCGACAAGGTCAGTTCATTATACTCTGTCGTAACACTCTTCTGACGATAAAATGGTGTGGGAAATGATATCTTGTGATTCTTCACTGCCGATGCACTCGCCTTGCCCTGATAGGCATTGTTGATATCTATCTGCGATTGGCGCATCACCTCTTTGGAGTCATGAAGAATACTCCATGTTAATGACTCCCCAGAAACGACAGTAACTTGCAGTCGCTTATTTGGCGACTGCAAGTTAAATGTCTTGCCATACATGGGTATGGCCAAAATTACCAAAATTATTCTAAGAAAAAGTTTCATTGTTCATTTACTTTACGCTCCACTCAAAGAGACCAGCCGAGTTGTCCTCAGGCAAATCGATCTCAATCTTCACGGCAGTAGTCTTCACGGGGTCGAAGTTGACTGTACATGCGCTTCCCTTGATAGACGGATACTTGTCGGCACCACTCACCGGTTGCCATTTTCCTTCACCGTCCTTGTAATACATACGCCATGCCTTTGGTATGCGGCAGCCACCCCAAGGACCATCGTCAAACCAATACACTGTTGAGCTCTGTACAGTTGATTCCTGCGGGAAATCATAAGCTATCCACTCTGTGCAGTTGTTCTTAGGCCACCAGTGATAATAGGGCATTGAGCGGTCATCACCATCCTTAGGAACGAGTCGGTCATTTATTGACGAGAGCGACGTAGCTGGTGTTGAGGCAGTTATCTTACTCAATGAGGCAAGTGTTGCTGGCTTAGAGGGACGTGATGCATTGAGATCCTGAGCCTGCCATACGCGCATCTTTCCACTACCGCGATGACACCAAGCATAATATGGAATAAATGTCATGCGCACATCCTTTGTGGTGAGTCGTCCGCTCTTGTCGAAGCTCAATATCTGACCATCTGTCTTTATCACCTTTATATAATAATCGGCCTCCTTGGCATGCTTTGCATGCAATGTACCGTCCTCCACAACCATCTTTGGGCTCTGGTTGATCAGCACTCCCATAAGATCAAAGTCATTGTCGGGCCATTCGGTGCAATACACAACCGGACCGCGCTCAATGGCAACAAATCCACGGTCAGCCTCAACCATTCCGTTTGCACGAACTGTGCGTGGTTCCATGTCGAAGTGTACTCTCACCACATCGCCCTTCTTCCATTTGCGATTGATGGTGAAGTATCCGTCGGCTTCTATTTTGCCTTCCACCTTCACTCCGTTCACCTCTATACTATATTGCGGGCGCAAGTTGTCGCTATATTCATACAAGTTACTTGGCACTACCTGGTTGCGCACCCATCCCGGAATACGAACCTTCATTCCCCATTGTCCAGCCTTATTGGCTCCCACCTTGATTGCGATGTCACCATTCCAGGGATATTCTGTAGTTTGCTCAATAGTCACTTTCTTACCTTTCACGTCAAGTGTTGATGTATTGCTCATAAAGAGATTTACATACACGTTGTTGTCCTTCACGGCATATACATATCCAGGCAAAGAGGGAATGAATCGTGCTATGTTCGAAGGACAGCAAGCGCATCCAAACCACGGTTGGCGCTGGTGCTGACCCATTGACTCAAGGGGATTGGGATAGAAGAAACCGCCACCGTCGAGCGACACACCCGAGATGAGTCCGTTATACAGCGAACGCTCGAGCACATCGTAGTATTTCGACTCTCCGTGGAGCAGGAACAATCGATAGTTGACATATACATTACCAATGGCAGCGCATGTCTCGCAATATGCCGACATATTTGGCAGTTCATAGTTCTTGCCGAAAGCCTCTCCGGAGGCTGTAGAACCAATACCTCCAGTGATGTACATCTTCTTGCTCACAATGTTTTCCCATATACGGTCGATGGCCTCGATGTACGACTTGTCGCCAGTAAGGGCAGCCACATCAGCCATACCGGCATACATATATGCAGCACGCACGGCGTGTCCCACAGCCTCATCCTGCTCAAGCACTGGCAGGTGACTCTGACTGTACTCGCTCTTAAACTGCGTCTTTCCGCGATAGTCGAGCAAGAACTTTGCTTCATCAAGGTATTTCTTCTCGCCAGTCAGCACATATAGTTTGCACAGTGCCATCTCTGCAATCTGATGTCCCGGAACAACACAAGCCTGACCGCTATTCGGACCTACCTCACGGCACACACAATCGGCATAACGGCATGCTATGTCGAGGAATTTCCTTGAACCTGTGGCCTGATAGTGGGCAACAGCTCCCTCCACCATGTGTCCGAGGTTATATAGTTCATGACTGAGATCTTCCTCTTTCGACCATCTCTTGTCGCCAGCCCATTCATGAGGATGCTTCGGGTTCATCGTGCGCGATGTATATAGGTATCCGTCGGGCTCCTGAGCCTTTGCTACAATGTCGAGCACACTGTCGATATACTCCACAAGTCGCTTGTCGCTATATGTCTGCAGTGAGTAGCTTGCGCCCTCTATGGTCTTATATACATCGGTGTCATCGAATGACAATCCTTCCACCTTATATGATTCACTTGGCTTGGCAGCCTTCTCGAAGTTGGTGTATCGTCCAGTCTCCTCACACTTACTGAAGGCGAGTGGTATAGTTACCTCGCGGCTTGCCTTTAGTCTCTGTCCCCAGAACGAGTCAGTGACTTTCACTTTGGTAAACTCCACAGGAGTGATTGGATAGCCATGGCCACCCTTCTTCTGTGCATTGGCGGGCATCATTACTGCCGCCATGATTGTAGCGATAATGATTTTTTTCATATTCGGTTATTTAATTATTGTTTCGATTACTGTATTTCGCTTGCAAAGATACTCCTTTTATTTATAATAGAAAGAAAAAATCGTCTCAAACAATACAAAAATAGTCTCGTTTTGCCTATTTTAATGCTTTTCAGTACTATTTTTCCATTATCAGGACGTTTTTATGAACATTTAATATGGCGATACCAATAGAGGTCAAATCGGGAAAAGACTTCGAAAGACACAATGCCTTAAGCAATGTATTAAGCAATCCTGACTATGCAATATCCAAGGCGTACGTCTTATGCAACGGCAATTTCGAGAATCGCGGCAAGATCATCTATGCACCGATTACATGACCATGTTCATAAAAAGGAAACAGCCAATGCAAAGACAGATATTCCGCATTGACATGACGGCATTGAAATAGAAAGGCGACATATAGAAATAGTTAAAAAGCTAAAAAGATATAATTACAGTTAATTATAAACTAAATAATGCCTTATATTTTTCTGATATTGATATTTTTACTATCTTTGCAGAAAATTATAAGCATTATTGGCAAATATGACAAACATTATTGGACGAGAAAGAGAAACCAGTGAACTAATGTCGTTATACGATAGTGGCAAGGCTGAATTTGTTGCCGTATATGGCAGAAGAAGGGTGGGCAAGACATACCTTGTTGACGAAACGTTCCGAGGCAGAATAACGTTTCGACATGCAGGATTGTCTCCATTCGATGACGAGGGTAATAAAAAACTCACTAATGACCAGCTACGAGGATTCTTTTATTCCCTGAAAATTTATGGGATGAAACAAAACAAATGTCCGAAAACATGGTTAGAGGCTTTCTTTATGCTCGAGCAATTGCTTATGGAGAAAGACAATGGGGAGAGAATTCTGGTTTTTCTCGACGAACTGCCATGGATGGACACAGCCCGTTCAGGATTTGTGCGTGCATTTGAGTCATTCTGGAATAGTTGGGCCTGCCATCGCCATAACATCATGCTTGTTGTATGCGGAAGTGCCACATCTTGGATGCAGGACAACCTTGTGAATAATCATGGAGGGTTATATGGTAGAATCACATACGAAATATGTCTCCGCCCATTCACCCTTGGCGAATGTGAGGCATACTACAAAAGCAGGGACATCCGTATGTCTCGCTATGACATGGTGCAGAGTTACATGATATTCGGAGGCATTCCGTATTACCTTGGCTATCTGCGCCGTGAATACAGTTTGGCACAAAATGTCGAGGACATTTTCTTCTCACGACAAGCAAAACTCAAGGATGAATACGACAGGATGTTCTCCTCGGCATTCTCCAATCCCGAAGACATAAAAAAAATTGTAAGTGTGCTTTCAAGCAGACGCTCCGGTCACACCCGACAGGAAATATCACGCCTTACAGGCATTGCCGACAGTGGTTCCCTGACAAAACTCCTGCGCGCCCTTGTTGCAAGCGACTATGTTCTCTGCTATCAGCCTTTTGGAATGGGCAAGCGCGAGGAACGCTATAAGCTCATCGATCATTTCTCATTGTTTTATATTCGTTTCGTAAGCGGCACGGCCTCTCTTGGCGAGGGGTTCTGGTCAGCAAGTCATACGTCACCCAAAGTAAATTCATGGCGTGGGTTTGCATTTGAGGAAGTCTGTCTTTCACATATCTCGCAAATTAAGTCGGCATTAGGTATTTCTGGTGTGTCATCGACTCAATCGGCATGGTCTGTCACAGGCGACTCCGAGGATGACGCAGGTACACAGATTGATTTGCTCATCATACGTAAGGATAATGTCGTAAACCTGTGTGAAATGAAATTCTACAGCGAGGAGTTCACTGTTGACAAGTCATATCACAACACTCTAATTCACCGGCAGAACCTTCTGTCAGAACGCATACCAAGGAAAACGGTCATCCATCCTACACTCATTTCAACTTACGGCATAAAATACAACGAGTATTCCAGTGATTTTGTAAAAGTGCTGACGATGGATTGCTTATTTGTGTAGATTTATTGCAATTAGTAGATTGGCAACTGTTAATTATCTGTATATATCAATAAATAATCTGATAAAAGTTTTGATATTTCAATTATTGTATTTATCTCCTGCAGCAGGAAAGTGCCTTGGAAAAGTGTATGTTTTATGGCAAAAACACCTTGGAAAAGTGTCAAGAACGACATAAAAATACCTTGTACATGACGGCATTGAAATAGAAAGACGACATATAGAAACAGCTACTGTATCAATCTCAATATGACTATTGTCGCATGTACTGAACAGAGTGAATAGATTTTTTCACTCTAACTATCTATATTTTATCACTAAAGCTAATATAAAGTTATGTGAAGCCTATGTTTGAGTTATGTTCCGCACTGCTGTATGTATATTCCGCACTGCGGTATGTACGTTCCGCAGTGGTGAACGTACGTTCCGCAGTGCGGAACATAGATTAGATGCCTATTCTTGTATAATTATAATAGCAATAATAAGAACTTTATGATAGCTATAGTGTGAACATTCAGAAAACTATAGTGAGTACATTACAATAACTGTAGTCACGCAATCACTACTACTATCCACATCTCATCAAATTGCCCACTTCCTCACGCGCGTACGCGCGCGCATCAGTGATTTTAATTTTCTTTTGCCACCTTTGCCACCTATCACCTTAAATATCACATTGTCTGATGGTTAAGTGGTGGCAAAAGGGTGGCAAAAGGGTGGCAGAAGTGGCAATAAAAAGGTTTTTTAACTATAAAATCTTGATTATTTAACATATTTTTGCCTCATTATCTCCTAGTTTCCATAATAATTATGGCTTTTATCATAAACAATTGGTCGAGTGTGATGTCTTCCTCAGCATTATTTCCTTGTGCTGAGGAGACTCTGCGCCAATGTTACTCCGCTATGACTCCGCTGTGACTCCGCTTTTTTACCCCACCCAGATAGGAGTACCACCGACTTTGATATGGAGCATCACCGACTTTGGTACGGAGGAAGATTGGAGGATTATTGGAGCAGTGGCAATGGTGATACAATGCAAAAATTGTACTGAAATGCGGGATTTTTGTAAGATTGGGACGATTTTTACACCAATTGAGACGATTTTTTCATTCCGTTTCATTAAAATTATATTATTTTGCAGCGTGAATCGAAACACAGTCTGAATAACTAAAAAAACTATATTATGATACAGATGAAAAAAATCATGGCTATCGTGTGCTGTTCGATGATGACTCTCACGACAAGTGCCAACAACGGAAGCCCTCGCATTATAAAAGATGTGAGTCCTGTGGTGGTGAACTGTCCAGAGGGCACTGCCCCACGTCTGCCCTATTTGGTATGGGTGACATACAGCAACGGACAGGCAGAATATCGACAGGTGAGATGGAGCAATTCTGCCCTCGCCAAAGAGAAGGAACAGGCCGACAGTAAGAAAAATCCAGCCGGGAAGTCATATAAAGTTAATGGTTACATAATTGGAGACGAAACCACCGAACAGGGTTTCCCTGTTGCCGCTGAGGTGAAGGTGGTGAAGGGTGAGAGTGATGTGCCACGCAATGCCGTGGCACATACCTTACCCCTATCGGATGTCACCCTCAATGGAGACAACAGGTTGACATGGAACCGTGACGAGGCTATCCGCGAAATTTGTTCGTGGGACGTTACTCAGCAACTCTACAACTATCGCGACACCTATGGATTGCCCACCGAGGGATATACCGTCAGTGACGGATGGGACGCTCCCGACTGCAAGCTCAAAGGTCATGGTTCAGGGCATTATATGTCGGCATTGGCACAAGCTTATGCCGTAACCACCGACCCTGTGCAGAAGGATATCCTTAGAAAGAATATCGTGAGGATGGTGAACGAACTGCGCGAATGTCAGGAGCGCACCTTCGTATATAATGAGAAGTTAGGACGCTATTGGGAGGCTCGCGATTTCGCCCCCGAGGAAGAGTTGGGCAATATGAAGGGAGCCTGGAGCGACTTCGACGGATATAAAAAGAAGTATAAGGAATATGGCTATGGATATATCAACGCCATTCCCGCACAACACTGTGCCCTCATTGAGCGATATGCGCCATACAATAACACCGACGGAGTGTGGGCACCATATTACTCGGTGCACAAGCAGCTTGCCGGACTTATCGACATCGCCAACCTGTTTGACGACAAGGAAATTGCCAACAAAGCACTCACCATTGCCAAGGATATGGGATTGTGGGTGTGGAACCGCATGCACTACCGCACATACGTGAAGCAGGATGGCACACAGAAGGAACGCCGTGAGCGTCCAGGCAACCGCTATGAGATGTGGGATATGTATATCGCCGGAGAGGTGGGCGGCATCAGCGAATCACTGGCACGCCTGTCGGAGATGGTGAGCGACGAGGACGAGAAGGCAAAACTCCTTGAGGCAAGCAACTACTTTGACGCACCAAAATTCTACGACCCGCTGTCGAGGAACATCGACGACATACGCACACGCCATGCCAACCAGCACATACCTATGATTATAGGTGCACTGCGCTCATACAATGGCAACGGCAACACCTATTATTATAATATAGCCCAAAATTTCTGGACACTGCTTCAGGGACGATATGTATATGCCACTGGTGGAGTGGGCAACGGAGAGATGTTCCGCCAACCATATACACAAATCCTGAGTATGGCAACAAATGGCATGCAGGAGGGAGAGGCTGAGAGCAATCCCGACATCAACGAGACTTGCTGCGCATATAACCTGCTGAAACTCACGCGCGACCTCAACTGTTACAACCCCGACGACGCAAGATATATGGACTACTACGAGCGAGTGCTCTACAACCAGATTATTGGATCGCTCAACCCTGAACACTACCAGACTTGCTACCAATATGCCGTGGGACTGAATGCCACAAAACCATTCGGCAACGAAACACCGCAATCCACATGCTGCGGAGGTACGGGATCGGAGAACCACACCAAGTATCAGGAGGCTGCATACTTTGTTAATGACAACTCTCTCTTTGTTACATTATATATACCTACTAATTTGGTTTGGAAAGAAAAAGGAATAAAGATTGTCCAGGATTGTCTTTGGCCTGCTGAATCATCGAAGATTTCAATTGTTGAGGGCAAAGGCAAATTTACCTTGAAGCTCCGCGTTCCCTATTGGGCAACCGCGGGCTTCACGGTAAAGCTCAACGGAAAGACTATCACCACTAACTGCCAACCATCTACATATTACAGTGTGGAGCGCACATGGAAGAAAGGAGATGTGATAGAGGTGGAAATGCCTTTCACCAAGCACATCAACTATGGTGCCGACAAACTGACAAGCGACGTGGCAAGTGCCGACGGCACGCAACTCGACGATGCATGGGTGGGAACACTGATGTATGGACCATTAGCCATGACAGGCACTGACGCCATGACATGGAGCGACGCCACACTCAACATCGACTCATATCTCAACAACATCACTGCCAACCGCCCTACAAAGGACTCTGGAGTGAACGGCAACATATACACTCTGACAGTAAACGGACAGACCTTCCAGCCCGACTACTATCGCTCTAATCATACCACCCACTATTATCGCATCAACCACACCGATGCAACCCAAATCGAGGTAAACGAGAGTACTGCTGAGGTAGATAAGAGTGAGTTGCAAGCTCTCATCGCAATGGCAGAGGAGAGAGTGGCAGAACAGGACAAGTGGGCTCCCAACGGATATTGGCGCCTTGTGAAGGCTCTCGACGATGCCAAAATGGTAAATGGCAGCAATGCAGCTTTAACCCAGAAGAAGGTTAACGCTGCGGCAGCCAAGCTAAATAAGGCCATCAACACTATGCGTCCAGGCAACCTTGCCGAGATGGAAGACCTCCGCCCGCTGACAGGACTTCTGCGCAGGGCTGGCACTCCCGACGAGAGCACATCGGCCGAGCTGAAGGAAGCAGTGGAATATGCCAACATGGTGGTGAAATACGTCACCGACGGCAGCGGCACCCACGACATGATCACGACAGCCGTGGATAAGCTGCGCAATGCAATGAAATAATAAAAGCAACAAAATTAAATACTAACTAAAATTTTATGTTGATATGAATGTATCTCAGAAAGAAATGAACTTTCGACATGGCAGAGCCATAGTCAAAGCCACGACTTGTCTGCTGCTCTTGACAGCAGGCGGCGTGATCTCTCCTGTGCAGGCTGCCCAGGAAAGTATGGGTATCACATCGACTACATCCGTGCAACAGAACGGCACAGTAATCAAGGGTGTGGTAGTGGATGTCAACGGTGAACCAATCATCGGAGCCAGCGTAGTGGAAAAGGGCAATCCGAAGAACGGCACCATTACCGACTTCGACGGTAACTATACTCTTAAGGTGAAGAGCAACAAAACTCCCCTTGTTGTTTCATACATCGGTTTTATCTCACAGGAAACCAAAGGTGGCAAGCTAACACTTCAGGAAGACCTCAAGTCGCTCAACGAAGTGGTTGTCATCGGATATGGTACACAGCGCAAAGGCGATATCACATCGGCTGTATCGAGCGTCAAGGCCGAGGACTTCGCTGGCGGTAAGATTGGTGATGCTGCCGAACTCGTGAAAGGTAAGATTGCCGGTCTTTCTGTAGTCAACTCATCTGGTAACCCTACGGAGCAGTCTTCGATTATGCTCCGTGGTGCCACTACTCTTGTAGGTAGTGTTACTCCACTTGTGCTTGTTGACGGTATTGAGGGCGACCTCAACACTGTGGCTCCCGAGAACATCGCCTCTATCGACGTACTGAAGGATGCCTCTGCAGCAGCTATCTATGGTACACGTGGTGCCAATGGTGTCATCCTCATCACTACCAAGACTGGTAAGCGCGACGCAACGGTGAACATCAACTACTCCAACTATTTCTCATTCTCACAGTGGTCGAAGAAGGCTGAGTTTATGGACACACACGATGTCATCTATGGCAAGACATCCCAGGAATATCTCGGCTACGACACCGACTGGATTAAGTCTGTTTCACGCAAGGCTGGATTCAAGCACAACCACTCATTGCTCATCAACGGCGGTACGAAGAACTCCACTTATTCTGCCAACGTAGCCTACAACAATGAGGAAGGTATAATGCGCAACAATGACAACGAGAACCTCAAGGCCCAGCTCGACTATACACAGTATGCATGGGACGACATCCTGAAGTTTAACTTCAATGCACTCGTCACTCGCCAGAAATACACCACCGGCGACTTCAACCTCGCCTACCGCAACGCGGTTATCCGTAACCCGTCTGAGCCTGTATATAACGAGGACGGAAGCTACTACGAGAACTTCAATAAACTGCAGTATTATAATCCCGTAGAAATGCTGAACGAGAGTTTCGGCAATGTTCGCCGCCGCTTCTCCCAGCTCACTGGTAATGTGACAGTCACCCCTATCAAGGGTTGGGAAACCAAACTCATGCTCTCATGGGGCGAAGGTTCGGATGCTGGAGAATACTTCACATCTCCGCTTCACTACAGCCTCGCTCGTCAGGAAAACTACAACGGTTCTGCCTCAAAGAGCAACGGCAACTGGGTTGACAAGAACCTCGAACTCACTTCTCGCTATCACACCACAATCAACAACATGCACCGCATCGACGCTCTCGTGGGTTATAGCTACCTCTATCATGAGGATGACGGCTTCAATGCAGGCAACGGCAACTTCTCATCGCTCGCCTTCCTGTGGAACAACCTCGGCAATGGTTCGCTGATTCAGGAGGAGGACCGCCATGCATCGATGGGCTCTTATCGCAGCAGCAGCAAGCTCGTCGGTTTCTTCGGACGTGTAAGCTATGGATATGGCGAAAAGTATAATATACTGGCAAGTATTCGCCGCGAAGGTTCAACCAAGTTTGGTGAGAATAACAAATGGGCTACATTCCCCTCTGTATCAGCAGGATGGACCATCAGCAATGAGAAGTTTATGAAGAGCACCAAGAACTGGCTCGACAATCTGAAGTTGCGTGTGGGATTTGGTGTTACTGGTATTACACCTTCTGACAACTATCTGTCACAATATCTCTACAACTTTGCCGGATATGGTGATGTCAAGGATCTCGAAGGCAATTGGATTAAGACTCTTGAGGTGGTACAGAACGTGAACAAGAACCTCAAGTGGGAGACAACAGAGGAGTGGAACTTCGGTCTTGACTGGTCGGTGCTGAAGGGTCGCCTCAGCGGTAGTATTGACTATTACGTGAAGACCACCAAGGATCTGTTGTATCACTTTGCAGTGCCATGTCCTCCCAACCTCTATGGATATACACTTGCCAACGTGGGTAAGATTCGCAACTCTGGTATAGAGATTATGGTGAATGCCATCCCCGTACAGACAAAGGACTTCACATGGGAGACAACAGTAACCATGTCGAGCAACAAGAACAAGCTGATAAGCCTCAACAACGACTTGTATGAAACAGACAACTTCCAGGAAGTGGGAGGAGTGAGCGACCCAATCTCAGTTACTACTCACTGTATGGAGGTAGGCACCGGACTTGGTGACTATTGGATGCTTAAGTCGGTAGGTGTGGACAAGGACGGTTTTGTACTTGTAGAAGTGAAGGACGAAAACGGCAACTGGGTTGCAAAGCCATTCAACACCAACCTCAATGTGAAGGAAAACCGCCAGCGTTGCGGCAATGGTATGCCTGATGTATATTTCGGATGGAACAACACATTGCGCTATAAGGATTTCGACCTCAACATGCAGTTCACCGGTCAGTTTGGCTTTAAGATTCTCAACGCACAGCGTTGCTTCTACGAGAATAACTCTATCGCCTACAACCGCCTGAAGAGTGCCGACAATTACTATCCTGCCATCAATGCCGACGGAACTCCTTATATCGATCCCGAGACTGGTCAGCAGAAGATGGTGAAACTGTCGAGCTCAATGTCTCAGGGTGTATGGAGCGACCATCTGGAGAATGGTGACTTCCTGAAGCTCGCCAACGTGACTCTCGGATATACATTGCCTCTGAAGGGTAAGATTACAAATTATCTGAAGAACGTGCGCGTGTTTGCTTCAGCCACCAACCTCTTCTGTATCACAGGCTATTCGGGTATCGACCCCGAGGTCAGCAACTACTTTATGTCTCCAGGTATCGACGACCGCGACAAGTATCCTACCACTCGCAGCTATACCTTCGGTATGTCATTCAATTTCTAAATTCAGTAATACATAATAACACATATATATTATGAAAGCAATAATAAGAAAAACCCTCGTCGGTCTTTGCATTGGCGGAGCAGTGCTTACTGGAGCTACATCTTGCACCAATCTCGACGAGACACTATACGACCAGCTGAACGACAGCAATATCGACCTCAGCAATGAGAACGACCTCTCGCTGATTCTCGGTGCATCAGTGGCACAGTATCGCTATTTGGTGGAAGACTGGTTTGGTATGTTCCACCTTATTGAGGAGTCAACCGACCAGTATATGGTACCTTCACGTCCCGGTGTGGGTTGGGGTGACGCATACGTCAACCTCCACAAGCACAACTGGTCATACTCTGTAGATCAGATACAGAATCCTTGGGATATTGCATATCGTGGTATCGCTTATGCCAACATGGTGATTGATTCTGCCCCCGAAGATGCCAAGGAAAGCATCGCACAGGCAAAGTTCTTCCGTGGTATGTTCTATTATCATCTTCTCGATATGTTTGGCAATCCTCCATTGCAGACTACACAGATTGTTGAGGACGGTTATCTGCCCGAGCAGGTAGGCACAGAGGCTCTCTACAACTTCTGCGTAGAGGAGTTCAAGTATGCGAAGGAGAATATCGGAGAGAGCGACGCCTACGGTTGGGCTAATATCAATGCCGCCCGTATGGCCTTGGCAAAGCTTTATTTGAACAAGAATGTGTATCTCGGCACCACTGGCAACGACGGCTTTGAGGCTGCTCTCGCTGAGGTTGAGGAGATTATCGCCACAGGCAAATATTCGCTTGCTCCCAACTACAAGGACTGCTTCCGTGAATCTATCGAGGAATGTCCCGAGATTATTTTCGCCATTCCCGGCGACCGCACCCACACTGTGCAATTCGGTTTGCAGAGCTACTGTTTCCCGCAGACAGGTCTTGAGGCCTATGGTTCTACCGCTCCTGGATATAATGGTTCATGTGCTATCCCACAGTGGATTTACACCTATGCCGACGGCGACAAGCGTCTCGACGACACATGGGCTTATGGCGAGCAGCGCTATGCAGTGAAGAACTCCGACGGTACTTACACCCCGAATGCAGGCGATCCTATTCCATTCTCGTCTGACGATTGGAGTGGCACTGGCAATCTGAACTACAACATCAACGTACACTCTATCGACAACCCCGGAGCTTATCAGCAGGAGGGAGCACGTCTGCATAAGTATGAGATTATCGCAGGAACAGACGATGGTACTACATCCGATGATTTCCCCGTATTCCGTTATGCCGATGCCCTTATGATCAAGGCAGAGTGTCTGCTCCGCTTGGGTCGTGACAAGGAGACTGCCGCAAGTCTCGTTACTGAGGTAAGAAAGCGCTCATTCTCCTCTCTCGCCGCTGCCACACGTACTGTAGCCGACCTGGAAGGCGGCAGTGTATATAAGTATGGTCACAGCGAATACACATGTGAGGGAGCAACCAACTGGGATCCTGCTTCTTACGTAAGCACATACGAGGGTGGTGCCGACATCGAACTTGGCGGTCTGCTCGACGACCTGGGATGGGAGTTCTGCGCTGAGCTTCATCGTCGTCAGGATCTTCGCCGCTTCAAGATGGCAGACGGACGCAACGTATGGAACGGAAAGTCATGGTTCTGCAAGGATGCCACTACATCCACCACATACGATGTATATGCTATCCCCGAGACGGCTATGAAGACCAATAACAAGCTCGTTCAGAACCCTGGATATATCGTAGGTCAATAACATGTCTAACAACATAATAAGATTAAAGATATGAAAAGATTATCATTCATTATATGCAGCATGCTCATGGTGGTTGGTTCATCCATGATTACAAGCTGCGGCGACAATACCGACTTCTGGGGCGCTCATATCCTTACCGATGATGAGATTGCCGAAATGAAGCGCCAGGACTCCATCAAGGAGGCACAGAGAAACACTATCAATGCCGACCTTGTGTTGGAATATACAGCAGAAGTGACAATCAGCTCTACTTCATACGATGGTGTGTCAGTACCCATCGACTGCGACAAGATAGCTGAACTTTTCGGTATCAGCAAGGAAGACCTTCTCGCCTCGCTTGGCAACGACGAGACTGGTACAGCGAAGGATGTTGTCGGCTTTGCTATCGAAGGTACTACCCATGCCGACAATATGACGATGACCAACACTGGTGCTGCATGGGGACACTGGTGGGATGCCGACGGAAATGTTATTGGCTGGGGTGACGGTGCCATGACATTCGCCGAGTTCGACCCAAAGGAGGGCGCTTTTTATGTAGGACAATTCCCTGGTCATCTGACAGATGGTCAGACCATCAAGTTCATCGAGGCTCTAAAATATCAGGACAAGCGTGCTGCCGTGGTAATCACATTGGTTGCCAAGGGACTTGAAGAGGTTAAGGCTTCTGTTGTTTCTACCCAGAAACTTAGTCTAGAAACTCCTCCTAACGACACTTATGAACCAATTGAAGTTCCTGGTTTCGATGCCGCAAAGGTATTGTCCGACCTTGGTGTTGCTTCATTTGATGAGGTTGCTTGGGTGGCAACAAATGCCGACGGCAGCTATGCTCAGGAATATTCAGCTGACGCACCCGGATTCTGGTATGACAAAGAAGGATTCGCAGGCTCTTGGGGCGACAATGCAAGTGTATTCGCTCACTTCGACGCTGAGTCACAGACTATACTCATTGGTCAGATGCCAGGACAGATGCCAGAAGGCAGCGAAGTAACAGTTATGTTCGGAGCCCTTGCCAACAACAAGATTGCTATGGTTGAGATACATGTGAAGACTGTTGCCTACCAAGATCCTGAAACAGCTCCGGAAGGAACACCAAAGTCAATGGAGAAGGACATAACCATCACAAAGCCATTTGATGCAGAATGGGGCTCTACCGACAAACTTGATGTGAAGGAAGATCTGCGTCAGGCATTCAAGATGACTACCTATCAGATTTTCAAAGCTATCAAAGATGGTAGCTTGAAGATGTGGGTTAAGGAAATCGGCGCCAATGCTAACGAAGACGGAACTCCTAATTACACAGGCGAGGCTCCAGGCTATTGGCTCGACAGCAATGGTGACTCCGTAGCTTTCGGAGAATCAAGCGTAGCGTATGTATTCCTTGGTAATTCGGAAACATCACTGACAATTTTTGGTGGAAATCATCCTGAAAACTGTTCTCCAACAGGACAGACTATCAAGACCAAGTATATCATTGAGTGCAATGGTGTTACCGTAACTTACAACATCACATTCGATATTACTGCTCAACAATAATCAATGAAGAGATTTATCAATCTCGCCTTATCGCTTCTCGCTGTCATCACGTTCACTGCGTGCTCTGACAGCGACAGCGAATACCAAGGCGAATACATAACAATCGGAGAGACAGAGGTGAGCGTCGGTTGCGACGACACCTTCTACTCCATCGCCATTAGCGCAAAGGCTGCGTGGACGGCAACTATTGATAATGCCTCCACCGCAACATGGTTGCGATTGGTGAAAAACAATGGTGTGGGCGGTTCGGAAAAGCTTACCTTCGAGATGGACAAGAACACCAAGAAGGAAGCACGACAGGCTACCATCACTGTGAAATGTCAGACTGACGTGAAGAACATCACCGTAATACAGTCGGGAACGACTGTGGAGACGATGACCGAGGCTGACGTGAAGGACCTCGATAAATACTACAAGCCCGAGGAATTCAAGTCGATGGACATGTTCAAGAGCGACTCCAAGTGGTCGTGGTTCCGGTCAAAGCAGTCGGAGCACTTCGTGGTGTTCTGGGAACCGGGATTCGGCAGCGACCCCAACTCACAGGATGTTCCTGCTGAACTGAGGGTGGTTATTGACGACTTGCTGCTGAAGGCAGAACAGTTCTACAAGACGAACATCGAGAAACTCAACATGTGCGTTACCGGACAGGGCAAGTCGCAACTCGACAAGTATAAGATGGAAATCTACCTGCTTTATCAGACAGAGTGGCTCGCCACTGGTTCGGGTTACGACAATACCATTGGTGCCCTTTGGGTGAATCCCTCCACTTGTCAGCCTGTTGGTTCTACCATTGCCCACGAGATTGGACACTCATTCCAATATCAGACCTACTGCGACAATATCCTCCAGGGCAAGGCCAACGATTTCAAGAGCGGATTCCGCTATGGTTATGACGGCAGCAATGGCGGATGTGGTTTCTGGGAACAGTGTGCACAGTGGCAGTCTTTCCAGGACTATCCTGAGCAGACTATCAACAACTATCACTATGAGGTGTGGATGCAGAACCATCATCGTCACTTCGAGAACGAATGGCAGAGATATGCAAGCTATTGGCTGCAATATTACTGGACGGAGAAACATGGCAACAACACCGTGGGTCGTATATGGAACGAGAGCAAGTATCCCGAGGATGCCACACAGGCTTACATGCGCCTGTTCTACAATGGCAACTACGACACTGTGAAGAAGGAACTCTTTGAGTATGCACAGCGTTGCGTGACCTACGACTTTGCTGAAGTGCGCCCATACGTAGGTACTGCCTACGACGGATATACCACCAAACTGCTGAATGCCGGCAATGGATATTATCAGGTGGCTTATGCCCATTGTCCAAGTTCTACAGGATTTAACGTCATTCCGCTTGAGGTGCCTGAGGCTGGCACTAAGGTGACTGTTGACCTCAAGGGCTTGGCTGTAGGTAGCCAACTTGCCAATGGCGATGCCGGCGAACAGGTTGATGGCGACGGTAAAGTGGTGGCAACTGTCTCTACCTATAATAATAGAGGTGGCGGCAAGGAAGGTTGGACCTATGGATTCGTGGCTCTCAAGAACGATGGGTCTCGCGTTTATGGCGACATCAACTACGCATCGGTTGGCGACAATAAGGCTTCGTTCGACGTTCCTTCTGGCATATCACGCCTTTGGGTGGTTGTACAGGGTGCTCCCACGGAATATCGCCAGTGTCCTTGGGACGAGAAGGAATCCACCGACGACCAGTGGCCATACCAGATTAAGGTGACAGGCACTTCGCTCAAGGGTTATTTCACTATTGACGACAGTAAGGATCCCACTGATATCAGTCTCACCTACGACATCAGTTGCAATGCCGCAGAGGAAGGTTATGTGCAAGGCACTATCGACCTACAGTCGAATGGCGATATCAAGAAGTTGGCTCAGGCTTTTGTTCTGGATGCTTCTACCTTGTCGAGCAACACTATCAACATTGCCAATGGCACCACTGCCACTCCGGCGGAAGGTAAGGTTGCGCTCGGAATACTGGAACCAAGCGGCACTATCAACTACTCCTACACCTCAAATGCCGGATTCTATTGCAAGGCAGACGGTTCGGTTGGCTCATGGAACGATAGCGACCCATTGTGGTTTGAGTATGACAAGAACAATTTCATTATCACCTATGGTCACTTCCCCGGAAAGACCGAGGCAGGCAAGACTTATACCATAAAGCCCGTATTGGTATATACCAAGGGTGGCAAGCAGTATAAGGCAACGATTACACTGAATATGAAATATTGAGATGAGCATGTTAGTTAGGTTTGTTTTTGTGCTGTTGGCACTGGGTTCGCTCAGTGCCTCGGCACAAAAATGTTTATACACTCCCAAGGACTTGCAGCAGATGAACCTGCTTTGCGACTCCTCGACATGGAGCTATGCACGAATGACTTGCACCGACAACTTCGCCATAATGTGGCAGAAGGGCTTCGGTTATGACCTCAGTTGCCCACCCTCGCTCGACGGCAAACCGATGAGGGTTGACATGGACAACCTAAAGGATAAACTCGAGAATTATTATGCCTTCTTCCGCGACTCGCTACAGTTTACACGCAAGGGGTCGAAGGCAGAGAAATACCGTATGATGGTGATGCTCAACTACTCGCTCGAAGGCACTGCCTACGGTGGTGATTATGACGGAGAGATTGGTGCTCTGTGGCTTGCACCCAACCGTGTGCAGGACAAAAGGCTCAACTGTATCGCTCACGAGCTCGGCCATTCGTTCCAGTCGCAGATAACATGCGACGGAGAGGGTGAGGCATGGGGAGGTTGCGGTTTCTTCGAGATGACATCACAATGGATGTTGTGGCAGGTGAATCCGGAATGGATAACCGACGAGAAATATCATTTCGACGCCTTCACCAAGACATGCAACAAGGCTTTCCTGCATCTTGAGAATATCTATCATTCTCCTTATGTCATCGAATGTTGGGGAGAGAAGCACGGCAAACCGTTTATCGCCGAACTATTCCGCCAGGGAAAGAGGGGCGAAGACCCTGTGATGACATATAAGCGACTCACAGGAATGACTCAGAGCGAGTTCTGCAACGAGATGTTCTGTAATGTGAGACGTATGGTGAACATGGACTTTCCGAGAGCTTGGAAGGAGACAAGACCATACGCGGGTAAGTTCTCTACGAATTTGAGAGCCACCGATGATGGTTGGCTGCGTGTTGAAGCCAAAGACTGTCCTGAGAACTATGGATTCAATATCATTAAGCTCGATGTGCCCAAGGCAGGAGCAACCGCCAAGGTGAAGTTCCGCGGCATTACAAAGAGCGACATTGTCAAGGCTGAGGGTTATGTATCTCTCAATCCAGAAGCTGCGGGATGGAGATACGGACTTGTAGGTATCGACAACAACGGAAAGACCGTCTATGGCAAGATGTGCTCGGCAAAAAACGGCACTGCCACACTGAAGTCTTCCAAAGAACACCCTCTCAGCTGTCTCTATCTCGTAGTGATGGGTGCCCCCACCCGCCATTGGCGCAATGTTGATGCCTGGGGACCTGAGGGAGAGCAAACTCCACAACCAGACGCTCAATGGGCTTATGAGATAAAAAAATAATAAATGATTATACTATGAAGAAAGTACTATCACTGATTTTTGCCACTTTGTCACTATCCGCAGTGGCTACAGAGAAATGGAACGCTCCCAATAATGCCAATCCATTTATCCCCGGATATTTTGCCGACCCGACTATTCGTAAGTTTGGCGACAATTATTATCTATATGCCACAACCGACGGTACGGGAAATGGATATGGACCGGCACAGGTGTGGGTGAGCCGTGACTTTAAGCATTGGCGCAACTTTGTCATGAACTGGCCCACCACCGAGGTGGTATGGGCTCCTGACGTGGTGAAGCAGAAAAATGGAAAATATCGCTATTACTACTGCGAACCATGCAACGTGAATGTGGGTGAAAGCGACTCGCCTGTAGGTCCATGGCACAATATCCTCGGCAAGGAAGATGCAGTGCTTGTGCCCGACCGCTACGTGCATAATGTCATCACCCTCGACCCTATGCTCTTTGAGGATGAAGACGGAAGCCAATATCTGTATTTCACAACATGGGGAATATACGACGGATTCGGTTGCGGAGTGGCTAAGTTGCGTGATAGTGATTTCGACATCAACTCCCTGCCTAAGGACATACGGCTTGACGCACGCGGATGGAACGAGGTTCACCCCTACTCTATCGCCGCCGACAAGTTCTTCTCTGAAAAGAGACTCATCCCCAACACCGAACTGAAGGATATCTTTGAGGCTCCTTTCATATTTAAGCGCAATGGTACATATTACTTCACATATTCGTCGGGCTCATGTCACGACGCAACCTATCGTGTGCAGTATGCCACATCAACCGAAGGGCCTATGGGACCGTTCACCTATCGCGGGGAGATTCTCACCACCAATGCCGACGAAACCATACATGGTCCTGGACACCACTCCATCATCGATATCAACGGGAAATACTATATCGTATATCACCGCCACAACAACCCGAAGTCTGTACATGGATTCAATCGTCAAGTGTGCATCGACCAACTCAACTTTGACGACCAGGGGAATATCCTGCCTGTTAATCCCACACATAGCGGCAATGGGGTGGATGTGATTAAAGAGACGAAATGCAAGGATCTTGCCTTCGGGGCAAAGGTGACTTGCTCGTCATACTACGACGAGTGGTTTAAACCGGAATATGCCGTGGATGACAACAACGGCACTTTGTGGAAAGCCCGTCACACCAACTGGGACTCGCCCTCCAGTAAGCGTCATGACGAATGGATTCAAGTAGATTTGGGCAAGGTGGAGACCTTCACAGAGATATGGACACAATTTGAATATCCCACCTTCTTCTATAGATATAAGATAGATATCTCGCTCGACGGAAAGACATGGCTTACCTATGCCGACAGGACAGACAATACCATGCAAGGTTCACCGATGATTGACCGCGGCAAGACAAAGGCTCAATATATCAGGCTTACCATCACCGACACTCAGAAGAATGGACACATGCCTGCAATATGGAATATTAAGGTGTGGAAGAAAGCTCCTTTCTTGCCCGAGATAAATGCAGAGACCAATGATGTCTATCCTGGTATGCACAAGTTGGATGTGAATGATAACGAAAGAAAGCAAGCCAAGGCTGTCATGACATTCGACGCCAACAAGCTGGCAGCAAATGCCCAAAAACCTTTCGACATTGAAAAGATAGAGGCTGGGGAAGTTACATTCCATGCCAACAAACCCATCCGTATGCGCATAAAAGATGGTAGATGGGCGATGTTCTTCAACGGCACCCAACTTCTTAGAAGCATGCAACCTGTATCGTCGGTATATCGATATAATGCGCCTTACACCATCAATGCCTGGACACTGTCAACCAAGGTGCGACCTGTGTCAACAATCACCTCTCTCTCGTCATCACATGCCGACCTTGCAACGACCGAGTTTCGTCTTGGCTCCGATGCAGCCTCTGGACTCATCAATCACAATGGTTCGTTTGAAAGCTGTGGAGCCCCCGACATCATAAAGGCTAATGAGGGCAAATGGACGATGTGGACAGTCACTTACGACGGATGGATGGAACGGGTATATTGCAATGGAAAGTTGGTTAGGGAGCAAAATAACTTCATAATGCTCCGCCCCGAAGGCAATGTGACTATCGGAGCCGACGGTGCTGGTACAAATAACTTCGTGGGCTATATTCACTCGCTCAGCATATCTCCTGTATCAATCTCTGAGGATGACATCAAGAGTATGTATGAATCGACATCTCATTCCGACCTGCCCTCGCTTGGTGACGATTTCGAGGAGACCGACCCCAACAGCCGGTTTGTTATGCCCGAGAAGATGGATATTGTTTATGAGAAACAAGAGCCGTTTACTCTTGCAGCCTCAACACCCGACTTCAACCTCGCTCCCATCGGCAACGGTGGATATATATACAAGGAGGTGGAAGGCGACTTTGTGGTAATGGCTACTGTTGATGATATCGACGGTCTTGCAGAGAGAAAAATAAAGGGATGGAACGACGGAGGCATACTTCTTGAGTCCGACAGTACATACTATCAGCTTGGTGCCTTCCCGCTCTACAACTGCGGTAATATGTTCACCGTTCTCAGTAAGGAAGGTCGTCCGCAATATCCCAACTACACAGGATATGACTTCCATAGGATATTGCAGTTTGAGCGTCGTGGCAACCTACTCTTCGCGCGCACATCTGCCGATGGAAAGACATGGGAGAATATGCCAGGCTCGCCAGTTGAGGTGAAATCTCCAAGTATGAGGATTGGAGCCTATCAAACCACCTACTCCCAAAACTATTCGTGGATAAAACTCAAGGATTATAGGTTATATTCCTATTAATTATTTAGCCAAATCGGCAGTTTTTTCGCCGATTTGGCTAAACTATAACCTATTGATTATTTATAATTCAGGTTGACTTTGGATAGTATTTGTTCACTCTGAAGGTTGCCCACCTTAATATAATTATTAAGGTGAGGGTTGACATTTAATAGCTTCAAAAGCATGAAAACAATTTCATTAGCACTGAGAAGATTCGATGTTTTGGCATTTTTGAAAGCATCTGTCAGTCTGTCTCTCTTTTAAGTAACTGTTATTCAATACATTATAAAATCGCTGACAGTGACAGATGTTTTCAAACTTTTTTCATATAGGTCTTAACATCTTACAACTCGTGAAGATTAAGAAGGTTGAATCCGCGATGACGGTGCAAAGATAGTGATTGTTAAATTATATTAGAAAAATGCGTAAATACGCAAAAATATATTATAAAAGCCATATGATAGTAGAAAGGAACAAGTATCTGAACCAGCTGCTTGAAAGCAGACACATGTCACTGGCAGCAATGCACGTTTCCTTTCAAAAGATATAATAACAGAGTTTAGGGGAAGAGGACAACAAATTCATGTCTCGCCATTCAGTTTCTCAGAGTTGATGACTTTCTTTGATGGGACAAAAGAGGAGGCATTGGGATGACCATGGCATTCTCTTTATAAGTATCTATGATTTTCTTAATATGTAGAAACTAATGCAAGCGGCGAACACCGATGACAGGTGTTCGCCGAGCCGCCTTTAGTAATGTTACTTTTTCAGATACAAGCCATTAATATCCTTGAGGAAGAGAGTGCGCTTGTCGTTGTAGAACTTGACGAAATCACTTACGCTCTTCTGACCGGGATAAGGCATATAGAAATGTCCTGGTTTGTCGTGGGCATTGCGCCAAAGGAGCACGTAGGCGATGGGATACTTGTTGAGCACAGGCATGAGCACCTCTGTCCACCAGTTTTCCATTCCAAGACTCTCCATACCCGTCTCACTCAGTGCCGGCACCACATTATGCTGCTTGGCAATCTCGCATATAGTCTTAAGACCGAGGTCGAGACCATTGCGATAGTTGTTGATGGCTGTGGTGTCCTCGGGATTGTTGGTGCAATATGTATCAAAACCTATCACATCCACCATCTCGTCACCAGGCCAACGCTCGAGGTATTTCTCGGCATCTCCGGCAAACTCCGTTCCAGGAGAATAAGCATAGAGCACGTTGGTGACTCCCTTATCCTTCAGTCGGTCCTCTGTGAGTTTCCACAAAGCCTTATACTGCTCGGTAGTACAGAGATTCTGTCCCCACCAGAACCAGCTGCCTGTATGCTCGTGCCACGGACGGAAGAGTACGGGCACCTTCACACCATAAGGAGTTTCAAGCGAGTTGAGGAACTCAGCGAGAGTGTCGAGCCAACCGAGGAATTTCTCGTGGCACTGTCCACCTTCGAGCACCGAAGCCACAGTCTGCTTCTCCTGATCGGTGAGCGAGTCGGGCTTCACCCATGCCGAACCTCCGGTAAGAGGATTGTCGAGATGCCAACTGAGGGTGACCATACCGCCACGGTCGAACTGGCGGATAATCTCCTGCTTCATTCTGTAGAAAGGCACACCATCAAGATTTACCGAGTCGCCCAATTCAAGGTGCCCAAGGTCAAATCCAATGACAGCGGGATAGTCGTTGCACACGCTCTTCACGTCAGAGCGACAACTATCGCCTACCCACCCCACTCCATACACAGTGGCATCCTGGTGACCAACGAGATAGCCATTGGCTGAAATCTCACGCAGATTGGCAAGCAAATTCTCAGTGCGCTGAGTGCGTCCGCTCTCAGCTAATGGGTCGTCAGCCTTTTTCTTGCTACATGACATTGTCAGCATAAAAGAAGCGACCAAAGAAAGAATAATGATTTTTTTCATATTAGAAGTTAACCTTATCGCGTGTTATGACAAAGAGGTACCAGGTGCACCTGATGTGCTCACGGCTGTAACACCGGCTGCACGACCTTGCAGTGACTGATCAAGAGAGGTAATGACTGATCCTTTAATGGCTTTTTCTCCAACACTTACAGATGAGCCAGAGAGGTCGCTCTTCTTCATCGTACCATAACCAACGACAACCACTTCGTCAAGCAGTTTCTTGTCTTCCTCAAGAAAAATCTTAAGTGATGTCTGGTTACCCACCTTAACTTCCTTTGTGATGTATCCAATATAAGATACAATAAGTGTGGAACCGGGATTTACCGAGAGAGTGAACTTACCGTCAAAGTCGGTGGCAACACCTGTGTTTGTGCCCTTAACCTTGATGCTTGCACCGATAACTGGTCCCATGGCATCTTGAACGATACCCGAGACTTTCTTGGCTTGCTGAACTGCCGGAGGCGTTGAAAGCCCAGGCAAGGCAGAAGCCTGTGGAGTATAGCTCATAAGCATTAGCGAGCATACTCCAGCGAGAATGGATTGTTTCTTGCAATTTTGATTCATACTGTTAAATTATTGTAGTTATTTTGCTATTATTAAAATGTTATTATAGGGTTATTTATTGATATTAATCAAATTTCGGGTGCAAAGTTAAACATAATATTTGATATTTATCCGCATTATTTTACCAAATATTGATACTATTTTGCTAAAGTAATGAAAATACCCCTATTTGTGATATTTTACCTTATTTTTAAGTGTAATTATTACAATATTAAGACATTCATGTGAAAACACGTTATTTTTTTGTATAATAAAAGAAGATGAATTAATACAAAATCACACTCATTTTATGCTAAGAAAGGCAAAACGAACCTCAATGTTAACGATTTTTTAGTGTATTTGTATGAATAGTGCATTATTTTGATAAAAAAGTATCATTGACTTTCAATATTTTGTAGTACCTTTGCAGCGTCAAAATGAAAAATGCGCCAAGCGCAACGACAAATAAAGACAAAAGATACAGATGTAACAGGTTTTTAATTAAATATTCAATTAGGTTTATAGTTAGTAGTTAGGTTTGTAGTTAGAGGAGTGGAAGCGTCCATGAACCTCTAACTACTAAAACGAAAACAAAGGACCTGATGAAAAATAACGACGAACCTGAAAAAAGAAAGAAACTCTAATAACTGCAATATAATATATATAATAAGGTATGAAAAGGATACTTAGTACTTCTATTGCGCTCGCAATCCTCATGGTATGCCATGTGGCAAGTGTTTCTGCCCAGATTAGGGGCAACAATATCGTAGTGTCGATAGCTCCCGACCACAGCGACTGGAACTATAAGGTGGGCGAGACCGCCAACTTCACTGTGCGAGTCCTGCGTTCCAATACTCCCATAGCTAATGTGGAGGTGGAATACGAACAGGGACCGGAGATGTATCCTGTAGGCGGAACAAAGAAGGCTACATTGAAGAACGGTGAGATGAAACTATCTGGCAAGATGACTAAGCCTGGTTTTTATCGTGTGAATGTAAAAACCACTATCGGGGGCAAGGAGTATCGCAACACATGTGCTGCAGCTTTCTCTCCAGAGAAGATACAGGCAAATGCCGAATGTCCTGCCGACTTCGACGAGTTTTGGGCAAATACCATTGCCGAGGCACGCAAGGTGGAACTCGACCCTCACCGTGAGTTGCTTCCGGAGCGTTGCACCAAGGATGTGAATGTATATGAAGTCAACTTCAATAACAATGCATGGGGAAGTAAGATATATGGTATTCTCTGTGTTCCTGTCAAGCCTGGCAAATATCCTGCCTTGCTGAGGGTTCCCGGTGCAGGTTGCCGCCCCTATGGCGGTGACGTGTGGATGGCATCGCAAGGAGTAATCACATTAGAAATAGGTATCCACGGCATACCTGTTACAATGAAGCAGGATGTGTATGACCGTCTGCATAACGGCGCCCTTAACGGATATTGGGAGGCAAATCTTGACAACCGTGATAAAATGCCATATAAGCGTATCTTTACTGGCGCCATTCGCTCTATCGACTATATTGCCTCGTTGCCCGAGTGGGACGGAAAGAACCTTGGAGTAACAGGCAGCAGCCAGGGCGGTATGCTCTCTCTCGTATGTGCCGGTCTTGACAGTAGAGTAACCTGCTATGGTGCCGTACATGCCGCCATGTGCGATCATACAGCATCACTCAAGGGCATTGCCTGCGGATGGCCACATTATTTCTATTATGAGAAGAAGCACGACCCGGTGAAGGTGAAGAACTCGGGATATTTCGACGGTATCAACTTTGCAAAGCGCATCAAGTGTAAGGGTTGGTTCTCATTCGGATACAACGACGAGGTGGTTCCCCCGACATCGGCATGGGCTACATACAACACTGTGACCGCCCCGAAGGAGATGAGCCTTTACCAGCAAACAGCCCACTTCTGGTATCAGGAGCAGTGGGACGAATGGGTGGCATGGCTGCTCAAGGAATTGAAAAATTGAAAAATTGAAAAATTATAATATTAAAATATACATTAACCATCATGAGTGATTTTAATGAAAAAGTGGCAGCTCTGCGCAAGGCGCATGAGGAACTGCTGAGCAAGCCTAACAAGCCATCGGCTAAGTATAACGGCATCTATGAAAAGTATGAAAACCCTATCCTCACTGCTGAGCATACTCCATTAGAGTGGAGATATGATTTCAACGAAAAGGATAATCCATATCTCATGCAGCGTATCATGATGAACGCTACTCTCAACTCTGGAGCTATCAAGTGGAATGGCAAGTATGTACTTGTTGTGAGAGTAGAAGGTGCCGACCGCAAGAGCTTCTTCGCTGTGGCAGAGAGTCCTAACGGTGTTGACAACTTCCGATTCTGGGACGAGCCTATCACTATGCCCGAAGACACTATTCCTGCAACAAATATCTATGACATGCGACTCACCGCTCATGAGGACGGATGGGTGTATGGAGTCTTCTGCGCCGAGCGTCACGACGACTCTCAACCAGGCGACCTCTCAGCTGCTACTGCCACGGCAGCCATCGCACGCACCAAGGACCTCATCAACTGGGAACGCCTGCCCGACTTGAAGACCAAGAGCCAGCAGCGCAACGTAGTGCTTCATCCAGAATTTGTTGATGGCAAGTATGCCTTCTACACACGTCCTCAGGACGGATTTATCGACACTGGTTCAGGTGGCGGTATCGGTTGGGCTCTTGTTGACGACATCACCCATGCTGAGATTACCGAGGAAAAAATCATCAACGCCCGTCACTATCACACCATCATGGAGGTGAAGAACGGCGAAGGTCCCCACCCCATCAAGACTCCTAAGGGATGGCTCCACCTTGCTCACGGTGTGCGCGGATGTGCCAGCGGACTTCGTTATGTGCTTTATATGTACATGACTTCGCTCGAAGACCCAACGAAGGTGATTGCACAGCCTGGAGGCTACTTCCTTGTGCCTGAGGGAGAAGAGTATATCGGTGATGTGATGAACGTGGCATTTGCCAATGGTTGGATAGCCGACGAAGATGGCAAGGTGTTCATCTACTACGCAAGCAGTGACACGAGAATGCATGTTGCCATTTCCACCATCGACCGCCTGGTTGACTATTGCTTCAATACACCTGAGGATGGATTATTCACCGCAGCAAGTGTTGAAACCATCAAGAAACTCGTGGCAAAAAACAGAAATCTATAACTATATCCAAGTGAATAGCGGAGATTATTCCGCTATTCACCATAATTATTTAACTAAACACCAAAATTGAATATTTAAAATGGCAAAATTATCTGAAAAAATTGGCTATGCACTTGGTGATGCCGCCGCTGGAGGTATCACATGGAAAATTATGTCAATAGCCTTCCCTCTGTTTTTCACAAATGTATTTGGATTGACATTCACCGATACAGCAACCCTGATGCTTATCGCCCGAATGTTCGACGTGTTCACCGACCCTATCATGGGTAGTTTGGCCGACCGCACACAGTCGCGTTGGGGTACTTATCGTCCTTGGCTCATCTTCGGAGCTGTCCCCTTTGGATTAATCTTCGCTCTGTTGCTTTATACACCCGACATGGGCTATGCCGGCAAGCGTATCTATGCCTATACCCTCTACCTGCTGATGATGGCAGTATATACTATGGTAAACGTGCCTTACGGTTCATTGCTCGGCGTTATGACCGAGAATGACAACGAGAAGAACCAGTTCTCTTCATTCCGTATGGTTGGTGCCTATGCCATGGGATTCGTCACCCTACTATCCTTCCCCTATCTTCAGAAGATGGTTGGAGGAACGGAGGCACATCAGTATGCTGTACTTGGTGCTGGTTTTGGAGTAGTGGCTGCCGTGATGACTCTCGCCTGCGGTCTGATGACCAAGGAACGCCTGAAGCCAGTGCGTGCCGAGAAATTCTCGTTCAAGCAGTTTGCCGACCTTGTAAAGAACAAGCCATGGATATATCTAACCCTCATCGGTGTATGCACAAACTTCTTCAACGGATTCCGCTATGCTGTTGCAGGATATATGCTCACCTATTGTCTTGGTGGCGAGATAACCATCAGTGGTCTGATTATCAATTACACCGTGTTTATGACATTTGGCGAATTGACTTGTATGATATTCGGCGGTTTATCACCAAAGTTCACTGAGATAGTAGGCTCCAAGAGCAAGGCATTCATCGTGGCTGCCATTATCTGCGCTGTTTTCTCTGTTGCCTTCTTCTTCGTGCCGATGGATTCAGCTTATATATGGGTGATGGTGGCATTGGTAGTGCTCACCTCGGTCGGAATTGGCCTCTACTCTCCGTTGCTGTGGTCGATGTATGCCGATGTGGCTGACTATGCCACTGAAAAGAATGGTAGTTCCTCCACTGGTCTCATCTTCTCGTCAGGAACAATGTCGCAGAAGTTTGGTACAGCCATCTCAGGCTCACTCGTAGCCTTGTTCCTCGGGCTTGCAGGAGCAAGCATGACCACCGACGATATGGGCAACACCATTGTCGATCCAGCATCAATCACCGACTCGGTTCTCAATATGATATGGTCGCTCTTCTCGTTGTTCCCCGCAGTCATAGCTGCCATAATAATAATATTGATACTCAAGTATCCTATAAAGAAATAATAACTTAACAATCATTGTATAATGGATAAAAACAAGTTAGTTTTATTCAAGAAGGAAATGCAGGATGTGCTCACGGGCAACATCCTGCCCTTCTGGATTGATAAAATGGTTGACCATGAGAATGGCGGCTTCTATGGCCGTATCGACGGACATGGAAATCTTCATGCCGATGCCGAAAAGGGTGGTATTCTCAACGCAAGAATACTATGGACCTTCTCGGCTGCATACCGTGTGCTCGGCAAAAGCGAGTATCTCGAAATGGCAACGAGAGCCAAGGACTATATCATTGCCCATTTCATCGACCGCAAATATGGCGGCACTTACTGGTCGCTCGACTACAAGGGTAATCCCAAGGACGCCAAAAAGCAGTTTTATGCCATTGGTTTTATGATTTACGGACTGAGCGAATATGTTCGCGCCACTGGCGACAAGGAGGCTCTCGACTATGCCATCCAACTCTTTGAGTGTATCGAAGAGCACTCGCTCGACGTGATATATAATGGATATATCGAGGCATGCACAAGAGAATGGGGTGAGATTGCCGACATGCGTCTATCAGACTTAGACGCCAACTATCCTAAGTCGCAAAACACCCACCTGCATATCATTGAACCATACGCCAATCTATATCGTGTATGGAAGGATGAGCGATTGGAGAAGGCTTTGCGCAATATGATCAATATCTTCACCGATAAGATTCTCAATCCCGAAACTAACCACCTCGACCTCTTCTTCGAGAAAGACTGGACACGCGGTGCCGGTCATCTTGAGAGCTATGGTCACGACATCGAATGTTCATGGTTGATGCACGAGGCTGCGCTCGTACTCGGTGATGCTGAGGTACTTAAGAAGGTGGAGGAGATAGTGCCTCTCGTGGCAAAAGCATCAGAAAAGGGACTCAATCCTGACGGTTCGATGATACACGAGGCAAACCTCGACACTGGACATGTGGATGACGACCTTCACTGGTGGGTTCAGGCAGAGACTGTCGTCGGCTTCTACAATATCTACCAGCACTTTGGCGACGAGTCGGCTCTCGACAAGTCATTGCAATGCTGGCAGTATATCAAGGACAACCTCATCGACTATGAGGGAGGTGAATGGTATTGGAGTCGCCGTCCCGACGGAACACTTAATCTCGACGACGACAAGGCCGGATTCTGGAAGTGTCCCTACCACAATGGCCGCATGTGCCTTGAAATCATAGAGAGAATTTGAAGATTGAATGTTGAAAATTGAATGTTGAAATATGAAACCGACTGCTACCCCCGATCATGTACTCCATGAGATTACTCCTCTCATGGACAAGGACGTGCTGTATATTGCCGACCGCCACAAAAAGGAGTTTACCTACCCCATTCACAACCACGAGGTGTTTGAACTGAATTTCGTGGAACATGCACCTGGCGTACGACGTATTGTGGGCGACAGCAGTGAGGTGATTGGCGAATATGACCTTGTGCTCATCACCAGTCTCGAACTGGAACATGTGTGGATGCAGAACTCATGCGTGAGTCAGGATATACACGAGATAACGGTACAGTTCAAGTTTGACATGTCGTCAGACAGCATTTTCAACAAGAACCCATTCCAGCGCATCTACCGCATGCTCAACCAGGCACGCAAGGGATTGGCATTCCCCATGGATGCCATAATGAAAGTGTATAACGACATATTGGCCCTAAGCAATATTAAAGATGGATTCGAAGCCTTCATAAGCTTTTTGAAGATCCTTGACACCTTGTCGAGATGTGAGGGCTCTTACACCCTTGCCACCTCAAGCTATGCCAAGGTGAACATCGAGGAGGACTCTCATCGCATACTGAAGGTGAAGAACTATATCAACAGTCATTATATGGACGAACTCAAACTGAAGACCCTCGCCCAGCTGGCTTGCATGAGCGAGACAGCCTTCAGCCGGTTCTTCAAGCTCCATACCGGCCGCACCGTCAGCGACTATATCATCGACATCCGACTTGGATATGCCTCACGAATGCTTGTGGATACAAACAAGAGTATTGCCGATATTTGCTATCTCTGTGGATATAACAACCTGAGCAACTTCAACCGTGTGTTCAAGCGCAAAAAGGGTTGCGCTCCCACTGAATTCCGCGAGTATTATCACAAAACAAAGATTATTATTTGATAAATAAGAATAAAAGAACATCTTTGGCGAAAAAGGAAACCGCAGTTTCTCGTTTTTTATTCCTACCTTTGCAGCCGATATATTAAGGTTGAGGATGGATATACGTAAACTGTTGCTTCCTTTTTCGCTTTTGTTTGCAGTGACTTTGGCTGTAAAGGCGGAGAATGTCAGTATGGAGGATGACTCCTTGATGCTGGCAAAGGGAGTTTGTGCTGATAGTTGTATTGCCAAGCCCGACACTATTTTGTCTGCTGCCAAGCCCGACACCATTGGTAAAAAGAAGTCGTTATTAACGCGTTTCCTCGACTATTTCAACGATGCCAACAAAAACAAAAAGCACAAGAAATTTGACTTCAGTGTGATAGGCGGCCCTCACTACAACTCCGACATAAAACTCGGTCTTGGACTTGTGGCGGCTGGTCTTTACCGCACATGCCCCACAGACACATTGCTGCCGCCTTCCAACGTGTCGCTCTTCAGCGATGTTTCCACCGTGGGATTCTATCTCCTCGGCATTCGAGGCACGAATATCTTCCCACAAGACAAATACCGACTCAAATACACCGTGTATTTCTTCTCCTTTCCCTCGGGATTCTGGGGAATCGGATTCGACAACTGTGACGATGACAAGAACGGCAGTCAGATGAAGCGCTGGCAGGCAAGACTCAAGGCATCCTTTGCCGTCAAACTTGCCGACAACCTTTATCTCGGTCCGATGTTTGCCTACGACTACATCCATTCCACCAAGGTGACACGTCCCGAACTGATGAACGGACAGGACATGTCGGTATGGAATCTTGCACTCGGATTCCAGTTGATGTATGACTCTCGCGATGTGCTCACCAACCCTCATCGAGGCTATTACCTCGACATCGAGCAGTATTTCCGTCCGAAGTTCCTCGGCAACAAATATGCCTTCACCACCACCGACATCCAAAGCAGTGTATATGCACGACTGTGGAAGGGAGCGATATTGGGCCATGACTTCCGTGCCTCGCTCAACTTTGGCAATCCGTCGTGGGCAATGATGGCTCTCTTCGGCAGCAGCAACTCCATGCGTGGATATTACGAGGGACGATACAGGGACAAACATAAGTTTGAGACCCAAATAGAACTGCGCCAGCATGTGTGGAAGCGCAATGGAGTTGTGTTGTGGGGCGGATTCGGAACGGTGTTCAGCAAGTTCAGCAACATCACCTTCCGCACCCTTCTTCCCAACTGGGGCTTTGGCTATCGTTGGGAGTTTAAGAAAAACGTAAACGTGCGCCTTGACTATGGTTTTGGCAAGCCCGGACACAGCGGATTCATATTCAATATCAATGAGGCGTTTTAATATACTATATTTCTTAACGATAGCGACACTGATGGTGCCCAATGTCGTGCTCGACATCACTGAGGGGATGTCGATATGGGCATGTATTGCCAATATACTGCTTCCTCTTGGCATATACACTCTTCTGATGAGTATATCTCGCAAACCAGGTAAGATGACTTGGTGGCTATTCCCGTATATCTTTTTCTCAGCATTCCAGATTGTATTGCTATATCTCTATGGCGAGGGCGTTCTTGCAGTGGATATGCTGCTGAATGTGGTCACTACCAACGTCTCCGAGGCCACCGAACTGCTCGACGGCATACTTCCAGCCGTTCTCATCGTATGCATCCTCTATCTCCCGCCTCTTGGTATGGCAGTAGCGAATATTCGCGGAAAGCATGTTCTTAAATATAATTTCCTCCACAAGATGCGTCGCATTGGCGGGGGAATAACGATTGCAGGACTTATGTCTGTGGCGACAGCCTGTCTTGCCGACACCTCATTCCGCCTACTTAATAATGTTTTCCCGCTGAATGTCACATATAACCTGTATCTTGCCGTAGAGCGCAGTTGGATTTCAGCCCACTATCAAGAGCGGGTGGCTGACTATCGGTTTGATGCCGTCGCCACTCACCCGAAAGACAGTGCCGAGGTATATGTAATGGTGATTGGCGAGACTGCCCGATCAGATAACTTTGCCCTCTATGGTTATAAGCGCGACACCAATCCTATGCTTACCAGATTAGTAAACGACAGTAGCCTCATCGTCTTCAAAAAAGCGAGGACAGAGTCGAACACCACCCACAAGAGCGTGCCGATGCTTCTCACAGAAGCCACGGCATCCGACTATTCGGTGCTCTATCGCGAAAAAGGCATTATAGCAGCCTTCAAGGAAGCAGGATTCCACACGTCGTTCATCTCCAACCAATTGCCCAACCATTCCTTCATCGACTTCCTCGGCATGGAGGCCGACAACTATATGTTTATCAAGGAGGCAGAGCGCGC
The DNA here is from genome assembly GCA_945869265.1 of uncultured Prevotella sp. GTDB lineage: Bacteria > Bacteroidota > Bacteroidia > Bacteroidales > Bacteroidaceae > Prevotella. The sequence continues at coordinate 3,140 of CAMBOI010000010.1, read as the reverse complement.
CAAGGATAATGTATCTGATATGGAACTCCTACCCATCGTAGAAAGTATCTTGAAAAAAGGCAGAAAGAAGGAGTTTATCGTTCTCCACACCTACGGCAGCCACTTTAAATACAATGAGCGCTATCCTCGCGAGATGGCACATTTCCAGCCCGACGACAAGAGTGAGGCAAAATATGAGAATAAGCAAAGCCTCGTGAATGCATACGACAACACCATCCGCTTCACCGACCGCTTCCTCTACGAACTATCGTCCATACTCTCCTCCTCGGCTTGCCAGTCGGCATGGCTCTACACCAGCGACCACGGCGAGAATATCTACGACGACAACAGGAAGAAATTCCTGCATGCCTCACCCAATCCCAGCGAATACGAACTTCGTGTTCCGCTCCTCGCATGGACTTCCACCTCTTATCGCTCGGCCTATCCCGTCATCATCTCAGCCTTGCGCTCCAATAGCTTTAAGCCAGCCTCCAACAGCATTTCCATGTTCCACACAATGCTTGAAGTGGGCGGAATAAGAACAAAAAATCTCGACCTCACCAAGTCATTGGCAGATCGAGACTATAAAGTGCAGCCCCACCTATATCTCACCGACCACAACGAGGCGGTGGAAATGCGATAGTTATCCAAATATCAAATCGAGTAAAAGGCATCGAGGAATGTCTGCCTGAAACTGCGACTTATCAACAAGTCCTCATCGGTCTTGATGTTCAGCTTACAACTGTTCTCTGATATCATATCTACATGTCGGATATTTACAATATTTTTCTTATTGATTTGAACAAAATCGCGTGTTAGACTGAGAATCATATCTGCATTGGTGCGTCGACGCAGCATGAAACTCTTACCGTCGATACACACAACCTCCCACGAATTATTATCTGTGCTGAACCTGAATAATGCACAATTGTCAATGTCAATTTTTATCTGCTCGTTCTTGTAATTCACCACAAGCAAGGGTCGGAGCAGCTGACCGCATCTTGACGCAGTGTCAAGGGTGGTCAGTTTATTCTCATAATAGCGATGTATAATCTTGCCTATTTCCTCCACCGTAGGCGGTTTGAGCAGGAAGTCGAATGCCTCTTGACGCATGGCATTGATTACGTATTTGCTGTGTGCGCTATAAAACACCACCTTTGTCTCGGGGTTAATCTGCTGCTTGATTAACTGGCAGAACTCAAGACCAGAGATATCGGGCATTTCGATATCGAGGAATATGATGTCGGTGTCTTTCTCCCTCAGGTCGTCAATGGCAGCAAGAGCACTGTTGCAAACACCAACTGTCTCTACAGGGAAATGCCTTTCCATCATCATTTTCAAAACTTCGCATGCATCAACGTTGTCGTCGATAATATATGCCTTGATTTTCTTCTGTATCATATTTCGTATTTATAGTTGTCGGGAAGATATATCCACGAGGTGCATCCGCTTTCCGGCTTCGGGTTGTTGTCAATGCCAAAGGATATCTTCTCGTGGTTGTGGTCGTTGAGAATCTGTATTGTCTGTCGTATGGTTCTCATACCAGTATTCTCACTTGTTGAGATGTGATTTATATTTGTTTTTTATTCAACTCACCTCTTAATATTTGCAACTTATTGCACAAATATGCATTTTGGTGTAAAACAGCCATTTCCCCCATTTGCAAAATTGAATAATTATAGCTAATTTTGCAGAAAATAATATTGTTTTGAGATGAAGCTTACAAGTTTAACATTGATTTTAATACAAATTACTTTATGACAATGAAAAAGAATCTTATTTGGAATGTAGCCGCATTAATGTATGCGCTATGCATGCTTACTGCATGCAACGGTGACAACGACGATGAGAATGCTCCTCGTGAAGGTTTGAAACTCCTAGAACATCATGTTGATGAATATGGTTTTCGGGAGGTTATTGAAGACTACAGTGGCCCATCTAGTGGCATACAAGTCGAAATGATATGTTATGTGTGTGAATTATATGGATATCTTGCCAAAAGTGATATTAAGACTGCTGATTATCTCGGAGAGGCACATAACTATGGTTATGTCACTGTATCGAGACCTTGTTGGGCTTTTTATAATTCCACAGTAGAGAGAGACTTCTGTGTTGAATATAAGAATGGATACAAGAGAATTATACAAAAGAATATTAAGCTGACAATTAAATATATTGGTTGTTCATCATATACTCCCAGCGAAAAAATCCCAACAGACACAGAGACAAAGGTTATAACCTATCCAGATATAGTGGGAGACTGGGTAGTGGATGAACCTGGCGATGATGACGAACTACTCCATGGCGATTATAATGGAGGTAACTCAGACAATGATTCTAATGACGACGAAACAGGATATGAAATCACTCCTGTTGATGCTTTTTATATTTATAGTCCATCTTATTATGATCCATCATCTGGTTACACAACTTTATATATATATGGACTAACAAAAGTACTGGAGAAAAAATACTGAGTTCAAGTGATTATAAGATAAATAGAAGAGGAAATATTCAAAATAATACTGAGACAAATTATTTAGGTTTTTATGTAGGAGGTTATAGGTACACTGCATTATATGTTAAGTCTGTTGGTGAAATGTATTTTTATTATTTTAACTAGGTTTTCTAATTGAGATAGGAATAGTATGAGATATGGAAGTACCAACTTCCTTAAGAGTTTTGGTTTTGTCAATATTTGGAATAGCAATTGACATAAATATCTCTCTATCTATATAAAAAGGTCGCGGATGAATGTTTTCATTGCATCTGCGACCATTTTCTTTATCATCCTCACTTATTTGTTTCAAAAAAAAGTTTGAAAACATCTGTCACTGTCATTCTTATTTGTAATATATTGATATATAAGAGATTATAAATGACAGAGGCTGACAGATACTCTGAAAAATGCCAAAACATCGAATCTTCTCAGTGCTAATGAAATTGTTTTCATGCTTTTGAAGCTATTAAATGTCAACCCTCACGATAATAATTATGTTAAGGTGGGCAACCTTCAGAGTGAACAAATGCTATCCAAAGTCAACCTGAATTATAAATAATCAACCTAAAAGGTTGAACTACTGTCACATCCGTACCACTGTGGTCGTTGTCTTTTTTTAGAATAGGTTGACTCCAAAATTTTAAGAAAAGATGAAATATAA
>CAMBOI010000009.1 GCA_945869265.1 uncultured Prevotella sp. | reverse complement strand
ACGAAGTCCTGCCGTGGTACGCATTCAAGGAAGAGGCGTGGCAGGAACTGTTGCTGCAAAGGTAAAACATTTATTTGGATTGTGCAAGGAATTTGAGGAAAAAGTGTGGAAATGGAGGCGATTTTTAACAGATGTTGGGTGTGGGAGATACTAAATGCGGCATTTACAAACCAAAGTTGGGCATCTACACACCAAGGGTCATGGGGAGAGGTACGTTGGTTCACTCTTTAGGGTCGATGAACCTGTCCCCGATGATTCCTATATGCAAAGAAATACACATCGATGGATTGTTTTATAACTGATTTAAAAGAGTATATGGAATACTATAATAATGAGAGAATAAAATTGAGACTCAACGGTATGTCACCTGTTTTATACAGAAAGGCATTCGAACAGGCTCACAGTTATTAACCCGTCCAACTTTGTGGGTTCACTTCAGAACCTGTCCCCGATGATTCCTTGAAGCAATAATATTTATATAGTGAATCTGACGTAGGAGCGATCGTCGAATGAGGCGTAGCCTTCGGTGAAAGCCTTGGTTGCCATAAATGGATTGGCAGTGTTATTGCCGATGTTCAGAGGATCCTTTTGGCGCTGCTCCTCCAATGCTGCCTCCGATTGTGCAAGGGTGGGGCGGAGGATGGGATAACCGTCAGAGGCGATAATGATAGTCCATGCTTCAAAGTCGAAGGTGAATACCTTTACTTTCTGTCTTGGAATCTTGAAACCGTCAACAACGGCATAGTCGATGTTCTGTCGCTTCATCGCCTCAATCATCTGGGGAATGACAGCTTGGCGTGCCACATCGTCGCTGAGCAAACTCTCCACCGTGGCCTCACCGCTTGCCATGAGTTGGCGGGCCCTTTCAGCTCTTCCTTTTGCCACAACCGACTCATACGGTTTGGGATTGTCGAAATACTCATATTCATCATCCTTGCACCCCGTCTTTCCCACCAAGCATTGGCAGTCGCCAATAATCCATAGTTGGCGCTGCAGTCGACTATATACAATACATGATGCAGTGATACGTTCCTCGGGATGTTGAGCATAGAAATCGAGGCGCTTGGAGGAATATTTTTTCCTTACCGCCTCGGTGACTCCCTTGAGGAAGGCATCAATGGTGATATTCGCCGGAGCCTTGCGTATGAATCGCGAAATAACCTTCATGCACAACCTGCCGTTGGAATACCATCGTGACACCCTCTCAGTAGCCTTACTCGTACTGCCGTCGATGACAGCGATGAAATTATCTGTAACGACGATTCCGTCCTCTGGCTTTTTCTTTGGGTTTTTGCCTATTATCTGTTTTTCTATTACTTTCATTTTTATTACCAAATCTCATTGGCTTTCCCTCCGGTCGCCGAACTTCGTTTCCTAATCCCTCATTGGCTTTCCCTTCGGTCGCCGAACTTCGTTTCCTAATTCCTAATCCCTCATTCCTAATTCCTAATTCCTTAATGAGGTCCGGTCGGTTCATCATACGTAAAGTGCGCTCGATAGCCCTTTGTTCCTCAGGTTTATACCAGAAGAAGAACTGTCGTTGGGCGAGTTTGTCGGCTGGTGTCTTGGCACTAAACACCGGTTGCAGGGTATATGGATCATAGCCTGTGTACCAAGCCTCGGTGCTCACAGTCATGGGCGTAGGAGTAAAGTCCTGCACCTGTTCGAGGTGGAAGTCCAACCCCTTGGTGATCACCGCCAATTCCGCCATATCCTCAGCAGTGCATCCAGGATGCGAACTGATGAAATATGGAATAATCTGTTGTCTCAACCCTTCGGCTTTGTTGATACGGTCGAAGATAGTTTTAAATTGTCTGAACTGTTCGAATGAAGGTTTGCGCATGTGCATGAGCACCTTGTCGCTTGTATGCTCAGGAGCCACTTTTAGTCGGCCGCTCACATGATTGCGTATCAGTTCGCGCGTATATTCCTCCGTCGCCCTGTTGGCTTTCTCGTCCTTTCCCCTATGCAGTAACAAGTCGTAGCGCACACCACTTCCTATAAAACTCTTTTTGATATATGGCAGAGCATCCACTGCCCGATACACCTCAAGCAATTTAGAGTGGTTGGTGTCGAGATTGGGGCATATCTGCGGATGAATGCAACTCGGGCGCTTGCACTTTTCGCATGCCTTATGGTTGCGTCCGTGCATACCATACATATTTGCCGACGGACCGCCAAGATCGCTGAGATAGCCTTTGAATCCAGGCATCTGAGCCACCTTCTCTACCTCGCGCAATATACTCTCCTTGGAGCGGCACGTGATGAATTTTCCTTGATGTGCAGAGATTGTGCAGAAGGCACATCCACCAAAGCATCCACGATGGATATTCACCGAGAACTTGATCATCTCGTATGCCGGAATCGTCTTGCCCTTGTATTTGGGATGAGGCAGGCGAGTGTAGGGCAAGTCAAATGCCGCGTCGAGTTCCTCAGTGGTCATAGGAGGATAGGGCGGATTGACCACCACGGTCTGTTTACCCACATTCTGCAGCAGTCGGTGGGCGTGCATCATGTTTGACTCCTCCTCGATGTGCCTGAAATTATCTGCCTCTGCCTTTTTGTTTTGCAGACATTCCTCATGACTGTGCAGTATGATATCGTCGGCAGTAATACCACCGGGAATGGAATCGGAAGGAGCGAGATATACCGTCTGAGGAATATCGTGAATGGCATTGACGGGTAGTCCCTCGTCCATCTGTCGGCTCAACTCCACCACCGGTTTTTCGCCCATACCATATATAATCATGTCAGCCCCACTGTCGCACAATATGCTTGGTCTTACCTTGTCCTGCCAGTAGTCATAATGAGTCAATCGGCGTAGCGAGGCTTCGATACCGCCAAGCACTACAGGCACGTCGGGGTATAATTCCTTGAGAATACGGGTATATACGATAGTTGGATATTCCGGTCGGCAGTCGTGCCTTCCATCAGGACTGTATGCATCCTCAGAGCGCAGTCGTCGTGCCGCAGTATATTTGTTTACCATCGAGTCCATGCATCCGGGAGCCACACCGAAGAACAGTCGCGGACGTCCCAATTTTCGGAAGTCGCGATAGTCCCCGTGCCAGTCAGGTTGCGGTACGATAGCCACTTTATATCCTGCAGCCTCAAGAGTACGCCCGATGACAGCAGCCCCGAACGACGGGTGGTCAACATAGGCATCAGCAGAGAAGAGGATGATGTCCAGTTGGTGCCATCCCCTCATCTCCACCTCCTTCTTTGTCGTAGGCAGGAAGTCGGATAGTCTATATTCCATTACTCTTCTTTCTGCTGTTTCCAGTTGATGAATAGTATCACGAGCTGTTGCAGTCCGAATGACTTCATGTTGGCGTGGTAGATCACGTCGAGACAGAGGTCGAGCAGGTCGTTGTCATGACATGAGTCGGACTCAAGCAGTGAGCGGATGTTCAGCTTCAGTTTGTCAAGCACTTGTTCATCAACAAATCCGTGGCTGTCGATGAGGTCGCGGAATAGTTGGTACTTCTCAATAGTCTCAAGATGTTTCTCGGTGATGTCGATACTGCGACTGCCCGACTGATTTGATTGTATCTTATACATTGTATGTTGAATATTTAATATTGAAAATTGAATGTTTAAAATTGAATGTTTAAAATGAATTCCTAATTGACTTCGTCGAACTTCGTTTCCTCATTCCTAATTCCTCATTCCTAATTCCTAATTCTTTAAGAGAAACCTCGCCATCGCCCTCATAACCACTCCCTGCTTCTTCTCGCCCTTGATACATTCAAAGGGGAAGCCCATCGTGATGGCGCGATAGTCGTTGCCCTTGTATGCCACGCACGCCGCATTGCCATTGCCATAGAGCATTGTGGCGAAAGCGGGTGAGAGAGGGGAGAGAATGTCGGTGCGAGTGGCGGCATAGTGCTGTTCGTTGAGTTGGTGATGAAACTGCATCGACGTGCCAAGGCCGGAGATAGTATTGTTATCGCCAGTGTAGGTGCCGGCGAGATGACATCTCAACACATTGTTGATGAACAAACGCGAGTCGTTGTCGCGATTGTCGGCAAGCATGTCGGAAGCCACGTATGCACCACTGACGAGCAGTGAACCGCCTCGTCGAGTGAATGTCTCAAGCATATTGCGCATTGACGCAGGCATCACCTCATATTTCATTATGCTATAGCCGTCATTGCGTTCGAGACCGAATATGACATCCGCCATCTGGCAATCGTCGAGATTAGCTGCGCCCGACATCAGTGCATCGTCGGAGCAGCTCACGATATTATACAGTCCTGCCGTGTGCAATGCTCGGGCGTGGGTGGCAACATAGTTGAAGTCGTTGCCAGCGACAAACTGTCCCATGAGCGAGTCATCTGAGTAACCAAGTCCGCCTGGTCCCTCCTTGCCCGCAGTAAGAGGGTCGGAGTCAATCTGACGGCCGAGGAATCCCGCCGTCCTGCCATAGCTCACTCCCGGGTCGGTGTCGATGTCGAATCTCCATCCGTTCTCATCTACACTCACGGCAGGTGAGGCAAGGCGGTTGAAGGCATTGACAATCATCACCGTGGCTTTGGCGTCAGGGACATAAGCAGCCGACAACACCTCGGACGGAAAACTGCGACCGCCCTTGTTGACAGCTGCCACACGGAAGGAATAGAGCACTCCCGGTTCGAGTTTTATCTTGGTCTTTGTACCTTGCACCAACGTGCCGTTGTCGAAGTCAGCGCTCCCCGTGCTTGTATAGACCACATAGCCCGAGGGATTGGCAGATGGCTCGTTGGGGTCTTTCACCTCGTGCCATGTGAGTGTAGCCTCGCCATCGTCGTCAAGTCGGATGGCGAAATGGCTCGGCGTGAGCGGAGTGACGACATAGTCCTTGTCGTGCATATCGCTGACATAGCGGAGTATGGTCTTGTAGATTGACCTTGCCATGGCAAACTTGAAGTTGGGGTCATGACCATAGCGCATGTCGTTAAAGTTCTGATGGGAGAGCATCTCAAGAATAGCGCTCGGGACGGCAGGCACTCTGGACTCAGAGTAATTACGGTCGTAGAGTTCGCGCCTGTTCCACTTGCCAAACTTCTTGGCAAGGTCGTCGGGAATCTCGTCGAGCAGGCGTTGGGCGAAGTTCTTGGATGTCTGGCGGGATATGCCGGCATCAAGCAGTCCGTCGTTGAAGTCGGTCGTGCAGATGGTGAGTGTGCCCACGATGGAGTCGCATGGACCATAACCGGCATCACTATGCACTCCCAACGACAATTCGATAGGCACACCGAGTCCCTTTTGGTTGGGCATATAGCACGAACCGCCACCCACGTAGTTGGTCATGAACGAGCGCGAGTTGATGTCGTCGGCATAGTCGTCAGTGCCCAGTCGGCTGCTTGTCACCGTCTCGTAGGGCATGCCAGCCCATTGGGTGTAATAGCGTGCACCCTCAAGGCATCGAGGCAGACCGCTCGCAATGGGAGAGGGGGGCAGTTGGCTGCCCGAGGCGGTAGTGTCCTGAGGCAGATATACGCCCTCAAGGGGCAGACGGGCGATATTACCCATGCCGCCACCAAACCTGACGGCATCGGTGGTGACTACAGATTTCTTGCAACTGCTCAGATTGCTCACCGTCACACGGTTATACTCGCTGCTACCCTCGTCAAAGTCGAAGGAACCGAGATACACCCATGTGCCGCCTCCCATCCTCTGGTTAACCCTTATTTCGGTGGATTGACCTTTGTGCCACACTGTATATATCACATCGTCGGCACTGTTGGCAAGTGTGGCATAGCTGACATACACGGCATATCGGCCAGCCTCGGGGAATTGGGGCTGATAGGACACGACACTCGTTTTCTTGGCCTTCTTTGTTGTAGGGCACAAGCGTACCGTGCCAGACGTGAAGGGGTTTTCCTTGTCGAAATACAAACCCTCGCGCTGGGCGAATCCCCTTAATCCGGCATCACTCCACTGCTCCTTGGTGTTGACCTCCAAATAGCTCACACCGACATTCCTGTCGTCGTTATCCACGATAACCTCATTGCGCTGCCAGTCGCGCTCGCGTGGAGTAAACACGCAGGCACCACTGTTTTCCAACATCGGTATGAGATATGGAATGACAATAGTCTGGGTGAACAGGTCCTCGGTGGTGCAGAACATCTTGGGGCGTTGCCATTTCCATCCGCCTTTTTTTACATCATAATACCTGCCATGACTTGCCCACAGGGAGATGTGACGGTTGTGCAGTCCCTTGGTGGTCTTATACGGCAAGGAAACATTCTCCACCCAAGGGTGTCCCTTGTATTCGATGTCTCCCCAAGTGACTGCCGCCGACTCCGTGTCTTGGGCAAAAGTCATACTTGAAGATACAGAGAATAATAAACTGACTAACAGATGCTTGATATATTGCATTTAAATCTCTCCTATACTGAAATTTTCAGGATGCTTGCCCTTGAAATCCTTGAAATACAACTTTATCTCTTTCATCTGCTCATCTATGTTGCCATCAGGGATGATGGTCTTGGTGCAAGAGATGATTTTCTTTTCGTAGTCAACGCCATAGAGCAGGATAGGCAGCTTGGCCTTAAGCGCGATATAGTAGAACCCCTTTTTCCACTCGGTATTCAGTGAACGTGTGCCCTCGGGGGTGATACACAGGTGAAATTCCTTTTTGCGCATGGCAGTATCCGCCAAGTTGTCGGTCATACTCGTGTGCTTGGATCTCCACACGGGTATGCCGCCCAATCGGCGAAAGATTGGACCGAGAGGCCAGAAGAACCACTCCTTCTTCATGAGGAATCCGCTCTTGACGCTTTCGGCACTCGAATAGAGTTGACCTATTACAAAGTCCCAATTGGTGGTGTGAGGGGCAAGGCAGATGATATATTTGTCGGGATGCGGCTCCGTGACGTTTACCTTCCATCCCATACACTTATATAGCATCCACCTGCTGAATGATTTTCCCAATCCCATTTCTGTTACCTTATTATATATAAGTTAAGCATGGAGATTGCAGATTTGGTCGGCAATCTCGTCAACCTCCTTGACGAAGTCTTCGGTTATTTTCTTAAAATACTCCTTAGGCTCCATCCCTGGTTCGGGATGCGATATGCGTTTTACATAGTCGTTTCTCACCTTCAATATGCTGCTGATGATACTGAGAACATTATCGTGGTTGGCTTTTCCGTCATAAAGAGAGACTGCCACAACTTCTGCCACGAGGTCAGCGCAAGTGTCTGACACAATACTCTTAAGGTCTTTTCTTTTTGCCATAATTATTATTCCTTTTTTAATGTTATTCTATTTGTTTCTTCTAATATTTACGACAAAGATAAGCAAAATATTCGAAATAGCGGCATTTTCTTCAAAAAAAAACATTAAAAAATCAAATTTAGTGTCTTTTCCTTGCTTTTTCTCGCTGAAAATTGCTAATTTTGCACAAAAATTTATGAATTTATAGTTATACATATTATAAACATTAAAGAAATTATGGAAAAAAGTGCTTTGCAAATTGCGAGAGCTGCCTATCAGCCAAAGTTGCCGAAGGCTCTTCAGGGTGCAGTGAAAATCAAGGAAGGTGCGCCCACTCAGAGTGTAGATAACCAGGAAGACATCAAGAAGCTCTTCCCGAATACCTACGGTATGCCTATCATCGAGTTTGAGCCCGCACAGAGCGAGAACAACTCAAAGATCAATGTAGGTGTAATCCTCAGCGGTGGTCAGGCTCCTGGCGGTCACAACGTGATCACCGGTCTGTTCGACCAGATTAAGCGTCTCAACCCCGAGAACCGTCTCTTCGGTTTCATCCTCGGTCCTGGTGGTTTTGTTGACCACAACTACAAGGAACTCACCAAGGAGGTTATCGACGAATATCGCAACACCGGCGGATTCGACATGATCGGCTCTGGACGTACCAAGCTGGAGAAGGTAGAACAGTTTGAGAAGGGACTTGAGATTGCACGCGAGCTCAACCTCTCGGCTATCGTTATCATCGGTGGTGACGACTCTAACACCAACGCCTGTGTGCTCGCCGAGTACTATGCCGCAAAGAACTACGGTATTCAGGTGATCGGTTGCCCGAAGACTATCGACGGCGACTTGAAGAACGAGCAGATTGAGACCTCATTCGGTTTCGACACAGCTTGCAAGACCTATTCAGAACTTATCGGTAACATCGAGCGCGACTGCAACTCGGCACGCAAGTACTGGCACTTCATCAAGGTGATGGGCCGTTCGGCAAGCCACATCGCCCTTGAGTGCGCACTCCAGTGTCAGCCCAACGTATGTCTCGTTAGCGAGGAGGTTGAGCAGAAGGACATGACCCTCAACCAGATTGTTGACGACCTTTGCCAGATTATCGCAAAGCGTGCTGAGGACGGCAACAACTTCGGTACAGTAATCGTTCCCGAGGGACTCATCGAGTTCATCCCCGCCATCGGTCGCCTTATCCAGGAGCTCAACGATCTGCTCGCCGCTCACGGTGCCGACTATAAGGACCTCGACAAGGAGGCTCAGCGCAAGTATATCATCGAGCACCTCTCAAAGGAGAATGCCGCTACATTCGAGACACTGCCCGCCGACGTGGCACGTCAGCTGTCGCTCGACCGCGACCCCCACGGAAACGTACAGGTATCGCTCATCGAAACCGAGAAGCTCCTCTCTGCAATGTGCGAGGCTCGTCTTGCCGAGATGAAGAAGGAAGGCAAGTATGTTGGCAAGTTTGCCGCACAGCACCACTTCTTCGGATATGAGGGACGTTGTGCCGCTCCTTCAAACTTCGACGCCGACTACTGCTACGCTCTCGGTACAAGTGCCGCACAGCTCATCGCCAACGGCAAGACCGGTTATATGGCCATCGTGAAGAACACTACAGCTCCTGCCGACCAGTGGATTGCAGGTGGTGTGCCTATCACAATGATGATGAACATGGAGCGCCGCAATGGTGAGATGAAGCCTGTTATCCGCAAGGCTCTTGTAGAACTTGATGGTGCGCCCTTCAAGGAGTTTGCATCCAAGCGTGACGTATGGGCTCGCGAGACAGCTTATGTATATCCCGGTCCTATCCAGTATTGGGGTCCGACAGAGGTTTGCGACCAGCCTACCAAGACTCTCGCCCTCGAGCAAGCATAATCGCGTATGCCTCAGAAAACACGTAAAAAGAGATACACGAGTACAGTACGCCGGAAACGTCCCGGCGTACTTTTACGTGTTTTACAGAAAATGCCGGGATGGGCATGGTGGCTTGGAGGCAGTGTGGTTGTTATGCTATATGTCTATTTCTTCTATTATTTCTTCGTCTCTCCATTTGGATTTAGATGGCGTGCTCTCTATGGCGACGTCTCCTATCCCGAGGGATATGAAATACACGGTATTGACATCAGCCACTATCAGGGAGAGATAGACTGGGAAACGCTCAAGAACAACGGAATGATAGAGAAATGCCCAGTGCGTTTCGTGATGATAAAAGCCACCGAAGGATCGAGTAAGATTGACGATAATTTCATCGACAATTTCTACAATGCACGCGAGTATGGGTTTATTCGTGGCGCTTATCATTTCTATAGTGTATATTCACCGGCAGAATCGCAGGCTAACTATTTCATCAAGAATGTGAAACTTGAGCCGGGCGATCTTCCTCCCGTCCTCGACGTTGAGCATAAACCCAAGAATCAAACCGACGAGGAGTTTAAGAAGAGTGTACTCACATGGCTCGAAATCGTGGAGAATGAATATGGTGTAAAGCCTATTATCTACACCTATTATAAGTTCAAGATGAAATATCTGAGCGACAAGATTTTCGACGACTATCCCTATTGGATAGCACATTACTATGTAGATAAGGTGGAATACAAAGGCCCGTGGAAATTCTGGCAGCACACGGATTGCGGTAAGTTGCCCGGAATCAAGGGTTATGTGGATTTCAACATCTACAACGGCAGTTTCTACGACTTGCGCCGACTAACCATTCAAAAGTGAACTTTTGATTAATCATTCATTATTGAGCTATAAAGCAAAGACATTCCCATTCCCCGTCATTGTGCCTTGACTCCAATGCAAGACCCAATGTTGAGGCTTTGGCTATTAGCGCATCCACATCAGAAGAATAGAATCCGCTTACAATGAGCCTGCCACCTTTGTTCAGCAGTGGTTGCCATATTGGCATGTCGGCAATGAGTATGTTGCGGTTGATATTTGCAAGTATGATGTCAAACGATAGCGACGCATCAAGAATTCCCGCATCGCCGAGTAGGGCATCGTAGTAATCTCCCACACCATTAATCACGGCATTATGCCTGGCGTTGTCGGCACTCCATTCGTCGATGTCATATCCCACAACACTCTCTGCTCCGAGTTTGAGTGCGATGATACCCAATATTCCCGTTCCGCATCCGCAGTCAAGCACCCGCTTTCCCTTAGGATTAGTTTCGATGAGCTGTCTCGCCACCATTTTGGTAGTCTCGTGCGTACCAGTTCCAAAAGCCAGTTTGGCGTCTATTTCCACCATCGTCTCCACTGGTTCGTCGGGCAAGTGTCTTCCGTCGTGCACCACACAATTGTCGGTGATGAAGATAGGTTCAAATCCCTCGTTCTCCCATTGTTCATTCCAGTCGCGATATTCAGCCTCCCGTGTAGAGTAGGTCACTGTCATGCCTTCAAAGGGGAAATCCTTGATTATCATTGCCAATTCATCCTCGTCAAGCGCGTCCTGCTGGATATATCCCTTCAGTCCCGAGTCGGTATCCTCAAACGATTCGTATCCCACCTCGCCAGCCATTGTTGCGAGAATGTCGCGCGAGTCCTGCATGAGCGACTCGTCGCCCTTTATAATGAATTCTGTTTCGTAGTATTTCATATTGTTCTTTTATTCCTCGATTTGAGATAGAGAGCGTGCGAATGCCGTGAAGAAGTTTGTCACCGTCTCACTGGGATAATATCTGAAGAATCGTCGGCTATGGTTTACATGCCACATCATCGCACTCTTGTTGGTATTGCGTACAAAGACATTTTTGCCCTGAGTAAAATACCAGTCATAAGTGTGGTTGCCTTTCAGATTGAATATCTCTCGTGTCACAGCCGATATGTCGTCATTCTTGTCAGGTTGCATGAATGGTATTTCGTCGGGTGAGAAGTTCATGAGCTTGGTAAGCAATGCCCCCTCCAGTTGTGCCATACCTCCCATGTGCAGTTTGTCTATCCATTGTTGCAGTTTGATGAAATCCACCTTGTCGCCAATCTTTCTCAGGATCATTCCCAATTCAATAATCTGTTTTAGACTAACTCCGTCGTTGAGGATATACTTGGCAATTCTCACCATGGTGTATAGTAAGTTGAGCGTTGGCGGTAGTGTCTCGATTTTCGTTCCGTCAATATATATATATGTAGAGTCGCAACATCTTATTTCCTTGTTGACAATCTGCTGCAGATTTCTGTTGAGAAACATATTCGTGAGTTTTAATATTCGATGATGATGCTCCACCTTTATTCCTTTCCACATATACTGCATCACCCCCTTTTCTCTCATTGTATATTGCTCTCCGTTAGCCTTAGCCCAGTCGTCAGCCTTTTTCCCTTGAGGTTCCAATGGGAAGAAAATGTCGCAATCACCGCTGGTGCGGTGCAGGGGTAAGTTGTATAGCGACGCGATGGCCTGTCCCTTGAGTAGGATAGGGCGTGTGCTTCGGTGGTTTAGTTCCTCGAAGAGCCTTGCAGTGAGTATGTTCATCTGCCTGCTTTTCTCCTCGGTATCGTCAGCCGTTCTTCGCCATTTCTCCCTCTGTTCATTAGTTAAGTTGATGAAGAATTCGTCATTCCTAAGTCTTATTCCGTCATACACGAGAGCGGCAACACCATGCATGAGGGACATCTGGTAAAGACGTTCCCACTTCCATTGCGACATTGGCTCGATTGGTGTATCATCACCAAACGTACCGCTTCTTAGAAGTCTTATAAAATTTCTTTCAACAACATTCATGGTTTATATTGAAAATTGAAAATTGAATATTGAATATTCTATATCAAGAATATCTTCGTGGATATCTAATTATTATGGCAAGTATGGTGACTATGCCAAGTAGATAGGGATAATACAGATGAGGCATGATGCTCACTGGATTCACATTTGCCAGTCCTGCTGCCATAAGCATCTGTGCTCCATAAGGGATCACTCCCTGCACGCAGCACGACATGGTGTCGAGAATACTGGCGCACTTGCGGTTGTCGATACCGAATCTGTCGCCTATATGCTTCGCTATACCGCCTGTTGTGATTATCGCAACAGTATTGTTGGCAGTACATACGTTCACCATCCCCACCAATGCCGCAATACTCAGTTCTGCACTGCGTTTGGTCTTTATATGCTTGGTGATGAGCGATATGACAACGTCAATACCTCCGTTCACCTTTATCAGTTCAAGCATTCCGCCTGCCATCATCGTGATGACAATCAGTTCGCCCATACCCTTAATACCGTCGCCCATGGCAGCAAACCATCCGAAGACGTCAAACGCCCCGTCGATAAGTCCGATGGCTCCAGTCATTAGTATGCCGAGGGTGAGCACTCCCATCACGTTCATTCCGCATATAGCAGTGATAAGCACCACGATATATGGCAATACCTTAAGAAACGACACCTCTCCCACATCGTGAGGAGACTCGATTCCCGCACCGATAACGCCATAGGCAATGAGTATCAACAGGGCCACGGGCATGACCAGAAAGGAATTAACGCGAAACTTATCACTCAGTTTGCACCCCTGTGTGGATGTGGCGGCAATGGTTGTGTCGGATATAAACGACAAGTTGTCTCCAAAGAGCGACCCTCCCACGATTACTGCCGTGAGCATAGGGATACTCATCCCTGTCGTTTGTGCCACACCGGCGGCTATTGGAGTGAGAGCAACAATGGTGCCCACGCTTGTGCCTATGGATATCGACACGAAGCATGCTGCCAGAAACAAACCCGCAAATATCATGTTGCCGGGCAATACCGAGAGAGTGAGATTGACAGTGGCGTCGATACTGCCCATCACCTTAGCCGTATTTGCAAATGCTCCTGCCAAGACGAATATCCACAGCATTAGCATCATGTTTCCCGTTGAAGCTCCGCGACTGAATATGCTTACCCTTTCAGCAATAGGCATACTGCTCTTTTGGGGTATGCCGCCGCAAACAATTACAGCAAATACTGACGATAGCAAGAATGCCACCGTAATCGGTACCTTATAGAAGTCGCCCGCAATAATCGAGGTGACGAGGTATAACACGACAAATACAGCCAAAGGGCTGAGTGCGATAATTCCTTTCCTGTTCAATCTTTTTTATTTTAAGGCGTGACGCTTATTTTTAAGAGTCACGCCAATGTTTACAATGTAACTCCGTTCTTGAAGATCGATATCTCCCTGTATCCGTTAGCCTCGTTGCGAGCCTTCTCGCCACTTGCCACAGCCAGGATCTTGTCGATAAACTCGGGCAACAGTTGCTCCATTGTCTTTCCCTCGATAAGCTGTCCTGCACTGAAGTCAATCCAATTAGGCTTGCGCTGTGCGAGGGTAGGGTTGGTGGCAATCTTCATTGTGGGTACGAATGTACCGAATGGCGTTCCTCGTCCGGTAGTGAAGAGTACAATCTGGCAACCTGCCGAAGCAAGAGCCGTGGAAGCCACGAGGTCATTGCCGGGAGCCGAGAGCAGGTTGAGACCATTGGTCTGCAGACGGTCACCATATTCAAGCACACCGCTCACAGGAGCCTTACCGCATTTCTGTGTACATCCCAATGCCTTGTCTTCGAGGGTAGATATACCACCCGCCTTATTGCCCGGTGAGGGATTCTCGCCAACCGGTTCGCCATGACTAAGGAAATATTCCTTGAAGTCGTTCACCATAGACACAGTCTTGTCAAACAGTTCGGTGGTCTTGCAGCGGTTCATGAGTATTGTCTCTGCTCCAAACATCTCAGGCACCTCGGTGAGGATGGATGTTCCGCCCTGAGCCACGAGCCAGTCGGAGAACTCACCCACAAGAGGATTGGCGGTGATGCCACTGAATCCATCGCTGCCACCACATTTCAGTCCAACGCGCAGTTTGCTCACCGGCACTGTCTGTCGCTTGTCCTGGGATACTTTGGCATACAAGTCGCGCAGGATTTCCATTCCTGCCTCCACCTCGTCGCCATCCACACGCTGAGTCACGAGGAATTTTATTCTTTCGTGGTCATATTCGCCAAGAAGTTGTTCGAAGAGGTCGGGTTGGTTGTTCTCGCAACCTAGACCAAGCACGAGTACACCGCCTGCATTTGGGTGCAGAGTGATGTCACGCAGAATCTTGCGAGTGTTCTCATGGTCGCCGCTCAACTGCGAGCAACCATAGTTATGGTGCCATGCATAAACGGCATCGATGTCCTTTTCACCTGTCTCCTTGCGCAATTGGTCGGCCAGTCGCTCGGCAATACCGTTCACGCATCCCACAGTAGGCACAATCCATATCTCGTTGCGCACGCCCACTTCGCCGTTTTTCCTTACGTATCCCTCAAATGTACGCTCTTCCTTAACAATGTCGAGCTCGTCATTCACTGGCTCGTAGGCATAAGTAAGAGTGCCCTTGAGGTTGGTCTTCAGGTTATTCTCATTAACCCAGTCACCCGCCTTCAGGTCGGTGATGGCATGGCCTATGGGATAACCATATTTAATAATGTTAGTACCTGCGGGTGCATCTGTGATAAGCACTTTATGTCCCGCTGGAGTGTCCTGATTAAGAGTGACAGTCTTTCCGTCCACCTCAACGACATCTCCCTTTTTCATTGTTTCAAGGCAAACCACCACTGAGTCAGCCCTGTTGATTTTTAGATAAGTTTTTTCCATTGTTTGTTTTTTATTATGATTTTTAATTTTCAATTTTCAATTTTCAATCTTTCAATCTTCTAAAGCTGTTCCCTACGATAGAAGTCCACGTTTTCCTTAGTGAGCAGTTCGATAGGAACGTAGTTCACGGGCGTGACCTCCTTTTTCAGCACGATAGCCTGGAAGAGCGAGTCGATACTCGAATATCCCTGCATATATCCATGTTGGGCGATTAGGAACGAGATAGCCCCTTGCTTTACACATTCCTTGTTCTTGTTCACCATGTCATATCCCATAATCTGCACGTTACGTCGGTTGCTGCGCAGAAGGAATTCGCCTACGAGATGAGCCTTGGAGTTAAACGTGATACAATGATGCACGTCGGGATGAGTGGTGAAGAAATGCTCCAATATGTCATTGTATTTATCCCTCTCCACATCGAGTGGCAGATTCACCTCAGTTATCGTGACGTTGGGGAAGTGGTCGCGCATATAGTGTCGGAATCCCGTCTCACGGTTTTCCTGCTGTTTGCTTGCCACATTACCGTTGATCATCTGTTTCATCATCATGATTTCCTTTTCCTTAGACGCTATGAGCATCAACATCCTGCCTGCGAAATATCCGCTGCAAAAGGAGTCCTGGCCGAAGAACGACAGAGGGCGAAGGTCGGGCATATATGAGTCGAGCATAATAAACGGGATATTCTGCTCATGTAGCTGGTCGGTGAAATCCCTTGTCACGTCGAGCGTAGATGGCACTATCACCACTCCGTCGGGCTTTTTCTCCAGACATTCCTTGGTCACCTTGTTAAAGGTGCTCTGATTGAAACGGCGATAATACATCATCTCGACATTCACCTGGAAGTCGCGCCTGTGGTCGCAAGCACACATGGCACCATCCTCCACCTCCTGCCAATAAGCCTCCGACTCGTGCTTGGGCATGATGCAGATGAAGTGGTATGTCTTGTTGTATGCCAATGCGCTTGCATACATGTTGGGTTGGTAGTCCATTTCTTCGAGAGCCTTTTCCACTTTCTCCTTGGCTTCTTTCGACACGCTAGGTCGATTGTGGAGCACACGGTCAACAGTGCCCACCGAGACTCCCGCGCGAATTGCAATGTCTTTTATTCTTATTCTGTCGTTTGCCATATTTACGATGAAATTTTGTGCAAAATTACCAATAAAAATCGAATTGTGCTAATGCACAGCTAAAAAAAATGCAAAAATATGCAGATTTTCTCAATTTTTCTTTGTCAATTCAATAAAATAGAGTAATTTTGTTGCGCAAACAAAAAAAATGAATCTACAAATACAATTAATTTAGAAAACAAAATGGCAAAAGTAGTAACATTAGGAGAGATTATGCTCCGTCTGTCTTCTCCAGGACAGAAAAGATTTGTGCAGAGTGAGTATTTCGACGTCGTATATGGCGGCGGAGAGGCTAACGTGGCTGTGAGCTGCGCCAACTATGGTCATGATGCATACTTTGTATCAAAGTTGCCGAAGCACGAGATTGGTCAGTGTGCCGTCAATGCCCTGCGCAAGTTTGGAGTTCACACCGATTATATCGCCCGCGGTGGCAACCGTGTGGGTATCTATTATCTTGAGACTGGTGCATCCATGCGTCCGTCGAAGGTGATTTACGACCGTGCCGGCAGTTCGATTGCCGAGGCTGACGCTTCGGATTTCGATTTCGATGCTATCATGGAGGGTGCCGACTGGTTCCATTGGAGCGGTATCACTCCTGCCATCAGCGACAAGGCTGCCGAACTCACACGTCTGGCTTGCGAGGCTGCCAAGCGTCATGGCGTTACTGTATCTGTCGATCTCAACTTCCGCAAGAAGCTGTGGACATCCGAGAAGGCACAGAGCATCATGAAGCCCCTGATGAAGTATGTTGACGTATGTATCGGTAATGAGGAAGACGCCCAGCTCTGTCTTGGCTTCAAGCCCGAGGCTGATGTTGAGGGCGGTAAGACCGATGCCGAGGGATACTACGGCATCTTCCAGGGCATGATGAAGGAGTTTGGCTTCAAGTATGTTGTTTCCACTCTCCGTGAGTCACTCTCAGCCACACACAATGGTTGGAAGGCACTTATATACAATGGAAATGAGTTTTATCAGAGCAAGCACTACGACATCATGCCGATTATCGACCGTGTAGGTGGTGGCGACTCTTTCTCTGGTGGTCTTATCCATGGCCTTCTCACCTATCCCGACAATCAGGGTGCTGCCCTCGAATTTGCCGTTGCCGCTTCAGCCCTGAAGCACACTATCCCCGGCGACTTCAACATGGTAAGCAAGGAAGAGGTTGAGGCTCTTGCCGGTGGCGATGCCTCAGGACGCGTACAAAGATAATTTTTTATATTCAAAATGGCAAAATTTGATAAGATATCAGTCCTTGGCAAGATGGGAGCAACGGGAATGGTGCCCGTGTTCTATCACAAGGACGCTGAAGTAGCGAAAAAAGTAGTGAAGGCCTGCTACGACGGTGGTGTCAGGGCTTTCGAGTTTACTAATCGTGGCGACTTTGCCCATGAGGTGTTTGCCGAAGTGGTGAAGTTTGCTGCCAAGGAGTGTCCCGAGATGGCAATGGGCGTTGGTTCGGTGGTTGATCCTGCCACTGCAGCCCTTTATATCCAGTTGGGAGCATGCTTCGTGGTTGGTCCTCTGTTCAACCCCGAGGTGTCGAAGATATGCAATCGTCGTCTCATTCCCTATACCCCAGGATGCGGTAGCGTGTCGGAGGTGGGAGCAGCCCAGGAGACTGGTTGCGACCTGTGCAAGATCTTCCCCGGCGATGTGCTTGGCACTAAGCTTGTGAAGGGACTCATGGCTCCAATGCCATGGTCGAAGCTGATGGTGACAGGTGGTGTGTCGCCCGACGAGGAGAACCTCACATCTTGGATTAAGGCAGGAGTGTTCTGCGTAGGTATGGGCTCGAAATTGTTCCCCAAGGATGTCATTGCCGCAGGCGACTGGAAGGCAATCTCCGACAAGTGTGCTGAGGCACTTGGATATATTGCCAAGGCTCGCGCATAATATAGTATATTCAAAAGGTTTCATAGGGCTTATTGTCCTATGGAGCCTTTTGGTTTTTTCAGCTTGTACGCATAAGGATAGAGGCGAGGCGGACAGGTTGAACGCCCTTTCCTATGCCTACCACTATCGTAATCTTGATTCCACTCTCCACTATGCCCGTCAAGTCCTTTCGCTTGACGTAGATGAGGATTGCCGTGCCGAGGCACTCAACAATATGGCATTTGTGGATATCATGCGCATGGACTATTCCCATGCCGACTCCCTCTTGGGTGTAGTCTCGTCGATTACCGACAATCAGATAGAACTGCTCATTGCCGACATACAGCAGATGCGCCTTTGCCAACGTATGTCGCGCAATCGCGAATTTTACGACCATCGCGAACGAGCCCAGCAGCGTTTCAACCGTATCAACGAGGAGGCAAAACTGGACGCCCGTCTCCGCCGGCGCATGATCTACGCATCGTCAGAGTATGCTATCGTCAGTTCCACCTATTATTATTATGTAGGCCTACTCCCGCAGTCGGCCACTGCTCTCAATGCCATCAATCCCAATGGTGAGGTGCGTCGCGACACTGCCCAGTATCTTAGCTATCTCTACAATGTGGGTGCAGGCGGTATCATCAGTTCCGGTACGGAAAGTGAAATCCAACAACAGGAGATAGAGCGACTTGTGGAGTGTTATGTCATCGCTTCGCGCAGTGGGTATAAATACTTTATGGCCAACTCTTTACAGTCGATTGCCGCACATTTGCTCGAATCATCCGACCGCCATCGTCTGCTCAATGAAAACCCGGCCATCCGCCTTATTGCAGATGCCGACGAGACGCCCGACTCGCTCATTGCGGCAGTGATGAGTCAGAATGCACTAAGCTATTTTGTGGAATATGGCGATATCTATCAGATAGCAGGCGGTTACCGCTCACTGGCCTCCTGTTTCACTCACAACAGCGACTATGAGGCTGCCATCTACTATCTCGCCATGGCCCTCAAGGACAAGAAGATCAACCAGGCTCCTGACCTTGTGGCAAGTATCCGCGAACAGATGAGTGTTGCCTATGCGGCAGTCAACGACAAACCGTCTAGCGACTACAACCGCAACCTATATCTCGACCTTCAGGAGAACACCCGTCAGGACCGCTACTTCGAGTCGCGCGCAGCACAGTTGGAAGCCACCTCCTCCCGACTCAATGTGATGATTCTAGTGGTAATAGCCGCCATCGTCCTTCTGCTCTTCCTGCTATGGCTCTTTGGTCATCTGTCGCGCAAGGATCGGCATGACGACGAACTGGAATCTCTCCTTCTTCCGTTGCGACAGTGGCAACAGTCGCAGCAGCGCAACAGTGAGCAGACGCAAGAGCGCATAGAGGAAATCAACGAGGAGCGCCAGATGTGCGAGATGCACACCGAGACCTATGCCCGTCAGAGTCTTGAGAATCGTGCCAAGATGTCGCTCATCAATAGTGTCACTCCCTTCATCGACCGTATCATCAATGAGGTGCGCATGCTTATGCAGCGCTCCAATGAACCATCCGACGTTAAGCAGGAACGCTATGCCTACATTCTCCAACTCATCG
Source organism: uncultured Prevotella sp. (assembly GCA_945869265.1). Taxonomy (GTDB): domain Bacteria; phylum Bacteroidota; class Bacteroidia; order Bacteroidales; family Bacteroidaceae; genus Prevotella. The sequence goes on along the minus strand of CAMBOI010000009.1, from coordinate 60,124 downwards.
ACAAGATAAACGACTACAATGCCCTTCTCACCGATTGGATACAGTTGCGCAAGGGCAGATTGAGCCTGCATATCGAGAGTTTCCCCGTGTCAGATATCTTCGACATAGTGCGCAAGGGAAAGACCTCGTTCAATATCAAGGGCGTGGAATTAGATGTCGCCGACACCACAGCAGTAGTGAAGGCCGACCGCGTTCTCACCCTCTTTATGATCAACACCATTGCCGACAACGCCCGTAAGTTCACTCCTGCAGGCGGTAAGGTGAGTATATATGCCACCGAATCTCCCGACTATGTGGAGATAAGTGTTGCCGACACGGGAGAGGGCATGACGCAGGAAGAATTAGATAAGGTTCTAACTCCTAATCCCTCATCCCTAATTCCTAATTCCTCATCCCTAATTTCTACTTCCTCATCCAATCATGGTTTCGGTCTCCTCAACTGCCGTGGCATTATCGAGAAATACAAGAAGACGAGTCAGCGCTTTTCGGTATGCCTCCTTTCGGCAGAGAGCGCGAAGGGTAGGGGTAGCCGCTTCTTTATCCGTCTTCCCAAGGGTGTGATGCGCCTAATCTTCGCTCTGTTGTCGCTCACAGCCAGTATGTCGTCCCCGGCCGCCAATACCGACGGCTACGGCGAGTCGCTCCGCAAGGCTGCAGCTTTTGCCGACAGTGCCTACTATTCCAATATCTCCGGCACATACGAGCGCACGCTCCTCTTTGCCGATTCCTGTCGTATCTATCTCAATGAGCACTATCTTACCACCTGTCCTGGAGGCAAGTATCTCATGCTCCGCCAAGGCAACAGTTCCCTAATGCCGCCCGAGGTGAAGTGGCTTCGCAGTAATGTCAACACCGATTATGACATCATCCTCGACATGCGCAATGAGAGTGCCGTGGCATGTCTCGCCCTGCACAGATGGAAGGAATACGGATATAATAATGATGTATATACCCGTCTCTTCAAGGAGCTATCGGCCGATGCCTCTTTGCCCGCCTATTGCAAGCAGATGCGCAAGCAGCAGGACGACCAGAACGTGGCTATCGTACTTCTCGTCATCCTACTGCTCTCCATTCTTCCGGCATATTATATCCTCTACTATCGCCACCGCCTCTACTATCGGTTCTGCGTGGAGAAGGTTAAGGATATAAATAATATCCTCACCTCTGACAAATCATCGGCAGACAAACTAGAGGCCATAGAACGGCTTACCGCCACTGCCGAATATCCCGAGCAACTCACGCTTATCGTCAATCAGATAGTCAAGGCCCTTGCCGACGATATATCCCTCCAGCAGAGGCAGAATACAGACGTGGAGACTGCTGCCGACGAATTGCATAGGGTGGAGTATGAGTGCAACCAACTGTATGTCAGCAACTCCATTATCGACAATTGTATGTCAACTATCAAGCATGAGACAATGTACTATCCCAACCGGTTGCGCCAACTGGTATCTTCGACCGACGACCTGCAACAGATTAACGACCTCGTCAACTACTATCGCGACATATATACAATATTGAGTAGGCAGGCCATGCGCCAGTTCGACCATCTCCATATCTCCATCACAGCCATTTGTCTCGACCGGTGGTTTAGTTCCACCTCGCCCTTGCCACGCGTTCTCGGCAACATCCTGTTGCTCGACTATCTCGTAGAACTGCTCCGCAAGCAAAACCAGGATGAAATGCCCCGTCTCACCTCAGCGGCAGTTGATGGTGACTATGTGAATGTCACCCTCTCGATGCTCTCCATCCCGCATGTTGACATGTACGACGGCGACATCTTCTCACCCACGACAGTGGCAAATATCCCCTTCCTCCTCATCCGCCAGATAGTGCGCGACATCTCCGAACTTACCAATCGCCGCGGTTGTGGGGTAAGAAGCATGAATAACGACATCATAATACGACTACCACATAAATAAATTAAAATAAAAATAGACATGAATAATTTCAAGGTAATAATAGTAGAGGATGTGCCCCTCGAACTCAAAGGCACAGAAGGAATTATCCGCAACGACATTCCCGAGGCGGAGATAATCGGTACAGCCAACAACGAGGCTGAATATTGGCGAATCATACGCGACAACCAGCCCGACCTCCTTTTGCTCGACCTCGGGCTTGGGGGCAGCACCACCGTGGGTGTTGAGATATGTCGCCACACCAAGGAGTCATATCCGCAGGTCAAGGTGCTCATCTTCACAGGCGAGATACTCAACGAGAAACTGTGGGTGGATGTACTCGATGCCGGTGCCGACGGTATTATCCTTAAGAGCGGCGAACTCCTCACTCGTGGTGATGTGCGCTCGGTGATGGAAGGCAAGACCATGGTGTTCAACGAACCCATACTTCGTCGCATTGTAGAGCGCTTTAAATTGTCGGTAAATCGTGAGCTCACCAACCAGGAGGCTATCCTCGACTATGAGATCGACGAATACGACGAGCGTTTCCTTCGCCATCTTGCCCTGGGCTACACCAAGGACCAAATATCCAATCTCAAGGCAATGCCATTCGGCGTGAAGAGTCTTGAGAAGCGTCAGAATGAGCTTGTACAGAAACTCTTCCCCAGTGGCAACGGACGTATGGGAGTAAATGCCACCCGCCTTGTAGTCAAGGCCATAGAACTTGGGATAATAGATGTTGACAACCTGCATGCCGATGAAGAATAAGATATTGGCTTATCTCTCTGTAGTGCTTCTCATTGCCGAGGTGGTGCTGGTAGTGGGTTCGTGGCTCTATGCCGCTCTCAATCCCGAGAGCGGAGTGCGCAGTATGCTCAGCAGCGAGGGCATCCGTTGGGCGTTCGGTGGCTATATCCATCAGATGCAGTCGTCGCTGCTCGTGTGGTTTCTGCTTGCTGGTATGGCATACGGTGCACTGCGCCATTCGCGCCTTGCCGAATCGCTCCATTCCATGCGCTATCGTCAGCGAGTGGCATTGCGCTTCAGCATTGCCATCCTTGCGGTCTATCTCCTTGTGGTGGCGTATTTTGCCTTCGTGCCCCATGCCATTCTGCTCAGTGTCACCGGCAATCTCTTTCCGTCGGCATTCAGTGATGCCGTTATACCACTTTTTTGCTTTGGAATAATGCTCATGTCGGTGGTCTATGGGGTGATGTCAGGCTCTTTCCCTTCCGTTCCCTCCGTCTTCAATGCCCTTGTGGCTGGCATCAGCGCAATTGCTCCAATAATCATTCTTTATCTCCTTACCACACACATTATATATATACTGTTTTACATTATATGAGCTGACCCCTGAAATCTATTATTTAGATATCCTAAGTGAGTGAGGAGAAAGCTGGAGGCAAAAAGGCTTTCATGGCACTATGTGACAAGAGGAAGAAAGAATGGGAGGAGAAGGTGATGGAGAGAAGGCGTGATGGATTTATAAATATCAATGGGGAGACGGTATTAAAAAAGTAAAGCCGTGCTTTAGATGACCTAAAGCACGGCTTTGTTTTTCGTTTCACTTTTGAGTGTGGAAGATTAAGCCTCTGCCGGAGCTTCAGCGGGAGCCTCTGCACCTTCAGCCTCTGCCTTTGCAGCAGCCTCGGCCTCAGCCTTGGCAGCAGCTGCGGCAGCCTTCTTGTCGGCCACCTTCTTGGCAATAGCCTCGTTAATCTTCTTCTCGGCCTCGAGCTCCTTGGCGGCAGCTTCCTTCTTGGCCTTGGCCTCGCTCTCGCGAACAGCCTCTACACCCTTCACCTTGTCAGCCTTCCATGCGTCGAACTTCTTCTGCATGGTAGCCTCGTCGAATGCGCCCTTCTTGACACCACCACGAAGGTGTTTCATCATATAGACGCCCTCACGGCTGAGGATGTTGCGCACTGTGTCTGAAGGCTGAGCTCCGGTCTCAACCCAGTAGAGTGCTCTGTCGAAATTCAAATCTACTGTGGCTGGATTGGTGTTAGGGTTGTAAGTACCAATCTTCTCAGTAAATTTACCATCACGTGGTGCTCTTGCGTCAGCGATTACGATGCTATAGAAAGCATAGCCCTTGCGACCGCCGCGCTGCAGTCTGATTCTTGTTGCCATTTTTTTAATTTTTTATTAATTGAGGTTTGAATTTTATGCTGCCAACTCGTGACAGCGGGTGCAAAGGTACGAAGAAATTAGGAATTAAGGATTAGGAATTAGGAATTTTTTCTCGCAAGACGCGTTATTTAACCTTTTTTATCTAAACAATAAAGAAAATCATTCAAAAATTTGCGTAATTGTTGGAAAAATAGTAATTTTGCACGCAATTTTAATGCTAACAACATAATAGAAAGATGAATATATCCTACAAATGGCTGAAAGAATACGTTGATTTCGACCTTACGCCGCAGGAGGTGTGTGATGCATTGACATCCACAGGACTCGAAGTTGACGCATTGGAAGAGGTGCAGACCGTGAAGGGTGGCCTCAAGGGATTGTATGTGGGCAAGGTGCTCACATGCGAAGTGCATCCCAACAGTGACCATCTGCATGTAACCACTGTTGACCTCGGACGTGAAACTCCATCGCAGATTGTATGCGGCGCCCCCAACGTGGCTGCCGGACAGAAGGTGATTGTTGCCGACCTGGGCTGCGTGCTCTACGACGGCGACAAGGAGTTTGTTATAAAGAAGTCGAAACTGCGTGGCGTGGAAAGCTGCGGAATGATATGCGCAGAGGACGAGATAGGTATTGGCACCGACCATGCCGGAATCATTGTGCTGCCTGAGGACGCCAAGGTGGGGCAGCCTGCCGCTGAATACTACCACCTTGAGAGCGACTGGCTCATCGAGATTGACATCACCGCCAACCGCTCGGATGCACTCTCGCATTGGGGAGTGGCCCGCGACCTCTATGCATGGCTCGTGGCAAATGGCAAGCAGACAAGTCTGCATCGCCCCGACTGTAGTGGTTTTGTGGTGGATAATCACGACTTGCCCGTGGAGGTGAGAATTGAGAACACCGAGGCCTGCAAGCGTTATGCCTGTGTGAGCGTGACGGGATGCGAGGTGAAGGAGAGTCCAGAATGGCTGCAGAACAAATTGAAGATCATCGGTTTGCGTCCTATCAACAACATCGTGGATATCACCAATTATATAATGATGGCTTACGGTCAGCCCATGCACTGCTTTGATGCCGACAAGGTGAAGGGTCATCAGATTGTAGTGCGCACCCAGCCCGAGGGCACCAAGTTTGTCACCCTCGACGGCGAGGAGCACACGCTTGGACTGCACGACCTGAGCATCTGCAATGCAGAGGAGCCCATGTGTATCGCCGGTATATTCGGCGGCAAGGGTAGCGGTACATACGACACTACAACAAACGTGGTGCTGGAGAGTGCCTATTTCCATCCCACATGGATCAGAAAGAGTGCGCGTCATCACCAGTTGAGCACCGACTCGTCGTTCCGCTTTGAGCGTGGCGTGGATCCCAACGCAACCATCTACGCACTAAAGCAGGCTGCCATCCTGTGCAGGGAATTGGCTGGAGGCAAGGTGTCGATGGAGATAAATGACGTCTATCCAACACCTATCGAGGACGCGAAAGTGAGACTTGACTACTCATACGTCAACTCTCTTATTGGTAAGGAGATACCTGCCGACACCATCAAGGCAATATGCAACAGTCTTGAGATGAAGATTACCGCCGAGGATGCTGAGGGCATCAATATCGACGTGCCTGCATATCGTGTGGATGTGCAGAGAGCATGCGACGTGGTGGAGGACATCCTGCGCATATATGGATATAATAATGTGGAAATACCGACCCAGCTCAAGGGCAGCCTTGTGATTAAGGGTGAGGAAGACCGCAAGCATAAGTTGCATAACCTCGTGGGTGAGCAGCTCGTGGGAGAGGGATTCAACGAGATACTCAACAATTCGCTCACCAAGGGTGCTTACTACGACAATCATAACGCATGGCCTCAGGAAAACTGCGTGAAGATAATGAATCCCCTGAGCAGCGACCTTAGCGTGATGCGCCAGACTCTGCTCTTCGGCGGATTGGAGAGTATTGAGCACAACGCCAAGCGCAGAAACCAGAACTTGAGATTCTTCGAATTCGGAAATGTATATCACTTCGATTCCGAGAAGAAGAACAACGACAACCCAATGCTTGCCTATCGCGAGCAGTATCACTTGGGACTGTGGGTGACTGGCAAGAGAGTGGAAGGCAGTTGGGCACATCCCAATGAGGACTCCTCATACTATGAACTCGTGGCATACGTGGATAACGTGCTGCGCCGCATCGGTTTGCCAGCAGGAGCCGTGGTGCGCAAGAAGAGCGACAACGATGTATTTGCCGCAGGCATCACTCTTGAAAACCGTGGCGGAAAGAAGCTCGGCGAAATGGGTATCCTGTCGAAGAAGACGCTCAAGGCTGCCGATATCGACAACCCCGTATATTATGCCGAACTCAACTGGACGGCCCTGATGAAGGCCACCAAGAAGAACGAGGTGCTATATACTGAGATAAGCAAGTATCCCGCAGTGAGCCGCGACCTCGCCCTGCTCGTTGACAAGAGCGTGGAGTTTGCACAGATTGAGCAGATTGCCCTGCAGAGCGAGAAGAAGCTGCTGAAGAAGGTGGAGCTGTTTGACGTGTATGAAGGCAAGAACCTGCCCGAGGGCAAGAAGAGCTATGCCGTCAACTTCATTCTGCAGGACGAGCTGAAGACCATGGGCGACAAGCAGATTGAGGCTATCATGAACAAGCTGATTGCCAACCTCAAGAACAAGCTCAATTGCGAACTGAGATAAGTTGAAAATTGAAGGTTGAAAGTTGAAAGTTGAAAGTTGAAAATTGAAGGTTGAAAGTTGAAAGTTGAAAATTGAAAATTAAAAATAAGATAAAATGGGAAGAGCATTTGAATATCGTAAGGCTGCAAAGCTGAAGAGATGGGGCCATATGGCCAAGACATTTACACGACTGGGCAAGCAGATTGCCATTGCCGTGAAGCAGGGTGGACCAGAGCCCGAGAACAATCCCTCACTGCGTTCGATCATAGCAGTGTGCAAGCGTGAGAACATGCCGAAGGACAACATCGAGCGTGCCATCAAGAACGCTATGGGTAAGGACCAGAGTGAATATAAGAGCGTCACATACGAGGGATACGGACCTCACGGAGTGGCAGTGTTTGTGGATACACTCACCGACAACACCACCCGCACCGTAGCAGACGTGCGCAGTGTGTTCAACAAGTTTAGCGGAAACATGGGAACAACTGGTTCGCTGTCGTTCCTCTTCGACCACAAGTGTGTGTTCACCTTCAAGAAGAAGGCCGACGTCGATATGGACGACTTCATCCTCGAGATGATCGACTTCGGAGTAGAGGAGGAGTATGACGAGGAATACGACGAGGACAAGGACGAGACCACAATCACCATCTACGGTGAGCCTACAAGCTACAACGAGATTCAGAAGAAGCTCGAGGCTGACGGCTATGAGGATGTGGGTGGTGAGTTCACCTATATCCCCAACGACCTCAAGGATGTGGATGACGAGGCACGCGCCACTATCAACAAGATGGTGGAGAAACTCGAGGAGTTTGACGACGTGCAGACCGTTTATACCAACATGAAGCCGGCGGAAGAGTAATCGGGTTTGTTAATTAGGAATTAGGAATTAGGAATTAGGAATTGGCTGCGCATGGACATTCCTAATTCCTAATTCCTAATTCCTAATTCCTAATTCCTCATTCCTAATTTTATTTATAGTCTTTCCTGGCGATGGTGGCATCGAAATAAATCTTGTTTTCCTTCTGCGACCTATACACATATCTGAATTTGTAGCCAGCATCCTTGTAGGCCTGCAGCGATGTGCTGTTCTTTATTTGCTCGACAAGGCTCTTGCGCAAGTTGACGCGCTCGAATATTATGGGATTATCGGCCTTGCCCGTGAGTTTATACCAATAGGCGAGGGTGTGGGTTGACTTGTCGAATGTCATACTGTCGATCTCGGTATTCTCGTCAATCTTACTTGGGCATTTCTTGCTTGTGAATTCTGCCGCCTCCTTAGCACATTTATCCTCCAGTGACTCTTGGCACGAGATGCACATCAGGGCAGCCATCATAGCTAAACAAAATAACTTTTTCATTTTCATATTTTTCTATAAATTAGTACAATTTCGGCTGCAAAGTTACAAAAAATTGTCCTAAATCAATAATTTTCTCCAAAATATCCTTGTTTTATATCAATTTTTAGGTAAAATATTTGTTTATCTCGTACTTTTTGCGTACATTTGCAACTTAAAATTGAGATATATCAATGGAGAAGACAAGAAATTTCTGCATAATAGCACATATAGACCATGGCAAGTCAACCCTTGCCGACCGACTTTTGGAATATACAAATACCATTAAGGTGACCGAGGGGCAGATGCTCGACGACATGGACCTTGAGAAAGAAAGAGGTATTACGATCAAGAGTCATGCAATACAGATGGAATACTCGCGCAACGGCGAGAAATACATATTAAACCTTATAGACACCCCGGGACACGTCGATTTCTCGTACGAGGTCTCAAGAAGTATTGCGGCATGCGAGGGAGCGTTGCTCATCGTGGATGCCACACAGGGTGTGCAGGCTCAGACCATATCCAACCTGTATATGGCCATTGACCATAATCTTGAGATAATCCCGGTGATAAACAAGATTGACATGCCGAGCGCAATGCCAGACGAGGTGGAAGACGAGATTGTGGATCTGATTGGGTGCGAACCAAGCGACATAATACGTGCCAGCGGTAAGACTGGCGAGGGCGTGGAGGAGATACTCAACGCCGTGGTTGACCGCATACCGCATCCCCAGGGAAACAATGACGCACCGCTGCAGGCACTCATCTTCGACTCGGTGTTCAACTCGTTCCGCGGCATTATCGCCTATTTCAAGATAGAGAACGGAACCATACGTCAGGGTGACAAGGTGAAGTTCTTCAACACTGGAATGGAATACGTGGCCGACGAGATAGGAGTGCTCAAGATGGACATGATACCACACAAGCAACTCTCAACGGGAGACGTGGGATATATCATAAGCGGCATCAAGGACTCGAAGGAGGTGAAGGTGGGCGATACCATCACTCATGTGGCACGTCCGTGCGACAAGGCTATCGAGGGATTCCAGGAGGTGAAGCCGATGGTGTTTGCAGGTGTGTATCCTATCGACCCCTCGGAATACGAGAACCTCAGGGCATCGCTTGAGAAACTACGACTCAACGACGCGTCGCTGACATTCCAACCAGAGTCGTCGATAGCATTGGGATTCGGATTCAGATGCGGATTCCTCGGACTGTTGCACATGGAGATTGTGCAGGAGCGACTCGACCGCGAGTTTAATATGGATGTCATCACCACAGTGCCCAACGTGTCGTATATGTGTTACGACAAACAGGGTGGGGCAAAAGAGGTGCACAATCCATCGGGACTGCCCGACCAGACGATGATCGACCATATTGAGGAGCCTTATATCAGGGCCTCGATAATCACCGCTGCCGACTACATCGGTCCGATCATGACCTTGTGTCTCGACAAGCGTGGCGAACTCATCGACCAGCAGTATGTGAGTGGCAATCGTGTGGAACTGCATTTCATGCTGCCACTTGGAGAGATAGTCATCGACTTCTACGACAAGCTCAAGAGCATATCCAAGGGTTATGCCTCATTTGATTATCATATCGACTGCTTTCGTCCGTCGAAATTGGCAAAGCTTGACATACTGCTCAACGGCGAACCCGTGGATGCGCTATCCACGCTCACACATCAGGACAACGCTGTGACATTCGGACGCAGGATGTGCGAGAAACTCAAGGAGCTGATTCCGCGTCAGCAGTTTGACATTGCCATACAGGCTGCCATTGGTGCCAAGATTGTGGCAAGGGAGACAATCAAATGTGTGAGAAAGGATGTGACCGCAAAATGTTACGGTGGCGACGTGAGCCGTAAGCGCAAACTGCTTGAGAAGCAGAAGAAGGGAAAGAAGCGAATGAAACAGATAGGTAATGTAGAGGTGCCTCAGAAGGCATTCCTTGCAGTGCTAAAACTTGATTAAACCTTATAATATAACATGCGATGGCAACATTAGGTATAACAAAACGAGATGTGGCGAGAGAACTTGCCCGCAGATACAGTACGATGTCTCACGATGAACTGGATATGCTTGAGAGCATTTTGGTTCCAATGAAATATGCCAAGAATGAGGTGGTCTTGGCTGAAGGCGAGGTGTGCACTAACTTCTTGTGGATTGTCAAGGGTATGTTGCGCCAGTTCTACTTCAAGAATGGTAAGGAGGTGACCGAGCACATGGGCACTGAGAATAGCATAGTGATGTGCATAGAGAGCCTGTTTAACGAGGCACCCACGAGTCTGCAGATTATGGCTCTTGAGAATACAGTGGTATTTGCCTTGCCCAAAATTGCCCTTGAGCAGATAGCCATGCGAAGCGTAAATATTCAGATATTATATCGAAAGATACTTGAGGAGTCATTGATACAGAGTCAGATTAAGGCCGACATGCTGAGGTTTGCATCGGCACAGGACAGATACGGCCGACTGGTCAAGGCGCAGCCGCAACTGGTGCTCAGGGCTCCGCTTGTGTATATCGCAAGTCTGTTGCAGATGACTCCCGAGACTCTTTCGCGTGTGCGCACGGCATCTCTTACTGAGAAGTGAAACGCTATATGGCGTTAAACTTCTCTGTAAGTTTCTTCCTGTATAGTCTTCCCACCTTGACGTGTTTTATCTTTTCGAAAGGAGGATAGAACAAGCATGTGTTATCAGACACTTCCACCAGGTAGTCTATGTTTATGATGAATTTCTGGCTTACCTGCACAAATCTGTCGTCAATGTCGAGTATTGCGTCACACTTGGTGTTGCGCTTCATTCGTAGTGGTTCGGGCATTCCGGCGATAATTACTTCCCATTGCCTTATGTCGTGGTTGTATTGGAAAGTACAGATATTTTGTATGTGAACAAGTCGGAAGTCGGATGTCGATGTGTATAGCAACAACTTGTCTTTATGCATGCTGCTTTTCGCCGCCATATTCAGTGGCGACTCTTCTTTGTCTCTCTTTTCGCGAAGTCGGGTAATAACGCTCTTTAGTTCCCTGTCGTCAACCGGTTTCATAAGGTAGTCGAAAGCATTGAGGCGGAATGCGGGAAGCATGAATCCCGGATGTCCGGTGTACATAACTACCTGGCACCATCCTCTTACCACTTTGTCGAGTTGCATCAGAAATTCAAGTCCCGAGAGATCGGGCAACTCCACGTCGAGGAATATTACCTCCGGATTAGTGTCGGCGGCAAGGTGGACGCCTCCGCTGCACGTGTTGGTTGAACCGCACAATTCAATATCCCTGAATTTCTTCAGTTTCTTGGTCAGTGTATCCACCGAGGCCTTGTCGTCGTCAATGATGATAGTTCTCATTTGGATGTAATTGTTTTGTTGTTTATGTATTTGATGTTGTTGGGTATGGTAAGCGTGGCTTTGCAACCGGTGATGGTGCCTTCGGATGATGTGATGTTGGCAATGCCGAACCTCATCTTTGCCTTGTTGTTGCTATTGGTCAGCGAGATAATCTGTCTCACCACCTTCAGTCCTGTTGATGTAGATGAAATGCTTTGACGACGGCAGTCAAAGCCAGGACCGTTGTCTTCTACAGTGATGTAAGTGATCATATTCTCCTGACATATGGTTATGGTGAGCATTTTTTCGCCCTCCACCGCTTTCAGTCCGTGCTTAAAACTATTCTCTACAAGTATCTGCACAATCATGGCAGGTATCAACACATTGTTTATATCACACCTGATGTCCTTAGTGTAATGTACGGAGTTGCCCATGAGTTTCTGCTGTATTGACACATAGTTGTCCACAAATTCCATCTCCTCGGTCAGCGAGATATATGATTTGCTCATAAGTTCGAGGTTTGAGCGTATGAGATTAGACATCTCAATGAGAGTGTTGTCATTCTCATGAGATTGTCCTATCTGCTGGTTGAGCACGTTGAAGACAAAGTGTGGCGATATGCGTTGTCTGGCATTCTCAAGTCTCAGGTTAACCACGTTGAGTTGTTCCTGCAACCTTCTTTTGCGTATATATATAATAAGGTATAAAGCCCCAAGAAGCAGTATCACCATGAGAAGAATGACGATAGCGATGGTGAGATGGGCGGCTTTCATCTCGTCGTTCTTCTTGTTGATTGCGATTTGGTGGTGCAGTTTCAGGGTGTCGGCAGTAAACCTGAGCATAATCTCGTTGGCTCGCATGTTCATCTTGTTGTGCGCCAGTGAGTCTTCCTCGCTGCGTGTTTTTTCGATTATCTCCAATGCCTTGTCGTAGTTGCCTATCATCAGATAATAACGTTTCATATATCTCGCCCTTATGCTCTTGAGCGTGTTCTCGATAGGATAACTGAAATTCTCGCTCTCGATAATATTCCTCACACAATTTAGGTTGTTCTTATTGATGCAAATGCCAATTTTGATAGTGTTAATATAAAAGATGGCAGCCTCGATATTGTATTTTCTGAAGAATGGTTCGCATTTCTCCACCAATACCTGTGCACTGTCGGTATTGCCCAAGTTGAGATATACATCCGCAAGATTTATCCTGCATAGGTTGATGTCGTTGGCATTGTTTCCATCCGCACCTTGTTGGCGTTCTATTTCGGCCTTCATTCTCAGGAACATCTTTAGGGCGTTGGGGTAGTCGTGCATGTAGTAGTACAAGTTGCCGTAGTTGTTAAGGAAGTATATCCTCATGTTTGGCTGCATGATGTCATATCTTCTCTCGGCATCCTCGTAGAATTTGCGTGCGGTGGTATAGTCCTGCATTTGGGTATATATACGTCCTAATCCCATATAAATGCTTGCGGTGGATTTCTCTGGCATGTTTAGAGAGTCGGCAAGATAGAGGGCACGACGATACCACTCAGCCCCTTTGGGTAGGTCGTCTTTGAATATATATGCGTCGCCCGTGTTGGCAGCCATGTCGGCAGCACATTCCTTTAGGTCGCTTTGCAAGGCAGTTTTATATGCCTTTTGGAAAAGGACGATTGCCGAGTCATTGTTTTGTCGGAGTTGGTGGTAGTAGGTGGCTTTTAGTGAGTAGGCTTTGCTTGCAATACCATTGATTCGTTGTCCCTTGTCTTTACATCTGTCAGTGAAGGCAAGGGTAAGGTTGGCATAGTAGAGCATTGAGTCGACAGGGTTTATGACAGTGTAAACTTCTCCCTTAGCCAATAGGAGTTCGTAATAGTCGAGACTGTCTTGAGCAATGGCAATCATACTGTCGCATGCTTTCAGAAAGTTACTGTTAGCATACCCAATCGAGTCGTTGAGCATGCTCAACCGTGCAGCCTGTTCCTTGCTTCGGTCATATTTCCGTTCGCTGTCTCCGCAGGCAACCATGAATATGGCTGAGGCAATAATTATATATGTTATCAGATTATGAATGATCTTCATTGTGTGGTAATATATTGTAAGAATTGTTATTTTTTACTGCAAAATTAATGCATTTTTATCTAAATCCCAAACTTTTTTGTTATTTTATTCCGATTTTCTTGTATAAATGGAAAAATAGCCGTAAATTTGCACGCAAAAACAACATTATAGACAAAATTTATGTGTGGAATAGTAGGTTATATAGGAAAGAAGGATGCGTTCCCAATTCTTATTAAAGGATTGCGAAGGCTTGAGTATAGAGGATATGACAGTGCCGGTGTCGCTTTAATAAATGAAAACGGTGGTCTTAATGTTTATAAGACGAAAGGCAAGGTGGATAATCTGGTTGATTATTGTGAAGACAAAGACGTTAGTGGCAATGTAGGTATAGCACATACCCGTTGGGCCACTCACGGAGAACCATCGTCTCTCAATGCCCATCCCCACTATTCCATGTCGAAGAATCTCGCCATTATTCATAATGGTATAATAGAGAACTATTCCGATCTCAAGGCAAAGCTTGTAGCCAAGGGTGTTAAGTTCATCAGCGATACCGACACCGAGGTGTTGGTGCAGCTGATAGAGTATATACGCGCACAGAAGAACATCGACCTTCTTACTGCAGTGCAGTTGGCTCTGCATGAAGTGATTGGTGCATACGCCATTGCCTTGCTCGACCGCAACGACCCCGACCAAATTATCGCTGCGCGCAAGCAGTCGCCACTGGTTGTAGGTATAGGCAAGGACGAGTTCTTCATTGGCTCCGACGCCAGTCCGCTGATAGAATACACCGACAAGGTGGTGTATCTTGAAGACGGTAATATCGCCGTGATACGACGTGGAGAAGAGCTTGAGGTGGTGAATATATATAATCGCAAGATCAATCCTGAGATACAGACCGTTGACCTCAATCTCGGACAGATAGAGAAAGGCGGATATCCCCACTTTATGCTTAAGGAGATTTTCGAGCAGCCGGATTGTATCACCAACTGTATGCGCGGACGCGTCAACGTGGATGTGGATAACGTGGTGCTGAGTGCAGTCATTGATTATAAAAAACAACTGCTCAATGCCAAGAGGTTTGTTATAGTGGCTTGCGGAACATCATGGCACGCAGGACTCATTGGCAAACAGATTATCGAGAGCTTGTGCCGCATACCGGTGGAAGTGGAGTATGCCTCAGAGTTCCGCTATCGCAATCCGGTAATCAACAAGGACGACGTGGTGATTGCCATATCCCAGTCGGGTGAGACTGCCGACACGCTTGCCGCCGTCAAGTTGGCCAAGGAGCATGGAGCTTTTATCTACGGAATATGCAATGCCATCGGTTCGAGCATTCCACGCGCCACCGACACCGGTAGTTACATCCACGTGGGACCAGAGATTGGTGTTGCCTCTACCAAGGCATTTACCGGTCAGGTGACAGTGCTTTCCATGCTTGCACTCGCGCTTGCCAACGAGCGAGGTACAATCAGCATAGATGAATACAAGGCTGTGGTGAGAGAGTTGCATGAGATACCGGCAAAGATGAAAGAGGTGCTCAAGCTAAATAACCGCATTGCCGACATGAGCCGCTCGTTTACTTATGCACGCGACTTCCTCTTCCTCGGGCGTGGATATAGTTATCCCGTTGCGCTTGAAGGAGCTCTCAAACTAAAGGAGATAAGTTATATACACGCAGAGGGTTATCCTGCCGCCGAGATGAAACACGGACCTATTGCCCTCATCGACTCGGATATGCCTGTGGTGGTGATAGCCACTCACAATGCTATGTACGAGAAAGTGCTAAGCAATATCCAGGAGGTGAAGGCAAGACAAGGCAAGGTGATAGCAATAGTGACCAAGGGCGACGACACCATCAGCCGTATTGCCGACGAGGTGATCGAGTTGCCCGAGACAATAGAGTGTCTCGAACCGTTGCTCTCCACGATACCTCTACAGATGTTGGCCTATCACATAGCGGTATGCAAGGGCAAGAACGTCGATCAGCCACGTAACCTCGCCAAGTCGGTAACAGTAGAATAATTTCTCCCCACAATATACAATGGAACAACTAAAACACGAATGCGGAGTGGCAATGATAAGGCTTCTGAAGCCACTCGACTATTATCAGCAGAAGTATGGCACATGGATGTACGGCATCAACAAGCTATACTTAATGATGGAAAAACAACACAATCGCGGACAGGAGGGTGCCGGTATCGCGTGTGTCAAGCTTGATACTGCTCCTGGCAATGAGTATATGTTTCGTGAGAAAGCGGAAGGCTCGAATGCCATCACCGAGATATTCAAAACTGTGCAGAAGGGATTTTCCTCTCTTTCATCCGACCAGATTGCCGATGCTGGATATGCCAAGGATAACGTGGATTTTGCCGGTGAACTGTATATGGGACATTTACGTTATTCCACTACAGGCAAGAGCGGACTGAAATATGTTCATCCTTTTCTCAGACGAAATAACTGGAAGGCGAAAAATCTCTGTCTTTGCGGTAATTTCAATATGACAAATGTGGATGAGATATTCGACAAGATAACAGCCATGGGGCAGTGTCCGCGTATCTATAGCGACAGCTATATCATGCTCGAATGGATGGGACACCGCTTAGACCGCGAGGTGGAGCGCAACTATGATGATGCCAAAGACCAGGGACTTCATGGTATTGGCATCACCGACTATATCGACAAACATGTTCTTATGAGCAATGTGCTCAAGACCACAATGCCCGACTTCGACGGTGGCTATGTGATGTGTGGTCTTACCGGCAGCGGAGAGATGTTCTCGATGCGCGACCCGTGGGGCATTCGTCCCGCGTTTTATTATATTAATGATGAAATAGCTGTGCTGGCAAGCGAGCGTCCCGTATTGCAAACTACCTTCGATCTCGATTTCGAGGACATCAAGGAACTACAGCCGGGACATGCCATGATTGTGAGAAGGAACGGCACAGCATCTATTGAGAAGATTCTGGAACGCCGTGGCGATTCGGCTTGCTCATTCGAGAGGATATATTTCAGTCGCGGTTCCGACCGTGAGATATATCAGGAGCGCAAGCGACTTGGCGAACAACTGATGGAACCTATCCTCAAGGCTATTGATGGCGACGTGGAGCACACCGTCTTCTCGTTTATCCCCAACACAGCCGAGGTGGCATACTACGGAATGTTGCAGGGATTCAAGGAATACACCAATGATCTGAAGATAAAGAAGATTGAAAGTCTCGACCACAAGCCCACGCATGAAGAGCTGCAGGAGATACTTTGCAGTTATGTGCGCTCAGAGAAAGCGGCATGGAAGGACATCAAGTTGCGCACCTTCATCACCGAAGGCAACTCGCGCAACGACCTTGCTTCGCATGTATATGACATCACTTATGACGTTCTTGAGCGCGGAGTGGATAACCTCGTTATCATCGACGACAGTATAGTGCGAGGCACTACTCTTAAGGAGAGTATCATCAAAATCCTCGACCGTCTGCATCCTCGCAAGATTGTTATTGTAAGTTCGTCGCCACAGATTAGATACCCCGATTACTATGGTATCGACATGGCCCGACTTGAAGAGTTTATCGCATTCCGTGCATGCATCGAACTGCTCAAGGACCGTGGTATGCATCAGCTTATTGATGATGTGTATCGCCACTGCAAGGACGAGTTGCTCAAGCCAAAGGCCGAGATGGCGTGCTGCGTGAAGGAACTCTACAAGCCGTTCACGGTGGACGAGCTCAACCGCAAGATGGTGGACATGCTGCGTCCGGCAGGCGTCACTACCCCCATCGAACTTGTATATCAGAGCATTGAGGGACTGCACAAGGCTATCCCCAATCATAACGGCGACTGGTATTTCACCGGCAATTTCCCCACTCCGGGAGGAATGAAACTGGTCAACCAGGCGTTTATCAACTACTACGAGAAAATATATCAGTATTCAACAAAGTTCTAAATACCAACTAATGAAGAATGTAACGTTAGTCCTTGAAGACGGGACAAAATTCCACGGACAATCGTTCGGTTACGACCAACCTGTTGCGGGAGAGGTAGTGTTCAACACGGCTATGATGGGTTATCCCGAGAGCCTCACCGACCCCTCTTATGCAGGTCAGTTGATGACACTCACTTATCCCTTGGTGGGCAACTATGGTGTGCCTCCATTCTCTGTCGAGCCCAATGGTCTTGCCACGTTTATGGAAAGTGACAAAATCTATGCCTCGGCTATTATTGTTGCCGATTATAGTGAGAAGTATTCCCACTGGAATGCAGTTGAGAGTTTGGCATCATGGCTCAAACGCGAGCATGTGCCGGGAATTACGGGTATTGACACCCGTGAGCTCACCAAGGTGTTGCGTGAGCATGGCGTGATGATGGGTAAGATAATATTTGACGACGAGCCCGACAATATCCCCACAGCTGAATATGAGGGAGTCAACTGGGTTGATCGTGTCAGTTGCAAGGACATCATACGTTATAATGAGGGTGCCGGCAAGAAGGTGGTGCTCGTGGATTGCGGTGTGAAGAATAATATCATCCGCTGTCTCATCAACCGTGGGGTTGAGGTAATACGTGTGCCATGGAACTATGACTACACGTCGATGGACTTCGACGGTCTGTTCCTCGGCAATGGTCCTGGCGATCCTGATATGTGCGAGGATGCCGTGAATGTGATACGTCGTCAGATGTCGCTCAGCCGAAAGCCTATTTGTGGTATTTGTATGGGTAACCAACTATTGGCTAAGGCTGGTGGTGCCACCATATACAAACTGAAGTATGGTCATCGCTCTCACAATCAGCCAGTGAGAGAGGTGGGTACCAACCGCTGTTATGTCACAAGTCAGAACCACGGATATGCCGTGGATGCCAAGACACTCGGCAGCGACTGGCGCGAACTCTTCGTGAATATGAACGACGGCTCGAATGAGGGCGTATGCCACAAGGAGAACCCTTGGTTCACAAGCCAGTTCCATCCCGAAGCATGCTCAGGACCTATCGATACTGAGTTCATGTTCGACCGTTTCATAGCAACCCTACAATAACCACACCACTACAAAAAAAGAAAAAAGATGAAAGACGACAATATAAAGAAAGTGTTGCTCCTCGGTTCGGGAGCACTGAAGATTGGTGAGGCAGGCGAGTTCGACTACTCTGGTTCACAGGCACTCAAGGCTCTGCGCGAGGAAGGTGTGGAGACTGTGCTCATCAACCCAAACATTGCCACTGTGCAGACTTCCGAGGGTGTGGCCGACCAGATATACTTCCTCCCCGTGCAGCCATATTTCGTTGAGCGCGTGATACAGAAGGAGCGTCCCGACGGCATATTGCTCGCATTCGGTGGTCAGACTGCCCTCAACTGCGGTGTTGAACTATATCGCAACGGTATTCTCGAAAAATATGGCGTGAAAGTGCTCGGTACTCCTGTGCAGGCCATCATGGACACAGAAGACCGTGAACTCTTCGTAGAAAAACTCAACGAGATTGACGTGAAGACCATCAAGAGCGAGGCTTGCGAAACAATCGAGCAGGCTCGCCGTGCAGCTGCCGAATTGGGATATCCTGTCATCCTGCGTGCTGCATACGCCCTCGGTGGACTGGGTTCGGGATTCTGCGACAATGAGCAGGAACTCGACAAACTTGCCGAGAAGGCATTCTCATTCTCTCCCCAGGTGCTCGTCGAGAAGAGTCTCAAGGGATGGAAGGAAATTGAATATGAGGTTGTGCGCGACAAGTACGACAACTGTATTACCGTATGTAACATGGAGAATTTCGACCCGCTCGGTATTCACACCGGCGAGAGTATCGTCATCGCTCCGTCGCAGACACTCACCAACAGCGAGTATCACAAGCTGCGTGCATTGTCTATCAAGATTGTGCGTCACATCGGTATAGTGGGAGAGTGCAACGTGCAGTATGCCTTCGACCCGCAAAGCGAGGATTATCGCGTCATTGAGGTTAACGCCCGCTTGAGCCGTTCGTCGGCATTGGCATCTAAGGCAACGGGTTATCCTCTCGCCTTCGTGGCTGCCAAGTTGGGTATGGGCTATGGCTTGTTCGAGTTGAAGAACTCTGTCACCAAGACCACCTCGGCATTCTTCGAACCAGCCCTCGACTATGTCGTTTGTAAGATTCCACGTTGGGACCTTTCTAAGTTCCGTGGCGTTGACAAGGAACTTGGTTCGTCGATGAAATCGGTGGGCGAGGTGATGGCTATCGGTCGCAACTTCGAGGAGGCTATCCAGAAGGGACTGCGAATGATTGGTCAGGGAATGCACGGTTTTGTCGAGAACAAGGAACTGCAGATTCCCGACATCGACGCTGCATTGCGTGAACCCACCGACAAGCGTGTGTTTATCATCTCCAAGGCTATGCATGCAGGATACACTATCGACCAGATAAACGAACTAACAAAGATTGACAAGTGGTTCCTCGAAAAACTGCAACATATCATTGACATCGACGAGCGTCTTAAGTCTGTGGGCAATGTTAATAACCTGCGCAAGGACTTGCTGCGTGAGGCTAAGGTATATGGATTCACCGACTTCCAGATTGCTCGCGCCGTGGGGCTTGAGACAGAACTCAAGAGCATGAGCAAGGCGGGACTCGTGGTGCGCACCCTGCGCAAGAACTACGGCATCCTGCCTGTGGTGAAGCAGATAGATACCCTTGCCGCCGAATATCCCGCACAGACCAATTATCTGTATGTAACGTACGCAGGTGTGGCAAGCGACATCAAATTCGAGAACGACAAGAAGTCGATTATCGTACTCGGTTCGGGTGCATATCGCATAGGCTCTTCTGTAGAATTCGACTGGTGTGGAGTGCAGGCTCTCAACACCATACGCAAGGAAGGCTATCGCTCGGTGATGATCAACTACAACCCCGAGACAGTATCCACCGACTATGATATGTGCGACCGTCTATACTTCGACGAACTCACCTTCGAGCGTGTTATGGACATCATCGAACTTGAGAATCCGTCGGGTGTCATCGTCAGTACGGGTGGACAGATTCCCAACAACCTCGCCATGCGTCTCGACGAGCAGCACGTGCCCATCCTCGGTACATCTGCCAAGGACATCGACAATGCCGAGGATCGTGCCAAGTTCTCGTCGATGCTCTCACGCAACGGCATCGACCAGCCGGCATGGAGCGCACTCACATCTATGGACGACATCAACCAGTTTATCGACGAGGTGGGCTTCCCCGTTCTCGTGCGTCCGTCATATGTGCTCTCAGGTGCTGCAATGAACGTTTGCTCCAACCAGGAGGAACTTGAGAAATTCCTCAAACTTGCGGCTAATGTCAGCGAGGATCACCCCGTGGTAGTCAGCCAATTCATTGAGCATGCCAAGGAGGTGGAGATGGATGCCGTGGCTCGCAATGGTGAGATTATAGCTTACGCAATCTCCGAGCACATCGAGTTTGCGGGTGTTCACTCTGGCGATGCCACTATCCAGTTCCCGCCGCAGAAGTTGTATTGCGAGACTGTGCGCCGCATCAAGCGCGTGAGCAAGAAGATTGCCGAGGAGCTGCATATCAGTGGTCCTTTCAACATCCAGTTCCTTGCGCGCGACAATGATATTAAGGTCATCGAATGTAACCTCCGCGCCTCACGTTCGTTCCCGTTCGTAAGCAAGGTGTTGAAGATAAACCTCATTGAACTTGCAACAAAGGTTATGCTCGGACTGCCTGTTGAGAAACCTCACAAGAATCTCTTCGACCTCGACTATGTTGGTATCAAGGCGAGTCAGTTCTCCTTCAACCGTTTGCAGAAGGCCGACCCTGTACTTGGTGTCGATATGGCATCAACGGGTGAGGTGGGTTGCCTTGGCGACAATACTTCTACAGCCCTGCTCAAGTCGATGCTCAGTGTGGGTCATCGCATACCTGAGAAGACCATTCTTCTCTCCACGGGTAGTGCCAAGCAGAAGGCAGAGATGCTCGATGCCGCCAAGACTCTTGTTGAGCATGGCTACAAACTCTATGCCACTGGCGGTACGTCGAGGTATCTCACAGAGAACGGCATTGCCAACGAACTTGTTTATTGGCCATCCGAGGACGGTAAGCCGCAGGCTATCGACATGCTTCACAACCATGAGATAGACATGGTGGTGAACATCCCGAAGAACCTCACAGCAGGCGAGCTCACCAATGGCTACAAGATACGTCGTGCAGCCATCGACCTCAATGTGCCGCTCATCACCAACAGTCGCCTTGCATCGGCATTCATCAATGCCTTTTGCAATGTCAAGTTGGATGATATAGGTATCAAGAGTTGGAGTGAGTATAAATAAGATATACAAACAATAGAGTTATTAGCATAAGAAAAGGGGCGGTCAATGTTGACTGTCCCTTTTCTTATTATTAGGCTTATTATTCTTCTTATCAGTTGGCTTATTATTCTTTTTATCAGTAGGCTTATTTTTCTTATTATTCTGTTTGTTTGCCGGTCGCTTGCCGCGTCGCTTGTGTCCTCCGCCACGTGGACCCTTGCGACGTTCTGCCGACTTGTATTCGGGAGCATCGCCAAGACCCTCGGGTAGGAGAGTCTTTGGCACTTCCTTCTCAAGGAAACGTTCTATCTGTTGGAAACGTCGTATGTCGTCGGGATTGACAAGTGTGATGGCTACACCGTCGCGGTCGGCACGGGCTGTACGTCCAATGCGATGCACGTAGTCCTCGGCATCATGGGGCACGTCGTAGTTGATCACCATGCGTATGTCGTCAATATCTATACCTCGGGCTACGATGTCAGTAGCTACAAGAACATCCTTTTGTCCGCTCTTAAACTTATACATTACCTCGTCGCGCTCCTGCTGTGTAAGGTCGCTATGCATCGAGCAGCAGTTCACCTTCATCTTCTGTAGTTCGCGGTTTATCTCCTTCACCCTCTCTTTCTTACCCGAGAAGATGATGATGCGCTTTTGCTCTTCGGTATTGAAGATATGGCGGAGGATGGGGAGTTTCTGGGTATCGTAGCATACGAAGGCCGACTGTTGGATTTTCTCTGCCGGTTTGCTGACTGCAATCTTCACCTCCACTGGTTTGTAGAGGATATTGCGTGCCAGGGCCTGAATCTTGTCGGGCATGGTGGCAGAGAACATGATGGTCTGTCGGTTCTCGGGAAGTCCTTTTACTATGGTCATGATGTCGTCATAGAATCCCATGTCGAGCATACGGTCGGCCTCGTCGAGCACGAAGAAGCTGACACGACTCAGATCGACGTTGCCCATGCGTATATGACTGAGAAGTCGGCCAGGGGTGGCTATGACTACGTCGGCACCCATGCGCAGGCTACGCATCTCCTGGTCGTAGCGTGTTCCGTCGTTGCCGCCATACACAGCCACACTGCTGATGCCATTGAGATAGTATCCGAAGCCCTGCATAGCTTGGTCTATCTGTTGAGCTAGTTCGCGGGTAGGCGACATGATGATGCAGTTGATGGCATCCTTGGGATAGTCGTCCTCGTCGAGCATACTAAGTATGGGCAGCAAATATGCAGCCGTCTTACCGGTACCGGTTTGTGCCACACCCATCACGTCGTGATAGTTGAGAATCTCGGGTATGCACTTCTCCTGTATCGGCGTACATTCCTCAAAGCGCATGTCATACAGTGCGTCGAGGATATTGTCATTCAAATATGTTTCTTCAAATCTCATCAGTTTGGTGCTTTGCGATAGCATAGGTATGCTATGCCGAAATATAGTATATTTGGAATCCATGCGGCAAGCATGGGCGGAGTATTAGCATTGATGGCGAAGGTGGCACAAACCGTCTGCAGCAGGATATATGCAAAACTAAGGGCAAGACCGATGCCAAGATATAATCCCATACCGCCCTTGCGCTTTCGCGAACTGAGACTCACACCGATAATGGTGAGGATAAACGAGGCAAAGCAGGATGCTATGCGCTTGTGGTATTCCACCTCATACTGCACAACATTGCTCGATCCGCGCTCTTGTTGCTTGGAGATATAGCGAAGCAGTTCGGGACTGGTGAATGTCTCCTGCTGTCCCTTGCTGAACACAAGGTCCATAGGTTCCATCATTATCACCGTGTCCTTCTCCATACCCGAAGTGATCTTCTCGCGCATTCCGCGCAGGTCGCGGGTCTTGTAGTTGACCATCTTCCAATGATAGCGCGAGTCGCTGATTGTGTCATACTTCACAACATTGGCGGTGGTGTGGAGAATGAGTTTCTTTTTCTCAAACTTGTCAAGCGAGAATCCGTAGCCCGTCTTCGTCTTGTCGTCATATTGGGATATATAGGCGATGACACCCTTGCCCACTTGCAACTGCACGTTCTGTGCGGATGTAATCTTTTTGTTGTTCTTGTAAAGCGACTCAAAGTCGTGGCGCACAACAGTTCCCTTGGGGATGACGTAGGAGCCAAGATAGAAGTTGAGTGCGGAGATGAGTGCCGCAGAAATCATGTAGGGGCGCAACAGTCGCTTGAAACTCATTCCGCTTGCCAACATGGCGATAATCTCGGAGTTGCCTGCCAGTTTGGAGGTGAAGAAGATTACGGCGATGAATACGAACAGCGGACTGAACAGGTTGGCGAAGTAGGGTACGAAATTGGCGTAGTAGTCGAACACAATGGCGCGCAGAGGTGCATGATAGGATGTGAACTTTGCCAAGTTTTCGTTGATGTCGAATACAATGGATATAGAGATGATGAGGGCAATGGAATAGAAATATGTACCGATAAATTTCATTATGATATATCGGTCCATACGCTTGATGAATTTCAGCTTATGCAGAAATCCCAACTTATGTGTGAGTTTAAGTTTGCTGAATTTCAGTTTGCTGAACACATTCAATAACTTTCTTAGTTTCTCTTTCATATTCTACGTCCTAAGTTGTCTATCACACTGCGTTTCCACTCAACGAAGTCACCATTGATAATATGTTCGCGCGCATCGGAGACGAGCCGCAGATAGAAAGCAAGGTTATGTATGCTTGCAATCTGTAGGGCAAGAAGTTCCTGAGCCTTGAACAGATGATGGAGATAGGCCTTGGTATATACACGGTCGGTCTCACATCCCGTTGGGTCGATGGGACTGAAGTCATACTCCCACTTCTTGTTCTTCATGTTCATCGTGCCCTCATAGGTGAAGAGCATGGCGTTGCGACCATTGCGTGTGGGCATGACACAGTCGAACATGTCCACTCCGCGCTCTATTGCCTCAAGCAGGTTTTGCGGTGTTCCAACTCCCATGAGATAGCGGGGTTTGTCCTTGGGTAGTATCTCGTTGACCACCTCAATCATCTCATACATCACCTCTGTCGGTTCGCCGACGGCAAGTCCGCCAATGGCATTTCCCTCGGCACCCTTGTCAGCCACAAACTTGGCTGCTTCGCGACGAAGGTCCTTATATTGGCACCCCTGTACGATGGGGAAGAGTGATTGGTGATAACCATAGAGAGGTTCGGTTTCGTTGAATCGCTTGAAGCATCGGTCGAGCCATCTCTGTGTGAGTCCAAGGCTCTTCTTGGCATACGCATAGTCGCTGTCGCCCGGAGGACACTCGTCGAGAGCCATGATGATGTCGGCACCGATGATGCGCTCGGTATCCATCACATTCTCGGGAGTGAAGATATGCTTCGAACCGTCGATATGCGAGCGAAACTCGCAACCTTCCTCTCTCAGCTTGCGTATGCCAGTGAGCGAGAACACCTGAAAACCGCCAGAATCGGTGAGGATGGGGCGATCCCAACCACCGAAGGCATGAAGACCGCCTGCCTTGCGCAGGATGTCAAGACCGGGACGGAGGTAGAGATGATAGGTGTTGCCGAGGATAATCTGTGCCTTCACCTGTTGACGCAGTTCGGAAAAGTGCACCCCCTTGACACTGCCGCAGGTGCCTACGGGCATGAATATGGGTGTAAGTATCTCACCATGGTCGGTGGTTATCTTTCCCGCACGGGCGTCCGACGCATTGTCAGTATATTGCAGTTGAAACTTCATTTATTCTTGTCGTCTTCGTCAATATCAAATGTGAGGGCATTGTCAACCTTCTGGTTGAGCAAGGCAAAATCCCATACGTCATGCACGTTCTCAACATAGTGGAAGGTGACACCCTTGCGATATACCTCGGGTATCTCCTCAACGTCCTTGCGATTGTCCTGACACATGAGGATGTCGGTGATACCGGCGCGCTTGGCTGCCAATATTTTCTCCTTGATACCTCCCACGGGAAGCACCTTTCCACGTAGGGTTATCTCGCCCGTCATGGCTGTGTTGCGACGCACCTTGCGCTGGGTGAGTGCCGAAGCGATGGATGTGGCTATAGTGATACCAGCCGACGGACCGTCCTTAGGTGTTGCTCCCTCGGGCACATGGATGTGTATGTTCCAGTGGTCGAAGATGCGATAGTCGATACCTAATGACTTATAATGTGATTTCACATACTCCAATGCGAGCATTGCACTTTCCTTCATCACGTCGCCCAGATTACCGGTGAGGGTGAGTTTGGCTCCCTTGCCCTTGCTCAGACTGGTCTCGATGAACAATATCTCTCCGCCTACGCTTGTCCATGCCAATCCAGTTACCACACCGGCATAGGCGTTGCCCTGATAGATGTCGCGGTTGTATGGCGGTTTGCCGAGCAGTCCCTCGATGTCGGCAGGCTTGATTTTCTCAACCGGCAGACTATGGTCTTTTGCCATCGAGTAGGCGAGTTTGCGGAGTGCTTTGTTTATCTGCTTCTCAAGTTGTCGCACACCGCTTTCGCGAGTGTATTTCTCGATGATATATTCAAGTGCAGCCTTATTGAATGAGATGGCAGTGTCTTCAAGTCCCACATTCTCCTTCTCCTTGGGTACGAAGTGGCGTTTGGCAATCTCAATCTTCTCCTCGGTGATATATCCACTGAGCTCGATGATTTCCATACGGTCGAGCAGAGGTTTGGGAATGGTGTTCAGATCGTTGGCAGTGGCTACGAACAATACTCTCGAAAGGTCATAGTCGCAATCGAGATAGTTGTCGTGGAATGCCTTGTTCTGTTCAGGGTCGAGCACTTCAAGCAAAGCCGATGAAGGGTCGCCGTTATGAGTGTTCTGAGTCACCTTGTCAATCTCGTCGAGGATGAACACAGGATTCGACGAACCAGCCTTCTGCATACCCTTGATGATACGTCCAGGCATGGCCCCGATGTAGGTGCGACGATGTCCACGGATTTCCGCCTCGTCGTGCAGACCTCCGAGCGACACCCTCACATACTTGCGCTTGAGGGCAGTGGCGATACTCTTGCCGAGTGATGTCTTGCCGACTCCCGGAGGGCCATAAAGACATAGGATAGGAGCTTGTGGATTCTTCTTCAGACTCAGAACGGCAATATATTCCAATATGCGCTCCTTTGCCTTCTCCATGGCATAGTGGTCGCGATTGAGCACCTTCTCAGCCCTTTGCAGGTTGATGTCGTCGGTGGTGTATTCGCCCCACGGCAGATCCACGAGAGTCTGCAAATATGAAAGCTGCACGTTAAAGTCGGAACTTTGAGGATTAATTTGGTCGAGTTTATCAAGTTCCTCATTGAAAAAGTCTTCCATCTCCTCCGACCATTTCTTTAGCTTTGCCTTAGCCTTCAACTTCTGAGTTTCGGGTGATGTCTCATATCCTCCCATCTCAGCCTGAATATTCTTGATCTGCTGCTGCAGGAAGTATTTGCGCTGCTGTTGGTCGAGTTCGTCGTGGGTTTTCTCACGTATGTTGTTGCGTATCTGTATGAGCTGTAGCTCGCGGTCGAGAATTCTCAGCAACATGAAGATGCGCTCTTTCAGTTCATTTGTGCCCAACATATCCAACTTCGACTTTGTCGAGAATGGCATGTTGCTGGCGATATAGTTGATGAGAATAGTGTCGTTGTTGAGCGATTCTATCGTCATGGCACTCTCATCTGGTATTTCCTCGTTGGCATGGATGTATCTCAGCGTTGTCTTCTTGAGGTTGTGGCAAGCCTGCTTAAACTCCATGTCGTTGCGGTAGGTGTTTTTCTCGGAAATAGCTTCGGTAGTGGCATAGTATAATTTGCCCATATTCTTAAACTCCTTAACCCTCAGTTTGCCGAGAGCCTGAACGATGCATGTCACTGCTCCTCCTGGCATTTCAATACACTTCACCACACGTGCATATACACCGAGTTCGGCCATGTCTTCCTGCTCAGGTGACTCAGCCTCGGTGTTTGTCTGATTGACAACGCCGATGATCTTCTCATTGTGCTCAGCACTGAGCATCTGCTCTGCCGACGGATTCCTGGCGACAAGTATCGGGAGCATCACTCCGGGGAATAGCACAAGGTTCTTCGTAGGAAGAACAGGTATCTCCCCCTCAGGCATCTTAAGCTTATTAATCAAGTCGTCGATATTGCCTTCTATTTCGGCAATCATTGATAATTTATTATTGTTCATCATTAACATATTCGTTGTATTATGCGGTTTTGGGGTGCAAAGTTACACATTTTATATGTAATAGACAAATAAATGGGCTAAAAAAAATCACTTTATGCCCCTTTCATTTAATGCTTTTGTATATCTCGCCGCATTTTGAAGGTGTTCCTGATAGGTGCGGGCAAAGTTGTGGGTGCCAGAGAAGTCCTCCTTGGCACACATATACAGATAGTCGTGCTCCACGTGATTGAGCACTGCGTCAATGCCGGCTATCGAGGCAATCTTGATAGGACCGGGAGGCAGACCCTCATATCGGTAGGTGTTGTAAGGACTGTCGATATACAGGAGTTTGTGGTATATGCGTCTGAGTGCAAAGTCCTTTAGGGCAAACTTGATAGTGGGGTCGGCCTGCAATGGCATTCCAGCCTTCAGACGGTTGTAGTACATACCGGCTATCATGGGTTTTTCGGCATTGTTGGCAGTCTCTTCGTCGATAATCGAAGCCATTGTTGCCACCTCCACTGGTGTCATCCCCATAGCCTCAGCCTTGCCACGGCGCTCGTCATTCCAGAACTTCTGATTTTCCTTCTCCATACGTTCCATCAGTCGGTCGAGCCCCACGTTCCAATATATGTCGTATGTGTTTGGCACGAAGAGTGCAGCCACGGTGGCAGTGTCGTATCCCCATCGGGCGCAATAGGCGGAGTCAGACAGGTGTATGGCAACATCCGCACTGTCGAGCATGAGTTTGCGGGACAGTGCTCCTGCAAGCCTGTCGATAGTGCGCACTTCGGGTATGGTGAGGCTCACTGGTGTCTGCTGTCCGTTCTTCAGATGTCTAAACACCATCAGTGCTCCCTCTCCCGGATGTATGGCATAACGACCGGTGCGTATGTGGTCGGCATAGCCGCTATGTCGTGCCAAGGTAGAGAAGCCCGACATCGGTATAGCGTTGGCTATGGGATGTATCTTTGAGAATACAGAGTCTTGTGTGTCGTCGGAATCAATATAAACGTATTCCGTCTTTGCTGATTTTGACAAACCAGAGAAAAGATAACAATAGGTGAAACCTGCTATTAGCAATACCACGGCTGCTGAGCCCCATAGGTATATCTTTGCGTTAATCCTTTTCATTTTTTTCCTTGTTTATTGCTTATGTTTCTTAAAATCGCGGCAAAGTTACCGCTTTTTTGTGAATAAAGGAAATATTTCGGCATTTTTATTTTGTATTTAATGAACTTTTTAATACCTTTGCAGTGAAAAGCTGCAATAATGGTGCGGCAAACAATAAAAAAAGACATAATATGAAATTGAATTTCTCGGTCAACTATCGCACTGCCTGGGGCGAAAGTGTAAACGTGGTGATTGACTACGTTTGCTCCGATGGTGCGAGAAAACGACAAGACATACGCATGACCACACAGGACGGCGAGAACTGGGCAGTGGAAACGGCAATAGTGGAATCGCGACACAAGGGTATAAGACAATTTGCCTATCACTACCAGATAGAAGCTGAGGACGGATATGTGTTGAGGTGCGAATGGACCCTCGTCCCGCGACTCATCTCCTGTGCCTATGGTCATGACTACCGCATGGACGACCAGTGGCGCGCCACTCCGCTGGTCAATCATCTCTTCTCGGCAGCCTTCCTCACAGCCGAGGGCAGGGAGCAAGAAGATGAGCGGGCCGTTGCCCTTCCCACATTCCGCCGCACGGCTGTGTTCCGCATTATGGCTCCACAAATAGAAAAAGGCAAGTCGGTGGCTCTCTGCGGCAATCATCCCGCCTTGGGCTCGTGGTCGCCATCGCGATATGTACCCATGCAATATGCCGGTCAGTCGGTGTGGACTGTTGCCATCAATGTTGAGGTGATGAGCGAGCCGATAGAATATAAATATGTTATTGTAGATGACAAGACGCATAGCTTGGAGGATTGGGAGGAAGGCGACAACCGCATTGTTGACTTCGATCGTATGCCCGACGGCGAGGTGAGAGTGCTCGACGGAGGACTGATGCGCAAGAGGGAGAAACTGTGGAAGGCTGCCGGAGTAGTGTTGCCTGTGTTTGCTCTTCGCAGTGAGAAATCATGTGGAGTGGGGGATTTCGGAGATCTTAGGCTATTTGTGGATTGGGCAGCTGCCAATGACATGAGAGTGATTCAGTTGCTGCCCGTGAACGACACTACGATGCAGCATAACTGGAATGATTCCTATCCCTATAACACTATCTCCGTCAATGCCCTTCATCCCCATTATGTCAACCTCGATGAGGCTGGCCGACTTGCCAATGAGGGTTCGATGCTCGACTACAATCGCCGACGCTCCGAACTCAACAATCTCCCCTATACCGATTATGAGGCGGTGGCGAAGGTTAAGACGGGGTATATGCGCGAACTATATGCCGACATCGAGGATAAGTTGAGGGGCGATGAGGAATTCATCAAATTCAAGAAAGACAATGGGGACTGGTTGCTGCCATACGCCACATTCTGTATCCTTCGCGACAAATATCACACGGCACGATTCACCGACTGGAAGGAGGATGCCGTGTATAACCGCCGAAAGGTGGAGACGTTGGTGAAACAACGTGAGGCCGACTTCATTTGCTGGGTGCAATACGTCTTGCATAAGCAGTTGAAGGAAGCGGCGGAATATGCTCGTTCCAAGAATGTTACGTTTATGGCGGATATTCCCATCGGTATCAGTGCCGACAGTGTGGAGGCATGGAGCGAGGGTGCATTGTTCAATCTCGACATGCAGTCGGGCTCAATGCCCGACAAGGGCAATTCGCAAGGCCAGAACTGGTGCTTCCCAACATATAACTGGGACGCGATGATGCGCGACGGATGCCGATGGTGGCAGAAGCGCCTGCAGCGGATGGAGCAGTATTTCGGAGCTGTGCGTATCGACCATGTGTTAGGCTTCTTCCGTATTTGGGAGATTCCGCGCTCGTCGGTTGATGCCCTACTCGGACATTTCTCGCCATCGATGCCATTGTCGCCCAATGATATCATAGCCCGTGGACTCAATTTCCGTCATGAATTTATGACCCGTCCGTTCATCAACTGGCGCGTTCTTACCAAGACATTTGGCATACATGCGGAATATGTGCGCGACACCTATTTAAAGGAAAAGGGTTATGGACTATATGACATCAAGGTGGAGTTTGACACCCAACGTAAGATATATGACGCTTTCAACGGCAGAAACGACGAGAACAGTGTGTGGATACGCGACGGCCTATGCCGCCTTGTTGCCAATGTGCTTTTCGTCGAGGACAGTAGATGGCCCAATATGTTCCACCCACGAGTGCAGGCATATAATGCCCTTGTCTTCGAGGCACTTACCTCGGAAGAACGACAGGCGTATATGTCTATATACAACGAGTATTTCTATGAGCGACACAATGAGATGTGGGGAGCATTGGCATATCGCAAACTGTCGATGGTGCTCGAGCGCACCACAATGCTTGTCACTGCCGAGGATCTCGGTGTGCTGCCCGAATGTGTGCAACACACTCTCGATGCCTTGCGTATTCTCACCCTTGAGGTGCAGACCATGCCCAAGCAGCACGGTTTGGAGTTTGCCCACCTTGAGGCAAATCCCTATCTCAGTGTAGCCACGATATCCACTCACGACATGGCACCTATGCGACTATGGTGGCAGGAGCGCCCCGAGTCGTCACAGCACTACTATGAGCACAGGATGCAGAAAGAGGGTAGGGCTCCCGCCGAACTGACCACCACTTTGGCAGAGGAAATAGTGACTCGACATCTCTATTCGCCATCCATGCTCTGCCTGTTGTCGTTGCAGGATTGGCTTGCCGTGGATGCCGCCATGCGCAATTCCGACCCAAGGTCGGAGCGCATCAATATTCCGGGCGACAGCTACAACCGTTGGTCGTATCGTATGCATGTGAATATCGAACAACTGTTGGCTGATGAACCGCTGAACAAAAAGTTAAGAACCATGATTGAAAGGAGTAAAAGAAATGTATAAAAATTATATATTCGATTTGGATGGTACATTGCTCAACACTCTTGCCGACCTTGCCTCAAGCACCAACTATGCCCTGAGGCAGTATGGCATGCCCGAACATAGCGTTGACGACGTTCGAAGATTTGTGGGTAATGGTGTGGGAAAACTGATAGAGAGGGCAATCCCCGATGGATTGGCCAATCCCTTGTATGAGGATGTGCTCGCCACATTCCGCAAGCATTATTTGATTCACTCGCTCGACACTACCAGTCCCTATCCGGGAATAGGGGAACTGCTGCACACCCTACGTTCAATGGGATGCAATGTGGCTGTGGTGAGTAATAAATTTTACAATGCCACCGTCGAGCTCTGCCAGCATTTCTTTGCCGACACTGTCGAGGTGGCAATAGGCGAGAGAGAGAATATACGTCGCAAACCGGCTCCCGACACTGTCTTCGAGGCAATGAGGCAGTTGGGCGTGACTGCTGAGGATACAGTGTATGTGGGCGACAGTGATGTGGATGTTGCCACGGCACGCAATTCGGGCATTCCCTGCATCAGTGTACTGTGGGGATTCCGCGATAGGGATTTCCTCATCGAACATGGTGCTACAACCTTCGTAAATACACCGGAAGAGATTTTAAATAAATGCTAAATAATGCAAATAATCTCCCTCTTTCCTTGGAGGTTTGGTTTTTTTGACGTATCTTTGTGGCATAAATAACTTTGAATAACAGAAATGAATTGCAAACAAATCATATTTTCAGTCTTTTTGGCTTGCGCAACATCTCATTTATCTGCCCAGAAAATCACACTCGGCAACGCTACTACAGCCGATGGTGGACAGTATAAGGGTGAATTGGTGTCTGGCAAGCCGCAAGGCAAGGGAAAGGCTACATACAAGAATGGCAACTGGTATGAGGGCGAGTATGTGAAAGGCAAGCGTCAGGGATATGGCACTTACACTTTCTACGATGGCGAGAAATACGAGGGCCAATGGTTCCAGGATCATCAGCATGGCAAAGGTACTTATTACTTTGCCAACAACAACAAATACGTCGGTCTGTGGTATCGTGACTATCAGCAGGGCACTGGAACGATGTATTATTATAATGGTGACAAGTATGAAGGTTCGTGGAAGCAGGACAAGCGCAACGGACAGGGTGTATATACCTTTGCCGGAGGAGCCTATTACAAGGGTGCTTGGCTGAATGACAAGAAGAACGGGCAAGGGGTCTTCGATTGGGGCGACGGTTCGCGCTATGAGGGCAACTGGCTCGAAAACCAGCGCTCGGGCAAGGGCACCTTCCGCTATGCCGACGGTGATGTGTATGTAGGCCAATGGAAGAATGACATTCAGAACGGAAGGGGAATATACAAGTTTAAGAATGGTGATGTCTATGAGGGTGACTACGTTCAGGGCGAACGCACTGGCACCGGCATATTCAAGTTTGCCAATGGCGACAAGTATTCTGGCCAGTTCCGCGAAGGCGACAAGTCGGGTCAGGGCACTCTCACTTGGAAGAACGGTGACGTATATACTGGTGGATGGAAAGAAGACCGACAGGACGGACAAGGAAAGTTGGTGATGAAGAATGGCGATG
This sequence comes from uncultured Prevotella sp., assembly GCA_945869265.1. Taxonomy (GTDB): domain Bacteria; phylum Bacteroidota; class Bacteroidia; order Bacteroidales; family Bacteroidaceae; genus Prevotella. The sequence continues at coordinate 26,757 of CAMBOI010000009.1, read as the reverse complement.
TGTATGAGGGCCAGTGGAAGGGCGGAAAGCTCAATGGACAGTGCATCATCCATTATGCCGACGGCTCTAAGTTCAAGGGACAGTTTAAGAACGACCTCCGCCATGGTCCTGCCATCGAGGAGGACAAGGACGGCAAGCGCTTCGAGGGCAGATATGTAGATAACAAGCGCGACGGCGAGTTCGTAGAGAAAGACCGTGATGGCAACATCACTGCCAAGGGCACTTACTCGGCAGGATGGAGAACGGTGAAGAAAAATTGAAAAATTGAAATATTGAAAATTAAAGATATACAATTATGATAATAGATTCATTGGAGAAATTGAGCTACTATTCAGTGCTCAATCCCTTATTTGAAGATGTGTTGGCATTTATCGCCAATAACGACCTCGACCAACTGAGCGAGGGCAAGCATGAGATTAAAGGTGACGACCTCTTTGTGAATATTGCCGTGGCAAAGGGCAAGACCAAGGAAGATGCAGTGCTTGAGACTCACGACGAGATGATAGACATACAGATTCCTCTGTCGTGCAGCGAGACATACGGCTACACTCCACGCGAGGAACTGCCCGAAGGCGAATACAATGCCGCCAAGGACATCACCAAGTTGCCGGGAGTAGCATCACAGCAGTATGTCACTTGTACTCCTGGCATGTTTGCCATCTTCTTCCCTCAGGACGGACATGCTCCCTGCATTTCCGATGAGAAGGAAATCAGAAAGGCAATTTTTAAAGTTAGGAATTAGGAATTAGGGATTAGGAATTAGGGATTAGGAATTAGTAACTAATAATTTTTATCTGATATGGCTGAAAAAAAGATTTGCATAAGGAAGAAGGCGGCTAAAGCCGCAGCTCCCCAAAAAAAGGAGCCCGCACACATCGGGCTGGTGAAGAACGATTCATGGCTCGAACCGTTTGAGGGTGCCATCCGTGGTCGTCACGATCATGCGCAGTGGAAACTGGAACAGTTGACCAAGAAGGGCAAGATCAAACTCTCTGACTTTGCCACTGGTCATCTGTATTTCGGCTTGCACAAAACGACAAGAGGCGGATGGGTGTTCAGAGAGTGGGCTCCAAATGCCACTGAGATTTACCTTATCGGTGATTTCAATAACTGGCAGGAAAACGAGAAATATAAGCTCAAGCGTATCGAGGGAACTGGCAACTGGGAACTGAAACTCCCTGCCAAGGCAATGAAGCACGGCGACCTTTATAAGATGAAGGTGAAGTGGAATGGTGGAGAAGGGGAGAGAATCCCTGCATGGTGCCAACGCGTAGTGCAAGACGATACCACAAAGATATTCTCGGCTCAAGTGTGGGCTCCCGAGAAACCCTACGTATTCAAGAAGAAGACCTTCAAGCCCAGCAAGAATCCGCTGCTCATATATGAGTGTCACGTGGGTATGGGACAGGATGCCGAAAAGGTAGGCACCTACAAGGAGTTTACCGAGAACGTGCTGCCGCGAGTTATCGAGGACGGATACAACTGTATCCAGGTGATGGCCATCCAAGAGCATCCCTACTATGGATCGTTCGGCTATCACGTCAGTTCGTTCTTCGCTCCCTCAAGCCGATTCGGCACTCCCGAGGATCTGAAGGAGATGATCGACACTGCCCATAAGAACGGTATTGCCGTAATCATGGATATTGTACACTCTCATGCAGTGAAGAACGAAATTGAGGGACTTGGCAATCTCGCTGGCGACCCCAACCAGTATTTCTATCCTGGCGACCGCCACGAGCATCCGGCATGGGACAGCCTTTGCTTCGACTATGGCAAGGACGACGTGATGCACTTCCTGCTCTCCAACTGCAAATACTGGCTTGAGGAATACCACTTCGACGGATTCCGCTTCGACGGTGTCACCTCGATGCTCTATTACAGTCACGGACTGGGTGAGGCATTCTGCGGCTATCCCGACTACTTCAACGGACATCAGGACGACAACGCCATCTGTTATCTAACCCTCGCCAACCTGCTTATCCATGAAGTCAACCCCAACGCTATCACTATTGCCGAGGAGGTAAGTGGTATGCCTGGATTGGCAGCGAAATATGAGGATGGAGGCTATGGTTTCGACTATCGCATGGCAATGAACATCCCCGACTATTGGATAAAAACCATCAAGGAAGTGAAGGACGAGGATTGGAAACCGAGTTCGATATTCTGGGAGGTGAAGAATCGCCGTCCCGACGAGAAGACCATCAGCTACTGCGAGAGTCACGACCAGGCACTTGTGGGCGACAAGACCATTATCTTCCGTCTGATAGATGCCGACATGTATTGGCACTTCAAGAAGGGCGACGAGAACTTTATGGCTCATCGTGGTATCGCTCTCCACAAGATGATTCGTCTCGTCACAGCAGCTGCTATCAATGGTGGCTACCTCAACTTTATGGGCAACGAGTTCGGACATCCCGAATGGATTGACTTCCCCCGCGAGGGCAACGGATGGAGCTACAAGTATGCACGCCGCCAGTGGAATCTTGTTGACAACAAGGAACTCTGCTATCACTATCTCGGCGACTTCGACAAGGCGATGCTCAAGGTGATAAAGAGCGAGAAAAACTTCCAGAAGACTCCGGTGCAGGAGATTTGGCACAACGATGGCGACCAAGTGTTGGCATTCAGCCGTGGCGACCTTATCTTCGTCTTCAACTTCAGCCCCAACCGCTCGTTCACCGACTATGGATTCCTCGTTCCCACTGGTTCCTATGATGTAGTGCTCAACACCGACGCCAAGGAATTCGGAGGCAACGGATTGGCTGACGACTCTATCACCCATGTCACCAATTTCGACCCTCTGTATGTCAACGACCGCAAGGAGTGGCTCAAGCTCTATATCCCGGCACGTTCGGCAGTGGTATTGAAAAAGAATTGATAGAACTCTATACTTTTTAAATGTATAATAGTAATAGAAATCTTGAAGATGGTAGCGCAACCGTTGTAAGGACGGTGTGCGCTATCGTTTTTTTGCTCTTTGTGGCAATCTATGTGTTTTTCTATCAGGAAGACACACTGGCTCTCACCCAACATATACTCAGTGGTGGAGCAACCATCTATTCGCGAGTCATCGGAGGCATCATCATCACCATCGTGCTTGCACTCTTGCATTTCACCACTGCCAAGGTCATGCGCACTAAGCCTCTCTGTATTTATGCCTTGTCGTGCTTTCCGTCGCTATATATATTAGCGATGCTCACCGACTTCGACACCTCCCAGCCACTCTCTCCATGGAGATGGTGGGCGATACTTATGCCTCTCGCAGCCGCAGTATGGTGGGGTGTGGTGTATTTCCTCGGCGAACTGCTCCGTTATCGCTGTTCCGACATACGTCATGAAGAAGGCTATTTGGCGAGGACGTTGGGATGTAATATCTTCATCCTTGCCGCCATGATGATTGGCGTGGGATTGTTGTCCAACTCCAACGACATCACCCATTATCGACTTAGGATGGAGCGCTTGCTCATGCATGGCGAATATGCCAAGGCACTCGAGGTGGGCAAGGCCAGCGACAAGACCGATGCCAGTCTCACAATGCTCCGTGTTTTTGCCCTTGCCCACGAGGGAAGGCTTGGCGACGAACTCTTCAAATATCCCGTGCGCGGAACATCAGCCTCGATAGTGCCCGAACTGTCCGACGGCAAGATGCTCATGCTTTCTCCCGACTCAGTCTATCGCATGCTCGGAGCCATACCTCGCCATGGTCAAACCACCAAGAACTATCTCAAAGCCATTGTCAAGAGCGGACAGGCTACAAAGGCAGCCATCGAATATCAACTTTGCGGAATGTTGATCGACAAGGACCTCGACGGATTTGTCAATCTTCTGATGAAGACCCACAAGATCGACGACACTCTTCCGTTGCATTATCGCGAGGCTCTCATCCTCTACACCCATCGTCGCTCATCCCCCAAGGTGGTATATCGCAACACAGTGATGGACACCGACTACGACGACATGCAGCGCCTTGAGGCAGAGACCAAGTCGCCCGGCGAGCGTCGCATCAATATATACAAGCAATTCTCCGGCACATATTGGGAGTATTTCGACTATCATCGGTAGTTTTGCAGTAATACTATATGAGAAATTAATGATAGGTTGCTATCCGTATATACAACATTTACTGTTATGGATAGGGTAGCGTCGGCACAAAGGCCGACGACTGCCCATCGAAACGAGAGAGATTATAGTCGGTTACGTTCACTTTGTCCTGCATGGCTACCCTTGTATCTGCTCTTCGTGGCATTGAACCGCCAAGATACATTGAACCCGATTCGACGGGCATCGCGATAAAGACGAAAGATATTTCTGTACCCTATACCGCCATATGCCGTTCCTTCGTCGTATTTAGTGCGCAAGATGTCACTGGCGACGAGGGCTACATTGAGGCTTTTGTCCCGCAGGAATTGTTTGCTAAGGCGGAGGTCGAGACTTCCAGTTGTCTTGTTTATCCAATAGGCTGACTTCTGATAGGGCGTGATGCTTCCCGTTACATTCAGCATCCATGCGTGAGGCAGGGTAAAAGTGTTGTCGAACGTGAAGTCAGTCATCAGTCCGTGCCAGTTGTGGGCGATGCCCAACTCCCCGTAATCATGGTCTTGCACAGCGAACTCTACTGAATAGTTCATCTGCCAGATGCCGATTTTGGGTGTGGCGTTGAGAACTATCATGTAGTACTGTGTCTTTGGAATGGTGCGGAAGTCGGTTAGAATCGCACCAGGATGGTTGACATCGTCGTAGGTAGAACGTATAGAGTGATATACATTTTCCTGATACCCGTAAATGGCTTCGGCGTATATCCACTTCCACTGCGATTTCCACGCAACACGATGGTTGGTTTGGGGCTGAAGGAAAGGGTTGCCACTATTGTATTCATACTTACTGGTATAGGTGACTGCCGATGACAGGATGGAATATGGCGGGTTGTTTCGTGTACACTGGTAGGAGAGAGAATGGGTCCAAAGTGAGTGCTGATAACTGATGGACAACCGGGGTATCAACACGTGGTAGTTAGGACTCATCTCGTCGTTGCGCACACCGTCAAGTTCGTAACGGTTGTGCTCATTCTGCCAGCGCAGCCCTGCATTGACGGAGAGGCTCCCCACTTTTAGCGAGTAATTGGCAAAAACGCTCCAGATAGCAGTTTGCTGTCGGATGTGGTTGTCGGCAGAGAAGCCGCTTTGGGTGAAGTCGCTGGTGCGGTCAACGGTGGATGCCTCCTCTCCAAAGGTTAGCTTGCCAATGGGAACAGGGGCTGTGATGACCAGTTTCTCGGCAATCAGTTGGTTCTTCGTGGCCGTACTGCTGCTAACGGGTGTCTCGCCCTCTGTGCCTCCGCTCATCTCGTCTTGGGAATGGGCATTGTAATAGTCTGCACTGAAATCCACCTTCCACTTCCCGATTTCTCCGATATAATAGGCATTGATACTATGCTTTAACTTAGGCTTAGTCAGCGTCGTTGTCGTACTATGCCCTTCGTCCACCATCATACCGTCCTGCATGGTTTGCATGTCATTGGCGCAGATATACTTTCGGTCGCCGATATAGTTGTTGGCCGTATAGGTAAAGCCAATGGAATGGTGGTCGTTGATTTCCCAGTTCCATCCGAGGTCGGCAAAATAGTATTTCATGTGATACTTGTATTCCTCTTCTTTTCGATGGTTCCAAATGGACGATGCCTGCAATTGTTCGTCTGTTGTTTTTACCGTCTGTGTGTTGTTGTCTGTCAGGTAACCTCGAACGAAGAAGTCCATACCGTTCCGTAGGCGATAGTTCAGGGCAGCATTGGCACTCTCATAATGTTCGTGCCCTTGTCGGTAAGCACCAGAGAAGTTGCCGCTCCAGCCTTCGCCTGTGCGACGGACAGTCTTGATGCGGATTACCGACGAGACAGCGGCGTCATATTCAGTTCCTGGCTGTGTGATAATCTCTACCGACTTGACCTCATCTGCTCGCAGACGCTCTAATTCGTCCTCTCCTCTCACTTTCTTGTTGTTGATGTAGATTTCGGGCTTTCCATGACCTGCTATCTCGCCGTTGCTCATCATCAAGGGCAGACGGGTGAGCATTTCGTTGGCAGAACCGAATTGCTCCAAAGGAGTGCCTTGAATCGAGACCTGCAGGCCCCTGTCTGTTGAAGTATATAGCAGCCTATGACCTTTAACGGTAACTCCTTTTAATGTATAGTTATCTGGCTGCATCCGAATTGTTCCCACCTCGGTCTTGTAGCAGAGTCTGTAGACGGTCTTGTAACCGACGTAGGAGATACGGGCGATCATGGTGGGCTGTTCGTAGGGAATAGCAAAGTAACCGCTTTCGTTGCTGACACCACCGCTAAGCAGCGTGGAGTCGGCAGGATTGAGGATGGCAATGTTGGCGTATGCCACAGGCAATCCTTGTTCGTCGATGATGGTTCCCGTCAAGTGGCGATCTGTCTTGTGGGTACACTCCACATAGATTTCTCGGTCGTCGGGCTTCACGGTCATGCGGACGGGATAGAAGCCTATCATCTGCTGGATGGCATCGGGCAGACGCTTGTTCTTGATGGTGGCTGTGATGCGGAAGTCCTCCAGCTCGTTGTAGAGGAAGTTGACGACGTATTCCGTCTGCTCGTTGTTCAACTGGAGCAGGGCCTCGCTGAGCGACACATTATTATATGTATGCGTGACACGCTGGGCGAAGGTGCCAAGTGGCATGCAGAGGATGCAGGCCATGAGCGTCAGAGTATATAGCGTATGTCTCATTTTACTACCAATGTTTTGTCTTCCATGCCGATGTTCACGGCCTCGAAGGTGTTCAACTTTTCTACGACACGCGAGAGACTGTCTTCACGCTTCCATACAAAGTGGAAACGAAGGTGGCGGACCGCTTCATTCTCAAACTCCACGCCGACGCCGTGGGCTGTAGCAATGGCTGTGAGCATGGAGTCGAGCGGCACATTGTTGAAGATGTATGGCTCAACGGAAATTGTGTCGGCCTGAACCGTATCTGCTGGCAGGAAAGTGACTGGATCAATGTCTGTCGTTTGCTCTGTTGTGGGCTGTTGCGGTTTGGGCGTGCTGATATTTCGCACAACTTGGATAGCGGCAAAGGCAATGCCCGAAGCCAGGAGTACACCGATGAAGGATGCAGCTATCTTGCGAGGTGCGAGGTAAGCGCGAAGACGGGGCTTATATTCTCCTTCGTCGAGGATTTCCAACTCTTCTGCATGGCTGGCTGCAAGCTTCTCCCATTCGCCCTCCACATCGGGGGTGTCGTTTTTAAGCGCGTCGTGCTTGAAGGCACGCTTGGCAAATCCAAGTTGCTGCACGAGGTGACGCATCTCGTCATCGGCGAGTATCTGCTGCAACTGCTCGTCGGTCAGTTGCTCAGGGTGGTCTTGCAATTCCAGAAGCCACTCTATACGCTTTTCTTCGGTCATCATATTGCTTTTGAGTTTGAATTGAAATACTTTCTTATTTTCTCCACAGTCTGCTTCAGGTGGGTGTGGACGGTCTGACGGCTGACGTTCAGCGCTTCAGCCATTTCCTGGCAGGTCATCTCTCGTAGGTAACGAAGTCGGAAGATTTGCAGCTCCAACGACGAGAGGTTTTCCCGCACGTAGCGCATCAGTTCTTCCATATGCATTTGTTCTTCCACCGTATTGTCGCTAACAAGTGTATCAGTGTCCTCGGTAAGCAGGCGTGCAAAGCGTTCATGCACCTGTTTGTGCTGCAACACATTCAGACAGCGATGGCGCACGCTCGCCAAGAGGAATGCTTTTGCGTTGTCTGCTCTCACGATGGTGCTACCGCTAAGCAGACTGGCGAACACCTCGCTCACCACGTCCTTGCTCTCCGCTTCATCGAAGAGTAATGTGAGTGCCAGATGATACATCTGCGTGTAGTGTGTCTTGAACAGACTTTCGATTTGACTCCGTCCAATTCCTCCTCGCTCGGCAGAGTTGATGCGAACATCACTCTGCGCTCGCTCGTTCGTCATTTCTTTTCGTGTCATACACTTATAATACAGTTCAGACGTAGAAAATGTAAAGCAGGAATGCGATTATTTTCAATTCATACTCAATTTTTCTATTGTTGGGGCGTTTTTTTCAATCAAATCGGGCGAGGATGTGCTGTTTCCCATCCTCGCCCGTCTTGTTATCTCCATGTCCACCTCGCAATACTTTGGCTATTTCCTTCTGTTGTAAAGATATTGATTCCATCTCGTTCTATTTCTGTATATATTCACCTCTTGATTTCATACTCTTGTATTTTTGCGCAAAAATATCAATAATATTTCATATCTCCAAACTTTTTGAGAAAAAAGTGCTATATTATGTGCAAATACCACTAGAATCTTTATCCTCCGTAGATCCAATAATCATCCTCCAACTCCCAATCGAAGGATGATCGAAGGATGAACGAAGGATGATCGAAGGTTGAATGGGCAAGAATGTGACTACTTTTTCAGTATAGGCACAGATTTATTGTAATGCTGTAATTGTAATGATTTACGCCCAAATACAATGGTAAGTGCTTGAATATGAGTAAAAAATATTATTATTGACCATTACATTACATCATTACAATAAATTGTATCATTGTTATATAGTTGCTTTCCCTAAATCCATGTGACATGTGACGCTTGGGGTGATTGGATGGAGTTGAGAGAAGCCAAATTATTGCAAATAATCCGAGAAATGTTTGGAGGAATGGAAAATTGTTTGTATCTTTGCGGCAAATTTACATAAAAGATTATGAACAGTGCAGATTTTTGGACGTCAGTGAGGAACATCATAGATGATGGCTTCACATCAGAGGGTCTGCAACAACTTGATTATTATGCAGAACTATTTATTAGAGGAAGGCTTATATATAAACGATTTTCACCGCAGGAACAGCATGGCTGCTCAAAGGGAGGTGCTGTGCATGTCATTGCATCCTTACTCGCGGGAGCAGAAAATTGCCCAGATTCAGAGCTTGAAGGAAGGGAGGAATTCAAAAGAGAACTCAAATATGCAGAGAAACAAACTCGCGCAATTGAGAAATGGGCAAGAATAGTGAATGTGTGGTATGACGATGTTGACAGGTTTCTAAATCATACTTTTGGCGAGCAGATAGCTGAAGGTGGGGAGGCTAATGTCTATGATCATGGTAATTTTTTAGTAAAGTCGATAGGGTTGGACTACTTTATTCAACCCATTCTTGCTTTGGATAGAATAACTCTTCACAATACATATTTCTCAGAAACGAGCATGAAAGTGCTTGGTTTTGGAAGAGATAGTAATGATGAATTCAAGATTATTGTAGAGCAACCTTTTATTCAAGGATTGAGAATGACTGATGAGGAAATAGAGACATTCATGAGCAATATGGGCTTCGTCCTGATGAATAGGAAAAATTGGACTTATGCTACTCCAAAAATCTATTTAAGTGATATGCATGATGAAAATGTCTTGTGCTCTGAAAATGGAACGGTTTTTGTAGTTGATTGTGATATCAGAATTAATACACCGAAATTACGTAATAACGGAATAAGATTATTAAATAATAACGTTGTAATTGATATATAAGGGATTGTTGGGAAGATGGAGAAGTGAAATGTTTGGATGAATGGAAAGATAGTGGTAATGAATGTGTAATAAGAGTTGTCGTAAAGTATTCACTATAGCTGTTGTAATTTTGCCAATACAGGTATCTGTTTTATATTCCCCACTGCGGAACGTACATACCGCAGTGGGGAACATAAAACAACAGAGGCTTCACATTATTTTATATCTGCCTTAGTGATAAAATCTGAATAGCCTGAGTGAAATAATCAATTCACTCTGTTCAGTACATGCAACAACAGTCATACATCTCGGTTATATAATGTCGGATGTAATATTACACATGCCGCATGAGGAAGATGCTGTGGTCGATGCAGGCGGGGAGTTCCTCCTTGTAGTGGGTCACCATGATGAGGGTCTTGTTGCGACGGCGGCAGAAGGCCTCGATGACATCCTTAACCAGGCGACGGTTGCGGTTGTCAAGACCATGGAGTGGTTCGTCGAGGATAAGGAGTTGCGGGTCCTTGACAAATGCCCTTGCCACAAGAACCAAGCGCTGCTCACCGCTTGAGAGCTTGAGGAACGAGGTGTTCTCCTTGCCTTCAAGACCGAAGATCTTCATCCATAGGCGGCAGATGTCATATTCGCTTTCATTGGGTTTGGCATACAGACCGACGGTGTCCTTGAGTCCGCTTGCCACTATCCTGATGGCAGGAATGTCGCGATGATAGGAGCGGTGCATCTCGGGTGATACATATCCGATGTGCTTCTTGATGTCCCAAATGCTTTCGCCCGAACCACGGGGATTGCCGAAGAGCGAGATGTCGCAGGCGTAGCTTTGGGGATTGTCGGCACATACGAGCGAGAGCAACGTACTCTTGCCTGCACCATTTTGTCCGCTGAGAGCCCAACGTTCTCCATTGCGCACTGTCCAGTCGAGTTCCTTCAGGATGGTGCGCTCGCCATAGATGATGCTCACTTTGTTCATTCCCACAACCTCGTCGCTGTTGTAGTCGTTGTCCTTGTAGGGTAGGTTGACGATGGTGTTCTCCATTTCCTCATCAAGCACCCGCGAGGGGTTGGGTTGGCGATTTGTGACATATTCCTCCCTTGTCATTTTCGTGCCCACGCGCATATCCTTTACCTCCACCACATGGGTGATGAAGTCGGGAATGTCGTCGGTCTTCGACAATACGAGTACTACTTGCAAATGTCGCTCACGGGCCAGCAGGGAGAGCAGTTCCTTGAGTTGGTCGCGCGTCTCGGCGTCGAGACCGATGAAGGGGTTGTCCATGATGAGCACACGAGGGTCGGTGAGCAATGCCTTGGTGAGCTGGTATTTGCGCAATTCGCCGCTCGACATCAGGATGAGATACTTGTCCATGAGGTGCTCGATATGGAAGAGGCTATAGAGATGGCTTTGCAGAGCGCGTCGTTCGGGAGTGTCCTCGCCAGCCATGTGATAAGCCTTCTCCAGTTCGCTGCCCACACGGGGAGTCTCTTCGTCAATCTCCTGCTGGTTCCATCGTTGCTGGAGGAAGTATGTGCCGTCGCTGTCTCCGTAGGAGTCACGGAAGGTGATATACTTGATATTGTCGGCCGCAAGCGGTTTGGTGCTTGGCGAGAAGTCGTATTGCGGTTCGGTCATTATCAACGGATGGCGTCCGATAAGTATGTCCACCAACATTGATTTGCCCCCGCCGTTGGGGCCTACTATAGCGATGTGCTCGGCGTCGCACAATTCAAAGTCAACAGGCTCTGCCATTCGCCATTCCGGCATTCTGGTCACGCCTTTTTCAATCTTAATTATTTTCTGCATATTTATATTCATTTAATCCTTTACTCTCGCTTTGTTTTTGTTCGCAAAGTCCTTCCAGCTGGAGTAGTGCTTGGCACCCGTTTCGGGACGGCTCATCTGCAGGAAATGGCAATAGGCGGCACCAAGGGCGTCGGTAGCATCCATAAACTTGCACATCTCACTTTGGTCCAGTTTCAGCAGTCGCTGCAACATTCCCGCCACTTGTTCCTTGGAAGCCTGTCCCTGACCTGTTATAGCCATCTTGATTTTCAGCGGAGCATATTCGTGAATGGGAATACCGTGATGGATGGCAGCCGCTATGGCAGTGCCTTGGGCTCGCCCGAGCTTGAGCATCGACTGCACGTTTTTGCCGAAGAAGGGAGCCTCGATAGCCATCTCGTCGGGCAGATAGGAGTCGATGATACCAGTGACCCGCTCGAAGATATGTCCGAGTTTGAGATAGGGATCGGGAAATTTCCTGAGGTCGATGACACCCATGGAGATCATCTCCGCCTTGTTGCCCACAACCTTTATCAGTCCATATCCCATGATATTTGTACCGGGGTCGATGCCGAGAATTATCTTTTCCATATACCTTTGCGTGTTATTGTTGCCGGAAGACTCTCATTGCCGTATCTGTCGATGGCAGTCACTGCATAATACACATCGAAGAGGTTGTGCTCCACGGGCAGTGTTATCTCCTGCTCCTGCTTGCGCACCGCTATCAGATTTTCGGGATTTGAGGTATCAACCGGCAGGTCGTATGACATATATATATTAAAAAGGTGTGACTCTGTGTCAGATGTCTGCCATGAGAGTCGGGTATTGCTGTTGCTGAGCTGAAGGTTGTTTGGCGCAGCCGGTGGAGTGTTGTCGCGCCATGTCATAGGTGGCACGAGGGCAGGGTAGCGGTTGAGTTCGTTGCATGTGAAGTCATAAATACCCTGTACATTGTCGAGCAGGAACTTGCATCGGAAGAAGGCGTGCCCCAAACCCTCGGAGCGAAGGAAATAGAGTTGTCGTCTCACCATGTCGATTGTCCAGTTGCCCTCGCGTGGTGACAGGAAGTATATGCCGAGACCTGGGCAAATAGTGCGCGTGTGGGCATTCTCGTTCCAGTCGGCTGCAAAGGGGAAGAAATGGTTGCCCTTGTAATACATCATCGGATAGAGCTGGTCCATAAGTCCGTCGCGTACCCATCCCTGTGCGTCCTGAGCCACAGTGGAAAAGGCATTCCATCCGTTGCTGTTGTAGCGCGATAGGTCACTGTATTTACCTAATGGCGAGCAACTTATCTTTACCCACGGCTTACATTCCCTAACCCTTGTATTTACCGCCCTTACTATCCTCGTGATATTCTCTCGGCATATAGGCAATGATGACCTTTTCAACTTCTCCTGTTCGGGATATCGGATATAGTCGAGGTGTATGCCGTCGATGTCGTACTTGCGAGTTATCTCCTCACAGATGTCGGCGATATATGTGGCAGTCATTGGGTTTTCGGGGCGCATATATCCATCCTCGCCAATACGCTTGACGAGTCCGCGATGCTTGGCGTTGAGCTGTCGGCATCCGAGTTTGTTCCATTTTCCCACAGGAATTGCCACCACCCATGCATGCAGTTCCATGCCGCGTCGATGACACTCCTCGATGGCAAAGGCGAGAGGGTCATATCCAGGCGACTTTCCCGGGAATCCCGACATACATCCGTCCCAGGGTTCGATGGCAGAGGGATAGATGGTAGTTGCCCTCACTCTCGTCTGCAGGAGTACGGTGTTGATGTTGGCCTTTTGCAATTTGTCGAGGATGTCGGTAAGTTCCTTTTGCTGCTTTTTTGCCGAAGCTGCCGATTGTGAATAGGAGTGCGGCCAGTCGAGTCCGCCGATGGTAGTGAGCCATACCGCCCTCACTTCGTGCTTTGGGTGACTGATGTCCTGAGCCAATGCCGAAAAGGGGCAAAATATGGTCAATAAAGTTATCAATATGTTGTAAAATCTCATATTTTTCTTAAATTTTGGTGCAAAGTTATGATTTTTTTTTCATATATCAAATATAATTGTTACTTTTGCACGAAAAATAGCTAATTTATAGATTTATATCGTAAATGATAACATTTATTTTGAGCCTTGTAGCCCTAATATTGGGTTATTTCCTGTATGGAAGGTTTGTCGAGAGAGTGTTTGGTCCCGACGACCGCGAGACACCTGCAGTGGCGAAAGCCGACGGTGTGGATTTCATGGTGCTTCCGAATTGGAAGATTTTTATGATCCAGTTTCTCAATATTGCCGGAACAGGTCCTATCTTCGGTGCAATCATGGGTGCCAAGTTTGGTCCGTCGGCATATCTGTGGATAGTCTTTGGTTGTATATTCGCCGGAGCCACCCACGACTACCTCAGCGGTATGATTTCCATGCGCAAGGGAGGAGTGGGTCTGCCCGAGGTAATCGGTGATGTACTTGGCGAGCGCACACGCAAACTGATGCTTGTGTTCTCGGTAGTGCTGTTGACGATGGTGGGAGCAGTGTTCGTATATAGTCCTGCCGAGATACTCGACGATATGGCAGGCACCACCACCATGTGGATTATCATTATCTTTGCTTATTATTTCATAGCCACGATGTTGCCAGTGGATAAGGTGATAGGACGCATTTATCCGCTGTTTGCCTTCTCCCTGCTCTTTATGGCAGCCGCGTTGATGGTAGTGCTCCTTGCCAAGTGGCCCGAGATTCCCGAGTTGTGGGACGGCTTGGGCAACAAGGCCCTGACGGTCGATCCCTCATGGTCGAACCAACTGTTCCCCTGTCTTTTCATCACCATCGCCTGTGGAGCCATCAGTGGTTTCCATGCCACACAGAGTCCGCTGATGGGTCGCTGCATGAAGAGCGAGCGCATGGGCCGACCTATATTCTATGGAGCGATGATTACCGAGGGAGTCGTGGCATTGATATGGGCTACGGTGGCATCGTATTTCTTCTATGCCGAACCGCAGCCTGGATATCAGGTCATCACCGAGTTTGCCAACAATGGATTCTCTACATCAGCCCCCAAGGTGGTAAATATCATCTGCAATGACTGGCTTGGTGTGGCTGGCGGTATTCTTGCCATGCTCGGAGTGGTGGCTGCCCCAATCACAAGTGGCGACACAGCCTTGCGCTCGGCACGACTGATCATTGCCGATTTCATCCGCATAGAGCAGCGCACCATCAAGCGTCGTCTGCTCATCTCCGTGCCCTTGTTCCTCTGCTGTATTGCCCTGCTTCTGTGGCAGGTGGAGAACCCCGACGGATTTAATGTCATCTGGCAGTATTTCGGATGGAGCAACCAGACCCTGTCGGTGTTCACTCTTTGGGCTATCACCGTGTATCTGTTGCAGAATGGCAAACCATATTATTTCATGCTCATTCCAGCCCTGTTCATGACTACTATTTGTGCCACATACCTCTTTGTGTCAAAGCAGGCGTTTGGTATGCCCGAGCGTGTTGGCTATCTCCTCGGAGTGGTGGTGCTCATCGTGGCTTATGGATGGTTTCATATATATGAGTCTAAATACAAGAAAAACAATAAAATATCATGATTATGAAAAGGATTTATTTAGTATTGATTGCAGTGCTGGTGACTGTTGCCGCACATGCGCAGTTTGAGGCGGGAAAGTATTATGTTGGTGCTTCTCTCTCGGGTGTCGGACTAAGCTATAACGGTTCGGAGAAGGCTTCGTTCGGACTGCAGGGTAGGGCAGGATATCTTATTGACGACAATTTGATGGCTACCGCTCAGTTGGAGTGGGATAAAAAGCATAGTCAGCCGGCTTATTTCAAGGCTGGTGTGGGTATGCGCTATTATATAGTGCAGAACGGCATTTATCTTGGTGCACAGGCTAATTATGTGCATGCAGGAAATGCTTTCGACGATTTCCAACCTGGCATCCAGTTAGGTTATGCTTTCTTCTTGAGCAAGACGGTGACGGTAGAGCCTGAAATCTACTACGACCAGTCGTTCAAGAGCCACAGTGACTTCAGTACTGTGGGAATCAGAATTGGAATTGGAGTTTATCTTTAAGATTGAAGATTGAAAATTAAAAAAATATATTATGCTGAAAGTAGAAGAATTGGTGGACAGACTGATTGATCTGTCTTTTGCCGAGGACATCGGCGACGGAGACCACACCACGCTCTGTTGTATCCCAGAGGACGCAATGGGCAAGTCAAAACTCCTTATCAAGGAAGACGGAATCCTTGCAGGCGTAGAGATAGCAAAGGAAGTGTTCCATCGCTTCGACCCCACCATGCAGGTGGAGGTACTCATGGGCGATGGCACTAAGGTGAAAAAAGGTGATGTGGCAATGATTGTCACCGGAAAGGTGCGCTCGCTCTTGCAGACTGAGCGTCTGATGCTCAATATCATGCAGAGAATGAGCGGTATTGCCACTATGACCGCAAAATATGTAGAGCGTCTTGAAGGCACTCACACCCGTGTGCTCGACACCCGCAAGACCACTCCCGGTATGCGTATGCTCGAAAAACAGGCAGTGAAGATTGGTGGAGGATGCAACCACCGCATCGGTCTATTCGACATGATTCTCCTCAAGGACAACCATGTTGACTTTGCCGGTGGTATTGCCAATGCCATCAACCGCTGCCACGAATATCTCAAGCAGAAGGGACTCGACCTGAAGATTGAGATTGAGGTGCGCAACTTCGACGAACTCAAGCAGGCTATGGATTGCGGCGGTATCGACCGTATCATGCTCGACAATTTCTCTGTTGCCGACACCAAGAAGGCTGTGGAGATTGTAGGTGGAAAGTATGAGACGGAGTCGAGTGGCGGCATCACCTTCGACACTCTGCGCGACTATGCCGAGTGTGGCGTGGATTTCATCTCTGTAGGTGCCCTCACTCATTCGGTTAAGGGACTCGACATGAGCTTTAAGGCTACGGAGTAAAAATAAATTAGGGAATTAATGAAGAAGATATTATTGATGGCACTGCTGTGCTTGGGCGCCAATGTGGCGGGCTTTGCTTGCACCAACTTTATCGTGGGCAAGAAGGCGAGCGTAGATGGCTCCGTGATGTGCAGCTACAGTGCCGACGACTATGGTATGTTCCAGAGTCTTGCACATTATCCTGCCGGCAAGCATGCCAAGGGTGAGATGGTGAAGATATTCGACTGGGACACAAATGAATATCATGGTGAGATACCTCAGGCAGCTGAGACATGGAATGTTATTGGCAATATCAACGAGTGGCAGGTGACTATCGGTGAGACAACATTCGGCGGACGCGAGGAGATGGTGGATTCCACAGGTATAATCGACTACGGTTCGCTCATCTATCTCGCCCTGCAGCGCTCGAAGACGGCTCGCGAGGCTATTAAGGTGATGACCACACTTGCCGAGACTTTCGGATATAACTCCGAGGGTGAGACATTCACCATCTGCGACCCCAACGAGGCGTGGATTATGGAGATGATGGGCTGCGGTCCTGGTAGCAAGTCGGTGGTATGGGTGGCACTCCGTATTCCCGACGATGCCATCTGTGCTCATGCCAACCAGAGTCGCATCCGCACCTTCAACCAGAAGGACAAGCAGAACGTGATGTTCTCTAAGAATGTGGTGAAGTATGCCCGCGAACAAGGTTGGTATAACGGTAAGGACGCCGACTTCAGTTTCTGCGAGACATACGCCAAACCCGACTTCAGCGGTCGCCGATTCTGCGAGGCTCGCGTGTGGACATTCTTTAATATGTATAGCGACGACATGGCTCAGTATGTTGACTATGCAGCCGGTAAGGTGGCAGATGCCAAGCCCATGCCTCTATGGATTGTGCCCAAGCGCAAACTCAGTGTCCACGACATGGAGATGGCAATGCGCGACCACTATGAGGGCACTCCCTTTGCTCTTGACAGTGACATCGGAGGCGGTATTTGGGAAATGCCTTATCGTCCCACACCACTGCAGTTTAAGGTGGATGGCAAGACATATTTCAATGAGCGTCCGGTGAGCACCCAGCAGAGCGGATTTGTGTATGTCAGTCAGATGCGCTCATGGCTTCCCCGCGAGGTCGGCGGCATATTGTGGTTTGGCAATGACGATGCCAACATGGTGGCGTTCACTCCTGTGTATTGCTGCACCTCGGTGGCTCCACTTCCATACAACACTCCCGGTGCCGACAATATCACGTTCAGCATGGACAATGCCTTCTGGGTGTGCAACTGGGTGAGCAATATGGTTTATCCGCGCTATTCGCAGATGTTCGGCAGTTTGCAGACCGTTCGCGACTCACTCGACAACTCTTATTTCGCTGCTCAGGCAGAGGTGGAGGCCAAGGCACTCGAACTCTCAAAGACCGACCGCCAGGCTGCCGTGGATTATCTGTCAAAATACACCTCAGACAAGGCCGATCAGATGCTCGACACATGGAAGAACCTCGCCACATATCTCATCGTGAAATACAATGACATGGTGGTGAAGGAAGACGTCAACGGCAAGTTCGTGCGCGACAAGTTTGGTCTTGGCAAGCGCCCCTCTCGCCCTGGCTATCCCGAGCGTTATGCCCGTGAGCTAATCAAGCAGACAGGCACAAAGTTCGAGGTTGTTAAATAATTAGTCACAGAGACTGCAAGATGCGCTCCGCTGTTCGTCCGTCCCATCGGTCGGGAATAGCGGAGCGTTTGTATTTGCCCGCAATGATGTCGGCAATAGTAGAGCTCAAGAGCATGGTGTTGCTGCCCACGAGGGTGTTGCTGCCTATGCTGACAGTCTCGATGTGCTCGGTGTAGTCGTTGAGTGTTATACAAGGCACAGTGTTGAAGGTCGCCTCCTCAGCCACATTGCCCGAGTCGGTTATTATACCCAAGGCATGGGATGTGAGATAACCGAATTCCAGATACGACAAACTGTCAACTATGCGTATCGGCGAAGATTCAGACAACAGTGGCGAGATAGCCTTGGCTGCAAGGGGATGCAATGGCGCAATCACCGGGATGTCGCTTGCTTCCTTCTCTATTGCAGCCACCATATTCTCTATGTAGGCGGAGTCTGAAATCAGAGCCTTGCGATTGATTGTCAACACGAAATACTTGTCGATACCGTCGATGCACTTCGGCCGGCTGAATCGCGAGTAGTTGTTGCGCAAGGTGTCGATGAGCAGGTTACCCACCATGTATATCTTGTTCTGTTCCGCTCCCTCGCGCGTGGCAATACTGTTGGCACTCACTCCCGCGGTGAACATCAGGTCGCTGAGTCCGTCGATTACAAGGCGGTTGATTTCCTTCGGCATATTGATGTCGAAAGAGCGCGTTCCCGCAACAAGATGAGCTAAGCGCTTGCCTCGCTTCTTGCTCACTATAGCCACTGCCATGGTCGAGGCAAGGTCATCGCACACGATGACTGTGTCGGTGTCCACGGTGTCGAGATAATGGTCGAATGCCGACATCACCCTACCTGTGAGTTCGTTGATACTCTCACAGTCAACACCGAGGAACACGTCGGGGTGGGGGATTTCGAGTTGCTCAAATAGGTCGTCCTCTACTGTAGGGTCGCTCTCGCTCCCCGTATATATTAATGTGTATGATATGTCTTTGCCATTACGTTTGGCATTGATGGTTGCCCAGATGATAGGTGCCAACTTGATGAAGTTGGGGCGTGCGCCTGCTACGAGTGTTATATGCATAAGTATTAAATAATGTATATTTGCCTGCAAAAGTAGCGATAAATAATGAAAAAACAAAGAAAATGCCGAAAAAAGTAACAAATTATTTGCATATTACCGATTTTTTATATAACTTTGCAGCCGAATTAAAAAAAATAAAATAGAGATATGAACAATTTTGGACTTCTACACATTATTAATATTATTATTCGACTTCAGGACGGGGTCGGAAGTGAAAAGGTGTGTATGTAGTTCATCTATGTGATATTTACGGAACCTTTCTCACTTCCATGTGGGGAAGGTTCTTTTTTTAATTAGGAATTAGGAATTAGGAATTAGGAATTAGGAAACGAAGTTCGACGAAGTCAATTAGGAAGTAGAAATTAGAAATTAGAAATTATAATAAAGATATGACAGACAGATTATTTATCTTCGACACTACGCTCAGGGACGGCGAACAGGTTCCTGGATGCCAGTTGAACACCGTTGAAAAGATTCAGGTGGCCAAGCAACTGGAAAAACTCGGAGTTGATATCATCGAGGCTGGATTCCCTATCTCAAGCCCTGGTGATTTCAATTCAGTTATTGAAATATCTAAGGCAGTGACATGGCCCACCATCTGCGCCCTTACCCGCGCTGTGGAGAAGGACATCGACGTTGCTGCCGAGTCGCTAAAATATGCCAAGCACAAGCGTATTCACACAGGTATTGGAACAAGCGATTCTCACATCAAGTATAAGTTTAACAGCAACCGCGAGGAGATTATCGAGCGTGCCGTTGCTGCCGTCAAGTATGCCAAAAAATATGTTGAGGACGTGGAGTTCTACGCCGAGGATGCCGGACGTACCGACAATGAGTATCTTGCCCGCGTGGTAGAGGCAGTCATCAAGGCTGGTGCCACTGTTGTAAATATCCCCGACACCACAGGCTATTGTCTTCCCTCGGAGTATGGCGCCAAGATCAAGTATCTTATGGAGCATGTGGATGGTGTGCACAATGCCATCATCTCAACCCACTGCCACAACGACCTCGGTATGGCCACAGCCAACACCCTCAGCGGTGTGCTCAACGGAGCTCGCCAGGCAGAGGTGACTATCAACGGAATCGGTGAGCGTGCAGGTAATACCTCGCTCGAAGAGATTGCCATGATACTCAAGTGTCATAAGGATGTTGACATCGACACAAATATCAACACCACAATGATATGCCCCACAAGCCGCATGGTGTCGAGCCTGATGAACATGCCCGTACAGGCCAACAAGGCTATCGTGGGTCGCAATGCCTTCGCCCATTCCAGCGGTATTCACCAGGACGGAGTGCTCAAGAATGTATCCACCTACGAGATTATCGACCCGAAGGACGTGGGTCTCGACGACAACTCTATCGTACTGACAGCCCGCTCAGGTCGTGCCGCACTGAAGTTCCGCCTCGGTGTGCTCGGAGTGAAGATCGACGACGAGGAGAAGGTGGATGCCATCTATCAGAAGTTCCTCCGCCTTGCCGACCAGAAGAAGGAGGTGAACGACGACGATATCCTGATGCTCGCCGGTGCCGACACTGCCGAGAGTCATGCCGTGAAACTCGACTTCCTGCAGGTAACTACCGGCATGGGAGTGAAGAGTGTCGCCAGTATCGGTCTCGACATCTCTGGTCAGAAGTTTGAGGAGGCAAGCACCGGCAATGGTCCTGTGGATGCTGCCATCAAGGCCCTGAAGAAGATTATCCAGAAGCACATGACTCTGAAGGAGTTCACCATCCAGGCCATCAGCAAGGGTTCTGATGACGTTGGTAAGGTGCACATGCAGGTGGAATACAACGGCAACGTGTATTACGGATTCGGTGCCAACACCGATATCGTCACCGCTTCCGTCGAGGCTTACATAGATTGTATAAACAAATTTAGAGGATAAATTAATATTTATGAATACATTATTTGACAAGATTTGGGACAAGCACGTCGTTCAGCAGATTGAAGACGGTCCCACACAGCTTTACATCGACCGCCTCTATTGCCACGAGGTGACATCGCCACAGGCATTCGCTGGTATGAGGGAGAGAGGACTCAAGTGCTTCCGTCCCGACCATATCGTCTGCATGCCCGACCATAACACTCCCACCCACGATCAGGACAAGCCCATCGAGGACCCTGTATCCAAGAAGCAGGTAGATACACTGGCAAAGAATGCCGCCGACTTCGGTCTCACCCACTATGGCATGATGTCCAAGGACAACGGTATCATCCACGTCGTAGGTCCCGAGAAAGGACTTTCGCTTCCCGGTATGACTATCGTGTGCGGCGACTCACATACCTCCACACATGGTGCAATGGGTGCTGTGGCGTTTGGTATCGGAACATCTGAGGTTGAGATGGTTATGGCCTCTCAGTGCATCCTTCAGCAGAAGCCTAAGTCGATGCGCATCAACATCAACGGAAAACTTCAGAATGGTGTCACTCCCAAGGATGTGGCTCTCTATCTTATGTCAAAGCTCACCACCTCAGGAGCCACAGGCTACTTTGTAGAGTACTCCGGTCAGGTGGTTAAGGATATGACCATGGAAGGTCGTCTCACTCTCTGCAACCTCTCAATCGAGATGGGTGCCCGCGGAGGATTCGTTGCTCCCGACGAGACAACATTCGAATATATCAAGGGTCGTGAGTTTGCTCCTACGGGAGAGGCTTGGGACAAGGCAGTGGCATATTGGAAGACCTTGCAGAGCGGTGATGACGCCGTGTTCGACAAGGAACTCAACTTCGAGGCTGCCGACATCGAGCCACGCATCACCTACGGCACCAACCCCGGAATGGGTATCGGTATCACCGAGGCAATCCCCTCACTCTCAGACATCGACGAGGCTGGCAAGGCATCGTTCCTTAAGTCGCTCGACTATATGGGCTTCGCTCCGGGCGAAAAGCTCATCGGTCATGCCATCGACTATGTATTCCTCGGTGCATGCACCAACGGACGTATCGAGGATTTCCGCGCCTTTGCTTCTATCGTGAAGGGCAGAAAGAAGGCCGACAACGTGGTGGCATGGCTTGTTCCCGGTTCATGGGCTGTTGACAAGCAGATTCGTGAGGAAGGTCTCGACAAGGTGTTTGCCGAGGCAGGCTTCGAGATTCGCCAACCGGGTTGCTCGGCATGTCTTGCCATGAACGATGACAAGGTTCCTGCAGGCAAGTATGCAGTGAGCACCAGCAACCGCAACTTCGAGGGTCGTCAGGGTCCCGGCTCACGCACTATCCTTGCTTCACCCTTAGTGGCTGCCGCTGCCGCTGTGACAGGAAAAATCACTGATCCCCGAGAAATGTTGTAAGATTATTAGGCACGGATTAACACTGCTTTTTAAAAAAGACACGGCTGGGCTGCGCGATGTATGTGGGCTTAATTAGCTCAATGCTATACTAAAGTATAGACACGGCTCTAAAAATGAAATATTGAAAAAATGTAACTAAGCCGTGAACTTGCGAAGCAAGCCGTAACCACGAAGCACCGTGATATAAACATATTTATGCGGAGCCAAAGCCGTGACTTTGAAAAAGCCGCGTCTATCCGTGCCCCAAAATATTGAAGATTGAAAGATGAAACAGAAATTTGACGTTATAACAAGTACATGTGTGCCCCTTCCTTTGGAGAATGTGGACACTGACCAGATAATACCCGCACGCTTCCTCAAAGCCACCGACAAGGAAGGCTTTGGAGAAAACCTCTTCCGCGACTGGCGCTACAACAAGGACGGTTCGCCCAAGAAGGACTTCGTGCTCAACGACCCCACCTACGGAGGCTGCATCCTCGTGGCAGGCAAGAACTTCGGTTCGGGCTCAAGCCGTGAGCATGCCGCATGGGCAATCGCCGGATATGGATTCCGTGTAGTCATCAGCAGCTTCTTCGCTGACATTCACAAGAACAACGAACTCAACAACTTCGTGCTCCCGGTGGTAGTGAGCGAGGAGTTCCTTGCCGAACTCTTCGAGAGTATCAAGCAGAACCCGAAGATGGAGGTGAAGGTTGACTTGCCCAACCAGACTGTCACTAACCTCGCTACAGGCAAGAGCGAGCAGTTTGAAATCAACGGCTATAAGAAACACTGCCTCATCAATGGTCTCGACGACATCGACTATCTGCTTGAAAACAAGGATAAGATAGAGACATGGGAAGCGCAGAACAAATAAGCCGTCCACGCACCGGCATACAACCGTTTATCGAGATTATGGACTGCACTCTGCGCGACGGAGAGCAGACCAGCGGAGTGTCGTTTCTGCCCCATGAGAAACTGATGATTGCCCGCACGCTCCTCAAGGATGTCAACGTCGATCGTATCGAGGTGGCTTCTGCCAGAGTGTCGGAGGGCGAGAAGGATGCGGTGAAGATGATTTGCCGCTATGCCGCTCAGATTGGCAAGGCCGATAGTGTCGAGGTATTAGGATTCGTGGATGGATACCAGTCTATCGACTGGATTGTGGAGTGCGGTTGCCATACCGTCAACCTCCTCACCAAGGGTTCGCTCAAGCATTGCACACAGCAGTTGGGCAAGACTCCCGAGGAGCATATTGCAGACATTCTCGACACCATCCTCTATGCCCGTTCAAGGGGCATCTCCGTGAATCTCTATCTCGAGGATTGGAGCAATGGCATGAAGGACTCTCCCGAGTATGTCTATCAGATGATGGACGCCCTGAGCACCGCCGAGGTGAAGCGCTTCATGCTGCCCGACACTCTTGGCATCATGAATCCCCTGCAGGTGATTGAATATTTCCGCAAGATGGTGAAGCGCTATCCCAATCTGCACTTCGACTTCCATGCCCACAACGACTACGACCTCGCGGTGAGCAACTCGCTTGCCGCCGTGCTCAGTGGTGCCAAGGGACTGCATGTCACGGTGAATGGGTTGGGGGAGAGATGTGGCAATGCCCCTCTGTCGAGCGTTCAGGTGATTCTCAAGGACCAGTTTAATGCCAAGACCAGTATCCATGAGGACAAACTCAACGACATTAGCCGACTCGTGGAGGGATATTCGGGTATTGCAGTTGCGCCCAATCAGCCAATCATCGGTGATAATGTGTTCACACAGGTGGCTGGAGTGCATGCAGATGGCGACAACAAGGATAACCTCTATTGCAACGACCTCGTACCCGAGCGATTCGGACGCAAGCGTGAGTATGCACTTGGCAAGAACAGCGGCAAGGCTAACATCGCCCGCAATCTGCAGGAACTGGGACTGGAACTCACTCCCGAACAGACACGTAGGGTGACACAACGTATCACCGAACTTGGCGACCGCAAGGAGATTGTAACTCAGGACGACCTGCCCTTCATCGTCAGCGACGTGCTCAAGCATGCCGCTCCCGAGGACAAGGTGAAGCTCGTGAGCTATATGGTGTCTTCGGCTTACGGACTCAAACCGTTGGCGAGTGTCAAGGTGGAGATTAATGGCGAGCAGTATGAGAGCGATTCTACCGGCGACGGACAGTATGACGCCTTCGTCAAGGCGCTCCGCAAGATCTACAAGGATTATCTCGACCGCACGTTCCCCATACTCGAGAACTATGCAGTCACTATCCCTCCCGGCGGACGCACCGATGCCCTTGTGCAGACGGTTATCACATGGCGCAATGGCGACAAGCTCTTCCGTACTCGCGGACTTGATGCCGACCAGACGGAAGCCGCCATCAAGGCTACATTCAAGATGTTGAACTTAATAGAAGAATAAGATATGAAATTGAAAATTGCAGTTCTCGCGGGCGATGGTATCGGCCCCGAGATTATGGAACAGGGCGTGGCAGTGATGAGTGCCGTAGCCGAAAAGTTCGGACATGAAGTGGAATACAAGGAAGCCCTCTGCGGTGCCCATGCCATCGACGAGGTGGGCGACCCCTTCCCCGAGGAGACATTCAAGGTGTGCGAAGAGGCCGACGCAGTGCTCTTTGCCTCTGTTGGCGACCCTAAGTTTGACAACAACCCCTCTGCCAAGGTGCGCCCCGAACAGGGTCTGCTCGCCATGCGCAAGAAGCTCGGCTTGTTTGCCAACATCCGTCCTGTCACTACCTTCGACTGCCTCGTCCACAAGTCTCCGCTCAAGGACGAGATTGTGCGTGGTGCCGACTTCATCTGCATCCGCGAACTCACCGGCGGTATGTACTTCGGCAAGAAGCAGGAGCCTTCAATCAATGCCGATGGAGTAGAGGATGCTCTCGACACCAACTACTACACACGTCCCGAGGTGGAGCGCATCCTGCGCGTGGGCTATCAGTATGCCCGCCAGCGTCGCAAGCACCTCACCGTGGTGGATAAGGCCAACGTACTTGCATCAAGCCGTCTGTGGCGCAAGATTGCACAGGAGATAGCTCCCGAATATCCCGATGTTGAGACCGACTATATGTATGTGGATAATGCAGCCATGCGTATGATTCAGGATCCCAAGTTCTTCGACGTGATGGTCACCGAGAACACCTTTGGCGACATCCTCACCGACGAGGGTTCGTGCATCACCGGTTCGATGGGTCTTCTGCCCTCAGCCTCCACAGGCAGCAGCACTCCCGTCTTCGAGCCTATCCATGGTTCTTGGCCTCAGGGCAAGGGCTTGAACATCGCCAATCCCTTGGCTCAGATTCTCTCTGTGGCAATGCTCTATGAGTATTTCGACCTCAAGGAGGAGGGCGCTCTCATCCGCAAGGCTGTTGACGCCTCACTCGACCAGAACGTGCGTACACCCGAGATTCAGGTTGAGGGTGGTGCAAAGTATGGCACTAAGGAGGTAGGCGCATGGATTGTTGACTACATCAAGAAAGCATGATCAGAACAATAATCATCACAATGCTGCTGACCCTTGGCGGGGTTGGCAGCATTTTTTCGCAGACACAGAAGGAATGGCGCGACTCTCTTTCTGTGCTCAACCGTCAGATAATGTCGTCCGAGTATTCATCCGACCTCTATCTGCGCAAGGCTGCCGTAAATCTCGAACTCCAGCAGTGGAATTATGCCATCGAGACATATAACGACATCCTGAAGCGCGAACCGTCCAATCCCGCCGCTCTCTTCTATCGTGGTTATGCCAACGGCAAGTTGCGTCGTTACGAACTCGCCGCCAACGACTACCGCTCCTTCCTCAAGGTGGCTCCCGAGAATATTGATGGTATGCTCGCCTTGGCGTTTATCTATATCAAGCAAGGCAAGAACAAGGAGGCGATGGACAACTACAACCGTATCATCGAGATCTTCCCCGACCACTCCGTAGCTTACGCCTCAAGAGCGTTGCTCGAATCCGAAGACGGATTTCTCGATGCCGCCCTCATGGATTGGGACAAGGCCATCGAATATGACTCAAAGAATATCGACTACATCGTTTCCAAGGCAGATTTGCTCATACGAATGAACCGCAAGTCCGACGCGCGTCGTATGCTCGACGAGGCAGTCAGAAAAGGCGCTCCTCGCGGTCAGCTACAGGATATGTTCAACAATACAAAATAATCAATAATAAGTATTTCAAGAAATCCGACCCGCTTTTCATTCCAAAGAATAAGCGTGCAAGGGTGTGGTAATATATAATAAAAAACAAAAAAAAGAGCCTCATGTCAACACGACGCGAGACTCTTTTTTTTAATGAATTTTACGCTACTGCGCAGCTGACCCCCAAAGCGGTCCCGACCGCTGCCAATATTGCTGAGGCAAGATTCCATAGAAACTTAATAAGCCTCGATTTGTTCTCCTTAGTCATTTCTCCACAGATTTTCACTGATTAATAATTAAGTTTATTATCACAGATTTAATTCTTCATTTTTTAGGCAC
>CAMBOI010000008.1 GCA_945869265.1 uncultured Prevotella sp. | reverse complement strand
TGAACGAATGGAGATGTCTGCATAATTGCGAGATATGCGGCAAATGCCATGTTCTTAAAGGTCGAAGCGAAGAATCGCTCTATGCTGACTATATAGACGGCAAGCGGTCGTATATGGATATAACATTGGAAATAAGAAGCAATAAATAATGGTGTCGCAGAAATAATAACAATATAATAAAAAACTCCCGAACTACCAAACAATTCGGGAGATTTTTTTGATTTATCCAACCTTCGTAAGTTATTTTGATATGGCAAAATTATAGCAAAATTTTGTAGTGAATCTGTGTCTGATGATGTCTAATGAGCAAAAACAACAATTTAATGATTGAGATTATGATACAGGAATTCTTTTTTGCAGCATGGCCTTTTGTGGCTTGCGGACTTATGGTGGCTTTCGTATGTGTTGGTATGTATAATGCCAAGAAACTCAGGGAAAAGGGTGACGAAGCGAATGCCCATCGCAAACAGGGTATAGGGTTCTATATGGCCTCTGTACTGATGTACGTGACTTCGATAATTATGTTACTGGACAAGGGGCACACCACTTCCGAATATGTGGTGTGGATGAGCCTCGGATCGATGATGCTATGCCTTGGAGCCGTAGAGATGAGGAAGATTAAATCATAACTGCTTGATTACCTTGCAGGGATTGCCTGCCGCCATACAGTCGGAGGGTATGTCGTGGGTCACCACACTACCCGCCCCTATCACTGTGCGGTCGCCAATGGTGACTCCAGGGCATACGGTTACATTGCCCCCGAGCCAACAGTCTTCTCCAATCCTTATGGGGAAAGCCGACTCAACAGTCTTGCGACGCTGGCGATAGTCGATGGGATGCTGGGGAGTGTAGAGCGAGCAGTTGGGGCCGATGAGCGTGTGTGCTCCGATAGTGATGTCGCCCGCATCGAGAAACATACCATTATAATTTACAAACACCCCCTCGCCGAGATGCAATCCATTGCCATGGTCGCAATGAAAGGGCGGAAGGATTGTGACCGACTTAGGCACACCGGGAATCATCTCCTCAAGCACTGTGCGATAGTCATCATGATCGAAGCCCGACTTGTTGAATTTCTCGCATGCCAAGCGCGAGCGCGTCAGACTGCGGTCAATCACTGGGTCTGTCCAGTCATACATTTCCCCCGACCTCATCTTCCTCCATTCGGTCATATCGTCCTTATCCTCCTGGATGTCGTCAGAGATGGATTCCATCAACTTGCGGGCAAGGGGATGCCCCATTTCGGCAGCCCGTCCAAGCATTGCCTTTGCCTTGGCGATGTCTTTCTCCACACAATCGCCATTCAGAAACCTGCGTCCCACCGAGAACAGCGTCTCGGCATCATATTCAGAGTAATTCATTTTTCAAGTTCTTCTTTTATAAAAATCAATATTTGCGACAAAGGTACACACAATTTTCCGTTTCTCCAAGTATTTTGATGTTTATTCCAAAATATTTTGCTTTTTTGCTTGGTTTTACCAAAATAAACAGTATCTTTGCAACCATATCTGTGTTAAATAATATAAGGATGAAGATATTACATACAAGCGACTGGCACCTCGGACATACGCTATACAACTTTTCGCGCGAGGAGGAACATGCCGACATGCTGCGGCAGATGACAAGGATTGTGGAGGAAGAGAAACCCGACGCCTTTGTCATCTCGGGCGACGTGTATGACACTATGCAACCATCTGCCTCGGTGCAGACAATGCTGGCCAACGCCCTCGTGGATATACATCGTGCCAATCACGACATGAAGATAGTGTGCATCGCCGGCAATCACGACAGCGGTAGCCGACACACGATATACCGCACTCCATGGAAGGCTCTGGGCGTGGAGATGGTGGGCAATATATCTCGCGACAGCCGACTTGAGGATTATATCTTCAAGGTGGAGGGCAAGGGATATATCGTTGCCGTTCCCTTTGCCGCCGACCGGTTTATGCCCGAGGATGTGTTCGTGAGATTGCAGGAGATGGTGGCTGAAATGAACAAGGAGGAGCAGTTGCCCGTATTTCTCTCTGCCCATCTTGCCGTGGCACGATGCGACTACCGTGGGCACGATATGTCAACCGATGAGAATATCGGTGGATTGGGATGTCAGGAACTCAACGTCTTTGGTGAGGGATATGACTACATCGCCCTCGGACATATCCACAAATATCAGAAGTTGGACTCCGACGGAAGGATATATTATTGCGGCACTCCGATAGCCATGAGTTTCGACGAGGTGTATCGAGGCAACCGCCATTGCGTGATGCTCGTGGAATGTGAAGCTCATGGAGCCATCCCGCAGGTAACACCATTGGAGATAAACAACCCTCGACCTCTGGTGAATATCCCGCAGGAGGGATTTGCCGAATGGGAGGAGGTGAAACGAGAATTTGCGAATTATCCTGACAACATTCCGTCATACATTCGACTCAACGTGGAGGTGGAAAACTACCTGACATCGGGAGCCAACGACGAGGCGAGCATGATAGCATCAGAAAAGGATTGCCGGTTTTGCATCATCAACGCCAAAAGGAAGGAGTCGGCACAAAAGGAAAAGGAACGGCAGGTGTTTACCACATCCGAATTCAAGCAACTCGACACCACCGATGTGGCAAGGATGTGGATAGAATCCAAGGGCGACACATTTGACGACGAGATGAAAGAGATAATCGAGGAAGTGAAAAGGGAAATTGTGGGAAGTTAAAGGAGTTAAGGTAGTTAAAGGAGTTAAGGACCATGAAGATAAAAAGACTGCATATACATAACATCGCCTCGATAGAAGACGAGGAAATCGACTTCACCGCATCACCCCTGAAGGAGAGTGACGTGTTTCTTATCACAGGTAAGACGGGAGCCGGCAAGACCACCATTCTCGACGCCATCTGTCTGGCCCTCTATCGCACCACTCCCCGACTGGAGCAATGCGAGAACACCAAGGTGGAGAACAACAGTGACAACCTCACCCTCGACGACCCGCGCCAACTGATGCGTCGCAACACGGGTGAGGCATACTTGATACTCACATTCGAGGGTATCGACGGGCACAACTATGAGGCGGAATGGCATGTGCAACGAGGACTGAAGAAAAAGGCTTCGAGCAGTCTCTCGCCTGCCACATGGTTGCTGCACGACATCACTGCCGACAAGCGATATGAAGGCAGAGGCGACAAGGTGGCGGATGTGAGACAGGCAATGCAACAGGCTGTGGGACTCGACTTCAGTCAGTTTTGCCGCACCACAATGCTTGCCCAAGGTGAATTCACGCGATTCCTGAAAAGCAACGAGAAGGAGAAGGTTGAGATACTTGAAAAAATCACACACTTCACCGAATACACCAAGATAGGCCGACGACTGTTTGAGATTACGTCGGAGAAGAAAAGGCTCTTGGACGATGCTTTGCTCAAGGCCAAGGATACTGGTCTTAATGACGAGGAAATCACCTTACTCAAGGATGAGATAAAGGCGATAGAAGAACAGCTCCGACAGAAAGGCAAGGAGAACGCAACCGTGGGCAAAAAACTGCAATGGCTGAACGACGATGTCAACCTGAAAAAGGAGAAAGCTGACTGTGAGTCGGCCCTAAGCAAGGTGGAGGAGAAAACCGGCAGTGAATCGTTTATCCAAAACGAGAGAACACTCGCACAATGGAGGGAAACTGCCGAGATCCGTCAGGTGATGAAAGAGAAGAAAGAGGCTGAGAAGAATATCTCCATATACGAGAACGAAATGAGCAAAAAGGCTTGCACATACAGATTGCTTCTCGATGGATTGGCATATCTCGAAAACCAGCTTCACGACAAGTCGGTGACCTATGCCAAAGTGATGGAATACATCGAAAGCAACAAGAAGAAAGAGGCTCTCTATGCCAAGGCCGACTCTATCGTGATGCAATTAAGCCAGATAACATCCGATCGCAAAAAGATTGAATCCGAAAAGAAAAGACTGAGCGAATATAGTGTAAAATTATCCAACACTTTCACACCCTCATTCCTAAATGCCAACAAGGCTCTGGAAGAGGCGAAAGCCAAACTGTCGATTATCGAAAACAACGAAAGGCAAAAGCAGGAAGAGCTCGACGCAATGGGGATGAAAACCTTGTATGACCGCCTTAACAAGACCACAGCCATATTGGCTGCCATCGACGAGGCAAAGACTATGCTGCATCATCTTGATTCCACAAAGAAAGCATACGCAGAGAAAGAAAAACAACTCAAAACGGATCTTGCGGCATTGGAGAACAAGAGACTGGAGGTAATGCTGCAAAAGCCGATGGTGGAAGCCGCAAAGTTGGCACTAAACTCATCTGAAGATTTACTGCTCAGACATAAGGACACCATCGAAAAGTGGGCACAATCTATGCGCCACAAACTGCACGTGGGCGACAAATGTCCTGTGTGTCAACAGGTAATAAAGGATGTTCCGCCCGCCGAGACTGCTCTTATGGAGATGTACAATGATGTGAACATGAAGTATGAGGAAGCCAAACGAATGTATGAAGTACAATCACAACTCTATAACAAATTGGAGGCTGAGGTGAAGGCCGAGAAAAAATCATATAACACCAACCGACTTGCTCACGACAACGACAAGTCGGTGGCAGAGGCTGAAAACAATGCATTGAAGGCTTGCAGGAAATGTGGCATCCCAACCATATCAGATGACATACATCATCAACTCACAGCCATCCGGATTACCAATGAACAAGAGCGCGATAATCTCAAGGTTATCATTGCCCAAGGCGAGACTATCAACGAGACTCTGAAATCAATCCGCAAGTCTCTCTCCGCACAAAAGATTCATATCGAAAATGTTTTACAACCGACATTTGACCATAGTAAGAGTGAGAAGGAGAAATGCGAGAAAGAAATGGAGAATGCCCTCACCATCATCGGCACCACCAACGAATCGTTGAGAAAGAATATGGAAGAAGTAAGCAGCAGTATTGCGGAATCAGAATGGACTGCCGACCCTCTCGCCTATGCCACCCTACTCGCCTCTTGGGCCTCAACATATAAGCAACAACAACAGGCTAAGACGACACTGGAGGGCGAAATGCGACAAATGGAGCAGCAGATCACAACAATACGCGACTCCAGGCAATCCATATTGGCAATGCACGAGCAATGGAAGGATTATATCCCCACGAATCCCGTGGAGCAGCAGTCGCTCGTATCACGTTTCAACACCTTGTCGGGCGAAGTGGCTTCTACCCTCGCCCTTCTCAACAAGGCCAACGACACGATAATGCATGCCAAGGAAGAAATATCCTCATTCATCGAGAGCCATCAGGATATTGACATCACTCGACTGGACGAACTGTATCTTCTGCAATCATCATTCATCGACGCGCTCACCAATGATTGTGAGCAGACAAAGCGTGATTTGCAGCAATGCCACACCTTGCTCGCCAATGTAGAATTGCGCATGAAGAACCATATAGCCGAGGAAATCAGCAGTTCGATATCCGAGGATGACACTATAGAAAATCTCACTGCAACCCACTCACAACTATCAGATGAAATCAGCATGCTCAACCAAAACTATGGAGCCAAGAAAAAGACTCTCGACGATGACAAAATTAAGAAGGAGGGAGCCGAGGAACTGAGGCTGAAAGCTGAGGAGGCGCGCAAGGAGTACGACCGTTGGCAGAGGGTGAACGCATATATCGGTGATGCCAACGGCACCAAATTCCAAAAGATTGCCCAAAGCTACATTCTCGGCAGTCTGCTCCATTCTGCCAATGTCTATCTCCAGCGTCTTGCCCCGAGATACACGTTAAAGGCCGTCCCAGGCACGCTCTACATCTCGCTTGAGGATGCCTATCAAGGTTTTGCCACCCGCGGCACCGACTCGCTCAGTGGCGGTGAGAGTTTTCTTGTATCGCTTGCCCTTGCCCTCGCCCTTGCCGACATTGGCGACACTCTGTCGGTGGATACTCTCTTCATCGACGAGGGTTTCGGCACACTCAGCGGTCAGTCGCTCACCAATGCCATCACCACTCTTCGCACCCTCCACAGCCAGAGCGGCCGTCATGTGGGTGTCATCAGTCATGTGGACGAGGTGAAAGCCAACATCCCCGTGCAGATACAGGTAATCCAGGAAGGCAACAACTCCAGCAGTCGCATTGAAATCATTAAAAAAATACTGTTCAATCAAAGAAAGGACTTTTTCAATACAATACTATTGCAACCGTTTAAAATCGAGTGCCGGAAGCGACTTGCCTCAAAGAGGGAAGCGTAACCGTAACCCGTAACTGACATTGAAATTCACTTTCAAAAACTCAGAGATACACAAAAACTCTGTGACTCAATAACTCTGTATTCAAATATATATTAATTAAATTAATTTCTATATATATAAGTACATACGCGCTCGCATGCACAAGGAAAATCAATGTCAGTTACGGGTTACGGTTACGCTTTTGCTTCCCCTCAGAAGCCATAACTTATAATAGATGTCGGTCATAAGTTATGACCCTTAGAGGTCATAAGTTAAGACCAAGTGAGGGATTAAGAAAATCATATTTGGGGAAAATGAATAACGAATTCTGGGAAAATTGTTGTAGTTTGGATTTTTTTGATTACCTTTGCACACAAATTAGAAAATTGAAAGTTGAAAATTGAAAATTGAAGGTTGAAAGTTGAAAGTTGAATATTAAAATTGAAATTAAAAATTGAAGTTTTATGGAATACATGTCGGAAGAAGGCTACAACAAGATATTGGCCGAATTAAAGCAATTGGAGTCGGTGGATTTGCCACGAGTGAGGGACGCTATATCGGAGGCTCGCGCACAAGGCGACCTGAGCGAGAACTTTGAATATCATGCCGCAAAGCGCGAACAGGGAAGAATATTGAGTCAGATAAGATTCAGACAAAGAATACTCGAACATGCACGAGTGATTGACAAGTCGTTATTGGGCTCCGACTCTGTGGGACTGCTGACAAAGGTGGAACTGACTAATCTCGCCAACCAAGCCAGGATGACTTATACACTGGTGAGCCCGCACGAGGCAAACATTCGCGAGGGAAAGATGTCGATAAAGTCGCCTATAGCACAGGCACTTGCCGGAAAGAAGGCTGGAGAAGTGGTGAGCGTGAAGGTGCCGGCGGGCACACTGCAACTGCGTATCGAGAGTATTACGATGTAAAGGATATATTACTTATACTCATCCTTGCGCTTGGGATTCTTGGGGAACCATCCCTTCTCTACCCTCTCCTTCTGCTCGAATATCTCGAGGATGCTCCATAGGCACGAACAGCCTACAACACCGAGAATAGGGCTCAACATATCATCAGAAACCAGAAGACTGGCAATGATGAACCCGATGCCGGCGAGAAGAAAAACCCACCAGCATCGTGTTCCGAAATAATATTCACCCTTGATGACTATTGGATGGAATACACCAATGACAAGAAAGGTGATGACTGCTATTATCAATCCTGAGTAGTTCATGCGGAATGATTATTGCATATCATATACCACCTGCATAATCTGCTTGCCAAGAGCATCGGCAGCCTCCATCGTAGAGGCTTCGCTATAGACACGGATAATCGGTTCGGTGTTTGACTTGCGAAGATGAACCCACTTGTCGGGGAAGTCGATCTTCACTCCATCGATGTCGTTCACCTGCTCGTTGGCATAGAGCTGCTTCACCTTCTCGAGGATGGCATCCACATCGGTAGAAGGAGTGAGGTCAATGCGGTTCTTTGCAATGAAATACTCCGGGAATGTGGCACGAAGTTCGCTCACCTTGCAACCTTTATGAGCCAATGACGAAAGGAAGAGCGCAATGCCCACAAGAGCGTCGCGACCATAGTGGCTCTCGGGATAGATTACTCCACCGTTGCCCTCACCGCCGATAACTGCTCCCACTTCTTTCATCTTGGTGGTGACATTCACCTCGCCCACTGCAGCTGCTGTATATGTGCCGCCATGCTGCTGGGTGACATCACGCAAGGCGCGAGTGGAACTGAGATTGCTGACAGTGTTGCCAGGAGTGTGACTCAGGACATAGTCGGCTACACTCACAAGAGTGTATTCCTCACCAAACATGCGACCGTCCTCGCAGATAAAGGCAAGGCGATCGACATCCGGGTCAACAACAATACCGAGATTATAAGCACCCGTCTTCATCTCGTCCATAATACCGGAGAGATTCTTTTCGAGCGGTTCGGGATTGTGGGCAAAGTCGCCTGTGGGATCTGCATTGAGGAACTTATACTCCACTCCAAGACGGTCGAGGAGTTTGGGAAGAATCACTCCGCCTACACTGTTGATACTGTCAACACACACCTTGAATCCAGCCTTGCGGATTGCCTCGGCATCAACAAGATTGAGATTGAGCACCGACTCGATGTGACGGTCATCAAACGACGAATCGTTTATAATCTTTCCGAGATGGTCAACCTCAGCATATTCAAAGTCCTCGCGCTCAGCGATGTCGAGCACCTCATTACCGTCGTCTTTGGTGAGAAATTCGCCATGAGAATTGAGCAACTTCAAGGCATTCCATTGACGAGGATTATGGCTTGCAGTGATGATGATTCCACCATCAGCTCCCGACATGGTGACAGCAAGTTCGGTGGTGGGAGTTGTGGCAAGACCGATGTTGAGCACATCGAATCCCATGCCCACGAGAGTTCCGCTGACTATGGAGTCAACCATCTGACCAGACATGCGGGCGTCTCTACCTACGACAATCTTTCCGCTGCCGTTGGTGGTGTGACGACGAATGAATGTGGCATAAGCCGTTGTAAACTTAACGATGTCGAGCGGATTTAGGGTGTCGCCAGTGCGACCGCCGATGGTTCCGCGAATACCAGATATAGACTTAATGAGTGTCATATCAATTAATTCTTAATTATTAACTCTTTATTTAAAAGTTACTTTTCCCTTTCGTATGTAATCTGATAAAAACATGGATAAACGCTCGACTGAGCCGACGAAGTGCCCTGAGAATGAGGCACTATGAGTCGTACTTCGGCAAGAGCCTGATCGCTTGTGGGGCGAGAGAGCGTGATATAGTCCAACGGCACGAGCCATCCAGCGGGAACCGACGCGCCATAGGTGCTGTTCATAATGCCCTGAACGAATGAGGCTGTGTAGCTGCTGCCCTCGCGATAGACGGTCATCTTGTCGTATAGGTTGCTGTAGCTGTAGTTGCTGGTGAGGATTGCGCCTTCGAGGATATTATATTCCACGTATCTGATAAGCACATTCACCTGCTTCTTGTTCTCGAGCATAGTGCCTTCGCCCTTGCGGATAATCTGCATCCAGATGCCGCTCTTGGTGAGATAGACATACTCGTGAGCCGTGGTGTCGGTGGTGCAACCCTTGAGCACAAACTCGTCCTCGGTAATCTCCTTGATGTTGCGCGACTTGATATATTCGCTAATGGCATCGCGTTCCTTCTCCTTGCGCTCGCCGTAAGTCTCATAGTCGTCACACGACCAGAGGGCAACGAGAACGAGGGCAAATGCCAACATCCTACTCATTAATCTGCTATTTTTCATCTTAACTTATCTTCAAATGTTTCTATTGCTTTACGTGTAATCCTTGCAGCCTCCTCGATCGAGCAGTTTAGTCGGCCGCCTGAAGCATTGAAATGTCCGCCACCATTGAAGAATGCGGCAGCCATTTCGGTGCAGTTGAAATTATCCACCGACCTGAGACTCACCCAAACGGTATTATCCTTGTCGGTATCCTCGCGCAAGGAAATCGAGAGGCGTGTGCCCTTGATCTGCAAAGGCATATTGACGAGTCCCTCGGTATCGCCCTTGATATAATTGAAGCGCTTGAGGTCGTCGCGTGTGAGAGTGAAGAAAGCTGCATGTCTAGCTGCATCATATTCCATCTTCTCATAGAGCACATAGCCCCAAAGTCGCAACTTGCTCTCGCTGGCAACGTTATAGACATTGCGATAAATCTTGTCCTTGTCGATACCCTTGGTGAGCAGTTGACTGATGATGAAGAATATCTCAGGACGTGTGGAGTTGAATGTAAATCCACCTGTGTCGGTCATCATTCCGCAATAGCAAGGCACTGCAAAGTGAGTGCCGAGACGCTCGAAGGCTCCCAATTGCCACACGATGCGGAAAATGAGTTCGCAGGTGGAACTCATCTCGGGATGTGAGATGACGAGATTGAAGCAATCATCGGGATTGGGATGATGGTCGATAAGCACCTTCACCGCCTTTGATGCCGATATGTGATCGGCAAGCAACTCCGAGCGCGTAAGTGTGTTGAAGTCGAGACAGAAGATGAGGTCGGCCGATGCCACCAACAGTTCCGTCTTCTCAGGGTGTTTGTCATGGCGCTGGATTTTGTCGGTATTAGGAATCCAGTTAAGGAAATCGGGATATTTGTCAGGCACAATAACACTGACAGACTTACCCTCGCCCTGGAGATAGTTAGTCCATGCGAGAGTAGAACCAATGGCATCGCCGTCGGGGTTGACATGTCCGATAACCACAATGTCAGCAGCGGCGGCGATGATAGAGCGGAGCTGCGTGAGCTCCGCTTCAGATAAAATGTCTATATTCACGAAATATCTTATTAAAAAAGTTTGTTGGGATATACACCCTCGTCAATGAGCGACTGGATTCGGTCAACCACACTCTGGCGGTCGGCTGAATAGGTGACACCAAACCACTTGCTGGTGGTGTCGAGCACTTTGACGGTGGCAGTATTCTCGTTGATGAGCTTGTTGACCATAAGAGGGATGAAGAACTCAGCCTTGAGATTTTCCATATTCTTCGGGTCGGAGAGGAACTCCTTGAAATAAGCCTCGCTATATTCGAAGTAGTCGGGAGTGAATCCCCACATGTTCATCGACACAGGAGTGTTGTCCTCAACGGCCACCCACTCGCCCTTCTCATCCTTGTAGCACACAGGGCCATCGACGCGCATAATCTCGGTGCGCTCAACGACAGTGGTGAGATTGCCCTCGGCATCCTTTGAGCATATACCACGAGCCACAGTGCCGTTGTCGGAGAGAGTGTTACCCACGCGGAATCCCACCATGGCATAGCTGTTGCGGCTGCCCTCGGGCAGGTCGGCGAGGAACTTGCCTATCACCTGGAATGCATCGCGATTGTAGAAGTCGTCGCAGTTGATGACGCAGAATGGCTCCTTGATGACATCCTTGGCCATCATGATTGCATGATTGGTGCCCCAAGGCTTAACACGGTCGGCCGGACAATGGAATCCCTCGGGCAGAGCGTCGAGACTCTGGAAGCAAAGCTCAACGGGCACATGTCCCTCATACTTGCTCAATATCTTACTGCGGAAATCTTCCTCAAAATCCTTACGGATAACAAAGACTATCTTACCGAATCCCGCCTTGATGGCGTCAAAGATTGAATAGTCCATAATGGTTTCGCCGTTAGGTCCGAGACCGTCAAGCTGCTTAAGACCGCCGTAACGGCTACCCATTCCGGCTGCCAAGAGTAATAAAGTTGGTTTCATACTTGTACTTTTTTATGTTTTCAAATAATCTGAGTGCAAAATTACT
Source organism: uncultured Prevotella sp. (assembly GCA_945869265.1). Taxonomy (GTDB): domain Bacteria; phylum Bacteroidota; class Bacteroidia; order Bacteroidales; family Bacteroidaceae; genus Prevotella. The sequence goes on along the minus strand of CAMBOI010000008.1, from coordinate 72,209 downwards.
GATATTTTTCCAATTACGCATAATATTTTGCCACTTTTCTATCCTTATTTAATATTTTTTGTCTTTAAGTGATTTGTTTATCATCACTATGACCTATTAGAAGGGATAGCCGATGGCAAAATGGAAGCCAAGTCCGTCGCGGAATTTGGGTATGTTATAGAATCCGCTCTTGCCTGTGTCGTAGGGCAGATGGAGGCCGATACCGAGGTCAAGACGAAGCACAAAGAAGTCAAGATCGTAGCGCACGCCGAATCCTGTGCCGAGAGCCATCTCGCGCCAGAAATCCTTGAGTCGGAAGACTCCATCCTCAGCACCTTCGTATTCGTAGAAGTTTTTCAGATTCCACACGTTTCCGGCATCGAGGAACAATGCGCCATACAATCCTCCGAAGATATTGAATCGATATTCGAGATTGGCCTCCAGTTTGATGTCGCCAACACGGTCGAAATATGTATATTCGGCATAATCCGAACGATAGCGCCCAGGACCGACACTCCTCACCGTGAAGGCACGGATACTGTTGGCTCCACCCACATAGAAACTTTCGGCGAATGGTGCCACCTCGCTATTGCCATAGGGAATAATGATGCCGCCAGCCACACGTCCCACCAACTGCGACTTGAAGCCCAACTGCCATGTCTTGCGAAGCGAAGAGGAGAGTTTAATAAACTGGGCATAGTCAATGCCGAAGAGTGTCTTGTAAGGCGTGCCGAAATTCTTGCCGAAAGCCATATATCCCAACGACACGATGTTGCCTGCCTCGGTGAATGTGGCTTCCCAAAAAATCGGATTTTTCTTCCACGGGTCGCTCTGATAGCTCACCGAATACTGCAGTTTGGGGACAAACATGTCCAACATGCTATAGTAATACTCCAAGTTGTTGAGCATGATGGAGTCGAATTTGTAGGAAGTGCTGTAAAGTCGGTTATAGTCGATACCGACTGGCGTAAACTCGTGTCGCCAGTTGCGCGAAGCCTGCACCTTGTAGGTGACTGACGACTTGACTGTGAGCAACTTATAATAGTTGGCACGATCGCGCTGATTGATACTCAGCGACAACACCGTGGATGGAGGCGAATGAAATCTGCGACGCTTGAGCAATCCGAAAGCCTCGATACGAGGATATTCCAAAGAGAGTTCGGCACCATATTCATAACTGTTGATGCTCGATTTGCTGGCAGTCACCTGTCTTCCCGTCTGCCACTCATAAGAGCCCATGAGTTTGAGACTGAGTTTCTCGCCACCACGGAAAGCATTTCTCTTCGACAGTCCGAGAACGAGTCCAGGTCCCATTCGGTTGTCGCTCTTGAGCGTGTAGTTGGCCTCGACAGAGACATCATAGGGCTTGTCGAGCACACAGTTGAGAATCATGTCGAGTGTGTCGCACTGAGCCGTCGTGTCGCGCGGAGTGAACGAGAACGACGACACCGAGAACAATCCAAGACTGTTGAGCACCGACGACGACTCGTTGAGGTCGCTCTGTCGGAACATGTTTCCACGCCTAAGTGTCATGTCCTTGCGTATTGCCCTGGCACGCATCGGACTTCGCTTGCCGCCATGTATGACGGTGATGTTGCGTCGCACGACGGTGTCGGTGAGCTGCTCTGAGATGTTGCGTCGCATCTGTATAGTCATTCTGCCGAGATACCACTTGCGTGTTGCCTCGGAGGGAATGCCGGCTATCGGTTGCATTCTCACCTCCACACTTCCTGGAATGTTGAGAGAGTCGGCAAGGATAGTGGCATAAGCCGGACGATAATAATAATATCCGTTTTCGCGCAAGAGATTGCTGATGCGGTTGCGCTCCTCGTCCAATGCCGCCGTTGAGAACGGATTGCCACTGTGTATCTTGCAATCCTTCATGTTGGCACGAATCACACTGTCCATACCGGCATTAAACCGGTAGTGCTTCAATGTGTCGATGGTGTAGAGATGTCCAGTAGTGATGTCGTATCCCACCTTTGCCTTTTTGGCATTGGCCTGGGGAATAACCTTGCCTGTGGCCTTGGCGTTGAAAAATCCGTAGGAGCGCAGAAGATTCTGAGCCACCAAGGCGCGAGTTGGCGGATTGACTTTGCTGATGAGCACCGGTTCGCGCCCGAAGTGATCGCGCATCCATTTGCCGAATCCCGACTCGCTGTTGGCAAACGTGTTGTATATGCCAAGGCGAATCTGCAGCGGATTGCGCATATATGAGCTACCGAACACCGAACCGTTGGGGGCGCAGGCAAGTGCCGCCTCCACTTCTTCCTTCACTCCTTCCATATAGTCAGCGAAGCGAAGCGGAACTGTGTCGGTATAGTTGATAGGCGTCATTCCCACATACAACACCTCGTCTTCGGGCAGATTGCTCGTGGTGCTGCATGATGTCGCCATGAAGAGAGCGACACATATATATATTATAATGTATTTACTTGGTTTTTTCATCTTTACTGCGTGTTTTTGTAGTGTCCTGTGGCACTGTCGCCTTATTATTGCCAAAGCGGAAGAGATCTGACAAACTCTCCAACTTGCGTCGCCAAACAAGACCGGCTCCATATTCGGATATGCGCTCGTCGAGAATGTCGCGCTTGTTCTTGTCGTAGAACAGGCGGACATAACGCATTGCCGACTGGTCGAGACGATATTCGAGCGACACATTGTCGATGAACGTTCCGTCGGACTCTTGTGATGATGCATTGCCGGTAGATACACTGCCGCCGATGACGAAGTTGAAGCGATTGTTCCAGAAATGCTTTGAGAACTTAAACGAGTAGTCGGTGTAAGTCTGTCCGGCGGCATTGGCGTTTTGCTCGATACCAAGACTGAGGTCGAAAGTGCTCATCGCACTCTGCGTGATATTATTTATCTCACCCTGGAGGAAAGCATTGAGCGCACTGTTCATGGTGACATTGCTGCCCGACTCGCCATTGAGATACATACCCGTGGTGAGCATTGTGACAGCCACTTTGCCTCTCTCCTCCATACTCATTGCCGTGAGCTCGTTCTTCACCGACATATCGTCGGGAGCGTCGAGAGTAAACTCCAGTCCCATGTCGTTGAGCGTCTTTGTCACCTTCACTCCGCAGTCGAATGCCACACTGCGACTGCTGCCGCCCTCAGATGTGACGAGGGCTTTCACACGCTCGGTGGCAGTGAGATTAAGTCGAGGATTCATCACGTCGCCAGTGAACTCCACATAACTGCCTTGTCCGATGGTAAAAGTCTTGAGAGGAATGACAGGCAACTGATATTTCATCTCACCATCATTGATGGTATATCGCCCGAAGAGCTGCATACCGTTAAAGTCGTTGTATGTCATGCGCAATTCGCCACCGCCCTCGACATCCACATAGTTCGACTGGTCGGGATTGAGGAAACATCTGACGTGAGCTCCCTGTTCGACATTCATCATCAGGAGCATGTCGAGACCTCCCACAACTGGACGAGCCTGTTGTACCACACGAGTAGTGTCGCTGAAGTCGGTGAAGGTGACAAGTTCGCTGAGTCGGTCGCTGGTGTTGAGAGGCGAGTCACGCAAGATATATGTAATGTTTGTCGAACCAAGCACATCCAGTGTTCCTCGCATATTGAGCTCTTCGAGCGGTCCCTTGACGATGGCTCCGAAATTGACGAATGCCTTTCCATAGGCAAGCGACTTGGATGATTTCTTTGCACTGATAATCTGATAGTTCTTCGCCTTCATCCTCATGTTCATCGACATGCTTTCGGGATTGGAGAAATCCACATTTCCATATACGGTGAGCGGACTGTTGTTGTCGCCATAGAGAGTGAAATTCTCAAGCAGCAAATTGCTGCCCACGATGCGCACGGGGTCGTTATCGCAACGCATCACCACTCCATAAGGCACACTCTTGACATAGGCAGAGTCAACATACAGCTCGCCATTCACCTGCGGACTCGATAATGCTCCCGCCACAGAGAGATGGCCTTCGGCAAAACCGTCGAAACCGAGCAACTGGTCGGGAATGAATCCGTTGACCATCGACAATGGAGTGCGCATCAGATCGAGAGTGGCATCGAGATATCCGTCGCCACTGTTGTCATACACACCGCTCAGCACGCCAATTTCGTCGTCGTTGCGAGATATGCGCGCCTCTACCCTATGACGGTCTTCGCCATCCTGCAGATACACAAACTCGCTGCCGAGATTGCCCATTGGCATTCGCTCGTAGGCCATATTTCCCACTTGCATGTCGGATACGACCGAAATCTGCTTGTCGGCATCCTGCATCAAGTGGAAGTCGCCATTCATCATGCCCGATATCAGCGGCATGAAAGGAAAGACAGATGTCACCTGTTCGAGATTGAGTCGATTGACACTCACTGTCAAGTCCTGAAGCATTGTCGGGTCGGTATCGTCACTATACACCTTCACACCAGTACCGTCGTCGGCAATAACGTCAACCTTGGCACTTAGTCTGTTGTCGCGTCCGAGGAAGAGATAATTATCAGTGTTTAGGCGGAATGTCTTATATCCGATGAGCGGTTCGTAGGGAGCGAGATGCACATTGATACCGCTATCGAGCATCTCGGCCATCACACCCATATCGAGTCCCTTGACATTGTGTTTGTCAAAGAATTGAGCGTCAGCACCAATGCGGTTGCCGTCGAGATAACCGTTGACAATCGACTTGAAGACGAGTTGGGGATTGCGCTTATTGTTCTGCACCATCAATCGGAAGTTAACGCGCGATGAATCCTGACGTATGAAGAATCGCATTGTGTCGATAGGAATACTGTCAACATTCATCTTATAGATATGCCCACGTCCGCCCATGCCTTTTTGTGGTGACGAGCGGAATGTGACTGACATGTCTTGAAAATCAAATCCATTGTATCTCAATATATTAGCCACAGGATTATCATTTCCACTCTTAATATTCAGTCGGAGTGTGGGCAGCAGTGCACGCAACTCTTCCTCGTCTATAATCTTCTCCCTGTGTTGCTCGTCCACCTTGGCCATGAGTTTATCCATTTGTTTGATCAGTGCCTCATAACCTCCGCGAGCACGGAAATCCAGTTGGAGATTACCGCTCGACGCCTTTGCCCATGTAGTGTCGGGCGAAGTGGCGAGGTCGAGCGACAAATCCTTCGGGCGATAAGTTTTCTTGTCAGTGCGCAGAGTGAGGTCGTTGACCAATGCCTGCAGACTATGTGTCTGCTTGATGTCGGATGCGATATCCACATGAGCGCACATCGACGTGACGAAGGGCTTTTCCATGAGTCGCATGGCGTAGAGGTCAGCCCAACGGAGGTCGGCTGCAAGTGTGGCAGCCACACGCTTTGTTGACATGAGTGCGTCGAGCGAAATCGTTCCGTCGAGCAATTCGTTGTCGCTGGATAGAACGACATGACCAATGCCGTCGGCAAGTCGAGCCGTGAGAGTGGTGTTCTTAAGATTGAGATGACCATAGGATATGCCGTTGACCTTTGCCTCGGCAGTCATGCGAGTGCTGCGGTGGAGAGGATTGAATCCGCGTCCGTCCATCGTCAGATTGCAGTTGACTGTGCCAATTGAATCTTTTGGCATGAAATGTCGCACATTTACATTATTCACCTTTGCAACAGCAGAATATGCGTCAGAACGCTGGTTGTATTTGCCTTGTGCAGTGACTGTTCCCCTACCCTCGGATATGCGCATCTCGGCCGAATACAGTTGGCGGTCGGCTTTCAGATGGGTAGCCATCGTGATGCCAGATGGAATACGGATGTTGTCTGGCATAGGGGCGAGTGCCGTTAGAAAGCCTATGTTATATGTCGCTCCTCGCAATCTCATTTCCGCCTTCATGCGATTGATGTCCATGGGGTTGGCGGCATATCCTTCAGCATTCAACTTGAAAGCCGTGGGCAGACTGACATCCAGTCCACTGATGCGGGCATGACGCATATTGCCGTTGAGCGAGAGTCGTACCGAAAGCGGGCGATTGGGATAGCGACGGATAAACTGCTGAGGCATATCTCCCGCAAAGCGCATGATATCCTGCTTGCCAAGTTCGGCAAACAGTCGAAGATACACTTTTCCGGGATTCTTCTCGTCGAAAGCATTAAGGTCCATATCACACTCCAGTTCGACGTTGGAGTCGGGAGTGGAGAGAGTCATTCGAGGCAGACTCACCTTTACTGAGTCGAGCGAAACAGCACCGGCAAGACTGCTCAACACTATGCCGATTTTCTCCTTCATACTACACTCCACAATCTTCAGTCGGGCATCGGGAGCACAATAGAATATGGAATCAACCGAAAGCCGTATATCACTAAGAGCCAGATGATTATAATCCAATCCCTTAAGTTGAGGTTGGTATATGTTATCATAATTCAACTTACCCTCGACAAGGCGCAAACTGCCCACGGAATATCGCTCGCGGGCAAGATCAAACTGGCCATTGGATATTTTTGCATCACCTAAATAGGCATACATCTGCAGAGTGTCGTTGGGCATGTGGAGAGTGACTCCAGTGTCGGTGATGTCAACAGCCTTCACAGAGACAAGACAGTTGACCGGTGCCGACGACGTGTCGGGCGGAACAGTGTCGCTAAGTGCTACATCCAAGCGCGACTTTCGAAGGCTGACCGTAGCCAGTTTCACTGTCATGTCGTGAGTCTCGGTGTTAGCATCAGGAGCCAAGTCAGCTATGCACTCAGCCTTTAACTGTCCGACGGAGCCGCGGATTCTCGCACTCGGAATAAATTGTGCGGTATTTACCTTTGCATTGTTAATCTCAAAATCCTCAACGATGACCTTGCCGCTCATCAACGGCCATAACTTGACGTCGGCAACGATATTCCGTACGTCGGCAATGGTGTCGCGCACTTGCGGAAGCGAGTCGTTGGGTTGTATGAATAGAACTTCATTGATACTGAGATCGAGGGGAAAACGCAGAGACACACGAACGACACTGACCGTCGCACCTGTTGTTTCCGACATATAGTCAGCCACCCTGTGCACAACAAAGTTTTGCACCGGAGGCAGATAAAGCAATGCTATCAATATCAGAAACAGCAGGACGGGAGTAAGCAGTATTCCCAAAATCCATCGCAGAGTTTTTTTCATACAGAGAGGGATTTCACTATTAATTGGTGTGAGAATAGTTAATTATAAGCGACTGAAGCAGAACGACTCAAAGCCGTCAACCTCAAGAGTGATTGGCTGGTGACTCACCGGATGTTCAAACTCCACCCTATGCGACATTAGCGAAATGCTGCCGTCGGGATTGCTTCTTCGCGCGCCATATTTCAAGTCGCCCTTGATAGGACATCCCATAGCAGCCAACTGGCATCTTATCTGATGATGACGCCCGGTGAGGAGATTCACCTCCACAAGCCAATATCTCTCACTTCGGCCGATGACGCGATATTTGAGTACAGCCTTTTTGGAGTCCTTCACCTCGTGATTATAGGCATACGACTTGTTCTGACGCTCATTGCGCACGAGCCAATTCTCGAGCGTTCCCTCATCGGCAGGCGGTCGATTGGCCACCACTGCCCAATAAGTCTTGTGCACCTCACCCTTGCGAAACATATCGCATAGTCGGCTGAGAGCCTTCGACGTTCGGGCAAAAACCACCAGTCCGCTTACGGGACGATCGAGACGATGAACAACACCAAGGAACACATTTCCGGGTTTGTTGTATTTCACACGGATGTATTCCTTGATGGTGTCGGATAGCGGAGTGTCGCCAGTTTTGTCGCCCTGAACGATCTCACCGCTATCCTTGTTCACCACGATGATATGGTTATCCTCATAGATTACCTTCATCGATAATTCCTAATTTCTAATTCCTAATTAAAAATTACATGTTCATGCCGCCGTCGATCTGGATAACCTGACCGCTTACGTAGCTAGACATATCGCTGGCGAGGAACAGACAAACGTTGGCGATGTCCTCTACCTGTCCGCCACGGCGAAGTGGAATCTTCTTCATCCAGTCCTGACGGATTTCCTCGGGCAACTGTGCTGTCATGGCTGTCTCGATGAATCCGGGAGCCACTGCATTTGCGCGCACGCCCTTAGGACCGAGTTCCTGAGCGATAGACTTGGCCAAACCGATCATACCAGCCTTAGATGCAGAGTAGTTGCACTGTCCGGCATTTCCGTGAACACCAACGACACTCGACATGTTGATGATCGAACCACCACGCTGGCGAAGCATGATAGGAGCACAAGCATGGATGAAGTTGAACGCCGACTTAAGGTTGACGTTGAGTACTGCGTCCCACTGCTGCTCAGTCATGCGGAGCATAAGTCCGTCCTTAGTGATACCAGCATTGTTGACGAGCACATCGATAGAACCGAAGTCCTCCTTTATCTGCTTAACCACAGCCTCAGTCTCGGCAAAGTCGGCGGCGTTTCCAGCGTATGCTTTGCACTTTACTCCTACAGCCTCAATTTCCTTGCGAGTAGCTTCCAATCCTGCAGCCATGTCGTCGTTGAGCACGAGGTCAGTGAATGCGATGTTAGCTCCTTCCTGAGCGAATTTCATGGCAACGGCCTTGCCGATACCACGAGCAGCACCAGTGATGAGTGCTGTCTTACCTGTTAATAGTCCCATTTTTCTTTCTTATTATATTATTAATAATGTATATATGATAATTCCTAATTGACTTCGTCGAACTTCGTTTCCTAATTCCTAATTCCCCTCACCTTCTCACCTTTCCCAAGGCTCCATACACGACTTTGGCCACGAGCGGCTTGCTCATTTCCTCAGTCATGCCATGTCCGAGTCGTCCGTAGATATACGGTACTTCGAGTCCCTTGATACAATAGTGAGTGATGTCGGCCACAAGGTCGATGTTGTCGATATCAAACTCGCCCTGCAGCTTTCCCTCGGTATATACTTTGCGGAAGAGGTCGATTTCGTCCTCGTCGAAATTTTTTCTCACCTTCTCCACCATCCAGATGTTACGGAAGAACTCGGCACGCAAGTTGCCGTTGCGCACCACCACTTCCTTTATCATGCTGAGATGCGTGTAGATTAGTTCGATAATCTTGTCCTGAGGACGTATTTTGCGCATAGCCACCTCGTCGAGCTTGTCGGAGAGCAGTTCGAGTTCTGATGCAATCACGGCGTGATACACCTCTTCCTTGCTTTTGAAATAGGTGTATAGCGTGCGTCGGCCCTTGCCCGATTGCACTGCGATATCGTTCATCGTAGTGTTCTCAAGCCCGTTTTTGGCAAATAGTTGACGAGCCACGTCAACCAACTTTTGTCTTGTTTTCGATATTGACATTTAACAGTCTCCTCCTATGTATTATTATTGCACATTCGGTTTATCGTGTGCAAATATAGACATTTTTCGCCAAATAAGCAAGAAAAAAGCGCAAAAATGTTAGAAAAAGAGTAATTTTTACCTAAAACAGGTGATTTTTGCAAAAAACTTGCTGAATTATTTGGTTATTTCAATTTTTAGCAGTACCTTTGCACCCGCAAATAAGAAATAACATCGCGGAGTGGAGCAGTTGGTAGCTCGCCAGGCTCATAACCTGGAGGTCGCATGTTCGAGTCCTGCCTCCGCAACTATCAAGTCGCAATCGGTTGTTCGTCAACCTTTTGCGGCTTTTCTTTTTATCCACTGGGACAATAATGAGACAAAAAAATCCCTCCGGCGCATCACTGCGGCGAAGGGACAAATAATGATGATAAATTACAATCTCAAATAATTAACTCTTGATTCATTCCTGGATATCCTTCATCTCGCGTATCTGACTGATGAGGACGTCGTTGGTGCTCTGCATCTTGATGAGAATGGCGATACCTATCGTGAGGCCGATTACACCTCCGACGATTCCACCAATGACGGTGTAATACATCACCTTGTCCTCAAATCCGGAGAAGAGCCATACGAAAAGGGCAATTGCCACTGGCAGCGACAATCCCACTTGCCACAATCTGAGCTTCTTCATCTTCACAAGCTTGTCGGCAGTCTGCAACAAATTTTCCGACTGCCAGTCGCTCGCCGACATATTATTAATATAAAAGTCGAGCAGAATCTCCACAAGCACAAGCAAGAGGATTGACGCGATAGCCCATATCGACAGTCCGGGATTCATCAGTTTAAGACCCACGAAATTGAGTGTACATAGCGGAAGCAACACAAGCAGTTTAAACCAGATATACTTCCTTATCCACGACATTTTGCCCGACATAGCGTTTCTAAGCAATTGGTCGTTGATGATCTCCTGATTATCCAGTTTCTGCTTGAGCAGTTGCATCTGGCTGCGCATTGCCTCCAGTTCATTCACGTTGTGTTCATTAATATTTTCCATTGTATAAGATTTTAGTTGTTCATATTCTTTAATTCCTCACGTATTCTGACGAGTTTCACCGAGACATTCTTGGATGATATTCCCACTATCTGTCCGATTTCGTCATACGGCATACCTTCGAGCCACAGCAGCACGATGGCACGGTCGAATACTCCGAGCTTGTTGATGCGCTCATAGAGTTTCTTCACCTGCTTGGTGTCGGCATCGTTGTCCTCGTATAGGTTGATGTCCATTTCCACCTTAGCCTCCTTGTCGCGCCTGCGTTTTTTCTTGCGGTCGATGGTGATGCATGTGTTTAGCGCCACTCTGTACACCCATGTGCGGATGTCGCTTCGTCCCTCGAATGAGTCAAAGCCCTTCCACAGGTTGATGAGTATCTCCTGGAACAGGTCGTTGACCTCATCATTGTCCTTTGAGAACATATAGCACACCGTATAGATGGTTGACTTCTGTTCTCTCACCACTTGGGCGAATTCTTTCTCGTTGGGTTCCATTTATATATATATTCTATTGAATTTTTCTCTGTTTTTGTACTTTAGACGTGACGCGAGGAGAATATGCTACAACTTTTTTCGATTTTTTTTCGTCAGAGTTCGATTACCCTAAACGAATATGGCGGCAGCTCCACTTTGAACACGTCCTTGTCGAGCTTGCCCGTCTTGCCGCTCTTCACTTCCACTCGCTCCTGTCCAGGCTTTCCGCTGAAGCCCTCGAATGGTCGGTCGGCGCTGATTTCCATTCCTGTGACATCAAGTGCGAGAGCCACCGGCAGTGTGTTCACCACCTTGAGATAGCCCTTTCCCGTCTTGGTGTCGCATACGATAGAGGCAGCCACTCGTCGCTGTGCGTCCTCGGGCAGTCCGTCGATGTAAGAGTCAAGATAGTGAGTGCCCGAATATTTCGAGAAGAGTCGTTGTGTATGATAACTCGGAGTGAGTTCGATGGTCTCGTTGTCGAAGTATATCATGTCGGGATTCCAGTTCTGATGCTTCTTGTGGCAGAGCATCGGTGCATACGAAGTCATCTCCACCACATCGCCGTTGCGCTCGATACCGCACAGATGCAGAGCCTCTGCCAGTGCGCAGTCGATATTGCCGTGAGCGCTTCGGGCGGCATATTCGCCGAGATAGACCTTCGGTCCCTTGCGGTCGTAGTTGTCATAGTAGTCCTGATTGTTGACAAACCATCCCACGCTCTCGTAGTAGTGCTCGTCCACGAGGTCGATGATGTCCTGATGTTCGAATGCGAAGAGCCAACCCTCGATATAGTCGGACGACGGATTGTGGAACGGTCCTGCCGTGCCGCATATCTGTATCTCGGGATATTTCTCGCGTATGGCTCGGCATATCATCGAGAATCTATCCTCAAATGCCGTCGAGATGATGTCCTCGTTGCCGATGCCGATGTATTTGAGATTGAATGGCGCGGGATGTCCTGCCTCGGCTCTCATCTTCGCCCACTTGCTTGTGGCTGGATCGCCGTTGGCCCACTCTATCATGTCGAGAATCTCCTGTATATAAGCAGACATTTCGTCCATAGGTATTCCGCCTTGCTGTCCGCCATATCCGTTGGCGTCGGGAGCGGAGTTCTGACACGGCACACCGGCAGCGAGCACGGGCAGCGGTTCGGCACCGATGTCCTCGCAGAACTGGAAGTATTCGTAGAATCCCAGTCCGCGCGTCTGATGATAATTCCATATATTGCGGTCGGGCGTGCGATCCTGAAGCGGTCCGACGGTGTGTTTCCACCTATATATATTATCCAGTCCGTCGCCGTGGCTCATGCAGCCTCCGGGGAATCTCACAAACTTCGGTTGCAGGTCGGCAATCGTCTGTGCGAGATCGGCACGCAGTCCGTTCTTCCTTCCCTTGAAAGTCTTCTGTGGGAACAGGCTGATCATGTCCACGAGCGCGGATTTCTTGCCCTCAGCCACAAGCATCAGTTTAGCGGCAGAGGCGGATTCCGACGCTGTAAGCGTTGCTGAATATTTCACCCATTCCTTGCCTTTGGCTTCAATTCTCGCTCTCGCCAGCACACGGTTGCCATCCACGAGCGCAACGACAAACGACTTAGCCGACGATGGTTTTACATACATACTGAAGTCGTACTTCTCGCCAGCCTTGAGCGCCATTCCGTCCCATCCCTCGTTGTAGAGTGTGTCGGCAGCGATGCTGAGCGCATGTGGATTCTGCTGACTGAGCGGCGACGAGGTGACGATCTTTGGCTGCTTGCCCGACGCCAGTTGCCATGCTGTGAAGGCGTTCCATCCGCTGTGGTCGGCAGGCGTGTATTCGAAGTCGCGGTTTTGCACCATCTCTGCATACAGTCCACCGTCGGCGGCATAGCTGATGTCCTCGAAGAAAATTCCGATGAGCTTGTCGCTTATCTTCTTTTCGCCGAAGACGTTGATGTTGAGCTTTGCCTTAGCCTTGCCAGCGGCTATGAGCGATGCATATCGCTTGGAATCGTCGGCGAAGTTCTCCGCCCATTTGGCATTGTTGTCGGCTTGCTTGGCAAAGTATGCCTTGATACCGCTAAGAGTCTCTCCGTTATCATTGATAGTCAGTATGTTGCCTACAAATTCCTTATTCCCCACTTTAGCTCTTGCCCTCTTTTTGTCGGCAATGGCATATTCGTCGGCAGTGGCAGGCACATCGGGGGTGAAATGCCTGAAGTTGGCGTCGGTGGTCGTCTTGCGATACTTGTCGTCCTTTGTGCGATACACCACGTCGTATTTCCCTGCTCCCTTTGCCACAATCACCGGTGCCAACACTCCCTGATGACTCATGCGGGGATAGTCCTGCGGTCGCCATGTGACGAGATTGCGACTGTATGCCACAGCGAAACACGGAGCCACATCGTTCACCTGGAAGACGGCAGCATATCCGCCCTCGTCGAGCGCGATGGCAAATTCGGAGTACATTTTTTTGTCGGCTCCCCATCGGGCATAGTCCGACTGGAATATCTGTCCGATATTGAAAAATGCGGTAGCTCTCTCGTCGGCAGCATAAGCCACATGCACGCCTTGGTCGATGGCAGGCGAATAGAGGAACACCTTGTCGGCGGCTTCCGACATAAGTGCTGCGACGGCGAGCGTCGCTGATAAGATTATTTTCTTCATTCTCTTTTTTTAATTAGATGTTAGTAAAGTTAGATTTTGAGGACAAAGTTAAGGCTAAAAAACGGAAAATAGGGCGATTTTGCGTTAATTTTGGTTAAGCCAGAAAAAAAAGAAGCAATTATTCCCCATAAAACAAAAAAAAATAGTAATTTCGCAAATGATAATCTATAATAACCGACTAAAAAAAGATGTTAATGACCAATAAAATAGCCAAGAAGATTGCTGTCAAGATTTCACTTGTGGCAGTATTAGTCATCGGAGCCGTCGAGGGCGCCGAGGGCCAAACCATGCACGCGTCGCAGTCCCACTACTCCACCGACGATGGCCTGTGCAGCAATGCCGTCGCCAATATTATCCAGGACGACTACGGATATATATGGATAGGCACATGGAACGGACTGTCGAGATTCGACGGATTCAATTTCTTCAACTATAAGACGGGCGGCCAGTCGAAGGTGCCGCTGCTTCACAACCGCATCACAGAGCTTGTCAACGACCAATGGCAGAACATATGGATGAGGATGTATGACGGTCGCGTGTTTATGCTCGAACGTCAGAAGGACCGCATTGTCAATCCTCTTGCCAACGTGAAGGGACACGAGATGCTAAAGACCCAGAACACCCTGTCGATAACGTCGAAGGGCGAGGTGATTGCTATCATGAAGGGTGTGGGAATATACAAGATGAAATACACGAAAAATGGTTTTCAGAATGAACTAATTACCACGGGACAGCTAAAGCCGACAGTAGTGGTCGAGGGTTACAAGGGCGACCTTTGGGTGGGCACCGACAAGGGAGTGCGCCGACTGACGGCCAACCACGAGTCGCTGAGTCAGAATGCCCTTTTGGGCGAGGAGAGCATCACAGCGATGTATTCCAATGGCTACAACGTGTATGTCGGCACCAAGTCGGGCAGAATTTTCGAATGTGCCTACGGTCAGGAGCCGCGACTCATCAAGGACACCGGCAAAACCATCAACTCCATCTTCCGCGACAGCTACGGCACAATATGGATATCCACCGGCGGCCAAGGCATCACGCGCATCAACGAGAAGACGGGCGACATGAAGGAGTTCACGCAAGTGGTGCTAGTGCCCGAATACGACGTGACGGGAGTGAAGGTGTCGGAAGTGGCTGGCACGGTGTGGCTGACTATGAGCCACGGCGGATTCGGATATTACAACCGCGCCACCGACGAGGTGGAGTATTTCCACAACAATCCCTACAACACATGGGACTTGTCGAACACCGTGGCAGCCTATCTCGCCCTGCCCGAGGGAGTGGTGTTTGAATCCACCAGCCGCAAGGGACTAGAGAAACTCGAGATACAGAAGCGCAACATCGAGAGGCGCAAACTATTTGACGACAGTGCCATAGAGAACAACGAGAACGAGACGCGCGCCATGTACTACGACGCCCACTACAATGTGATGCTGATAGGCAACAAGAAGGGCTCGCTCATCATCACCGACGGCACCAACAAGACCATCGTCAGAGGCGAGGACAAGGGAATGCCCTTCGGCCGAATATACGGAATAATGAAAGACCGCCACGGCGACTTCTGGATAAGCACCAAGGGCAACGGACTCTTCCGCCTGTCGCCCCGCGCCAAGAACGGCGGCTACGGGGCATTGTGCGCCGGCGGCTTCGACATCACCAACTATCGCAACAATCCAGGCGACAAATACAGTATCAGCAGCGACCTTGTGTATAAGACCATAGAGGACAAATACGGCAATATCTGGGTGGCGACATACGGAGGCGGAGTGAACGTGGTGAAGCGCGAGAAGGACGGGCGCTGCCTCTTCCTCAACTGCAACAACGTGATGAAGAGCTATCCCAACGACTCATATCTGAAGATGCGCACTGTCGCCCTCGACAAATACGGTCGCGTATGGGCAGGCTCGTCCGACGGTATTCTGGTGATGTCGTATTACAACAACAAGGTGAAGATACATGTTGTGGCCGACAATGAGGACGAGCTCGACAATCTGCAGAGCAAGGATGTAGTGTGCCTTGCCTGCGCCCACAACGGACAGATGTGGGTGGGAACGAATGGTGGCGGTCTTTCGCGTTGCGACGACTATGGTCAAGGTGTGTATGTATTCGACACATTCGGCAGTGAGGACGGTCTGCCATCCGAGGAGATCAAGAGCATCACCTTTGACGACCGCGGCAACGTGTGGTTTGCCACCGACCATATCCTGTGCTCCTTCGATGTGCGCAAGCAGATATTCAGCACGTTCACCATGCTCGACGGTGTTGACGACACACTGTGCTCCGAGGATGCGGCCATCACTCTGCCCAACGGCAAGATACTCTTTGGCACGCTCAACGGCTACTACATCGTTGACCGCAGCAAACTGGTGAGCGCAAACGGCTCGGTGATGCGGCTGCGTATCACCGACTTCATGATCAACGGCGAGATACAGTCGCCGCGCTTCTCCCAGAATTTCGACTATTACGTGCCCGACTCTCGCGAGGTGGAATTGCCCGACCACGACGACGAGTTCTCCATCCGCTTTGCCTCGCTCAACTATCAGTTGCAGCACCGCATTCACTATCAGTATATGCTTGAGGGATATGAGGAAGACTGGCACAATGCCGACAAGAGCCGCACTGCCACCTACAGCGATTTGCCTGCCGGCACATACGAGTTTAAGGTGAGGGCATTCCTGCTGGAATCGCCCGACAAGTATGACATCAAGACGCTGAAGGTGGTTGTGCCCCAGCATTTCCTGCTCTCCGAGAGTGCTTTGTGGATTTACATGATTCTTGCCGCCGTGATTGCCATCACCTTATTATATATAAAGGAGGAGCGCCGTCGCAAGATAGAACGAGAGTATCAGGAGGAGCTCAAGGGCTATGCCGACTCTGATGGCACGGATGATGATTCTTCTACTGAGGCTTCTTCTGCTGATGCTTCGGGTTCGGCGGATAAGGCTTCGGACGAGGAAGAGGTGATCGAGGAGGCTGAGATCATCGAGGATTGATGTTTTTTAGACCACAGATAGATTTTTTAGACCACAGATTAACACAGATTGGCACAGATTAAGAGCCAAAGGCTCTGATTAGGGTGATTATTGATTGATATATTTTAGGCACGGATGGACACGGCTTTTTCAAAGACACGGCTGGGCTGCGCATAGGAATGGCTTTATTTGCATAAAGGCTATACTAAAGTATAGACACGGCTCATTACCGCAGAAAAACAAACTAAGCTGCGACCCGTCTACAAAGCATACTAAGCCGTGAACTTGCGAAGCAAGCCGTAATCACGAAGTGCCGTGGGATATCAATGCGAAGCCAAGCCGTGTCTTTTTTTTAAAAAAAGCCGTGGATTTCCGTGCCTAAAAATAAAAAATCTGTGATAATTATAACAAAGTTATAAATAAATCTGTGTTAATCTGTGATAATCTGTGGACAATAAAAAGACTCTGTGGATAAAAAGGAATCTGTGATAATCCAATAAAATTATTCATCTGTGGAAATCTGTGGATAAACAAGAAATCTGTGGAGAAAAAATTTGGAGATTTCAGAAAATCTTCGTACCTTTGCACCGACAAAAGGAAAAAAGGAATACGGGTCGTATCGGTTAGATCGGGATACTCATCAAAAAAATACCGAAAACAGGGACCGTTTCACTTGTCAATGGCGGGCCACATCCTTGGAGCAGGACAGCAGCAATGCCGGTGGATTACAACGACGGTGAGCACCCTAATCTTATGCAAATAGGAGTTTTCATCACAATCACGATACGACCCTTTTTTATATTCTTTTCCCCCTTTGTGAATATAAAAGTGATAACAGGTAATAATAATTATTTTTTATAGATTATGTTTTCTGGAATAGTAGAGGAATTTGCAACCGTAGTGGATGTGAAGCACGACAGGGAGAACATCGACTTCTCGCTGCGCTGCTCGTTCTGCGACGAACTGAAAATCGACCAGAGCGTGGCTCACAACGGTGTGTGCCTGACAGTGGTGAAGATTGAAGACGGAGTATATACCGTGACTGCGATGAAGGAGACGCTCTATCGCAGCAACTTGGGCATGCTGAAAGTGGGCGACAAGGTGAACGTGGAGCGCTCGATGCTGATGAACGGCCGACTCGACGGTCACATCGTTCAGGGGCACGTGGATTGCACAGCACAGTGCACAGCCATCGAGGATGCCGACGGCAGCAAGTATTTCACATTCGAATATCGCATTGCGCCCGAAATGGCGAGCAAGGGCTACTTCACTGTCGAAAAGGGCAGCGTGACGGTCAACGGCGTGTCGCTCACGGTGTGCAATCCCCACGGCAACGCCTTCCAGGTGGCTATTATCCCCTACACACTCGAGCACACCAATTTCCAAGACATCCAAGTAGGTTCGACGGTGAACATCGAGTTTGACATCCTCGGGAAATACATCGCACGACTGCAGAGCCTGTGATTTTTTTATAAACACAGAGGCTCAGAGTCACAGAGGTTTTTTCTCTCTGTATCTTCAGAAAACTTAATATTATTCTCTGTGCCTCTGTGTCTCTGTGTTTAAATAAAAGCTTTCCTTACTCAATCACTCCCTTCTTCATGTTGAGGTCGGTGATTTTTCCGGCAGCCGACACCTTCGCGCTCACCTTATACGAGCAGAAGGTCTCCTTCGACTTGTCGGTGCGCTCAATCTTCTCGTCCACCGAGAAATCCACTGCATAACTGCAATCGTCGGTGCCGAGGTCGATTTTCTCAATCTTCCAGTCGTTGTTCATGCGGAATGTGATTGATGATATGTCCTCGGGCTTGTGAATGCGGTGCATATATGAGATGACATCCATCTTGGTGGCTCCCGCCTTGTGCAGAAAACTGTTGAGCACCACGTCGATAGTCATCGTCAGGTCGTCTTCGTCGTTGGCACCCAATGCCATGAAAAACGCCGTCAGCACGTTGGTCACCTTCAGTTTCTCCTCGTCATTCAGTGCCGTCTTTGCCTTCTGTTCAATCTTGGCGTTGGCCTCGTCGATATGCTCGCCGTCGGGATGCGCCAAGGCATATTTCTGATATGCGTCAGCATTGTCGGCCTTCACTGCCACGGTCCAGTCGATGGAGTCGATTTTCAGTAGAGCCTCGGTATTGTGGATGCTGTTGGGATATGTTCTGAGATAGTTCTCGAATGCCATGCGCGAGTTATTCACGAGGGCATCGCTCCAGTCGGTCTCGCCCTTGCGCAGTATGGCGAGATGTGCCATCACCGAGTCGCGATGAGCCTGTGGTGCATCGGCATACATGTCGAGATAGTTCTCCATGATGGCAGGCTCGTTGCACGCCATTGCGTTCTCATAAGCCTCCATCTCGTTGTCGCTTTCCACATTATTATAATAATAGAATCCCACAGCCACTATCGCCAGGGCTATCACTGCCGCCGTAATGATTATCGGCGCGCGGTTGCTCTTGCGTGGTTTTGCCGCGATAGTCACTCCGCAATGCGGACACACAGCGGCCTTGTCGCTCACTTGCCGGCCGCACTCAGGACAATTAATCAATGCCATTTTTCTTTCTTATTTTATAAAAAAATTATTTATGTCTAAATCTTATCTCTTTCAATCCGTGCTGCCCCATGAATCGGCTCTTGTCGATATATCCCGACACGCCCACTATGCGCCCCTTGCCCGTGTATTGCCACAGGGTGAAGTCGCGCTCGTCGGCCAACACTGGTTCGCGCACAGTGTATTGGGCTATCATCAGCTGATAGTCGTTCACCTTGCCCTGCAGGTATTTGTTGTAGAAATTCGTACCCGTATATAGCAGTGGTTTCTGCTTGTAGGCTACCTCCACGAGCGTGAGGAATTTCATCAGCGAGTCGCAGAATTCCTCAGTTGGCAATCCCTGCTTTGTCTCGATGTCAATCATCGGAATGAGGTCTTGCTCTCCCGGCAGGCATTGGGTCTTGAAGTTGTCGAGCTGCTTCTGCTGCTCGGTCTTGGGACGATAGAAATGATAGCTTCCCACCTTCAGTCCGTAGCGATGAGCAAGGTTGATGTTGCGCTCATACATCTCGTCGATGCGGTCGCCGCCCTCTGTCGCCTTGAGATAAACGTATGCCATTTTGGTGTTTTCGCCCACTGTTTCCCAGAACACTTCGCCCTGATAATGACTGAGGTCGATGCCATGCACATGCTGACAAGTATCCTCGCATTGCTCGTATGGATTTTGCGCCTGCGCGCCCATTGAAATCGCTGTAAATAATGCAATAAGTATCTTTTTCATATTAATTTTTCAAAATTTAGGTGCAAAGATACAAATAATTAAATAAAAATCAGTAACTTTGCCCCAAAAAATAAGAATATGAAATATTTATTAACCGCATTTTGCGCTTTTGTGCTCTTTTCGTGCTCAAAAGACGACGATAAACCGACAACTCCGCAGTTGGCGTCACGCACTGTGATTATCTATATCTCGGGCGAAAACTCGCTCAGCAGTTTTGCTCCCGGCGATCTTAAGGAGATGACCGAGGCATCCAAACTCATCGACAGCAAGAATCATCTCGTGGTATTCTTCGACAATGCCTCGACAAGAGAGATGCCGTATATCGCAGAGCTGAAGAACGGTGAGGTTGTGAAGGACACTGGATTGCAGTTCAGCGAGGATTTCTATGCCTCCGACCCGGAGAAGATGCGCGAGATTCTCACATATATAATGCAGCGCTATCCGGCCAAGAGCTACGGCATCGACCTGTGGGGACATGGGTCGGGATGGTTTATCACAGCCGACTCGATTGCCACCACAAAAACTGCCTCACGGGCATACGGAATAGATAATGGTGGAAACAGGAGTTACGACAGCGGGAAATGGATAAACATTCCCTCGTTGGCTAAAGTTTTTTCGCAGCTCCCGCAACCGTTTCTCTTTGTCATGGGCGACTGTTGTTTCTTCCAGTGTGTGGAGACGGCCTACGAGTTGAAAGACTGCACGCAATACATCATCGGTTCGCCATCCGAAGTGCCTGGCGACGGAGCCGCTTATAGAGAGGTTCTCCCTCTGGCGTTCAGCGAGTCGGCGGATTTCTACAAGGATATCATCGACAAAAGTGAGGAGTTTACCATCGAGACTAATTATGATAAATCAGGAGTGCCGTTGTCGTGTATGTTCACAGGCGGTGTAGAGCGCTTTGCCGCAGCCACTGCCCGGTTGATGCCGCGGTTGCTAATGTATGATAATTTCGAAGGAAAGCGAGTGATATATTATGGTCAGTTTGTAGCCGACAATGGTAGGAAGGCTAAGGGATATTACGATCCGAAGAACTTGCTGAAGGAGTATGCCACCGATGCCGATGCGGCTGCCCTGGCAGAATGGAATCAGGCATTAGGTCAATTTGTGGTGTATTCGAAGATGGCCTCCGAGTGGCTGCAGAACACGGGCGTGGATTTCACGGATTTCGATGTCAACGAGCAGACATTCAGTGGTGTGAGCATGTTCGTGCCCCAACCGATGTATGAGTCGCTCTCGCCCAATCCCAACGAGACGATCAAGCAGATGAAATGGGCAAAGGCGGTGGGACTGACTGACTAATCCATCAATCCTCAGTAAAAAACAAAACTGTCATCTGTCATCTGTCACTACTTTCATCCACAGATGTTTTTTATCCACAGATTTCCACAGATGAAAATTTTTATTGGATTATCACAGATTTTTTGTCCACAAATGTTTTTGTCCACAGATTATCACAGATTTTTATTTTAGGCACGGAAAGACACGGCTTTTTTTAAAAAGACACGGCTTTGCTCCGCATGGATATTTACCACGGCACTTCGTGATAACGGCTTGCTTGCGCAAGTTCACTGCTTAAAATGATTTTGAACCACAGAGATTAAGAGATTTAGAGTATTCATATTACGATAAACTACAAATCTCTTTTTCTTTTTATCTCTGTGGTAAAAATTTATGCTACTGCGCAACTTACGCCAAGAGCGGTTCCGATTGCTGCCAATACTGCCGAGGCGAGGTTCCACAGAAACTTGACCAGTCTTGCTTTGTTCTCTTTTGTCATAATTTTGTCCTCCATAATTTTAATTGTCCTTAATTTATTAGGC
The DNA here is from genome assembly GCA_945869265.1 of uncultured Prevotella sp. Lineage (GTDB taxonomy): Bacteria > Bacteroidota > Bacteroidia > Bacteroidales > Bacteroidaceae > Prevotella. The sequence goes on along the minus strand of CAMBOI010000008.1, from coordinate 50,754 downwards.
ACGGAAATCCACGGCTTTTTCAAAGACACGGCTTGGCTCCACATGGATATTTACCACGGCACTTCGTGGTTACGGCTTGCTTCGCAAGTTCACGGCTTAGTTTGCTTTTCTGCGGTAATGAGCCGTGTCTATACTTTAGTATAGCCTTTATGCAAATAAAGCCATTCCCGTGCGGAGCCCAGCCGTGTCTTTTTTAAAAAGCCGTGTCAATCCGTGCCTAAAATTTATCAATAATCATCAATCTTTCAATATTTCAATATTTCAATTTTAAGAGCCCCGAAGGGCTCTCAACCTACTCGTAGTAGTCCTCGCCATCGGTGGCAGAGCCGCTGCCGGTGTTGTCAGAGCCACTGCCGGTGTTGTCGCTGCCGCTGCCGCCAGTGTCAGTCGGAGTCTCGTTCTCCTCGCCCGAGGTGTCACCCTCGCCCTCCACAGGCGCTCCCGAAGCCGTCACTCGCTTCACCATGTCGCCATTGCGGTCGTAACAGGTGATGCTCACCGAGGTGGAAGCCAGCGTGTTCTTCAGATCGACACTCGGAGTGAACACCACCTTGCGCGTGGTAATCATCTTGGCCGACACGTCTTCCAACTTCTCCACGCTCTGAGAGTTGACGCTAAATCGCATCGTACCGAGTCCCGGGATAGGCACCGAGTGTCCCTCCGTCGCCCATCGGTTGATCACGTGCCCGAGACCTTCCCACGATGCCGCGAGAACCGACTTGTTAACACCGCAGCTCAGGGCTGCCTCCTCAAGAACCTTGCTCTGCGTGAGTGCAGAATAAAGCTCCACTTGCGCTACATACGCATACTGACCCTTGTTGGGTCCCACGAGAATCTTCTTCTCTTGTGCTCGAATCTTAATTGCCATAACTGTAATTAAATTAAAAAGGTTAATAAAAAATTTTTTGTTTGTTGTTCTCACATTTTTGTGTCCCGAGAGCCTGCGCAGTATCTCTCATTCCCACGTTGCAAAGGTACGATTTTGTGAGCACATGGCAATTTTGTGAGCAATCAAAATTACTGCTATTAACATCATTTAACATCATATTCCCTCTGTCGCGGAGCCTCTGGGAGCATGGCGTCCCGCCCGCGGCCTATAATCCATCTCTCCAACTACCCCACAATTGTTGTCTAACTACCAAAACGCGGTGCGTTATCATTTCGGTTAAATGTTTTTACATTCCATGTTTTTTAAGAAAATGACCCCATCCATGCAATACACTCAATTTAGTGACAGATGACAGATGACAGTTTCATTTTTTACTCGGGATGTATGTATGAGGTTATACCTGGATTTAGGGGTTATGTTATATATATTTATATATATAATATATTATATATATAAATATATATAACATAAAATTCTTAGAGCAATTTTCTAAAAATATCCCACTCCCCCATATCCGAGTAAAAAACAAAACTGTCATCTGTCATCTGTCACTTCCCTCATACCCTTGCACCTTGCGTAAAAATCTTCATTTTTGTTGACATACAGATAATGAGAATTCTTTTTTCTTTTTCGGTATCTGTTAAGAATAGACAATGGGTATTGGCAGAACGGGATTTTTTTATTAACTTTGCAGCGATTTTATAAATACAAACAAAAATCTTTGATATGAAAAGAAGAAATGAAGACTTGTACGGGTTAGAATTGCTCGAACTCATCCTGGCTGACAAAACCAAGGACGACGACCAACGCATTGTGAATTTCAAGAACTACGTCAGACAACTGAAGACTGAAAACGAGTCGCTCAGAAATCAGACAGAAGAGTTGGAGAAAGACAATAGCGCATGGAAAACCCAGGCGGAAAAAACTGCCGAGCAATACCAAAAGCTTGCGATGACACACAAAAGGCTGGAATCCAAGATTAAGCAGATTGAAGCCCGGGATCACATCATAATAAGCAAGCCAGGGATAAATGCCCAAGAAGAGGAGCGCGACACAGTGATGAGCGTCAAGAAAAAGGCGATCAGGATAGATGCAAACTGGATAATTGATTATGCGCAGAATCTATCCTATACACGCGAGCAGGCTGTGGTAATCAAGGATATGCTGATGCATTATTATTTGAATGACTGCAAGGCTCCTCAAGCAGACATTTTCGAATTAATGCAAAAGACAGAAAAAATACCCCAGGAATATGACAACAATCATAGGCATGAGCCTCAGCCGATCGTGCACACGGCGGCCCAGGTAGTGGTGAGCAATAACGGGAAAGTGGAATATCATAATAAGAAGAAAAATGGAAAACATGGAAAGTAAAGGAATGTTTGAAGGGCTGTTCAAGGGAGCAGACCTCAGTGAGGCACAGATCATCGTGGTGAACGAATCGGGCGGAACGGTGATTAACCATCAGCACGCCGCAAATGAGGGCGGTAAGAGGCATTTCCCGCTCGATGGCAACGAGAAGCAAGGCAGAGAGGTGTATCAACAGCTCATCAACGAAAGATTCATCGCCCCTGACTGCGACGAAGACTCGTTTCTCTTCATAATGGGATACAAGGCCGAAATCAACGGCGAGGTGAAGCAGATTGTATGGTTGCAGACCAAGCAACTGGCGCGCGAGTTTGTCACACTCAAAAACCAGAAGGCCATCGACTCAAAACTACTGAGGATGGCGACATTGGAAGAACTGACCGAGAAGCTGTTCGTGAAAGACGGCAAACCGCTGAAATTGGCGAAGAACAAACCCGTAATATCATCCGAGAGTGACACACTCCTAAAAATTATGCGACCGAAAGCGACCACCTATTAATCGTCTGATTATTAATCTACTTAGAGTAATCATCAGATATTTCAAGCGACCATTTCCGGTCGCTTTTTTTATGCATTTTCATTACATCCATGTGGAAAATACTTCTTATCTTTGCACCTGAAATACGACGATGAATGGCCATTCGACAGTCGCAGAGAGTGATATACACATTATTAATTTAAAAACAAAAGAGATTATGGCAACAAAAACTGTTGAGATGATGGAGACGGGGAAATATCCCCTCAATCCAAACGCAAAGGAGACTCTCGACCTGGTGGTGACGGGCGTGAGCGAGAGAGTGGGCAGCGACTGCGTAAATTTCGTGGCTGGACTGCGCTCCGAGGTGCAGCCCGACGTGGCTAATGCGCTGTGGTATTTCTCAACCGCGATGAAGATGCTACCCGAGGAACTGCGCAACGTCAGAGGCACGGCATGGGCTCTGATGGTGCTCATCAAGGAACAGCATTTCAACAAGGATTTTAAGTATTAATTTTTTCAAGACATTTAATTTCAGAATATGGCACGAAAGAAGATTTTGGAGATTGCCTGCCAAGCAGGTATTTCTTGCGCGCGAACATTAGAGACTGTATATGCCGGCAAGGCAATGGTGTATGAAGACAACACGGTGAAGGTGGTGCCCGACGCGGCACGCCCGCACAGGGTGAAGCAGGTGCACAGATGGGGCTACTACTCTATCGACGACGAGGGATATATCGTGGTGACACCGAGGACAAGACAGAACAAGAGTCGCGCCGTGCGACTGAAATCCACGATGCACGGCAGTCTGTCGAAGACAGCCGACGGAGCCTACCTGCTGATGATGAAAGTGTATGACGACGAGGGGGTTGACTTTAAGACAGTAATGAAAAAGGAAATAAAGGAGGCATTGAAATGAGCGTACACGTAATAGAATATAAGAACGGGGCGAAAACTATGATCCCGATTAAGAACTTCAAGGAATTTGCCGCACTGCGCAACTCAAAACACAACCGCGAGATGACTCAACAAGCGCGCAACGGCAATGCTGACGGCAAGCGCAGGATGATACAGTTCAATTACTCCTGTATGCCGAATGACGGCAAGCTCAAAGGCGCCACGGTGGAGAGCAACTCGGTGGGAATGGACGTGGATTTTCAGGCGGGAATGGATAAGGAGGAGTTCCAACGGCAGTTTGACATTGTAAAGGAAAATATCCTCGCCAAGGCCGATGAACTGGGACTGCTGATGCTCGAGCGCTCGGCTACGAAGGGCTTGCACGTGGTGTTCCGACGCCATCCCGAAATGAGTCAGGAGGAAAACCTGAAATGGGCATCGAAAATGCTTGGCGTGGAGGCGGATCCTGCGGCAAAAGATATCACTCGCGTCTTCTTTACGCCTACCGCAGATGCTCAGGATCTCTTCTTCTGCAAGGACGAGCTATTTATAAATGAGGCAGCCGAGGGGAAGAAGGAGGAAAGGACGAAGGCGACGGCAGAAACGGCGACAGAAGCGAAGCCGGAGGCCGAGGCGAGCAAGGCGACCGAGGAGCAATCGGACAAGGCGGCAGAGGCGCAATCGGCACCGCAAGGCGATGTCATCTATTTCGGATATAATTTTACAAAGATTATCGCGAAATACTGGGAGGTATATAATGGTGGCAAAGAGCCTGTGGTGGGCAATCGCAATGCTCTCATCTTCGACCTCGCACGCTCGCTACGCGCGATATGCGATTATGACATCAATGTGCTCAAATTGGTCATCCCCCGCTATTGCGATCTGCCGCAGGAGGAATATGAGCAATGCCTGAAAAATGCTATCGACGAACCGCGCAAGGGCATCAACTTCAAACTGCAGAAGGTGCTCAACCTGCTCAACGAGGAAGAGAACAAGGGCAAAAGCCAACTCGAACTGGTGAATGCACTCGACAGCAAATTGCCTCCCCAAATGCCCACGATTCTCCCCTCACCCTTGGGCGAACTGTGCTCCAGAGCGCCTGAATACTATCGCCCTGCAGTGTGCGAAAATCTCTTCCCGCCAATGGCAGTGAACATGAGCGGTGTGAAATTTATGTATTGGGACAATGTATTGCACGAGGCTACGTTTATGGAATTGCTGGCAGCTCAGATGTCGATAGGTAAGGGATGCGTCACCAAACCCTGTCAGATGATGGTGAGCAGAATATCCGAAAATGACAAAGTGGCCAGGGAACGCGAGGCGCAATGGAAACTGAAAAACCCGCAAGGGGCAACATCGCTAGAGGCAAGACCAAAAGACCTCTGCGTGCAGTCGCTCATAGACAATCTGACCGACGCAGTGTTCAATCAGCGAGTGGCCGACGCAGCCTACAACGGTGAGAAATATATTTACGTAAAAGTGGATGAACTCGACACTCTGAAAAATATCACCTCCCGGAATAGTGAGCAAGAGGTCAGTACAATCATTCGCAAAGCGTTTGACAATAGTCCTCACGGACAGGAGCGAGTGGGCTCGGCATCGGTGACGGGAATAGCTCCGCTTCGCTTCAACTTCAATGCGTCGAGCTGCCCGAAGAACGCCCGCAACTTCTTCAGGAAGAACATCACCGACGGCACCATCACCCGCCTCTCGGTATCTACCATCATCAAGCCCGAAGGCGCTCGCCCTGTGTATGGCATCTACGATGACGAATACCGCGCCACGGTGAACAAGGTGGTTGACTTGCTGGAGTCGTTTCACGGCACATACAAATGCGAGGAGGCCAACAAATTTGCGCAGAATCTGTGCGACGAAAATGAGCGCCTGGCCGAACTATACGACTCCGAGGGTTATCTCGTGCTGAGTTATCGCGCCACGGTGATAGCATGGCTCAAGGGAATGGTGCTCTGGCTGCTCAACGGTCAGCAATGGACCACGGTAATCGAGGACTATGTGAGATGGTCGTTGAGATATGACTTGTGGTGCAAGATGCTGATTTTCGGCGAGATGCTTGAGAAGGAGATTGCCGAGAACAAGCTGTCAAACCATCGCGGTCCGCAGAATCTCTGTGAGATGTTGCCCGAGATATTCCGGCTTAAGGACTTGGAAAACCTGCGCTCGAGGCTCGGCAAGCGAGGCGGCTCGGCCAAGAACTTGTTGGCCAAGTGGAAGGCGCGGGGGATTGTGAGCTACGAGTCGATCGACGGAGAGATTGTGAAGTGCAAAGTCTGACAGGTTTTTATAGACCACAGATTAACTCTGATTGGCACTGATGAAAAGACCACTGATAGTTTTTTTCAGACCACAGATTAACACAGATTGGCACAGATTAAGAGCCAAAGGCTCTGATTAGGATGATGATTGATTATTGATGATTTATTTTTAGGCACGGATGGACACGGCTTTTAAAAAAGACACGGCTGGGCTGCGCATAGGAATGGCTTTATTTGCATTAAGGCTATACTAAAGTATAGACACGGCTCTAAAATGAAATATTAAAATATTGAAATATTGAAAAATGTAACTAAGCCGTGAACTTGCGAAGCAAGCCGTAATCACGAAGTGCCGTGGGATATCAATGCGGAGCCAAGCCGTGTCTTTTTTTTAAAAAAAGCCGTGGATTTCCGTGCCCAAAAAAATCTGTGATAATCAAAATATCTTTAGATATTAAAAAAATCTGTGTTAATCTGTGATAATCTGTGGACAAAAAACTCTGTGGATAAAAAATCTGTGATAATCCAATAAAAATTTTCATCTGTGGAAATCTGTGGATAAAAACATCTGTGGATGAAAGTAGTGACAGATGACAGATGACAGTTTTATTTTTAACCCGTATATATACAAAGAACTATGGAAATTGTAATAAAAAGAGACATTAAAGGCAAGACATATACTGCCGGAAAAATGTATGTGGACGACCGGTACTTCGCCGATACCCTCGAACCGAGGGCAATCGACTGGAGCAAAGAGGAAAAGGTGGCGGGAAAAACCGCCATCCCCGAAGGCACATACAAGTTGAAAATGAGATTCAGCACGAAATTCAAAACCCAAATGCCGTTTCTGCAGAACGTGCCACATTTCACGGGCATAATGATTCACGTAGGCAACAGTGTGCGCAACTCCAGCGGGTGCATTCTCATCGGAACTCGCACATTCCCAAGTGTGCTAACCCACTCGCGCGACGCCCTGAACCGCCTCATTCTGCTCATCGAGGAGCATAAGGACGAGACGATCCTGGTGACGGTGGAAAACACGTTTTAGACAAGTTTTCGCTATACATTATAAAAAAAAAGGGAATTTATTTGGAGATATCGATTAAATACATTATCTTTGCACCAAAAATGATAAAGAACACACAAATATGACAGAAAAGAAGATTGAAGAAAACGAAGAGAAGAAAAGCTTGAGCTTCGTGGAACAGATGGTTGAGGCCGACCTGGCCGAGGGTAAAAACGGTGGCAGAATCCAAACACGATTCCCGCCAGAGCCCAACGGATATATTCACATCGGACACGCCAAGGCCATATGCATGGACTTTGGAGTGGCAGAGAGATACGGCGGTGTGTGCAACCTGAGATTTGACGACACAAATCCCTCGAAGGAAGATACTGAATATGTTGACTCTATCCTCAACGACATACAATGGCTCGGATTCAAATGGGGCAACGTATATTACGCCAGCGACTATTTCCAGCAGCTGTGGGACTTCGCCGTGTGGATGATCAAGAAAGGAATGGCATATATCGACGAGCAGACATCGGAGCAAATTGCCGAGCAGAAAGGCACGCCGACAACGCCTGGACAGGCAAGCCCATACCGCGACCGACCCGTGGAGGAAAACCTCGCCCTGTTTGAGAAGATGAACACCGCCGAGGCTGTGGAGGGCTCGATGGTGCTCAGGGCAAAGCTCGACATGGCTAATCCCAACATGCACTTCCGCGACCCGGTGATGTATCGCATCATTCATACTCCTCATCATCGCACTGGCACCAAGTGGCACGCCTATCCGATGTATGACTTCGCTCACGGACAGAGCGACTATTTCGAGGGTGTCACCCACTCTATCTGTACTCTCGAGTTTGTGCCACATCGCCCACTCTACGACAAATTCATCGACTTCCTCAAGGAATACGACTCTGAGGCAAAGCTCGGTGCCGACTACAGGCCGAGGCAGATAGAATTCAACCGACTCAACCTCACATACACCGTGATGAGCAAGAGAAAACTGCACACTCTCGTGGACGAGAAACTCGTCAGCGGATGGGACGACCCGCGAATGCCCACCGTATGCGGTATGCGCCGACGCGGATACTCGGCTCAGAGCATCCGACAGTTTATCAACTCGATAGGCTACACCAAATTCGACGCACTCAACGACTACGCACTGCTCGAAGCCGCCGTGCGTGACGACCTCAACAAGCGCGCGCTGAGAGTGTCGGCAGTGCTCAACCCCGTGAAACTCGTCATCACCAACTATCCCGAGGGACAGACCGAGGAGATGGAGGCTATCAACAATCCTGAAAACGAGGCCGACGGCAAGCACACCATCACCTTCAGCCGCAACCTGTGGATAGAGCGCGACGACTTCATGGAGGACGCACCGAAGAAATTCTTCCGCATGACTCCGGGCAAGGAGGTGAGACTCAAGAACGCATACATCGTCACATGCACGGGATGCAAAAAGGACGACGAGGGCAACATCATAGAGATATACGCCGAATACGACCCGCTGAGCAAGAGCGGAATGGAGGGAGCCAACCGCAAGGTGAAGGGCACGCTGCACTGGGTGAGCTGCGACCACTGCCACAAGGCCGAGGTGAGACTCTACGACCGACTCTTCACCATCGAAAATCCTGCCGCCGACGAGCGCGACTTCCGCGAACTGCTCAACCCCGAGTCGCTCACAGTGCTCGACAACTGCTACGTCGAGGACTTCGTCACAACATGCAAACCGGGCGACTTCCTGCAATTCCAGAGAATAGGATATTTCACGCCCGACCTCGACTCCACACCCGAACGTCTCGTATTCAACAAGACCGTGGGACTCAAGGACACATGGGCAAAAATAAATAAGTAGTAAAAAAATATGCACATCGACGAGGAGCTATTCCAAAAAGAGGAATTCAAGAGAAACCTCAAATTATATGAAGAGGCGGTGAAGAAGGGCAACAAGGTGTTTATGGACATCGACGACATGACCGACATCATCGACTACTACAACTATGACGGGCGGATAGACAAAGCCAACGCCATGGCCGACTATGCCCTGGAACTATATCCCGGGGCTATCGGCCCGCACGTCTTCAAGGCACGACAGGCCATCGCCATGGGCGACAAAGACGAAGCCCGCAGGCAATGCGAAGCCATCGACGACAAGAGCGACATCGACTATTTCTACCTCACTGTGGAACTGGAGATAGCAAATGCCAATATCCCACGCGCCGAAAGGATGATCCTCCAAGCCTACAAAAAGTTGGAGCCCGAGGAGAGAGACAACTTTCTGCTCGACATCGGAGCGCTCTTTGTGGACTACAACTATGTGATGCCCGCCGAGAGCTGGCTCAATAAAATGAACGACAAAGAACACAAGGAAAGGCTCGAACTCATTGCACGCATACACTGCAGCAAGGGAGACTACGAAGCAGCTATCAAGGTGCTCGAGTCGCTAATCGACAAAAATCCCTTCATGTATCGATACTGGAACACAATGGGCATCATATACTTGTTTGAAAACAAGTTTGACGAATGCCGCAACTGTGCAGAATACTCGCTGGCCATCAATCCCGACAACACCGACGGACTGTGGTGCTTGGGCAAATCGCTCGCCGGACAAGGCAACCCCAAAGAGGCTATTGCGGCATTTAAAAAATTCATGAAACGCATACCCAACAACGCCAAGGCCGAAGTGGAAATGGGCTCATGCCTATTGATGACCGGAGATATGGACAAGGCTTGCAAATATCTGAATAAAGCCATCGACCACTGCGAAGAAGACCCCATGGTGATGACCCAGGCAAGCGATGACCTCGCCTTTATCTACAGCTCAAAGAAGGACATCGAGAAGGCACTTGACTATCTCGACTTGTCGGAAGAATACTCTCAATATATCGACGACATGCCCAACGCCGAAAACCAAAGGCTCGTGCTACGCGGACATGTGCACCTGATGAACAACCAGTTGGAAGAAGGACTGAAATTCTTTGACAAAGCAGTAAAGAAATCTAAGCGCGACCCGGAAATCATATTCAAGATTATGGTGTCGCTCTACGACCATGAGCTCTACGAACATGTCATCACATATTACAGAAAACTCGTGAGGGTGATGCCCGAGGGATGGAATCAGGGGTATACCTACGCAGCTGTAAGCTTCCTCAGGACGATGGAGATATCCAAGGGCGTGAAACTGATGCAGAAGGCATGCATCGTCAATCCCGACGAGGTGGAACTCATTTTCGGAGATTTCTTCCCGCCCGGGTTAAAGAAAGAGCAATATTATGATTATGTAAAAAATGTGAAAATCTAATGAACTTATCATCGTTATTAAGCAACCTCAACTACGGCACCATATTGCTGCTGATGCTCATCGAGAGCACAGTGATACCGTTCCCGTCGGAAGTGGTGGTGGCACCTGCAGCCTATCACGCTGCTGCCGGATATCAGAACGTGGTGCTCGTGGTGGTGTTCGCAACCATAGGAGCCGACCTCGGAGCCATGATCAACTATGCCGCCGCCTACTATCTCGGCCGACCGCTCATCTACAGCTTCGCGCGAAGCAAGTGGGGACACATGTGCCTGTTGAACGAGGAAAAGGTGCAAAGAAGCGAGAAATACTTCGCCGACCACGGTGTGGTGGCAACACTCACCGGCCGACTGCTGCCCGTAATCAGACAGCTCATCTCAGTGCCGGCAGGACTGGCCAAGATGAACTTCGGAAAATTCATACTCTACACCACCATCGGAGCCGGAGTCTGGAACACAATCCTCGCAGCCCTCGGATGGTATCTACACTCCATTGTGCCCGAAAGCCAACTGGAGGCTAAAATCAACGAATACTCCGAATATATCAAAATCGTCATCGTGGCGGCGGTTGTCATCGTGGCGGCATATTTTGCGTGGAAAAAATTCAAGAAACATTAATTATTATTTATTATATTATGGGAAGTAGAAACAACCATCTTGTCATTATGGCTGGAGGCGTGGGAAGCCGATTCTGGCCCATGAGCACAGTAGAAAAACCCAAGCAGTTTATTGACGTGCTCGGCGTGGGAAAATCACTGCTGCAACTCACCGTGGAGAGATTCAGCGGGATATGCAAGCCCGAAAACGTGTGGATAGTGACCAACAAGGCGTACGTCAACATCGTCAAGGAACAACTGCCCGACTTGCCTGCCGGCAATATCCTGTGCGAGCCTTGCAGGAGAAACACTGCCCCGTGCATCGCTTACGTAAGCTGGAAAATAAAGTCGCAAGACCCTAAAGCCAACATCGTGGTGACTCCCAGCGACCATATCGTCACCAACACCGAGGAATTCCGAAGGGTGATAAAGTCGTGCCTCGACTTCACCATGGACTCCGACGCTATCGTAACTCTCGGTATGAAACCCACACGACCCGAAACAGGATACGGATACATTCAGGCCGACCTGTCCAACAGTTCGCTGCGCAACAAGGAAATATTCCGCGTATATTCATTCCGCGAAAAACCCGACCTGGAAACTGCCAAGCAATACATCGCCAAGAAAGACTACTTCTGGAACGCAGGCATCTTCATCTGGAACGTGAGCACCATCGTCAACGCCTTCAGGGTGTATCAGCCGGCTATCTCCAAGGTGTTCGAGGGCATGCTGCCCATCTACGGCACCGACAAGGAGCAACTCATGATCGACGAGAAATTCCCTACATGCAACAGCATCTCGGTTGACTATGCCATCATGGAGAAGGCGGAGGAGATATTCGTGTGTCCGGCTGACTTCGGATGGAGCGACCTCGGGACATGGGGCTCGCTGCTGGCCAACACCAAGAAGGACCTATACGGCAACAGTTGCATAGGCAACGAAATCAACGTGTTCGAAACAAGCAACTGCATCATCCACACCACTCAGGAGAAAAAGGTGATCGTGCAGGGACTCGACGGATATATCGTGGCCGAAAACGACGACACGCTCCTGATATGCCGACTTGACGAGGAGCAGAGAATCAAGCAGTTTACGGGAGAGGCATAAATTTTGAAAAAAATAAATCACACATATTAAATATTAAAAGAAAATGAAAGAAAAAAAAGTTGCACTAATTACTGGTATTACCGGACAAGACGGCTCTTATCTGGCCGAGTTCCTAATCGACAAGGGATATGAAGTTCACGGACTTCTGCGCCGCTCATCTTCATTCAACACGGGAAGAATAGAGCACTTGTATCTCGACGAATGGGTGAGAGACATGAAGAAGGCGCGTCTGGTTAATCTGCATTGGGCCGACATGACCGACTCGTCGTCGCTCATCAGAATCATTGGTGAAACAAAGCCTACCGAGATATACAATCTTGCGGCTCAGAGCCACGTGAAAGTGTCGTTCGACGTGCCTGAATACACTGCCGACACCGACGCCGTGGGAGTGCTGAGACTGCTGGAGGCAGTGCGCATATGCGGACTCGAAAAGACTTGCCGCATCTATCAGGCTTCAACATCCGAACTGTTCGGAAAGGTGCAGGAAGTGCCACAGAAGGAGACTACTCCATTCTATCCGCGCTCACCCTACTCGGTTGCAAAACTCTACGGATTCTGGATCATGAAGAACTACCGCGAGTCGTACAACATGTACTGCTGCAACGGTATTCTCTTCAACCACGAGAGCGAGAGACGTGGAGAGAACTTTGTGACACGCAAAATCACCCTCGCTGCTGCACGCATAGCCCAGGGATATCAGGACAAACTCTATCTCGGAAATCTCAACTCGCTGCGCGACTGGGGATATGCCAAGGACTATGTGGAGTGTATGTGGCTCATACTGCAACAGCCTGAGCCCGACGACTTCGTCATCGCAACCGGCGAATACCACACAGTGAGGGAATTTGCCACATTGGCATTCCGCGAAGTGGGAATCGAACTGGAATGGAAGGGCGAAGGCGTTGACGAGAAGGGATATGACAAGGCTACGGGCAAGGCTCTCGTCGAAGTTGACCCGAAGTATTTCCGCCCCGCAGAAGTAGATCAGTTGCTCGGCGACCCAAGCAAGGCCAAGAAGCAGTTGGGATGGAATCCCACAAAAACATCGTTCGAGGAACTCGTCAGAATCATGGTGAAGCATGACATGACATTTGTCAAGAAACTATTTATCAAGGCGCAAGTAGCTGAATAACAATGATATTAGACAAACAATCCAAAATATATGTGGCAGGACACCGCGGACTCGTGGGTTCTGCCATTTGGAACAACCTCAAGGCAAGGGGATATAACAACTTGGTGGGAAGAAGCCACAGCGAACTCGACCTCACCGACCAGAATGCGGTGAAGGATTTCTTCGACACCGAGAAACCCGACGCAGTGGTGCTCGCAGCGGCATTCGTGGGAGGCATCATGGCCAACTCGCTATATCGTGCCGACTTCATCATGCAGAACATGAAGATGCAGTGCAATGTCATCAGCAATGCATATTCGCACGGAGTGAAAAAACTGCTCTTCCTCGGTTCGACTTGCATCTATCCAAAGAACGCACCACAACCGATGAAGGAAGACGCACTGCTCACCTCGCCACTGGAATACACCAACGAGGAATATGCCATCGCCAAAATCGCAGGACTCAAGATGTGCGAAAGCTACAACCTGCAGTATGGCACCAACTACATCGCAGTGATGCCAACAAATCTCTACGGGCCAAACGACAATTTCCATCTCGAAAACTCGCACGTCATGCCGGCAATGATGCGCAAGATTTATCTCGCAAAACTCATTCACGACGGCAACTGGAAAGCTATCGAGAACGACATGAACAAGCGACCGGTGAATCCCAACGAGAAACTAAAGGCAATCGTCGGCGAAGGCAATGTGGACGGCAGCAGCTCTCACGAGCGAATACTCAAGACACTGGAGTTCTACGGCATCTACGACAACAAGGTGGTGTTGTGGGGAACGGGCAAACCGCTGCGCGAATTCCTGTGGAGCGAGGATATGGCCGACGCAAGCGTACACGTGCTGCTCAACGTGGATTTCAAGGACATCATCGGTATCGAGAAATATTCATCCGTGTTCTACGGAGCCAAGGCCGACGGTGCCGTTGACCGCAACAACAGTGAGGGACGAGGAGGAGCAATCCCCGCGCTCGGCGAAATACGCAACTGCCACATCAACGTGGGAACGGGCAAGGAACTCACTATTCGCCAGCTGTCGGAACTGGTGGTGAAGGCCGTAGGATTCGAGGGCATAGTGGAATTTGACTCGTCAAAGCCCGACGGCACTATGCGCAAGTTGATTGATGTCTCAAAACTTCATTCGCTCGGATGGACTCACAAGGTGGAGATTGACGAGGGAGTCAGAAAATTATTTGAATGGTATAAGCAAAGCCTGCAATAAATAGTTTTTTTTTGACCCTAGAGTCCAATAATAAAAAAGTCATCCTTCATTGCGAAGGATGACCTTTTATGAAAAATGCTATTAACTCGTCAACTTAAACATTCTTATTGAGTACACTCTTCCAATTAGCATAAGCGTCGAGATATTCAGAGCGCCTGCTGGCATCAGGCTCAATGACCGCCAACTTGTCGAGTGTGGCAAAAGCCTCGTTGTTGTCCTTGTAGATTCCGGCTCCAATACCGGCTCCCTTGGCTGCGCCAACACTGCCGTCGGTGTCGTAGAGTTCGATTGTCGCTCCACTCACTCCTGCAAGTGTGTCGCGGAAGATGTCGCTCAGGAACAGGTTAGCCTTGCCAGCATGTATCTTATTGATACTCATACCCATCTGCTGCATCACTTCCATACCATAGCAGAAGCTGAAGACGATGCCTTCCTGAGCTGCCCTGACAAGATGCGCCTTGTTGTGCTTGTTGAAGTTGACACCGCTGATCGTGCAGTTGATTTCCTTGTTCTCGAGCACACGCTCAGCACCGTTGCCGAATGGGATGACACTCACTCCGTCGCTGCCGATTGGCACTCCGGCTGCCAACTTGTTCATTTCGGCATATCCAATGCCCTCGGGAGCAATGTTGCGGCGTGTCCAAGCATTGAGAATACCACAGCCGTTGATGCACAGCAGTACGCCAAGACGTGTCTGCTCGTCGCCATGATTAACATGGGCAAAGGTGTTCACACGGCTCTTAGGATCGTAGTTCACTTCGCCAAGCACACCATATACCACGCCCGACGTGCCACCGGTAGAGGCAATCTCGCCCGGATTGAACACATTGAGACTCAAGGCATTGTTGGGCTGGTCGCCGGCGCGGTAGGTAATCGGAGTTCCTGCCTTCAAACCAGTTTCGGCGGCAGCCTCGGCCGACACTGTGCTCTGCACACTGAACGTCGGAACAATATCCGACAGCACCGAATTGTCGAATCCATAATAGTCGAGCAGGAAATCTGCCACCTTGTTCTCCTTGAAATCCCAGAACATTCCCTCGCTCAATCCGCTCACTGTGGTGTTGGCCACTCCACTGAGACGCATGGCGATGTAGTCTCCCGGCAACATAACCTTATAGATCTTGCCAAACAATTCCGGTTCATTCTCCTTGACCCACGCCAACTTGGCGGCAGTGAAATTGCCAGGAGAGTTGAGAAGATGCTGAAGACATTTGTCAGAACCCAAATCACTGAATGCTTTCTCGCCATACGGCACGGCACGCGAATCACACCAGATGATTGACGGACGAAGCGCCTTCAAATCCTTGTCAACACACACAAGACCGTGCATCTGATAAGAAATACCAATGGCAGCAATCTCATCAGCCTTGGCATTTGCCTCGCACATAATCTTCTTGAGACTAAGCTTGGCATTCTCCCACCACATCTGTGGATCTTGCTCAGCCCAACCGGCTTTTACCGCGAGAATTGGAGCTTCCTGTTCGGGATAAAATGCAGTAGCAGCACACTTACCAGTGTCTGCGTCAACGAGAGAAGCCTTCACCGAACTGCTTCCCACGTCAAATCCTAATAATAACCTTCTTGCCATATTCGTATAAATTAAATAATCGATTATCTTTTTTACTAATAATAATACGTTTGAGTACCATTTTTCCCTCAAAATAGACAAAAAAAAAATTTTTTTGCCCTTTTATTGAAAAAAATGCAAAAAAAACATCCACGTTTCATTTTTTTTTCATACCTTTGCACGTGTAATATATTACCACAATAATTATGAAGAAGAAAATATTAATCTTGGACGACAAGGAAACGATAGCCAAAGTGCTGTCGATATACCTTATGAGTGACTATGACGTGCAGTGGTTGCCTGATGGTTTGCAGGCTGTAAAATGGCTTCAAGCAGGCAACACGCCTGACCTGATCATATCCGACATCAGAATGCCCGGCATGCGCGGCGATGATTTTCTTGAATGGATAAAGCAGAACGAGCTTTTCCGCCATATTCCTGTCATCATGCTCAGCAGCGAGGACAGCACCAACGAGCGCATACGTCTGCTTGAGATTGGTGCAGTAGATTACATCGTGAAGCCTTTCAATCCAATGGAGCTGAAAATCAGGGTCAAGAAAATACTGCCTTGATATAGTCTCCCCTAATACATTATTATATATATGATTGGTATCGTATATTTAGGGAAGAACCCCAACACAAGAGACAAACTCAAATATGTCCCAGGACAGATTGTGAGGATGACCAGCACCTACAAAGATGCTGCCAAACTATGTGTGCCAAGGGTTAGGAACGAACACTTCATCGTCTTTTTCGAAAGAGGAGTGAAAAGTGAAGACATCACCTCTATTACATACCTCAAAAAGAAATGCCCTGGATTGTATATCATCTTGCTGACTGACACACTCAGTGACGAGGAAAGGCTCACCTATCAGAAGTGCGGCATCAACGACACATTGAACAGTGAATCGTCTGTCACCGAGATTAACAAGAAAATTCAGTTTATCACCAGCAGGGAGAATATCCTTTTCGACGACAAGGCGTCGGGCAAAAACATCCTTCATTTCAAAATACCTATTTGGAAAAGGACGTTCGACATTGTGTTCTCGCTGGTAGCGCTGATTATCCTATCGCCGGTGTTCATAATAACCGCCATTGCTATCAAGCTTGAAAGCGATGGACCAATTATGTTCAAATCAAAACGTGTCGGAACTAACTACACCGTGTTTGACTTCTTGAAATTCAGAAGCATGTACATGGATGCCGACAAAAGGCTGAAAGAACTGAGCAAAACTCAAAACCAATACAGTGACAAGGTGGAGGAAAACCCAATGCCCGTGGGACATTTTGACACAGCCATTGACGACAACACCCCTGTCGGCGACGAATTGGCAGCCGAAATGCTCATCAGCGACGATGAGGTGATGCTCGTGGGAGATGATTTCGTTGTGTCTGAAACAAGTTTCAACAAACAAAAGAATGAGGACATCAACAACGCATTCGTAAAAATCGAGAACGACCCGAGAATAACCAAAGTCGGACATTTCATCCGCAAGTACAGCATAGACGAACTGCCACAGTTGGTGAACATTCTCAAAGGCGATATGTCGGTGGTGGGCAACCGCCCACTCCCACTCTACGAGGCGGAAAAGCTCACAAGCGACGACAGTATTGACAGATTTATGGCACCAGCCGGACTCACAGGACTGTGGCAGGTGGAGAAACGTGGCGACAGCGGAAAACTATCGGCTGACGAGCGTAAACAACTCGATATCACCTACGGTCAGACCTACAACTTCATTCTCGACATGAAGATAATCTTTAAGACTCTTACCGCCTTTATTCAAAAGGACGATGTATAAAAACCCATAATTGTAAAAAATAACCACAAAAATAAAAACAAAATGAGTATTAAGCGTATAGCATTATTTGCAGCATTAACCATGTCGGTGCAGATGGCAAATGCACAATACAACGACAGCGGTATCTCGGCTGGCTTCTTTGACGCCAGCGAGGGCAGTACCATTGACTTTTCTAGATTCCATCTTCCACCATTGGGTGTGCTTCTTGAGAACGCAAAGTCAAACCCTCAAATCCTAAGCCTTGCCAAGGCACAGGAAATAGCACAGGCGGAAGTGTCAAAGCAGAAAAGACACATCTTCTCCTATGTCAGAGGACATGCCAGCTATGGATATGGCAAGACTGACATGTGGGGAAACAACTCATCCAACCTTAGCAGCAATATGATCTACCAGTTCCAGGGTAGCGAGCAGAGCTATTGGAATGTGGGAGTGAACTTGTCTGTGCCCCTTGAGGACATTCTTGACCTTAAGGCTGCAGTAAAAAGAAAGAAGTTGGAAGTTGACGATGCCAGAATCAAAAAGGATATAGCCTACGACCAACTTAAGCTGCAAATTGTGACGCTATACGTAAAAATCACCAATGATCTCGTCGCTCTGAAAACGGCAAGCGAAAACGCCGCCATCTATCAGGGTGCCGGCCAGTTGACACAGGAGCAATTCCACAACGGCGAAATGAGCATTGCCGACTTTGCACTCACCAAGGCAAGGGAGAACGGTGCCGTGAATGCCTACCAGCAATTGCAGACAAGTATTACAACTGACATCGTGACATTGGAAATCCTTACACATACTCCTATCATCACTAATACAACAACTGATGTCACTCTCGACGATACAATTGTCAAGTCGGACAAGCAAATCGCCAAAGAGAACAAAGCCATCCAAAAGCAGATAAAGAAAGAAGCTGAGGAGGAGGAAAAGAGATATCAAGAATTGGAAAAAGCTGACAAGAAAGCCCAGGAAAAGGCTGAAAAGGAAGCTAAAAAAGCAGCTAAACAAAAGAAATAATAACAATAAAAATTTACGACTATGGACATTTTCAGATATATAGTAAGATTTTTATACCGCATTAGGTGGTATCTCGCAATCCTTCCTTTGATTGCTTTGGTTATTGCATGGTTCTTGACAAGGGACATGGAACGCCAGTATGACACTAACACCACTATTTATACCGGTATGATCACCGGTTATAACATAGAGGGCGGATCGGGTATCGCTGGAGGTAACTCTCAGACAAATATCAACAACCTTATGCTTATCATCACCACCGACAACACTCTGCACGAAGTGTCGCTCCGACTCTTCGCACGTTGTATGATGTATGGTAATGAGAATAAGGACAACAACTATATCTCGGCTGAGCACTTCAAGCAGCTCAACGCCTCGGTACCGGCTGAGGTTAAGGGACTTATCAACAGAAATAGTGAGGCTGCCACTTACTCCAACTTGCGTGCCTACGAGAAACCGACCCAGGATAATTTCATCTTTGGATTGACTAATTATCATCCATATTTCGGACTGAATAACATCTCGTCAAAACTAAAGGTCACCCAATTCACAAAGAGTGATATTATCAATATCGGATATAGCGCCAACGATGCTGGTATTGCCTATAACACACTTGACATCTTGAACGACGTGTTCGCACGCCAATACCAACAACTCCGTTTCGGAGAAACCAACAACGTCATCAAGTTCTTCGAGAAAGAAGTGGCACGTCTTTACAAGATGCTTTGCAGCGCTGAGGATGAACTCATCAATTATAATATTGAAAAACGAATCATCAACTACGGTGAGCAGACTAAGCAGTTGGCTGGCCTTGAGGCTAACCAGCAGGTGTCGGACAACACATTGCTGATGGACTATACCACAACAAAGGCTCTCATGGACTGGCTTGAAAGACAGTTGGGAGAGCGTGCTAAGATAATCCGTGCCAACAAGCAATTCACCGACAAGGTTCGCGACATCTCAAGAATACAGTCAAGAATATCCAATCTGCAGCTTATGTCGAGCGAAGGCGGTGGTAACAACGCCGAATCGCAAAACGAACTCGCTCAGGCTCAGAAGGATTTGAGAAATACTGCAGAAAGTGTAAGGGATCTGACCAAGGATATCGAAGCAGGTAGTTTCTCCACCGAGAATGGCGTAAAGGCTAACACATTGCTCGACAACTGGGTTGAACAAGTACTCTTATTGGAAAAGACAAAAGCCAAGATGACCGCCCAGGACATCATGCGTCAAAGCATCGACCGACAGTTCCTCTACTTCTCGCCTATCGGTGCAACACTCGACAGAAAAGACCGCCACATCGGTTTCGTGGAGGGCAACTACATGGAAATGCTTAAGGCTCTCAACGCAGCACGTCTGCGTCAGCGCAACTTGCAGATGACAACGGCTACATTGCGAGTGCTCAACCCGCCAATGTTCCCGCTCAACGCATTGCCCACCAACCGTCTTATGATTTTGTTGGGTGCTTACGTACTGACATTCCTTATGACAGCTATTTACTTCCTCCTCATCGAACTGCTCGACCGCACACTGCGCGACCGTATGCGTTCGGAGAGAATTACAAAGATTCCTGTCATCGGATGTTTCCCAAAGGAAAGCAACCTCAGATATCGTCGATTCAACAAGACTATAGCCGACATGTCGTTACGCCAGCTCAGCAAAGCTCTGCTGCCCCACTTCAAGACAGGACAGCAGAATGTGCTTAACCTCATCTCTACAGACGGAGGCAACGGCAAGAGCTATTTGGCACAGGAATTGGAGAATTATTGGATCACATTGGGACTGCAAGTGAGAAAACTCACATACGATGAGGACTTCCTGGCTGACGACAGCAGATATATCATGAGCAAGAGCATTAAAGACTTATGCCCTGATCTGCTGCCCGACGAGATTGCTATCATCGAGTATCCCAATCTCAACGAGCACTCCATACCGTCGGCATTGCTGAACTTAGGAACGGTTAACCTTCTCGTCACACGAGCCAACAGGACATGGAAGGATGTTGACCAGAAAGCACTGAAGGAACTTCAGTCGCAACTTGAGAATAAGGACAGCCTCTTCATGTATCTCACGGAGTCACAACGCTATGCCGTTGAGGAATTTGTAGGCCAACTGCCGCCATATACAAAGTTCAACAACTTCGTATATCGCCTGTCGCAGATGGGTCTCACCGCTACAGAAAATAGCCATGCAAAATTATAATGGATAATAACAAAACAGTATATTCAAGGGGAAACGGAGGAAGAGCTATCCTACTCTTTCTCCTTTTCTCTATTGCCATACTCAATTTCCTGAGTAGTGGATATAGCGCGTTCGTGGCGGTGATGTGCATACCTGCCATCGCTCTCGTCGGATATTTCCTGTTCAGTAGGAAGATGGCGATGTTCTATACATTGTTCATTGTCAACACTGTCGTGATGTTCATCGAGCGTCATTTCCATCTTCCAGTACCAGTGTCATTGATTAACGAACTCTTCGAATTGATGCTCATCGGAATGGTGCTTGTTGACCACTGGAGATTTCATCTCTCACGCTTGATCAATGTGATGTTCCTGTGTGCTATCGTGTGGGTCATGTTCTGCTGTATTGAGATATTCAACGACCAATGCGGATTGGGTATTGATGTATATCGATGGTACACTGGTGCGCGTCTGATGTCAATGCAGATTCTCTACGCCTTTGTCGTCACCACACTTTTCATCGACACTCCGAAGAAAATCATGACATTACTCTTCATTTGGGCAGTGTTCATAGTATTTGCCGCCATTTGGCTGTGGAAACAAAAGAATATTGGATTGACCGAAGCTGAATCGAGATTCCTCTGGAGTTCGCCAGCACATATCATGGGAGGTAAAATCCGATTTTTCTCTTGCTTCACTGATGCCGCCAACTTCGGTATTCACACAGCTGTGGCATCTGCTGCATTTCTGATAATTGCCGCCACGATGAAGGTGACAAGAATTAGGATTTTCTTTGCTATCGTGGGATGCATAGGTATATGGGCTTTCTTCGGCTCGGGAACACGTACTGCCATGTTCTGTTTCATAGCCACCATAATGGTATTTATTGTACTGTGCAAAAACAAGAAACTGATACTCTCTGTCAGTGCCGTATTCCTTGTGTTCTTGTACATCCTCATCTTTACAAATATTGGCGACAGCAACCAAAACATACGACGTATGCGTACTGCCTTCGACAAGGAAGACGCATCATTGGGAGTGCGTGAACAAAACAAAGCCACATTGAGAAAATACATGGTGGATGCGCCATGGGGAGTGGGTATCGGACTGGAGAATGGCGACGTGCCACCGTTCAATAAGTTTAAACTTATAACACAGGTGCCACCCGACTCTGAGTATGTTTATATTTGGGTAAGAACTGGTGTCGTGGGCTTAACGGTATTCTGTATCATTAATGCTGTAATGTTCCTGGGCGCTTGTTGGATAGTGTTCTTCCGACTAAAAAATCCCTCGATACGAGGACTGGGAATAGCTTACACGGCAGCCTTCATCGGCATGCATCTCGGTGGATATGCCAACCAGATATTGCTACAGTTCCCCAATGTCCTCATCTACTATGGAGGACTCGCCACTGTATATCTGCTACCGCATATAGAAAACGAGTGGAATGAATGGGAGGCAAAACTGATTGCCGAACAGGAAGAACGCCGGCGACTAAAACTGGAGAAGAAACGTGCATCGAGAGTATAGGCTATCTGTCATAACCGTCAACTACAATGGATTGCGTGACACCTGTGCGTTGCTCGACCATCTGACATTCGACCATAACGATACTGAGGTGATTGTAGTTGATAACGGCTCTGCCAATAACGAAGCGGAGACGATTGCCTCTCGCTATGCTAATGTGAAATGCATTCGTAGTGAAAGAAACTTGGGATTTGCAGGTGGCAATAATCTCGGCATTAGGCATGCTCAAGGCAAATACCTCTTTTTCGTCAACAACGACACTGAGGTAAGCATGAACGACATTGACATGCTGATAAAGCGTATCGATACATCTGAACATATTGGGATAGTGTGCCCCAAGATTCGTTTCTTCTATGGCGATCGGCACATACAATATGCCGGATTCACGCCAATGTCACTTATCACCTGCCGCAATCGTGGCATCGGATATGACGAGGCTGACATAGGGCAATATGACACTCCCCGACAGACAGCATTCGCTCATGGGGCAGCCATGATGGCAAGAAGAGACACTGTCAACAAGGTAGGACTAATTCCGGAATGTTATTTCTTGTATTATGAGGAGATGGACTGGTCGATGATGATGAAGCGCAATGGTTATCAAATATGGTATGAGCCCTCTGCAACGGTTTATCACAAAGAAAGCCAAAGCACTGGAGCAAACAGTCCTTTGAAGACATATTATCTGACACGCAACCGGCTTCTCTTCATAAAAAGGAATTCCGAACATTTCAGATTACTGTCGTATCTATACATGATATGCATTGTCGCAACAAGAGACATATTGAAAAACATTCTTTGCGCCAAGCCAAAGCTTGCACAAGCAACAATTAAAGGTGTGATTGATTTCTTAAAAAACTGAATATGGATTTTTGGTGGATTTTATATATCGTTGACGGATTACTGTTCGTGACTGTTACTGCTACAGTTGCATATTTCACCGTGTTTGTCATTGCCTCCCAAATCAAGAGAGGCACGAAGGTGGTCAAGTCCAAGAGGCAGAACAGAATTATCGTTCTTATACCGGCTTACAAATGTGACAAGGTTATCGAAAGAACGGTAAATTCTGTCTTAGGACAAATGTATCCGCAGCGCCTTTTTGACGTTGTCGTTATCTCCGACCATCAAAGCGAGATAACAAACTTCAAGTTGGCACAATATCCCATCACTCTTCTCACGCCCAACTTCAAGAAAAGCACCAAAGGTAAGGCATTACAGTATGCAATAAATAATCTTCCACAATTTAAGATTTACGATATTGCAGTCGTTCTTGATGCCGACAACATCGTATTGCCCGAATTCCTTGAGGAAATAAACAATGCATACGAATCGGCAGGAACCAAGGCTATACAGGCTCATCGTGTTTCCAAGAACCGTGACACATCCACTGCCATTCTGGATGCAACATTTGAGGAAATCAACAACACCGTGTTCCGTCTCGGACATATTTCCCTTGGATTGCCTTCGGCATTAAGTGGTTCGGGAATGGCATTCAGCTACAACTGGTTCAAGGAGAATATTGGCAAGACCAAGGCTGCATGGGAAGACAAAGAACTCGAAGCACTTCTTATGCGCCAGCACATTTTCGTCGACTATTTCGACAACATCTTCGTGTTCGACGAGAAAGTGAGAACAACCACCGACTTCAAGCGCCAAAGAAGCCGCTGGATATCTACACAGTTTCATTCCATTTTGATGAATATCAAATACTTGCCTGCCGCAATATACAACAAGCAATATGACTTGGTGGATAAAATACTGCAGTGGATGCTTTTGCCACGCATACCTATGATGGGTATAATATTCCTGATGAGTGTCGCCCTGCCATTCATCTACATGTCGCTTGCCATAAAATGGTGGATTATCGCCGCAATAATACTATTGGTATTCGCTATTGCCACTCCCGACTACCTTGTGGATAAGCGCTGGGACAGGGCTTTCATCAAACTTCCATTCTCTGTCATTTTGTCATTATTTCATATAAATGGTTTGGGTCGCCGTTCACGTCATTGACATTGTATTATGGTGCATTATTGCATTTTCCGTAGGATATATATTTTTCTACGCGATAACTTATGCCCTTGGACAATTGCTGATTATCAAAAGGGAACCGACTCCTGATGACATTCGTCAAAAGAAGTATCTCGTAATATTCCCTGCATACGGCGAAGACAAGGTAATCCTTCACACTGTAAAGTCTTTCCTCCTACAGCACTATCCACATGACAAATATTCCGTGGTTGTTGTTTCCGATCATATGCTAAAGGAAACCAACACGGAGTTGTCTAAATTACCGATTACCCTACTCCAACCGCAATTCGAGAATAGCTCCAAGGCTAAAGCCCTGCAGTTTGCTATTGACAACATACACGACAATTTTGACAATATCGTCATTCTCGATGCGGATAATATTGTTCAACCCGACTTTCTTGAAAAGCTAAATGAGATATCCAATCAAGGATTTTCTGCCATACAATGCCACCGCTGTGCAAAGAATGCCGAAAACCAGATAGCCCAACTTGACGGTATCAGTGAGGAAATCAACAACTCTCTCTTCCGCAAAGGTCACAATAACATAGGTCTGTCGTCAGCCCTCATTGGCTCGGGAATGTGCTTTGACTATCTTTGGTTCAAAGCTCACGTTCACCTTCTCTCCACTGCTGGTGAAGACAGGGAAATAGAGAAAATGCTCTTGATCGAACATATATATATAAAATATGTGGAAGATATTGATGTCTTTGACGAGAAAGTAGGCAACGAGGATAATTTCCAACTCCAGCGCCAAAGATGGATGTCCGCACAATTAAATTGCCTTCTGAGCATGATGAAAAATCTCCCCACTTCGATAGTGCATCTTAATGTCAACTATATAGACAAGACTATTCAGCAAATGCTTATCCCACGTTCCATGTTGCTTGTTAGCACATTCGTCTGGGCGTTGTTGATGTCTGTCTTTGAAATGTCATGGGCATACAAATGGTGGGGGCTTTTTGCCTTGACATCCCTGTCGTTATGGATTGCCATACCACGGAAGATGCGCAACGGTGGTCTTGCCCAACTCATCACGCATCTCCCTCGTCTTACATGGAGAATGATGTCAAATATCCGACATATCGATAGTGAAAATAGAGAGTTCATCCATACATCCCACGAATGATTTTTCGTCGGGAGTATCACTGAACAGTCCAAACACACTGCTTCCACTGCCGCTCATTGCTGCATATACAGCCCCTTGCTCATACATCATTTCCTTCAGCCTCCCTATTTCGGGATGAATGGCAAAGACACTACGTTCAAAGTCATTGACGAGTTCGTCTTTCCATGTCTCTATCGGTTGCCTTACGATATCCAGGCAGTTCTTTTTCGGCACCTGTGGAGTAATCAACGAGAATGCCTCCTTTGTAGATACCGGAATATTCGGTCTGACCACCAACATCTTGTATCCGCTCAAATCTATCGAAATCGGTTGAAGCTTCTCTCCTATACCTTCAGCATAGGCAGGTTGTGCCTTGATGAAGAACGCACAATCTGCTCCTAATCTTGCCGCATATCCTATCATCTTCTCGTCAGACATTCCCAACGAAAACATCTCGTTAAGAAGTCTTATCATATATGCGCAATTACTCGAACCTCCACCCATTCCGGCTTGTGTCGGGATATGCTTGTAAAGATGTACATGCACTCTTGGAAGCTCATAATCCTGAGCTATCATATTGTACGCCTTTACCACAAGGTTTTTCTGTTCGTCACCGTCAATGAAGAGATTAGTGACCTTCAAGTCACATCTCACATCTGATGGAAAACCATCTTCCATAGGAAAAACCTCAAGTGCATCCTTTATTGGCACAGGATAAAACACTGTTTCCAAATTATGGTAACCATCGTCTCTCTTACTCACAACATTGAGTCCAAGATTGATTTTTGCAATAGGAAAATTTATCATAGTCGCTTTTTTTATTGCAAAATTAATTATTTATTCTGAAATATGAAAGTTTTATGGAGATTTTTTGTACTTTTGCAACCAAAATCAAAACAATATGGCAAAAAAAAGCATTGACAACACCTCATACGCTCATCTTCAGCCACAGGCACTCGAAGTGGAAAGGGCAGTATTGGGAGCACTTATGAACGACCGTGACGCCTATGCCGTGGTATGCGAGATACTCTCTCCCGAGAGTTTCTATGAACAACGCAACCAACTTATATATTCGGCTATACGCGATCTTAGTTTAGCCGAGAAACCTGTTGACGTACTTACAGTCACTGATGAGCTTGAGCGCCAAGGTTGTCTTGACAAGGTGGGCGGCGCCATTTATATAGCCGACTTGTCTAACAAGGTGGCCTCGTCTGCCAACATCGAATATCATGCACGCATCATTGCCCATAAGTTCCTTGCACGCCAACTGATCTCGTTTGCCAGTGAAATAGAGACAAAGGCGTTCGACGGTTCTATGGACATCGACGATTTGATGCAGGAAGCTGAGGGCTCACTCTTCGAACTGTCACGTCGCAACATGAAGAAGGACTACACCCAGATTGACCCTGTCATATCAAATGCGGTAGAAGTGATTCAGAAAGCAGCAGCTAACAAAGACGGTCTTACTGGTGTGCCTACGGGCTATCACAAACTCGACAATATCACTAGCGGATGGCAAGCCAGCGACCTTGTGATTATTGCCGGGCGTCCGGCGATGGGTAAGACATCGTTCGCCCTTTCTATGGCAAAGAATATTGCAGCCGACTACAAGGTTCCGATGGCATTCTTCTCACTCGAAATGAGCAATGTGCAGCTTGTCAACCGACTTATCTCCAACTGCTGCGAGATTCAAGGCAGTAAGATCTTGAACGGTCAACTGAAACCTGACGAATGGGAACGCCTCGACAAACGTCTTAACAATCTCATCGGTTCGCCTCTCTATGTCGATGACACTCCCGGACTCTCAGTTTTTGAACTGCGAACAAAGGCACGCCGATTAGTGCGCGACCATGGTGTGAAAATTATTATGATCGACTACCTTCAGCTTATGAATGCCAACGGCATGAGATTCAGCAGCCGTCAGGAAGAGGTGTCAACCATATCGCGCTCGCTTAAGCAGATTGCCAAGGAGCTCGACATTCCCATCCTTGCCCTTAGCCAGCTCAACCGTGGTGTTGAATCACGCGAAGGTCTTGAGGGAAAACGACCGCAACTCAGCGACCTTCGCGAGTCGGGAGCCATCGAGCAGGATGCCGACATGGTGCTTTTTGTTCACCGTCCCGAATACTATCATATCTATCAAGACGAAAACGGAAGAGACCTTCATGGCATGGCGCAAATCATCATTGCCAAGCACCGTAAAGGCGCTACGGGCGATGTACTGCTCAACTTCCGTGGAGAGTTTACGAGATTTGAGAATCCTGAGGACACCAGCTCTAATTTGAATAATGCCCCCATTGGCGGTGGCGAGATTGTAGGCTCCAAAATGAATGGAGGAAACTTTCCAGAAAATGAAAGTCCTTTCGCTCCTAACGAAAATGGTCAGATGCCGTTCTAACAAAACAATATTGCAATACCAATAAAAAATATAAATGTACATCCGGACACTATCTCATATCCGGATGTACATAATTCTGGATTATAACTTCAATTCGTCTATCTCCTTGATTTCATCTTCATCAAACCACTTGGATAGTCGTGCACGTGCCTTGTCCTTGATTTCCGGTTCGACATCCACCCACACTTTCTTCAGTACATACAAAAGCACTGCCAAGTCATCAGTTAGACCTACGATTGGTATTGCATCCGGCACTGCGTCAAACGGACTGATCATGTATCCTAAAGCACCTACAATCAATGCCTTGTCGGCTTTCGACACCTTTTCACTCTGCAGTGTGTAGTACAATATCAACGCTGCGTAAACCAATTTTGCGCCAGCTCGCTTGGCTATACGAGCCACCTTATCGACAAAGTCGGATGGTGAAAACTTGTTGGCAAAACTCATAAAATCTGGTAATTCCATAACTTTTCTGTTTTATTTATAATATTTCAATTATTCTTATTCCTGTATGCGACGGATGTTTCGACAGATACTTTCCGAGAGTCATTGGCTCCAATACAACTTTCTTGTGGATTTGCGAAGCATTGAGCAGATGAAGTCCGTCTTTCTTCCACACGGCAATGCCTAAATGAGCAATGTCGAGTCCCTTCTTTTTGCATGTAATGGCTATTATGTCGCCATCCTTCACCGCCTTCCTCATAGCCGTCGTGTTCTTAACAGCCGCCTTGGGTATATATCTGTATTTTCGTCCGCAATAAGCCTGTTCCATCTTGGCTATGCCATCCACCAAAGCTGGATTATTCCTCAAAGCCTTGTAACTGTTAGGATGAGTGCTCATATATCCCAACTTTATTGTCTGCACAGCCGAAAACGGCGGATTGGGTTGTTGCCTTTCTGCCACTATTCCCTTGCGCGAGTTGTCATCTATCCATTCTGTAAAATAATGCAGTCGAGACACATATCCTGTATTACGCCCGTTCCTATACCTTATTATATTAAGATAATACTTATAATCCTTAAACGACCCATTACCTCTTTTGAATGCACAAGTCAATGCCACTACATTTTCCACCAAAGTGGTGCAGTCAAGTTGGCGTGTGTTTACCACAAGTTTCTCCCTTTCATTAATTTCCAGTGTGTGTGCCACATAAGGTTTACCTATCAACTTCTCTGCAAAGAATATTGGCAGGCAAGTGGAAGAGGGTTGTTTGCGCGCCTCGTTGAGCCATCCGACAACATTTATGCTGTCCGTTGCCAGCCCTTTTTGACCCTTAATGTTCAAAAGGGGGAATACACACAATATGATCAGAATCCTATACTTCATTTTTTTCTATACGACTTTTTTATACCAAAATTAAACCCACAGTATATATTCAGACTCCCAAAAACATTATTCGCGGCAAATCGCGATTTTCTGTAGTTGTAGCTATGCATTATAACGTTAGAGCCAAAATACCACTTCGTATTATTCCATACAACGCCTATCCTGCCTACTCCGTCGAGATTGAAATTCTTGAATGAGAAATCGTCTGCGGGTTGGTTGGTGTCACCACTCGACCACTTGTATGCCAATGCCAACGACAAACTTGCCCCGAGCAACCAATTACGCGCAAACACCCAGTTGTAGCCATATCCCACAGACACATTAATATCATCATATTTCAGTCGGTTGAACATCAGCGAACTGTCTATCTGCACCTCATTGTTGGTCGTTTCCTCTACAACCCGCTTCAGTTTTTCGTGATCAAGCTCAAGATTATGATGTGTATATCCTAATCCTGCCATCCACGAACCGCAACTAATCTTCTGACATGTGCTTTGGGAAAATGCCGCTGGATATGAGAATCGGTTGTGATTGAAAATATAATAGACATTAAATCCTGTAATACCGACATTAAGTCCGTCAAAAGGAACACTCTTCAACTTGTCATTAACGTCATCACTACCGAAATTCGCCTTTCTTATCTTATAGTCATTTCCAGTTCTACGGTAGTACAAGTCAACACCTATTTGAGCACTGTACAAACTGAGCGTAAACTCCTTCTTCAATGAATTGTTATCCACTCCAAGGTTTTTCAGCTCTATTGTTGTCCCAAGGAATATCCATCTCCATCCGAAATAAGGGCCTATTCTGAACAACACGTCCGGAGAAAGCAATATTTCCTGTCCATAGGCACTGCTCAATCGATACACGTCATAATTATATGTGTTCTGTATCATGAATGCCCAATTGTAATGTTGCGGTTCCACATAATTGGTGTCGATGGCACTGAATCCCCTCACCGTTTTCCTTATCACACCTAATTCGGGATTGTTGAGGTTCACGTTGAGATGTGGTATAGAGTCAATAGTTCCCTTGCCATTGTCCTCAGCTTTGGAGACAAAGGCAAACATCATCGTCAATATCACAATCAATACACCTCTCATTCCTAATCCCTAATTCCTAATTCCTCATTCCTAATTCCTAATCCCTAATTAAAATTTCCCCAAAATTCTGTCCATTGCCCAATTCACGGGCGTGGCTGAAATACTTGTGCATGTGCACATGTCGAGTCCCTGTAAATGCTCTATCACACTCTTGATTAGTGGATATTGCACATACGGCGGATTAGGCACTGTTATCGTTTGGATTCCGTCTGACGTCGTCAGTGTAATAGGTTCATACGTAAACACCGAGAAACTCAGTTGCCCCTTGGTGCCCACAACCTCAATACGGTCTTCCTTGGCACTTTCATATGCCACGAAGCACCAAGAACCACTACCCGAGAGTCCGTTTTCAAACTTAAAGCATGCGCTTACAGAATCCTCCACCTGATACAATCCAGCACGATTTGAGCATATTCCATGCGCCTCGATTATCACTCCGAAGATATCCTGCAACAAGTCCAACTGATGTGGCGCCAAGTCATAGAAATATCCTCCGCCTGCAATATCCGGTTGCAGTCGCCAAGGCAGATTCTCAGGATGACTATAGTCGAGATCTCTCGGTGGCACGGCAAATCTTATCTGCACACTCACTATATCCCCTATCACACCATCGCAGATAATACTTTTCACCTTCTGGAAATATGGTAGATACCTGCGATAATACGCCACAAAACACGGCACGTGAGTCTGCTCACTGACACGATTCACCCTGGCACAGTCCTCATACGACGCTGCCAATGGTTTTTCCACATATACCGGTTTGCCGGCTTTCATTGCCATAATTGCAAACGTGGCATGGCTCGATGGCGGCGTTGCAATATAAATGGCATTGACATCCGGGTCGTCAATCAGTTCCTGGGCGGCAGTGTACCACTTTTTTATCCCGTGTCTTTCGGCATAACTACGCGCCTTTTCCTCGCTGCGACTCATCACTGCCTCAACGCTCGAACCAGGCACTTCGCTGAATGCCGGACCGCTTTTTTTCTCTGTCACTTCACCGCATCCGATGAAGCCCCACTTCAATATTTTCATAATTAGTGTAAATTATGATGCAAAGTTACAAAAAAAAATCGTATCTTTGCACATTGTTAGAAATAATTAAGGATTAAACAATGGAAAAAAGCAATTCAGAGTCTCTTTCAAAGAGCAGAAGTAGCCGTTCATGCATACGCACAGGCTATCATCTTTTCATGTCTCAATTCCGCGGCATCATCCGACGCTCGTGGATTGCAGCACTTGCTTACGGTTTGTGTTTCAGCACCTTAGCCACCATATTGGTGATTTATTATCCAAGGCTCAACCTCAGTGTGTTGGTCAATCCGCAGTCACTAACCTATGTAGTTTCCGACTACATAATGATTTTCTCCGTCACTTTGGTTGCAATCATTGCCGGAGCGATAGCCGAACTCATTCTTTACGCCACTGGTCTTAAAGTTGGCAAATGGCGCACCACCAAGGCTTTTCTCTCCACATTGCTCGTGGCGTTACCGCTGACGATACTTACATTTGGCATCGGATCATTGCTTGCCTTGCCATTGGCGCAAAGTCTTTTCAGTTATCTCTTCACCCCCGGGCGCAAATACTGGAATAATCTGTGGCCGGCCTACAAAATTGGATTCCGGCATTGGGGCAAATGGTTTGTGGTGTTCCTCATCACATCCATCTTGACTGGTGTGATATCAAGCATCATACTTCTCCCCGCCAATGTTCTTTGCCTTGCCAACATCCAGGCCAACATGGGCGTGTTGTTCGACGACCCCTTAGGCATGCCCTCCTATTCCATCCCTCTCACGGCATTTGTCATGTTCATTGCCGGCATTATCCAGGGATACATCCGACTTTCCATGCTATATGTTTATTATGTAACTTATGAATCAAATGAAAAAGATATTGTTTATTGACCGCGACGGTACTCTCATTGAGGAACCTGCAGACGAGCAGATTGATGCTTTCGAGAAATTAAAGTTTATGAGGGGCGTATTCCGCAACCTTAGTTTTATTCGTTCAAAACTTGACTTTGAGTTTGTTCTGGTGTCCAATCAGGACGGCCTAGGCACATCCTCATTCCCCGAGGACACATTCTGGCCTGTCCATAATTTCATACTCCAGACATTAGAGGGCGAGGGCATCACGTTCGACGACATCCTCATCGACCGTCATTTCCCCGAGGACAACGCCCCCACCCGCAAACCCAACACAGGCCTTGTTGAGAAGTATATCCACTCGCCCGAATATGATATAGCCGGCAGTTATGTCATCGGCGACCGCGACACCGACAGGCAATTTGCTGAGAACATCGGGTGCAATGCGCTTATCTTGGGCAAAGACGGTATGACTTGGGACAAGATATCCGAACTGTTGTTTGCCGGCGAGCGCACCGCCGAGGTGAAGCGCACCACCAAGGAAACCGACATCCATGTCTGCATCAACCTCGACGGCACAGGCAAGTGTGACATCTCCACCGGACTTGGCTTCTTCGACCACATGCTCGAGCAAATTGGCAAACACGGAATGATGGACCTTATGGTGCATACCAAGGGCGATCTTCATGTCGATGAGCATCACACCATCGAGGACACTGCCCTTGCCCTTGGCGAATGTCTTCTCAAG
This sequence comes from uncultured Prevotella sp., assembly GCA_945869265.1. GTDB lineage: Bacteria > Bacteroidota > Bacteroidia > Bacteroidales > Bacteroidaceae > Prevotella. Next base: position 17,842 of record CAMBOI010000008.1, on the reverse strand, counting down.
GCTCTTGGCGACAAGCGAGGCATCGAGCGATATGGCTATTCCCTACCCATGGACGATTGTCTTTGCCAGGTGGCACTCGACTTCGGTGGTCGTCCCTGGCTTGTATGGGATGCCGAGTTCCATCGCGAGAAGGTTGGCGAGATGCCCACCGAGATGTTCCTTCATTTCTTCAAGAGTCTCAGCGACTCTGCCCGTATGAACCTCAACATCAAGGCTGAGGGTGAAAATGAGCACCATAAGATAGAAGGCATCTTCAAGGCACTTGCCCGCAGTCTAAAAATGGCAGTAAAAAGAGACATTTACCACTATGAATTACCCAGTACAAAGGGATTATTGTAATTTTTCTCTAAGTTTTTTCGTCTATTAGAAAAAAATATTGTAATTTTGCACGCAATATTATGTACGACCAGGAAAAAATAAAGCCCTACGACAACAGTGGCGACAAAGCAGCGCAAGTGGAAAAGATGTTTGACTCCATCGCTCCCACCTACGACAAGCTTAATCACCAGTTGTCATGGAACATCGACAAGGGATGGAGACGCAAGGCCATAAATGCATTATCTCCATACAACCCGCGCAAGATACTTGACGTTGCCACCGGCACTGGTGACTTCGCCATTCTTGCCGCCAAGATGTTGCGCCCCGACAGCCTTGTGGGTTGCGACATCTCTGAAGGCATGATGGAAGTAGGCAGAAAGAAAGTGAGCGAACTGTCGCTCGACTCAGTGATCTCATTTGCCAAGGAAGACTGTATGCAACTCTCTTTTGCCGACAACACCTTCGATGCTGTCACTGCAGCCTTTGGCATACGCAATTTTCCTGACCTCGACAAGGGGCTTCGCGAGATGTGCCGTGTGCTCAAACAAGGCGGCCATCTCTGTATCGTCGAACTGACAGAACCCGTCAGCTTCCCGATGAAGCAGCTGTTCGGTATCTACTCCCATACGGTTCTGCCGCTTGTAGGTCGCATGATTTCCAAGGACACGAGTGCCTATGGTTATCTCACTGCCACCATCGAGGCTTTCCCTCAAGGCGAGCGCATGATGCACATTCTTGCCAAGGCTGGATTCTCCAATGCGTCGTTCCTTCGTCTCACCTTCGGTATATGTACACTTTATATTGCTACAAAATAGTTACACATTATTATATATAATATATAGGCTATGGAAAAATACGGTTTGATAGGCTATCCTTTAGGTCATTCGTTCTCCAAGAACTACTTCAACCAGAAGTTCGTGGATGAGAATATGGATGCAGTGTATGAAAACTACGAGATTGCCACAATCGACTCGTTGCTTGAGATTGTCGATTCCAATCCTGAGCTTCGAGGTCTCAATGTGACCATTCCCTACAAGGAAAAGGTCATCTCCTTCCTCGACAACATCAGTCCCGAGGCAAGGGCCATCGGTGCTGTCAATGTTATCAAGGTTGAGCACCAGGGTAATGAAACCATCCTCAAGGGTTACAACTCCGATGTCATCGGTTTCACCCAAAGCATCCACCCCCAGTTGGAAAGCTATCACAAGAAAGCTCTTATCCTTGGCACTGGTGGTGCATCCAAGGCCATTGACTTCGGTCTTAAGAGCCTTGGTCTTGAAACCGTTTTTGTCAGCCGCTACGAGCGTCCCGGCACCATTCAGTATTCCGACGTCACTCCTGATATTGTCAAGGAATACAATGTCATTGTCAACTGCACTCCATGCGGAATGTATCCCCATGTAGATGAATGTCCCCTACTGCCTTATGAGGCTATGAACAGCCGCAACCTTCTTTACGACCTTATCTACAACCCCGACGAAACCCTTTTCCTCAAAAAGGGCAAGGAGCAGGGCGCCAGCACCTGCAACGGTCTTGAGATGTTGCTTCTGCAGGCATTCGCAAGTTGGGAATTTTGGAACGATAAATAAACAAAATAAAATAGAAAACGATATATTCTTATGAACTCCAACCGTTATATGATGCGCGGTGTAAGTGCCGCCAAGGAAGATGTCCACAATGCCATTAAAAATATTGATAAAGGAATATTCCCACAGGCATTCTGCAAAATTATCCCCGACATATTGGGTGGCGACCCTGAGTATTGTAATATCATGCATGCCGATGGTGCCGGTACTAAATCTTCGTTAGCCTATGCTTATTGGAAGGAAACAGGCGACCTGAGTGTATGGAAAGGTATTGCCCAGGACGCACTTATCATGAACACCGACGACCTGCTATGCGTAGGAGCTGTTGACAACATCCTTGTCTCAAGCACCATCGGACGCAACAAGATGCTTGTTCCGGGCGAGGTGATTTCTGCTATTATCAACGGTACCGACGAACTCCTTCAGCAAATGCGCGACATGGGCGTGGGCATCTATGCCACAGGCGGTGAGACTGCAGATGTTGGCGACCTCGTGAGGACTATCATTGTTGACTCCACCGTCACATGTCGTATGAAGCGCAGTGATGTTATCGACAATGCCAACATCCGTCCTGGTGATGTGATTGTCGGTCTTTCTTCATGCGGACAGGCCACCTACGAGTCAAGATACAACGGTGGAATGGGAAGCAACGGTTTGACTTCCGCCCGTCACGATGTTTTCTCTAAGTATCTTGCAGAGAAATATCCCGAGACCTATGACCATGCAGTGCCCGACGAACTGGTATATAGCGGTTCGTATCGTCTCGACCAGGCTGTCGAAGGTTCACCCGTAAATGCCGGTCAACTTGTTCTCTCCCCCACCCGCACCTACGCTCCTGTCATCAAGAAGATGCTCGACGAGATGCGCAGCGACATTCACGGAATGGTTCATTGCACAGGTGGCGCACAGACCAAGGTTCTCCACTTCGTTGGCGACAACTGTCGTGTCATCAAGGACAACATGTTCCCCATTCCTCCACTGTTCCGCGCCATTCACGATGAGAGCGGCACCGACTGGAAGGAGATGTACAAGGTATTCAATATGGGTCATCGCATGGAAATCTACCTGTCTCCCGAGAATGCCCAGAAGGTTATCGACATATCTCGTTCGTTCAATATCGACGCACAGGTAATCGGTCACATCGAGGAAGGCAAGAAGAGCCTCACCATCAAGTCGGAATACGGAACATTTGACTACGATTGATATCGAAATAATTAAAGGAATAAATAATTAAAGTTCTTCGATAAATGATTGAGAACAACAGCATATTACAGAAACTTGAAGGATTGGTGAGCCGTTTTGAGGAGGTATCAACTCTGATTACCGACCCCTCAGTGATAGCCGACCAAGACCGCTTTGTGAAACTGACGCGCGAATACAAGGACTTGAGCGACATTATGGATGCTCGCAAGAGATACATTTCGTGCATCAACTCCATTAAGGAGGCAAAGGATATTCTCGCCAACGAGAGCGACCCAGAGATGAAGGAAATGGCTCGTGAGGAATTGGCTGACAATGAAGCTCTTCAACCCAAGATTGAGGAAGAGATAAAGATAGCCCTTGTGCCCAAGGACCCCGAGGATGGAAAGAATGTTCAGATGGAAATCCGCGCTGGTGCCGGTGGCGACGAAGCCGCCTTGTTTGCCGGCGACTTGTTTGCGATGTACAAGAAATACTGCGACTCCAAGGGATGGAATGTCTCTGTAACGAGCGTAAGCGAGGGAGCCGTGGGAGGATATAAGGAAATCGACTTTGCCGTCAGCGGTGATGGTGTTTATGGTATATTGAAATATGAGTCGGGCGTACACCGCGTTCAGCGTGTTCCCGCCACCGAGACCCAAGGCCGCATGCACACCAGTGCCGCCACTGTAGCCGTACTCCCCGAAGCCGACAAGTTTGAGGTTAACATCAACGAGGGCGACATCAAGTGGGACACTTTCCGCTCGTCAGGAGCCGGTGGTCAGAACGTCAACAAGGTGGAGTCGGGAGTGCGCTTGCGCTATCCCTGGAAGAACCCCAATACTGGCGAGGTGGAGGAGATACTCATCGAGTGTACCGAGACACGCGACCAACCCAAGAACAAGGAGCGTGCCCTTTCTCGCCTCCGCACGTTTATCTACGACCGTGAGCATCAGAAGTATATCGATGATATTGCCAGTCGTCGCAAAACTCTCGTTTCCACAGGCGACCGCAGTGCAAAGATTCGCACATACAACTTTCCCCAGGGACGTGTCACCGACCATCGTATCGGTTACACCACCCACGATCTTCAAGGCTTCCTCGCTGGCAACATCCAGGATATGATAGATGCCCTCACCGTTGCCGAGAATGCCGAGCGAATGAAGGAAGCCGAACTGTAGCCAGAGCAGAGGCCTGAAATCATGAATTAAGAATTAAAAATTAAGAATTAAAAAATTATATATGAACAGAATAGAACTTATTGAGCAGATTAAGACCAAGAAGAGCTTTCTCTGCGTTGGTCTCGACACCGACCTCAAGAAGATTCCCCAACATCTTCTTAACGACAATGATGCCATATATACATTCAATAAGAATATTATTGACGCCACCGCCCCATATTGCGTTGCCTACAAACCCAATTTGGCATTTTATGAGGCATTCGGCGTAAAGGGTATGATTGCCTTTGAAAAGACAATCAATTATCTCAACAAATACTACCCCAATCATTTCATCATCGCCGATGCCAAGCGCGGCGACATCGGAAACACATCCAAGATGTATGCCCGCACCTTCTTTGAGGAATATGATGTTGACGCCCTCACAGTGGCTCCGTATATGGGCGAAGACAGCGTCACTCCGTTCCTCGGCTACGACGGCAAGTGGGTGATTCTTCTTGCCCTCACCAGCAACAAGGGCAGCAACGACTTCCAACTCACCACCGACACGGAAGGCGAGCGTCTTTTCGAGAAGGTCATTCGCAAGAGTCAGCAGTGGGGCAACATCGACAACATGATGTATGTGGTAGGCGCCACCCAGGGCAAGATGTTCGAGGATATCCGCAAGGTAGCTCCTGAAAGTTTCCTTCTTGTTCCCGGTGTGGGAGCTCAAGGCGGCAGTCTTGAGGAAGTGTGCCGCTATGGTATGACCAAGGATTGCGGTTTGCTCGTCAACAGTTCACGCGGCATTATCTATGCCAGCGACGGTGAGGATTATGCCGAGGTGGCAGCTCAGAAAGCCAAGGAACTTCAAGAGCAAATGGCGGCAGAACTCGCCAAGATATGTTATATTTCCTAAATAAAATAAGGAATATAGAAAAAAATTATCAATTTTTTGCTATTTTGTCTTGTTGTTACAAATATTTTATATATATTTGCAGAATAATATCAAGACATTGACAGTATATGGAATTTACAGCGAAACAAATAGCCGAGTTTATCGGCGGAAAAGTAGAAGGCGATGAACTCGCCTCTGTCAACACGTTTGCGAAGATTGAAGAAGGCAAGAAAGGAGCTATTTCGTTCCTTTCCAACCCCAAATATCAGCATTATATCTATGACACCGAGTCAAGCATCGTTCTCATCAACGACGATGTGGTATTAGAGAAGCCTGTGAGCGCCACCCTCATCCGCGTGAAAAACGCCTATGAGTGTGTTGCCAAATTGTTGCAGTTGTATGCTGCAAGTATGCCCAAGAAGCAAGGCATCGACAAGACTGCAGCCATCTCCGCAAGTGCCACTGTTGCCGAAGATGTGTATATCGGCGCTTACGCAGTTATCGGCGATGGTGCCAAGATTGGCAGTGGATGTCAGGTCTATCCCCATGCCGTCATTGGTGATGGCGTGACATTAGGCGAAGGCTGCACCATCTATCCCAACGTCACCATCTATCAGGGTTGTCAACTCGGTAATAATGTTACAATCCATGCAGGCAGCGTCATCGGCGCCGATGGTTTCGGTTTTGCCCCCAATGCCGAAGGTTACGACAAGATTCCCCAGATTGGTATTGTCACTATTGAGGACAACGTAGAAATAGGTGCCAACACCTGTATCGACCGCTCCACCATGGGCAGCACCATCATCCGCAAGGGAGTGAAACTGGATAATCTCATACAGATAGCCCACAATGTGGAGGTAGGCGAGAACACCGTCATGTCGGCCCAAGTGGGCGTTGCCGGCAGCACCAAGATTGGTTCGTGGTGTATGTTTGGCGGACAGGTTGGTCTTGCCGGTCACATCACTATCGGCGACAAAGTGTTCCTCGGTGCACAATCGGGCGTTCCCGGTAATATCAAGGGCGACCAGACTCTCATCGGCACACCTCCCATGGAGCCCAAGGCCTACTTCAAGTCGCAGGCCGTATTCCGTCGTTTGCCCGACATGTACAAGGAACTTAACGATTTGAAAAAGCAGATAGAAGAGCTGAAGAAGAAATAATCGTCTGCTATAAAGAGAGAAAGACTAAAAGAATACAAACATATAGTAAAACTATTATGATGAAACAAACCACATTAAAAGGCAGTTTCTCGCTTTGCGGAAAAGGCTTGCATACAGGACTGAGTCTCACTGTGACTTTCAATCCTGCTCCCGAAAATCATGGTTATAAGATACAGCGTATCGACCTCGAAGGCATGCCTGTAATAGATGCCATTGCCGAGAATGTCATCGACACCCAGCGTGGCACAGTGCTTGGCAAGGGCGAGGTGCGCGTTTCTACTATTGAGCATGGTATGGCAGCCCTCTATGCCCTTGGCATCGACAACTGTCTCATACAGGTCAACGGCCCTGAATTTCCTATCCTCGACGGAAGCGCTATCAAGTATGTTGAGAAAATCCAAGAGATTGGTATTGAGGAACAAAATGCGCCTAAGGACTACTACATCATCCGCAAGAAGATAGAGGTGAAGGACGAGACCACCGGCTCTTCCATCGTAATTCTTCCCGACGAGGAGTTCAGTCTTACCGCCATGTGCTCCTTCAACTCCAAATTCATCAACAGTCAGTTTGCCTCACTTGACAACATGACTAATTTCCCCACCGAGATTGCCGCTGCCCGCACATTCGTGTTTGTGCGTGACATCGAGCCTCTTCTCAAGGCCAATCTCATCAAGGGCGGCGACCTCGACAATGCTATTGTCATCTACGAAAAGCAGATTTCACAAGAGCAGCTCGACCAGTTGGCCGACATGATCAAGGTGGAGCACCGCAACGCCAACAATCTCGGTTATATCCAGCACAAGCCTCTTGTATGGGAGAATGAGTGCACACGCCACAAGCTCCTCGACATCATTGGCGACATGGCTCTAATCGGCAAACCCATCAAAGGCCGTATCATCGCCACCCGTCCTGGACATACCATCAACAATAAGTTTGCACGTCAGATGCGCCGTGAAATCCGCAAGCACGAGATTCAGGCTCCCATATACGATCCGAATGAGACTCCGATAATGGATGTCAACCGCATCCGCGAACTTCTCCCCCACCGATATCCTATGCAGCTGGTTGACAAGGTGATAGAACTTGGTGCAACAAGTATTGTGGGAGTTAAGAACGTGACAAGCAACGAACCATTCTTCCAGGGTCATTTCCCCCAGGAGCCTGTAATGCCGGGAGTTCTTCAGATTGAGGCGATGGCACAATGTGGTGGATTGCTCGTACTCAACACCCTTGAGGAACCTGAGCGTTGGTCAACATATTTTATGCGTATCGACGACGTGAAGTTCCGCCAGAAGGTTGTTCCGGGCGACACTCTCCTCTTCAAGGTTGACCTCCTTGCTCCTGTCCGCCATGGCATTTCGTCGATGAAGGGATATGTCTTCGTAGGCGACCACATTGTTTCGGAGGCTACATTCACCGCACAGATCGTAAAGAATAAGTAAGATAATTTTTAATTTCTGAAAGAATGAATACCATTAGTCCTATGGCCTTTGTCCATCCCGAGGCAAAACTTGGCGACAACAACATTATCGGGCCATTCTGCTATATCGACAAGAACACTGTGATTGGCAACAACAACAACCTCATGAACAGTGTCACCATCCACACTGGTGCAAGAATAGGCAACGGCAATGAGTTCTTTGCCGGGGCAAGTATAAGCACCAAGCCGCAGGACCTCAAGTTCCGCGGCGAGGAAACAACCTGCGAGATTGGCGACAACAACAGTATTCGTGAGAATGTCACCATCAGCCGTGGCACAGCCAGCAAGGGCAAGACTGTTGTAGGCAACAATAATCTCCTTATGGAGAACATGCACATTGCCCACGACTGCGAAGTAGGCAACGGCTGCATCATCGGCAACTCCACAAAGTTTGCCGGCGAGGTTGTTGTCCACGACAATGCCATCATCAGTGCCACAGTGCTCTGCCATCAGTTCTGCAACATTGGCGGATATGTAATGATTCAGGGCGGAAGCCGTTTCAGTCTCGACATCCCCCCCTTCGTCATTGCCGGCAAGGAACCCACCCGCTACTGCGGTATCAATATCATCGGTCTGCGCCGTCGTGGTTTCAGCAACGAGACTATCGACATGATCCACGACACCTATCGCATCATCTATGCCAAGGGTGTTATCAAGGAAGGCATCGAGGAAGCTCGCGCAAAATATCCCGAATCCAAGGAGGTGGAGTATATCTGTTCCTTCTTCGAGAAATCCAAGCGTGGCGTCATTAGATGATGATTGATTATTGATGATTGATGGGTGATGAATACTCTCGTTGTAATCACTGGCCCCACTGCGGTGGGCAAGACAGATTTATGTCTGGATATCGCCGAGAGTTATGGCATACCTATTATTAATGCCGACTCACGTCAGATATACAGCGACATGCACATAGGCACTGCCTCGCCCACCGAGGAGCAGTTGCGCAGAGTGAAGCATTACTTTGTAGGCAATCTCCATTTGGGCGACTATTACAACGCTTCGATGTTCGAGCAAGACGTGCTTCATGTACTCGAAAAGGAGTTTGACGGTCGCAACGACCACATCGCCCTCATGACAGGCGGCAGCATGATGTATATCGATGCAGTATGCAATGGCATTGACGATATCCCCACCATCACCGATGATGTAAGGCAATGGATGAAGCAACGCCTTGAGAGCGAGGGTCTTGAGAGATTGTGCGAGGAATTGCGCCTGATGGATCCCGAATACTATGCGATTGTCGATCGTCACAATACTCGGCGTGTGGTGCATGCCCTTGAGATATGCCATCAGACAGGCAACACCTTCACGTCCTATCGTGTGCGCGAGCGCAAGCATCGCCCCTTTGCCATCGTCAAGATAGCCCTCAATCGCGAACGCGAAGTGCTCTACGAGCGTATCAACCGCCGTGTGGATTCAATGATGGCTGCAGGCCTTGAGGACGAAGCGCGCCGACTGTTACCCTATCGCCATGAGAATGCACTCAACACTGTAGGCTACAAGGAGCTCTTCGCCTATTTCGATGGTATCTGGCCGCTTGACGAAGCCGTGGAGCGCATCAAGGGAAATACCCGCCGATACGCCCGCAAACAGCTCACATGGTTTAAGCGCGACCCGGCGGTGCGATGGTTTGATGCAGATGACAACAAAGAAATAATGACATATATATCACAAGAATGGTCAAAAATTCAGAAGACAACAGAGGTAAGATAGGATACTACCTCCACCTCATAGGCAAATCACTCCACAAGGCTGGAGTGTGGTACAAAGGATTGTACAAGGGAAAGAAATGGTACACCAAGACACTTGTTGCATTCGTTTCTTTTATCGTCGCTTTCATCTTGTATTTAGTGGCGGTTGACATCAATTTCCTATGGCTGTTTGGCAAGTCGCCAAGCTATAGCCAGATAAAGAACCCCGTCAGCAGTCAGGCATCCGAGATATACAGTGCCGACGGCGTGATGATAGGCAAGTATTTCAATGAAAACCGCACTCCGGTGAAATATGAGGAGGTCAATCCCGAATTCTGGAAAGCTCTCGTGGATACAGAAGACGAGCGATTCTATAATCACAGGGGCATCGACCTTATCGGCGTGTTTGCAGCCATCAAGGACGCCGCCATCCACCATGATGCCCGTGGTGCCTCTACCATCACCCAGCAGTTGGCAAAGAACCTCTTCCGTGTTCGCACCAACTACTCCACCGGTCTTCTTGGTGGCATTCCTGGCCTTAAGATTTTGATAATGAAGAGCAAGGAGTGGATTACAGCAGTGAAACTGGAGTTTATCTTCGACAAGCGCGACATCCTCACCATGTATGCCAACACCGTTGATTTCGGTAGCAATGCCTTTGGTATCAAGACAGCTTGTAAGACCTATTTCGGCACCACACCAAAGGATCTCACCACCGATCAGGCAGCAATCCTTGTGGGTATGCTCAAGGCTACAACATACTATAACCCACGCATTAATCCCGAGAATAGTCTTAAGCGCCGCAACACCGTACTTAATAATATGGTGAACCATGGAGATCTCACCCACGCCGCCTACGACACTCTCAAACTCAAGCCCATCACCCTCGACTATAGCGTCGAGAGCAACTACGACGGTCAGGCTACATATTTCCGCGAGGCTGTTGCCAACTACCTCAAGGATTGGTGCAAGGACAACGGCTACGACCTCTATTCCAGCGGTCTCAAGATCTACACCACCATCGACACCCGTATGCAGAAGTATGCCGAGGCTGCTGCCATCAAGCAGATGAAGCAGGTGCAGCGCAACTTCAAGAACCACTGGGGCAACACAAATCCATGGCAGGACGAGAAGCATCAGGAGATATCCGGATTCATCGAAGGCATTGCCGAGCGTCAGCCCTACTACAAACAGCTCAAGGAGAAATATCCCGACAACCCCGACTCGGTGGATTATTGGATGAACAAGCCACACAAAGTCAAGGTGTTCGACTATGAGAAGGGAAGCGTAGAGTTGGAGATGAGCACCATGGACTCCATACGCTATATGGTGAAGTTCATGCACTGCGGATTTGTTGCAATGGAACCGCAGAACGGCCATGTAAAGGCATGGGTGGGCGATATCGACTTCAAGTCGTGGAAATACGACAAGGTCACCGCCATGCGCCAACCAGGCTCCACCTTCAAGCTCTTTGTATATACCGAGGCAATGAATCAGGGACTCACCCCCTGCGACAAGCGTGTTGACTCATATTTCAGCATGAAGGTGTGGGACAAGAAGCAGAACAAGGAGGTGACATGGGCACCCACCAATGCCAACGGATATTTCACTGGCGACTCACTGCCCCTGAAGGCAGCCTTTGCACAGAGTATCAACTCCATTGCCGTCAAACTCGGACAGGAATGTGGTGTTGCCAACATTGCTGCCACTGCCGAAGCGATGGGTATAAAGAGCAAACTCGATGTTACGCCTTCGCTGCCTCTCGGTTCGAGCGACGTCAACCTGCTTGAACTCGTCAATGCCTACTCCACCGTCGTCAACGATGGAAAGGCCCACGAACCTGTATTGGTGACACGTATCATCGACCGCGACGGCAATGAGATATTCGTGGCTCCTTCCGAACAGAAGCAGGCCATCCCCTATCGCAGTGCCTATCTCGTTCAGCAACTGCTGCAAGGTGGATTGCGCGAACCAGGCGGCACAAGTATGAGTCTTTGGGGATATATAGGCAAGTTCAACGACACTGAATTTGGCGGCAAGACCGGAACATCCAACAACCACTCCGACGCATGGTTTGTAGGCGTCAGTCCCAAACTGGTGGTAGGAGCATGGGTAGGAGGCGAATACCGCTGCATCCACTTCCGCACAGGAGCCCTCGGTCAGGGTAGCCGCACTGCATTGCCCATCTGCGGTTATTTCCTTGAGTCAGTGCTCTCCGACCCCGCCTTCAAGGACTATCACGGCAAGTTTGGCAAACCCAAGGACGAAAGCGTTTCCTCGTCGATGTATAACTGTGCAAGCTACTACCGCTCACGTCAGGACACCGACTCCGTGGCTATTGATTCACTGGCAAGGCAGGAGGTTGAGGTGATGTATGACGAGCAAGGCAATATCATCCATCACTCAAAGGATGAGAATTTGCACAATGAGAATGTCCCTGCAACAGACAAGACTCCTGCCGAGGCTACAGAAACGAAGAAGCCCGAGGCTACAGAAACGAAGAAGAAAAAGAAGCCTACATACGATGACGTCTATTTCTAAATGAAACTCGACACCGACAATAAGGAATGGCAACAAGCCATTCAGATAATCAACTATACCCGTCACTCGCTCTTTCTCACCGGAAAGGCGGGGACGGGTAAATCAACTTTTCTGCGTCATGTGGCAAGCAACACCAAGAAGAAGACAGTCGTACTGGCTCCCACTGGTATAGCTGCCATCAATGCCGGAGGTGTCACCTTGCACAGTTTCTTCCATCTGCCGTTCCATCCCCTTCTGCCCACCGACAAGCGATACGACGCACGCCACATCCGTGATACACTGAAATACGGCAGCGACCGCATCAAACTGCTGCGCGAGGTAGAACTCATCATCATCGACGAGATCAGTATGGTGCGTGCCGACATCATCGACTTCATTGATAAAGTGCTGCGCATCTATTGCCGCAACCATCGCCAACCCTTTGGCGGCAAGCAACTGTTGCTTGTGGGCGACACATTCCAGCTCGAACCCGTCATCAAGGACGATGAGCGCCAACTCCTCCAACCGTTTTATACGTCGATGTATTTCTTCAACGCGAGGGTGTGGAACGAGATGCCGCTTGTGTCTATCGAACTGCGTAAGGTGTATCGACAGAAGGACAGTGAGTTTATCGGTATCCTCGACCGTATTCGCACCAACACCTTCGACAGTCTCGACCTCAGCAAGCTCAACAGTCGTGTGGGGGCAGATCTCAACCTTGGCGACTCTTCGCTTTGCATCACATTAGCCACCCGTCGCGACACCGTTGACTATATCAACAGCAAGCATCTCGACGAACTCTCCGGCGACTCCGTCACGTTCAATGGCAACATCCAGGGCGAGTTTCCCCTGTCATCCCTCCCCACCCCGATGGAACTGGAGGTGAAGGTGGGTGCACAGGTTATATTTATCCGCAACGACAAGGAAAAGAGGTGGGTCAACGGCACCCTCGGACGCATCACCGACATCAGTATCGAGGATGGAGTAATATGCGTTGAGACAGAGGACTGTAGCGTTTATCCAGTGGAACGCGAACAATGGGAGAATGTGAAATACACATTCAACGAACAGGAGAAAAAGATAGAGGAAAAGCAATTGGGCACCTACACCCAGTTTCCATTACGTCTGGCATGGGCCATCACCGTCCACAAGAGTCAGGGTCTCACCTTCAGTCAAGTCAATATCGACTTCACGGGAGGTGCATTTGCAGGAGGCCAGACCTATGTAGCCCTAAGCCGCTGCACCTCACTCAACGGCATCAGTATGAAGTCGCCCCTCTCACATCGCGATGTCATCGTGCGCAGGGAAGTGTTGCAGTTTGCCAATAGATACAACAACCAGTCAATCTATGACAATGCTATAAAGGAAAGCAAGGCCGACATTGAATATGCCGAGGCTAAGCGCGCCTTCGACGAGCGCGACATGCAAGGCTGCCTCGACTGGTTTTTCAAGGCTATCCACAGTCGCTACGACATTGAGAAACCCGCAGCCCGCCGACTGCTAAGGCGCAAACTGTCGCAGATACCCCAACTGGAGGCAGAAATAGAGCGACTGAAGAAGGAGCAGCAAAAGAAAGACGACTTCCTCAAGAAACTCTCCGTCGAATATGTGTCGCTCGCCAAAGACTGCGAGAAAGAGGGATTCCGCGATGCGGCAATAGCCAACTACAAAAAGGCGTTGCAACTATGTCCCGACAACGTGTTGGCAAAAAGAAGAATGAACAAATTACTAAAATAAAAACTTGAATAATGAGAAAATTATTTATTACTACCACACTTGCTGTTGCCGCAGTCCTCAACACTTCGGCACAGCAGCGGCAGATGCTCACGCTGAGCGACGGATGGTCGTTCTCGCGCGACAATGTTGAATGGACCGACGTCAGGGTGCCTCACGACTGGGCTATCGCCGGACCGTTTGACAAGAAATGGGACCTCCAGTTTGTTGCCATCGAGCAGAATGGCGAAAAAGAGAAAACCGAGAAGTCGGGACGCTCTGGAGCCCTCCCCTGGATTGGCGAGGGACACTACCGCACCACAGTCAAATTGCCCAAAGGCTATTCACGCGCCACTCTCATGATAGATGGTGCCATGAGCCAACCCACAGTGAGCATCAACGGCAAGAAGGCAGGATTCTGGGCCTACGGCTACAATGCCTTCAATATCGATGCCACCGAATATCTGAACTTTGACGGCAGCGACAATGTGATTACCGTCGATCTGAAGAATGTAGAGGAGAGTAGCCGCTGGTATCCTGGAGGCGGTCTTTATCGCCCAGTGCGCTTGTTGCTCACTGGCAAATGCCAGTTTGCCCCATGGGAAACATTCGTCCGCACAGTGTCTGCCGATGCGTCCAAGGCCATCGTCAGTGTGAGTGCCAAGGTGATCGATGCCCCTAAGGGCAGCGTCGTTGTAGCAGATATTCTTGACTCCAAAGGCAATAAGGTAAGCTCTACCAACATCACTCCGAAAGACGGTGAGATAAGCATTTCCGACCTCACGGTGAACAATCCCCAATTATGGTCGCCCGAGTCACCTTATTTATACACCCTTCGCCTCTCAGCCAAGAAAGGCAAGAAGGAAGTGCTTGACGAGGAAATCACACGCTTCGGCATACGCACTATCAGTGTGTCGAAAGAAGGCGGATTCCAACTCAATGGAGTGTCGCGCAAGATAAAGGGAGTATGTCTCCACCACGACCTCGGTCCGCTTGGAGCCGCCGAGAACAAAGCTGCCCTCATCCGTCAGATAAAGACAATGAAGGAGATGGGCTGCGACGCCATCCGCACCGCCCACAACATGCCTTCCACCATGCAGATGGAGCTCTGCGACTCACTCGGTATGATGGTGATGGCCGAGAGTTTCGACATGTGGATATATCCCAAATGCAAGAACGGCTATGCCACCTTCTTCAAGGAATGGGCAGACAAGGATATCATAAATCTCGTGAAGCATCATCGCAACCATCCCTCCATCGTGATGTGGAGCATAGGCAACGAGATACCCGAACAGTGGAGCAAGGAGGGCGTTGAGATATCCAAGCGCCTGCAGGACCTCTGCCATCAATACGACCCCACCCGTCCTGTCACTCAGGGCATGGACCGTGCCGAGGCTGCGTTGAAGTCGGGCTTTGCCCAAGTGATGGACGTTCCTGGATTCAACTATCGCGTCCACAAGTATGAGAACAACATCAAGCAGTTGCCCAAGGGATTCCTGCTCGGCAGCGAGACAGCCTCCACAGTCAGTTCGCGTGGAGTATATAAGTTCCCCGTCACCGTGTCCGACAAGAACACCTATCCCGACGGACAGTGCTCAAGCTACGACACCGAATACTGTTCGTGGAGCAACCTTCCCGACGACGACTGGCGCTGTCAGGAAGACTATCCATGGGTAATCGGCGAATTTGTGTGGACAGGCTATGACTATCTTGGCGAACCCACTCCCTACGATGAGTATTGGCCCAGCCGCAGCAGCTACTTTGGCATCTGCGACCTTGCCGGACTGCCCAAGGATCGCTATTATCTCTATCGCAGCCATTGGAACAAGCAGTCGCATACCGTACATCTCCTCCCCCATTGGACATGGCCTGGACGCGAAGGCGAGGTGACCCCGGTGTATTGCTATACCGACGCTCCCGAAGCAGAACTCTTTGTCAACGGCAAGAGTCAGGGTCGCATCCGCAAGCAGAAAGACTCTCGTCTCGACCGTTTCCGCCTGCGTTGGAACGACGTGGTATATGAACCAGGCGAGATTCAGGTTGTGGCTTATGGTTCGGACGGCAGTGTAATAGGTGAGCAGACCATAGCCACCGCTGGCGAACCGACTGCAATGTCTCTCTCTTCCGACCGCAACACCATCAATGCCGACAAGGATGATATGGCTTTCATCGAGGTGAGCATGACCGATGCCAAGGGTACCTTCTGCCCCACTCTCTCCGATAATCTCACCTTCGAAGTGAGCGGAGCCGGATCGTTTGAGGCAACCTGCAATGGAGACGCAACATCCCTTCAACCGTTCAAGCAACCAGAGATGAAGCTCTTCAGTGGCAAGGCAGTTGTAATAGTGCGCAGTAATGGCGAGCGCGGTCGCATTAACCTCACAGTCACCAATCGCCAGCGCAATATCACAAAGACCATAACTATCGAGGCACGATAGTTCGCCCTAATATATTGGTATAAATTTGTGCTATTGTAATAGGGAAAGAACAGCTGTAGTGACATTAAGTGAACAGGCTATAGTGACCAGAACTGAACAGGCTAGTATGGAACTATCTGAACAGCTGTTGAGAAACTGTCATAACTTAACTTGAGTTATGTTCTCAACAGGATGTCATTGTATCCACACAAGGCTTTGTATGTACATCCGAAAGCTTTGAACGGAGATCCAAAAGCTTCGAATCTCCGTTCGAAGCCTTCGAACAAAAGGAGAAGGTATTGCAAAAAGTCTTGGTATTGCAAAAAGAGGAATCCTGCATTTATTGGTATAAGACTCTTGAGATGACAAGAGCCGTGGTGGAGGTGGCGTCTATACGGCATTTGTCACTTGTGCGGCGACCTACGAGCCACACGATAGTGCCTGTGGCATCGACAACGACCTGCTGACGGCGCTTGTCGATGACGGAACATTTGATGTCGGTGAGATAGTCGCTGACGAGTTTGCTGCCCTTCATGCCAAAGGGGGTGAAACGGTCGCCTTCCCTTATGGTGCGCAATGTCAATGGAAATGCCACCTTTCGGTAGTCGAGAGTGGCGCAATCCGCCGATTTGGATATCACAAAGTCATCTGCTATTACCTCTGATTTTATGATAACCTTGAGGGTGGACGAGAGATTATATATGCCCTCCTCGGGAAGTTTATATTCACTCTGGTCGGGAATATTCTTAGAGATTTGAATGCACAGTTGATTGTTGATATTTGCCACTGCCGCAATATGTGTAGCTGAACTGAAGACAGTTCCTACATGATGCTCGCGGATGGCCTCTGACATGTCGGCAATCTGGGATGTCGAGAAACCATAGTCGCGACAAATATCATTTAGCAGATATTCGGGAGAGACAAACGCCTCAAGACGTGGAACATCGATGATGAGATCGTCGCCTTGGGATGTGATGATTTCCTCCCTCGCCATCGACACTGCCCATTCCACTATTCGCTCTGCCTCTGCGAGATGCTTGGATGTGGAATGGATATTTTCGGAGGCACGGGGATTAATGGTGCGCAAGAGTGGAACGACATTAAGGCGGAACTTGTTGCGGGTTGCCTCGTCCTCAAGGTTGGTGGAGTCGGTGACGTAGGTCTCGCCCCTCTCTCTAAGGTATGCCTCAATGTCGGAACGACCAATATCGAGCAGTGGGCGGAGGATATGCCCATTGCGTGGACGTATTCCGGCAACACCACGGATACCTGTGCCGCGCACCATATTCATCAGCACAGTCTCCACATTGTCATCTCGGTGATGTGCCACGAGGATTGCTTCGGCACCAATATCTATGCGCAACTTTTCGAAATAGTCATAGCGCAATGTGCGTGCCGCCATTTCGATACTCACCTTATGCAATGATGCATACTCACGGGTGTCGAAATGGGCGCGATGGAGGGGTACGCCTAGGCGAGAGCAGAGGGAGACGACAAATGACTCGTCGCGGTCTGACTCTGCTCCACGGAGATGGAAATTGCAGTGGGCTGCCTCTACATGGCGTCCTTCATCAAGCATTTTCAGGAGCAGACAAACGCTGTCTGCTCCTCCGCTCAAAGCTACTATATATTTCTTTTCTTTATCCACTGCTTTCTTTATCCACTGATTATCACAGATTAACACAGATTTTTAAATATCAAAGATATTTTGATTATCACA
>CAMBOI010000007.1 GCA_945869265.1 uncultured Prevotella sp. | reverse complement strand
ACGACCCCGAGATTACAAATCACGTGCTCTGGCCAACTGAGCTAAAGAGGCTTTTTATGCACCCGCATCACGACTGATATTCGGTCTTTGCAAGACTTTTATCGGATTGCGGGTGCAAAGGTACGAATAAATTTTGAATTACCAAAATTTTTCGGCACTTTTTTTAATAATTTCTCGATTTTTCTTTATATTTCTGCAGTTTTACCCTCATTGAGTCCACTGAAAGGTCGATTGCCTCCTCAAAAGTGTCACTCACCTTCTCCACAAACAAGTTGGTTCCGGGAGCAGTGACCGACAGGCTCACTTCCTTATTTTGGGCAGTTGCGGGTTTCACCACTTTCAATTGCACCTCTACTTTCTGAATATCGTCTAATGACTTTTCCAACTTGGCGACTTTCTTTTCGATAAACGCCTGTAACTTCTCGGTAGCGTCAAAATGAATTGACTGAATCTTAATTTCCATATAAACCTCCGTCTTTTAAGGGTTATGCCCGTGGGTGGGCTTGTTTATAAATTCGCTTTAGCTGCTCAAATGTCGTATGAGTGTAAATCTCAGTTGTTGCGATCTTCGCATGACCAAGCAGCTTTTTCACACTTTCTATTCCTGCGCCGTTGTTGAGCATTGCCGTTGCGAACGAATGTCTCAGCACGTGCGGCGAGCGCTTTTCCTGGGTTGTCACCTTAGCGAGGTTGTCTTCAACGATTTTCCTCACCTTTGCCGGGGTCATCCTCCGGCACTTGTCATCCACGAACAGCGACCCTGCCTTATCACCCGTCATGCACTCTCGTGCACTGAGGTATTTCTGCAATTCCGCTCTCAGTTCGTCTCCGAACGGCACCACCCTGTCCTTGTTTCCTTTACCCCTTACCTTTATATATCCTTCTACCATATCCACCGAAACAACATCCATTCCTGTCAGTTCCGACACTCGGACGCCGGTTTGGTATAATAATATAATAATGGTACGCGCGCGAAGGTCACCAAAACTATCATCCCACATTTCCTCGCCATCAAGAAGCCGGTTCATCTCCTTCTCCTTCACGAACGCCGGAAGCGGTTTATCTTTCTTGGGCCCCACAATAGCGTGGGCAGGATCCCTTTCCACCAAATGCCTGGACAGTGCAAATCTGAAGAAACTTCTCAGGGCGCTCAGTCGTCTGTTGACCGAGGTGGCGGTATGCCCGCCGTCCATCATGCTTTCCATCCAGTCGCGGATAAGGTCGGAGTCCACTGACTCCCAAGTGACTTGGCTGTCCTTTTCCCGAAAATACGACTCGAACATTCTCAAGTCATCCTCGTAAGCCTGCACCGTAAGCGGGCTCCGATTGCGCTCATAGCGCATATATTCCAAGAACTTTTCAACCATCATAGCGCTGCAATTTCAGTTTCACGCAGCGAATTTACGAATTAAAATTCAAACTACCAAATTTTTTAGGATTTTTTATTATTCCTCGGCAGCTCTTAGCTTCTGTACATAGATAGCGTGCTCCATCTTCAGCCTTTTGAGTACAGATGGCTTGTCGAACTGCTGACGTGCGCGGAGTTCCTTTACGACACCTGTTTTCTCAAACTTTCTCTTGAACTTCTTGAGGGCCTTCTCGATGTTTTCGCCTTCTTTTACTGGTACAATAATCATTTTTTTGCTTTTAAATTTATTAATTAAACATGTTAACTTTTGGACTGTGTCCTTTTTTTGCGGCTGCAAAGGTACTGATTATTTGTGAGATACGCAAGTTTTTGAGCATTTTTTTAATAATAAAGGGGCAGTTTTTTTATTCAACTGCCCCTTTTAGGTAATTATTAGCTGTTTTTGCCCCAATTTTCATCTTGTCAGGGGGGCACAAGCATTCGCAAGCCATTCCGTCATCTCGTCGTCAAGATATGGCGAAAGACTCTTGAACACCGCTGCATGATAGTCGTTGAGATAGTCGAGTTCCTCGTCGGCGAGCATATCTACGTCTATCGGTGCCTTGTCTATCGGGCAGAGCGTCAGAGGTTCCAACTTTAGGAAACGGCCGTATTCGGTGTTCATGTATTCGGTGATGAGCATTGTGTTCTCTATCCTGACTCCAAATTTGCCTGCGAGATACAGTCCCGGTTCGTTCGTCACAGTCATTCCGGCTCTCAGAGGTTCCGGTTTGTATTCCATACGGATTTGGTGAGGTCCCTCGTGCACACTCAGATAGCTACCCACTCCATGTCCTGTTCCATGCATATAGTTTAGCCCTTCTCTCCACATTGCCTCGCGTGCAAGTATGTCGATTTGAGTGCCCGAGGCATTTGCGGGAAACTTTGCCATCGCCAGTCGGATATGCCCTTTGAGCACGAGGGTGTAGATATGCTTCTGCTCGTCGGTCACGGGTCCGAGTGCAATAGTGCGGGTGATGTCGGTAGTGCCGTCGAGATATTGTGCTCCACTATCGAGCAACAGCAGTCCCTCGGGTTTCAATTCGATGTCAGTCTCTGGCGTAGGTTCATAATGCACGATGGCACCATGGGCACCATATCCCGCAATAGTGTCAAAGGATATATCCTTAAACAAGGATTGCTCAGCCCTAAACGCCTCCAGTTCGTCGCTTGCCGACACCTCTGTCACTCCACCTTCCTCCACTGCCGGCACAAGCCATCTGAGGAATTTCACCATTGCTATTCCGTCACGCAGCATTGCATATCGATAGCCCATTATCTCAGTTTCGTTCTTCACTATCTTCATCGAGGGCAGTGGCGATGGGGCAAGCACCTTCGGACGGTCTCCGTATGCCTTATACAGGGTGTAGCATGTCTCGTCTGGATCCATCAGTATATTATATCCGTCGTATCCTGCCAACCCCTTTTTCACATTTTCATATTCGTCGGTCATCACACCATTAGCAGCAAGATGCTCCCTTACCACAGGTGTGAGTTTATCACTATTTATATATAATGTGACGCTGTCCATCGTAATCAGGAGATACGACACCACCACGGGATTGCAGTGCACGTCGGTTCCTCTGATGTTCAATGCCCAGGCGATATCGTCGAGTGCCGACACCAACATCCCCTCCACATGACGCTCGCGCAACACCTGACGAATACGGGCAATCTTACTTTGTGCACTCTCACCCGCATATTTCTGTGGATGTACTATCGCCATATCCGAAGGTATTGCCGGACGATCCTTCCAAATCACCTTCAGTGGGTCGAAGTTGGTGCGCAGGGTGATACCGCCCTCAGCTCTCAGTTCATCGGCAAGGGCTTCGACAGTGCCTATAGAATTCACCATACCGTCGATACCCACCACCGTACCGCCGTTAGCCGCCAGTTTTCTGCCAAGCCATTGCGATATTGTCGGGGTGCCCTCTATCTTGAGTTTCATCAGTCGGAATCCCGTTCCTGCCAATTGTTCCTCGGCTTGCAGGAAATAGCGTGAGTCAGTCCATAGTGCAGCATCATCCATAGTCACGACAGCTGTACCGGCCGACCCATTGAATCCGCTGATAAACTCGCGCCCCTTCCAGTGCTCAGGCACATATTCCCCGTTATGGGGGTCGGTACTTGGAAAGACGAAGGCGTCGATTCCCTCGCTTTTCATCACTGTTCTTAACTCCTCAATGCGTGTTATTATTACTGTTGAATCCATTGTTTTGACATTTTTACATTGCAAAGTTAGCTTTTTTATGCGAAATAAACAAATAAATGGGCAAAAAAGAATTAAAAATATAAAAAAGATTATCGTTCTATTCATATTTTTACTATCTTTGCACTGGATTTCGGGCGGCAGCTATGCTGTTGAGCCCTTGATTATGACAAAACATGTAACATCATTATATAAAAAAATAATAGAATATGGCATTTTTAACTGAAGACAAATTGGTGATTGTCGGCGCCGGTGGCGCCATTGGTTCAACAATGGTTCAGACAGCTTTGACTATGAAGCTGACTCCTAACGTATGTCTTTATGACGTTTATGCTCCAGGTATGGAGGGTGTAATGGAAGAGATGTTCCACTGCGGTTATGACAGTGTCAACCTCACCGCTACAACCGATGTGGCCGAGGCATTCAAGGACGCAAAGTATATCATCTCATCAGGTGGTGCTCCACGTAAGGCAGGTATGACCCGCGAGGATCTTCTCGCCGGCAACTGCAAGATTGCTGAGGAACTTGGACAGAACATCAAGAAATACTGCCCCGACGTAAAGCACGTGGTTGTTATCTTCAACCCCGCCGACCTCACAGGTCTTGTTACTCTGCTCTACTCAGGACTGAAGCCTTCACAGGTTACAACTCTCGCAGCTCTCGACTCTACACGTCTTCGCAGCGAGCTCTGCAAGAAGTTTGGTGTTAAGAGCGACGAAGTTACCGGTTGCCGCACCTTCGGTGGCCACGGCGAGCAGATGGCTGTATTCGGCAGCAAGGTGAAGATTCAGGGCAAGCCACTGAGCGAGATTATCGGCACCGACGCCCTTCCTCAGGAAGAGTGGGAGAAGCTCCGCAACGATGTTGTTCAGGGTGGCGCAAAGATCATCCAGCTCCGCGGCCGCAGCTCATGGCAGAGTCCTGCCTACTGCTCTGTAGAGATGATTCGTGCCGTCATGGGTGGCGAGCCTTTCGCATGGCCTGCAGGAACATACGTAAAGAACGAGAAGTACCAGAACATCATGATGGCTATGGACACCACTCTCGACACCAACGGATGCTCTTACAAGATGCCCGAGGGAACAGCCGAGGAGATGGCTCTGCTCGACGCAAGCTATGCTCACCTCTGCAAGATGCGCGACGAGTTGGTTACTCTCAACATCGTTCCTCCTGTAGAGAAGTGGAATGAGATCAACCCGAATCTCTAATTTTTCGGAAGAATCTTTGTAGATAGATACTTTTACATAAATTTTAAGGTTAAACATTGGAAGCAGGCCCGATCGTGAGATTAGGCCTGTTTTTTTAAAAGAGACATCACGAAATAACTACATGAATAATACTAATAACATTCTGATTACCGGAGCCACAGGATTTATCGGAGGCTTCATCGTTGACAAGGCCCTCGACATGGGCATGAACGTGTGGGTGGCTGTGCGCCCGTCGAGCAGCAGAAAGTATCTGACCGACGAGCGTATCCATTTCATTCATCTCGACTTCGACTGCAAAGAGCAGATGGTGAAGGAAATGAGCGAACTGCGCTTCGACTACGTTGTGCATGCCGCCGGAGTGACCAAGTGCATCAATGCCCAGGATTTCTATCGTGTCAATACCCTCGGGACGAAGAACCTTGTGGAGGCTCTGTTGGAGTTACACATGCCTCTCAAGCGCTTTGTATATGTCAGCAGCCTAAGCGTCTTCGGTAATATCCGCGAGGAATATCCCCACAAGGACATCAAGGCCACCGACACTCCCCACCCCAACACCAACTACGGGCGAAGCAAACTCGAGAGCGAGACTTATCTCGACGAGATGACAGCCAAGGGCAAACTGCCTTGCATCACACTGCGCCCAACTGGAGTGTATGGCCCTCGCGAGAAGGATTACTTCATGATGGCAAAGAGCATCAGCCAGCATGTGGATTTCGCTGCCGGATATAAGCCGCAGACAATCACCTTCGTATATGTACTCGACGTGGTGCAAGCCATTTTCCTTGCATTGGAAAACGGCAAGATTGGCGGAAAGTATTTCCTCAGCGACGGACGCAACTACAGTTCGCGCGACTTCAGCGACCTTATCTGTCGCGAACTCGGACATCCTTGGGTGTTGCGCCTCAAAGCACCGATATGGCTGCTTCGCCTTATCACCTTCTGTGGCGAATACGTTGGCAGGATGACAGGCAAGGTGACAGCCCTCAACAACGACAAATACCATATCATGAAGCAACGCAACTGGCGTTGTGACATCACTCCAGCCGAAGACGAACTGGGCTTCCATCCCGAATACGACCTCGACCATGGAGTGCGCCTCACCATCAAATGGTACAAGGACAACGGTTGGCTATAAATACCTTCACAATCTTGCCATAACTTATGACCAACCTTTGCCATAACTTATGACCTCAAAGAGGAAGAGGGAAAGTGTTAACTGTTAACCCGTAACTTGCACTTTTTTTTTGTCAGTTACGCGTTAACAGTTAACACTTGCTGAAGGTCAATAGCAAGTTCAACATATAACTGCAACCCTCAGGTGACAATAACCTCCGTCACTACAGCTCACAGGAATGGAGTCATATACACAGGCAAGAGAACAGTCTGACCGTCCTTCTTTAAATCCTTTGTGTAAATCAAATAACGCCTCTCGATGATATGAGAGTACTTATCGCAGAAAGCATCCAGTGAGGTATGACTTTTGTAACCAGACGACTTTACTTCAATAGGTTGCAACTTGGCTCCACGTGACAGCAGAAAATCTATCTCATAATTATGCGTAGCATCCTTTGCCCATGTGTAATAGAAAAGCTTGTTGCCTGCCGCAGCCAACATCTGTGCTATGATATTCTCATAAATATAACCGAGGTTGGTGCTTAGCTTGTCATTAAGCAGTTTCTGATAGATTACATTCTCTGTGATGTCCTTATCCCAAAAGGCAAGTGTCACGAACAGGCCGGTATCTGCGCAGAAAACCTTAAATTTTGAGATATCCCTCGTAAGTGACATACCCACATTAGGTTCGTTTGAATGAAATGAGAACAACGTTGTCTTGCTGTCTTCCAGATTTTTCAGCAATTCCATCATCTTGTCTTCGTCAACATCACCAAGAATGCCGTATGGCTTAAAGCGGTTACTTGCTTGGCTCAATTGCGACGGTATCTCCTTGAACAATGTTTCCAAACGACCAGTAGGGTCAAGTTTCTGAAAATCATCCAAGTAAATATGAATAATATTGCGTTTCGCAAGGTCAACCATACAGAAATTGTTGGTTTCGATGAAGGTGCTTACAGCTTGTGGCATACCGCCTACAAGCATATATAGCCTAAAATCGCGCATCTTGTCGCGATGAGCCTTATCAAGGGGTAGTTTCTTGTCGAAGAAAGTGCGGAGTATTGGCACTGTAGTTTCATCACCCATTGCCCAACGAAACTCCTCGTAATCCATAGGATATAGTGTAACCCTCTCCTCTTCGCTTGGAAGAGTTATGTCCTTGGTGTTCTTCTTGATACTTATGAGTGATCCCGTCTCGATATAATCATAACGCCCGTCCTTGACCAAATATTTTATTGCCTGCCTTGCCTTAGGACATGACTGCACTTCATCAAAGACAATCACCGACTTGCGCTCCTTCAAAATAACGTTATATATTGATTGAAGTTGAAGGAATATATAATCCTTGTTTATAAGATTGTCAAACAAAGCCCTCACATCGTCAGATGCCTCGTTAAAATCAACAATGATATATGATTCATACTCATTTTTTGCAAACAATTCCACCAAGGTTGACTTGCCTACACGTCGTGCGCCCTCAACCATAATGGCAGTTTTGCCATTGCTCACACGCTTCCATTCGAGAAGCCTCTCATATAGTTTTCGTCTGAATATTCTTTCCATAATTCCATTGCAATTATTATTTGCACGGTGCAAAATTACACCTTTTTTTCGACTTACCAAAATGTTTTTATGGAAAATATCCAAAAATACGCAATTCTTTTAGGGCAAAATATCCAAAAATACGCAATTCTTTCATAGTGACAAGAACCAACATAGTACCTATAGATAATTTATACTGAGGATTTTCAATGAAAATGCTCAACTCTACTGAGGATTTTCAATGAAAATACGCAGCAAAGATACATGTTTTATTAGCAGCCAAGCCCTGTGGTATATACGTCAATAATTGATGAAATAATGGCAGTAAAATCATTAATTTGATTAGTAAGGGGTTATTGGGTTAAGGGGTTATTAAGTTGACAAGTAGATCGGGTATCCTAATGTTATAAGAACAGGGCATCCTAATGTGATAAGAACAGGGCATCCTAATGTGATAAGAACAGGGTATCCTAATGTGATAAGAACAGGGTATCCTAATGTGATAAGAACAGGGTATCCTAATGTGATAAGAACAAGGCATCCTAATATCAAGTAAATAGGGCATTCAGTTCTCAAGTGAATAGGTGTACTGAAGTGAACCCAAAGAGTGAACCAATGTACCTGTCACTCTCAGCCTTTGTCACTCTCAGCCCTCTATCCTCAGTTATTAAAAAACACTAAATATTAATGCATTTGTTTGCCATTGTTGCAAATAATGCCTATCTTTGCATAGTTGTATATAAAATATTTAGGATTATGTGTACAAGAGATTTTATATCAAGCAAGGATTAGGTTAAATTTGTAATTCGTAATCAATAACAGTCTC
Source organism: uncultured Prevotella sp. (assembly GCA_945869265.1). GTDB lineage: Bacteria > Bacteroidota > Bacteroidia > Bacteroidales > Bacteroidaceae > Prevotella. Next base: position 84,789 of record CAMBOI010000007.1, on the reverse strand, counting down.
TTTATTTAATCAATATTCTACCCTTTATAGCTAAAATTTGTGAAAAAATCAAGCTAATTGCCCATAATTACTGCAATTTTTACTTATTTTGCAAAAAAAACAGCTTGCAATGAACGTTTTTTGCTAAATTATTCCTATCTTTGCAACGTGGCAGAAAATCTGCCACAGACATAATTTAGGAAGCGTTTAGCTTTTTCCAAGTTGGGAACTTCGACAACTCTCATATGCGATTGGAAAAAAGAAACGTTCTCCTTTGTTATGGTAGGTTGGTATATACATACTGTATCTATCATACAAAGGTGCAAGCTGTTATCTTATCCATCGCATAGGCAGTCGAAGGCCTCCCAATATGATAAGCTCAACAGGCTCGCACCTTCCTTTTTATGCCTCCATTACCTAAAAAACAATCAATCGCCTTGAGCCTGTGGCATGCAAGAGACTGCAAGAATATGATAATAGACATATTGACATATTCTCTTAGTAGCTTATTCTGGGGCTTACTGGTAGCCTTGACATGTATAGGATTGTTTGTCCTGCTTGTCAAGGGGTGGTATAAAGATGCCATGTTCTCATTAGTTACATGGTTTGAATTAACCATGTTGTTTATTCTCCTGTCTTTTCAATGTACTATGTTAGTAGGGTCATTAAAGATAATGGATAACATTGATGATTTTGAACACCATGCAAGAACATTGATAGAGCAATATATACCAGAGGATGAACTTGTGACAGAAGAAGAGTCGCAAGCGGTACTCTGTAAATTGATTGAAACCTATCCATTACTGAAGTATTATGTAGGTTCAGGAGAATTTAAGGGTTTTACGGCATCAGAGCTTCCTCATGCGATGGCTTCAACATTGAGCTCTTATCTAAAATGGTATATTTTACGACGACTATTGTGGTGTGTGGCATTCGTTGTTGTAGCTGCTTTCTTCACAATAAGGTCGTTGAGCAATAACAATTCGAGGATGTCAACAAGACGACAACGGAATAAAATAAGAACTTATAGAAGAAAAAGATAAAATAAAACTGATAATATATGGACAAAAGAACATTTTGCACTGGCAACCACATATTGGTTGGACTTGGCGGTACAGGAGGGAAGATCCTCCGTGCATTCAAGATGAGACTTTATGAGGAGTTTCCAACGGATGAAGAACGTAATAAACTCCCGGTATCCATCTTATATGTAGATTCAACCGAAGAAATGATGCCACAAGATGGCAAGGCAAGACCGGATTTTCGCGTGATGGGACAAGATGCCTCATTCACACGTAACGAGTTTCTTAATATCAAGGCAGTTGATGTAGAGCATATACTCAACCATATTGACAATTATCCAAACGTCAAGGGTATTGTCAATAATGTGTCGGCTGTTAAATCCGCAATAGGTTCTTTAGGTTTGGCAGCAGGACAAAAACGAAGAGCAGGCCGTTTGCTTTTTGCAGCTAATGCCATTGGTTATGTAAATAGTTTAAAAGATGCCTTTGGGCGTTGCCAATCTCGCTCTGGCATGGACAGTACCAAGACAAACATTCATATTTTTACAGGACTTAGTGGCGGTACTGGTTCAGGTGCTATTGTTGATGTAATAATACAAACTCGCAAAGCATTTCCTGATTCAAAAATATCTGTCTATGCAATGATTCCAGAGATGAATCTACCAAAGGCAGACATGGACCAAGGACGATACTATCCAAATGGCTATGCAGCAATGAACGAATTGAATGCATTGCAGGCGGGAAGATGGTGCCCGCAAGATGTTGTTGGAGGTGGCGAAGCTCATCTATACAACGACAGGATTAAAGGTATTGCTGACGGATTGACGATATATAGTAACGTGAATGAAAATGGAATTGCCATAAATTCTCTGGAGGAACTCCCAAAGATTGTAAGTGATTATATTTTTGCACGCATTTTCCTTGTAAATGAGGAAGATCAGGTTAATAGTGACATAATCAGGGCATATAATTTTGAAAATATGGATGACTATGCCCTTGAACTTGATGAAACTGCCAACCCTGAGATAGACGGAAGCATTCGTCCTGCAAGAACAAAAAAAATTAACTCGTTTGGTATTAAACGAGTGATGTATCCTGAATTACGTATCTTAAAACATATAACATATTCTGTTGGAGAAAGTGTTCTTTATCAATTCAAGTATAACAATTGGAGAGAAAATCAAGGATATGTAAACGAAGAACGCAATAAGGACTATCGCAAGGACTATCTCAATGCAGATAACTTGTCGAGATGGATGATTGATATTGCCCACCTTACATACGAAAAAAAAGTATTGGAGTCTGATACTGATTATCCTTCATTCAATGACTACTGGCACGACAAGGCAGTGGGATATTCGGATGAAGCAAAGAAAGCTAATAGCCCACTTAATGAATTGGATAGCATCATGAATGACTTCTATGCCAATCATTTCCGTGAGGAAGGAGTAGAGGCATTCTATCTTGGCAAGGAAAGGGCTATTCCTGATATCTCACGTGAAATACGTCACAATGTAGAAACAGAACTATTTGAGAAATGGAAGATCGGTGACATTTCCATCGTGGAATTGCAAAAGGTATCGAAACTGCTTTTGGAAAAGGTTACAGATATGCGTAGCGACCTGGAAAGCAAATCAAAGGAAGAATTGGATTATTATGACGGGGTGAATGAAGACCGAACGGCCAATGTTGCGGAATGGAGCCGTCTTGGTATTCTTCAACGTATGGTTGGAGTGGGAGCACGCAGATATTCCGAGCATCAGGAGATATTGACCGACTATTACACTTCAAAGACTCAACTTGTGGCCCTTGAATTTGCAAAGAAACTTGCTGCTCGCATATATATCGACTTCGGCAAGATGGATGAGGATATATCTGCATTCGGTCAAAAGATTAATGATGCAATAGATGAAACCGAGCGTTTGGTAACAGCCCAACGAAAGGTTAACAAGGGTCTCGAAGATATGCGAGGGGCGATAATCGAGGTAAGCGAAGATGATGCAATGATAGGATTCGAAACAGAACTGAAGATTGATAAAATCGATATGCCTAACGTTGCACGTCAATTGAGAGAGTCTATACTGCCAGAAAGTGACTTCATTAATTTTGGCAGACTATCCAATGACATTAGTATTGATGGAATAAAGGACGCCTTTGACATGAAGCTATCCCAGATTGTCAAAACCAAGCATGACGAAAAAGCAGAAAGCGACAAAAAAGTATTGGGACTCAATATCCTAACACAATTGCAGCAGAAATTACGTACTGATGATGACATAAAGGCATTCGCTATAAAGATTGTCAACCAAAGCGGAGTTTATCTTAAACTCAACAATGACCAGATGCAACTCCATCTGCGAAACAACGAGAACGACAAGAGTCCGACAAATCCTGCAAGTATCAACAAGAAAACAATACTTGTGTCAATACCTTCTCCAGACGATAATGAAGGACTGAAACGATTTGCCGACAAACTGGAACGTGCATTCCTCGAATCGTTTAATCAGAGTACGGCAAGGACAACAATAGTTGTCAACAGGAAAAGTCCTCGCAAGGATGAATTATCAATAATAACAGTGGCATATTGTTTCCCAATGCGTTGTATTGATTGGATGCAACCTTACAAGGAACGTTACGAACGATTCATGCATACAGGCAATGTCGCTACCGACACTTGCAATGCCATTCTTCTGCACACAGAAGGCGATGGAAGTCAACTTCCCTCATTGTTTGCTGTCCATAAAAAACAGGAGACAACAGGATCTGTTCCTCCTTCCGTTAATTCAACAACGCCACCTCCCTTAATGGCTCAAGAGCCAGAGATTAGTCTATATATTGCTATTGGCGGACAACAATATGGACCTTATAGCAGGGATTTGTGCAAGCAGATGGTAAAGAACGGCCAGCTAACCCCAAACAGTATGGTATGGATGGAAGGTATGAGTCAGTGGACGGCGGCAAGTCAAGTAGCTGCACTTCAGTCATTGTTCGCTTCTCCATATCCTTCGGCAATGCCTCCATTGCCACCAACAAGTGATTCTACACCTCCTCCAATAATGTAAGTAATGTAAAATAATAATAATTATGGAAAGAAGAAACAAAGAATATGTTCGTTATAGATATGGAATATGTCTAAACGAAACGTGCTCCAAGGCAAAGTCAAAGGAAGTGCAGCAAATTGCTGCCCGTAAGGAATTTGTGTGCGAAGAATGTGGAAAACCATTGCGCGAATGTCCTCCTCCCAAGAAGGGCAATAAGACCCCAATAGTAGTTGTTGCTGTAGTATTGGTAGTGGCATTAATAGCTGCCTTCTTCATATTCTCCGGTGGTGAATCGAAACAGCCAACAGAACCACAATTAGCCGCAAAAGACAGTGATATCGTTAAGGTTGAAAAGGACACAATTGGTATTTCAGAAGTAAAAAAGAATGAACCAATTGTCGAGCCTATGAAAGAAGAGAAGCCAAAGGTTGAGAAAACAGCAGGAAAACAAGCAAAACCTGCAACTTCATCATCCAACTCAAAGAATCTTGGCTATGCCACTTTCAAGGGTAATCTTAAAAACGGTCAACCCAATGATGTCAATGGAAGACTTATATTCAAGACTTCTCATGTCATTGACAGCCGTGACCCCAAGGGCAGAGTGGCAGAAGCTGGAGACTACGTGATAGGCGAATTCTCTGAAGGTCATCTTGTGCAAGGAATTTGGTATGGTTCTGATAATACGGTGAAGGGTAGTATCATCATTGGAAAGTAAAATACGAACGTAATTATCTATGAGAAGAATAGGCATTATGTCGCTATTGCTGATTACTGTGTGTGTCAGTTCAAATGCCCAACGGCTTCATTTGTTTAACGATTCTATTCGCAACATAGTTGACAGAAACACTATCGTTGTAATGGACTTCGTGGAACGTTATTTCAACGGGTTGCGCTCGTTGAAAGGTACATCTGTGGAAACTAAACTTGCAGATGACAAGGTGTATTTCCGTAAGGGCAAATGGACTGACATATATCAGCTCAACGACACTTTGCCTGTTTCTTTCTCAAAGATGGAACGGTATTTCGAAATAAGTTGGCTTAAGTCAGATGTGCCATTTTTGACGTTTGTGTTTCCTGCTCAATACGACTTGATTGTGGGTAAGTCACAAAAGGAGATTCAAAATGGGTTACGTAATGACATTCTTTCGGCCTCATCTTATGAATACAAACCTCTACCTTTTGATACTGCTAATATCAAAGCATTGGATGATAAACTTTATGTAAAATGTTCGCAACATATAGGTGTGGAAAGCCTAAATAATGCAAGGTATTTTATAAAGACCGACGAAGAATATTATCCCGTATATGATGATTCTATTACAGAATATTCCGCAGCCAATCTATTTCATGGTTTAATCAGCAACACAGATTATCGTATGCATATTGAGCAATCGATATATGGTATGACAACCACATCATACGACATCACTCTAAGTCAGTGGCTGAAATATTGTAGTTTGAACGGTTTGAAAACGTATTTTGCAGTTGAAGAGGAACGAGAAGATGGTATTCTTGCAATCATTATAGCTCAGAATGATGTGTTTTTCTATAATCACCTTCTTTCGGTAGTACTTCCCAAAGGTTTTGTCAATAATCCCAAATCAGTACTAAAGGTAAAGTTGACTCCTTATATACCTACTCACAATATAAAGAATTTATATAAACAACAAACAGAGAATAATAAAAGGAAACAATGGCAATGAAGAGGATAGTAAGCGTTATTTCATGTCTGATATTATCTTTATCGCTCGTGGCGCAACAAGATGATTTGGTTAGACAAATAGGCAAGATTAAACGTGATGCAAATTACATCTATGCCGAGGCTACAATGAAGAACCAGAAAGAAGCTCTCGAAGGTGCCAAGGCGATTCTTGAAGTAAAGGTGAGCGACTGGATTCATCAGCAAACAACCGATAATGTTGATGTATGTATTGCAAAGGCAAAAGATCACTGCTTTGAGGTGCAAACCATGCGTGGCGATTATTATCGTGCCTTCGTATATGTTAATAAGCAGGATATATTGCCTGTAACCGACAAAAAGGAAGTTGTAGTGTTTCAGGTAGATAATTCCACATTGCAAGAGTCTTCTGTAGAAGTAATCTCCGAAGACGCCCCATCTCCATCAATTGAAGTGATATCATTGACTGCAGATGAAGAAAAGATGAAGTCAATAACAAGTTTTTATGAGATAAAGCCATATATAGAGTCATTGAAAACAGCAGGCAGACTTGACACTTATGGTAAGTATTCCACCATGCCACAGGATGGCAATTGCCACCTATTTGTTTATGACAAACAAGGCAAGGTTGTTGCTGCACTGAGGAAAACAGGAAGCAACGTGTTAAATATGGCGACACTAAGAGGTGACAATATCAAAAATTATAATGAATGTGGAGCCATTTGGCTTCGAATAAAATAATACTATTATGAATAAAAAGATTATACTGTTATTCTATGTGTTTTGTGCCGCTATCATACCAATGTCGGCAAACGTAAATGTGACAATCTCGGATGGTGTAGAGAATGTGGAACTCAAGCAGAAAATGGAGCGAACTATTGCTGCCATACTAAATGAGGTAAACAGTGCCCAAGCAGAAAGTAGAGCTCTTGACTTCAAGATAATGGGTGTGGATGTGGCTGTTCAGCGTTCAATGTCCATGCTTTGGGAAAATTCCCCATTCGTTTGTACTGACGAAGATATAGTAGAGCATTGTATCACGACTGGTTCGGGGTATCAAGTTCGCAATATCCCATTGATGATGAAGCCAACAGGTGAACGTGAGTTTAATGAAGATGAATATCAGGAGGCTGTTATCAGTTTCGACCAAAAAGGTAATGTTGAGAGTTTCTATCTTTCAATCAGTATGAACCTATACATGAATGTCATAAAGAGCAACCTTGAACTCACAGACCTTAGGCGACGTCAAATGATACTCGACTATGTAGAGCAATTCCGCACTGCCTACAATCAAAAGGACATAAACTTTCTTAATCAGGTGTTTAGTGATGATGCTCTCATCATTACCGGTAGAGTGATTACCCAAAAACATGCAGAAGGATTTTCTTCACAAAAAATTGTGTATAATAAGCAAAACAAACAGCAGTATCTCACAAACCTGAGTCGAGTTTTTAGGGCAGCAAGCTATATCAAGGTTACATTCGATGAGGTTGAAGTGATGCGACATCCAGTCAATGCAAATTTCTATGGTGTAACCCTTCATCAGGGTTATACCAGCAACCGCTATCATGACGATGGTTACTTATTCCTGCTATGGGATTTCACAGATGAGGCTCATCCGCAAATCCACGTTCGCACGTGGCAACCCGACAGGGTTGGCGGCAAGGCTCTGCCCAAAGAGGAGATATTTACATTAAGTGATTTTGATATTTAAATAATAGTAAATATGAGTGCTGATTTTGTAATAAAATTAAGTGAACTCTTAGCGTCATGTGGAGTGACCCCAGTCACTCCATACTATAATAAATATATAAGTTTATTGAATAACATCCATGAAAACGGGACAAAAGAAAAATATACAAAAATGTATAAGATGGATTGGGCGAAAAATATTACAGATAAAGTAAAGTCGGCTAAATGTTTTCATAAGATTTTGATTTTACTTGGTAATATTCACATTAAGAAGAAACGATAGCTCATACCTATGATATTGTATAAATGAAATATTAATACTTTTTTCTTATGAGATTTATAATTTTGTTTTTGTTTGTTTTCGCATCTTTAATACTGCAAGCTCAGGAACTTACAGTAAAAGGCTTTGAGATGCTTGATGATGATGAATCCGAAATAATATCCCGTGTGGATATAAATGGTGTGAAATGCGGCCTTGTGAAAGTTGGGTTAAATATTGAAGGAGTTCAATTTGAAGGTAATATCATCGGTGATATAGAATTTAAGAAAGGTTGCTACTTCGTTTATATGGCAGATAAAAGCAAACGATTGATTATTAAACATAACGACATTTTGCCAACGACGGTTGTATTCTCTGACTATGATTTGAAATACATCAAATCAGGCAGCACGTATCAATTGAACACAAAGGTTAGAAAGAAAAAGGAGGGGAAAATTGGTAAAACTGAAGTAGTGCGATTTAAGATATTCCCTCAAACGGCAAATTTGATTATTGATGGAAATGTAGTAGAAAAACAATCTAGTGACGAATACATGATAAATTTGTCATTAGGTAGTCATTTCTATACTGTAACAGATGGAATATTTTCTATTAATAACGTTGCACTATCCGTTGAAAAGGATGAGCCTGTATATCGTGTGGTTAATCTTATGGATTACGCTGGCAGTCTTATTGTAAACTGTAGTGATTCTGATGCTTCAATAGTGATTAATGGAGAACCTGTTGGGGTCGGTAATTGGAACGGCAAAGTCATACCAGGTTCATATTCAATTGAAGTAAGCAAATCAAAATGCGAATCACAAAAAAGGGTTATTTCTGTTGCAGAAGGTGAAACAGAGAAAGTTGTTTTTCATTCATTACCAATAAAAGCAGGGGCATTATCCGTTAACTATTATCCAGAGGGAACAAATGTTTATCTTGATGGAAAGTTTGTTGGGGTAACTCCTCTAAAACTTGATACAGTTCCTGTTGGGGAGTATAAATTGTCCCTATGGAAGAAAATGTATGTGTGGAAAACAATCAACATCGAGATTGGTGAGGAACAAAAACTTGAAGAGAATGGAGAAATGGAATTAACGAATTATGCAAGATATTTATTAGGATGTGATGATTATCATACGCAGGGTATTTGTGAAAGAAATTGTTTGATATTATCAAACGACTCATTCGTTGTTAATGTAAATCCAGTTGCTTATGTTAAGAAAATGAGGCAATATCATGAGGAATACGGAATGGACTTCTCTTATTTTTATCCATGCAAATGTGGTAAATGTAGGTATGATGATGATATAGCTTTGGCATTGTGTCAAGCTAAAAAATTTGGCGAGGATTCATACTTTCTATGTTGGTTTTATTATTATGGAATTGGAGTAGAGCAAGATAAGAATAAAGCTCGACAATTACTTGAGAATAAAAAAGATGCTCCAGCACATGGTTTGTATAAGATAATATTAGAGTTAAAACCGACAAATATGGAAGAGGAACTCAGCGAAGCACGCAAGATAAAATATTTTTATGATTTTGATCCTAATGATTTGGATTGGTATTATGAAAACAATACTAATGTAATAGAAAATGAACAATAATATGAAAAAAATAATATTATTAATAACTGTTTGCTTTTTATCTATTCATACACTTTCTGCTTATGGACAGGGGATAGAAATCTCAAGCATAAAGGCAAACTTGAATGATGGTTCTGCATTTAGAGCCCCCGTTGATTCTAATGGTAATCAGTGTGGATTAGTAAAAGTGAAGTCAAATATAAAAAATATCAACTTCGAGGGTGAAATAATTGGAGATGTAAAATATGATATGAATGAGTATTCAATTTTCATGTCAAAAGGAGCTAAATCACTTACTGTCGTTCCACCAAATTATTTACCTGTTTCTGTACAATTCCCAAATTATGATATTACTGAGATCGAATCTAAGACCACTTATGAAATGACTATAAAAGAGAAAAAGAATAACTTGAAAAAGTCAGAGGTTGTCATAACTGTAACTCCAAAAGATGCTGTTCTAAGGTTGGATAATTTTACTCTAATGAATGTCAATAAAGATGGTTATTACAAATTATATCTGCCGAAGAAAACATGGATATGTAGTGCCGAAGCGGAAGGATATGAAACGACTACAAGACCTCTTACATCAGGGAAGCAGAAGGTAGATATCAATATAGAATTGAAATCAAAATGGGCATATCTTGATATCTCATGCTATAACAAGGATGCTGATATCTATATAGATGGTATTAAGAAAAGCCAAGGAGTATGGAAAGGGAAAATATTGGCAGGAACACATACAATAGAAACAAAGCTAAAGTATCATAAATCAGATAGGAAGACGGTTACTCTCAAATCTGAAGAAAAACGTTCTCTATATATAATCCCTTTAGATAGAAATACATCAACGGTTAATATTAAATGGTTAAATAATATGGCACAAGCTAAAGTCTTTCTTGATGGAAAGGAGGTGGGCGTAACTCCATTAACTCTCTCAGGAGTTAAAGCAGGACATCATAAATTATCATTTGAAGCATTTTATTTTTTACCAGCAACAAAAGAGTTAGAGTTAGATGGACAAAAAGTGGATATAAATGTAAATCTAAAAATTGAAGATAATAGGGATTATCGGTATAATCCACGAGAATATATGAATAAAATTTATAATTTTTATGCAGGAAATCAAGATGCGATAAAGAAGGAATTAGAAGAATATTTATGTGGTGTAGATTACTTGTGCGGTTATTTACCCACTAATAAAAAAAAGGTTTTTAAGGAATATATTTATATTTTTGAAAAATTAAGAAATAAAGAGTATTATTTAAAAAAGAACCCAGTGTGGCTTGAGATATATTGCGAAGCAGGATATCCTGAACAAGCTGAAAAAATGCTAAAGGATACACATAATATTCCCGATTCAATTAAAGAGCTGATATATCGTGAATTATCATACGCGTTTTATCGAAAAGGAAATTGGGGAAAAGCTATTAAATATATGAGCAAATACCCTTTAAAAAATGATTATTCAGATTATAATTTACTTGCAGATTGCTTTAAGAAACTTGGCGACAAGAAAAAAGCAATAGAGTTTTTTAAAATAACATATCTAAATGCTGGTTCTGAATTACCATTTGTTGAAAACTTTATTAAATCAGCAATTGAATTAAAAAAAATGGGAGTAGACTTAAAACCATTGATGGAACAAAAACGACAATGTGCTGAACATTAACGAGGAATAAGTAGTATTGTAAAGTTAATAATTAATATAATATTTAAAATTATGAATTATAATAAACTATTTAAAGGAGAAGACAAGTACATTACTTGGATTAAAGATGCATTATCAGAATTGCTTGAAACAAAAAAATATATGGTAATGAATAATAGAGAGTTGGTCACGGAAAGAAATTTCTGTATGGTTTTGGTTGCCTTAATATATAAGAATAATTATGAAGAAATGGAAAGAGGGTTGGATGGAAGGCCAATTTTTTTTTCTGGCGAGGTTAGCAAAGTTCTTTATGATATAAATGGTAAAAAGGTTGTTCAACCAGACTTTGTTATCCACCAAAGCAATAACCCTGCAGATGGCCTTAAACAGTTATTAATTGCCGAGGTTAAAATAAAGGAATGCAGTAAGGATGCTTACCGACGGGACATAAAAAAACTTTCTGAATATAAGAGACAGCTTGGTTTCCAAAAAGCACTTTATATAGTAATTAATAATACAGCTGAAGAAATCAAAAGCATAGCTTTATCTACAAAAGATGTAGAATTAAAGAATATGTGCTTTATGGTGGTTGAAGATATTAATAATATGACTATTAACACTTTCTATCTTGATAATTAATGAAAAAACTCTATTTTGTTATTCTATTATCCTTATCTCTGCATTTCGCCTTTTCCCAGGAGCTAAAGGTGAAATCATTTGTTGTGGCTGAGAAAGACCATAGTGCAAGGACTAATGTGAGAAAGGACCTAAATGGCAATGTATGTGCATTAGTAAAAGTTGGCTTGACCGTAAAAGGAGCTAAATTTGAAGGCTATGTTGTTGGAGATGTTAAATATGAGTCAGGCGAATATTGGGTTTATATGGCCGAAGGAGCTAAAAGGCTGAAAGTATTAAATGAAGAGTTCACTCCTTTGGAAGTGGAATTCTCAAACTATGAGATAGATAAACTCAAAAGAAATACGACTTATTCACTCACTCTTACAAAACCCGAAGTTGCTGTTTTACCCACTTATGAAAAATACAAAGGCAAACCAGTTATAAAGGAACTTATCAAGAATATGGTGTTTGTAAAAGGAGGTTCTTTTACTATGGGCACAAATGGCATAAAAGGAGTTCAGCTTTCGCCAATGGAAAAACCAGCACACGAAGTATCAGTTGCCGATTATTATATTGGTAGATATGAAGTGTCTCAAAAGGAATGGAAAGAAATTATGGGGTATAATAATTCGTTTTTTTTCAGGCAGTGAACGTCCAGTTGAGAAAGTCAGTTGGGATGAGTGCCAATTGTTTGTTAAGAAATTGAGTGATTTGACTGGTATAAAATTCCGTTTGCCAACTGATGCAGAATGGGAATATGCCGCAAAAGGTGCAAAAGAAAGCGATAGTCATCTATACTCAGGGTCGGATTTATTAAATGATGTTGCATGGACGAAATCTAATTCGAACAAAAAGACTCATCCCCGAGGAGAAAAGATTCCTAATATCCTTGACTTGTATGATATGACAGGAAATGTTGCGGAATGGGTTCAAGATACTTACAATTTGCGTAAATTCAGTAATTATATAAGTAACATTGAGAATAACGAATTATATATTACTAGAGGAGGCGATTGGTTCAATAATGAAGAAAGTTGTAGAAACACTTATAAATCTTTAGTTCCCAAGGGTAGTAAGGGGAACAATATCGGCCTCCGTTTGGCATGCTCTGAAATGTAAATAATGCACTTGCATAAATATGGAACATATTAAGTTGACTCTTGCAATCCCCAAGATGGAAAAGCATGAAATAGAGGAGCTCGAATCTTGGATAGATTCTATGTGCAGATACCGTTTGGAGGATTTGGGCTTTGATTTGGTATTGAGAAAATACAAGCATAAGGAATCTGTGTTGTTTTTCAGATATGACAAAGTATATTACTCTGAAAGAATTGACAGGAAGTTGTTGTTCCCATCTGACAGGAAAACAGGATTAATGATTTGCATAGAGATATGGATGAAGATGGCAACATTGTGCAAAAAGGCATTTGGATATCGCACTGAATGGCATGCCTTTGCGCTCAATCAGTTGGGAATAACGCTGATGTATGATAATCAAAGCACAAAGGCTTTGCAATGTTTCTTGGAGTCTTTGGATATTAGAAGATATTTATGGGGTGAGAATGAATTGACGGCTGTTGAGTATAACAATATTGGATGTGCTTACGATGCGATTGGAGAATGGATGATAGGAAATACGTATCTCATGAAAGCATTAGAAATACGCAAGAGTAAACTTGGAGATCATGAAGACACAGCTGAATCGTACTGTAATATTGCGAATAACTTGATGAATATGCAAAGGAATAAAGAAGCATTGATTTATGCAAGGAAATCAATCGCAATAAGAAACCGTATTGGAGACAACTTTAAGATTGCATATTCTCTTAACAACCTTGCTCTTATATATAATAATCTCGATGAAAAAGGCAGGGCTATGTCTCTCTTGGATAAAGCAATACGAATATTGAATAGTTTTGGTTGGACAGAGTCAATGGAAATACAGACAATGAAAGTGAATCGAAATCATATTTATGGACAAAGTCTGGACACATGACAGGTCACTGTATCGCCTGATTGCACCATAAAAGAAATATTTTTATTGTTTCTATTTAGGATAGCTTAACCCAAAGCGTAACTCGTAACCCGTAACTGACATTGAAATTCAATTTCGTTGTTTCGATGGTCATATTTTTTTTGATATAATTCCTTGCAAATTAAGTGCAGACGGATAAAGTAATAAAGTTGTTAGTAAGAATTATGTTACTAACAACTTTGTTACTTACCATATACGGACATTCCTCATCGGGTGCAAAGTTACTACTTTTTTGTAAAAACCGAGAGGAATAATGCACCATTTTTTGTAAAAACCGAGAGGAATGACCTCCATGACAGGTATCAAACTCATATTTTAAACAAGTCGTCCATTGTTACTACACTCTGCACTCTTCCTGAATATTCATTGCGCGATAATGAATATGTTGTCACGAGGGTAATGTGTATTGAAGAACGGCATTTCGTCTCCTCTATAAATGTGGTAAGTTTGTGGCGCAAGTCTGCATCACACGATTTATCTATATGAAAATCATCCGCAGTGAATTTCATTTCGCAAAGGTTTACTACATGGTCGGCTCTGTCAATCACAAGATCTATTTGAGCTGCACGATGCGAAGACTTACTACTCCATGACGAACACTCTGTATAAACTCCATTTATGCCGAGAGCCTGCTTAATCTGCTTGATGTGGAGAGTGCATACATTCTCAAAAGCAAATCCACGCCATGCTGTGAGTGTTGGCATCAGCAAGTTATTTTGCCAAAATTGAGGGTCAGTACTTTTGTTCGTATCAAGAAAATGCGTAAAGAAAAGGCAAAATGGATCGGTGAGACGATAACGAATATCGCGGTTTGAACCATTATATGGCGTGTAAGCCTCAATGAAACAACTTGCTTCGAGTGCCTTGAGAATTGCTGTAAGTCCCCCTCCGTATGCTATTGATGTTTCTTCGGCAATCTCTTTTCTCGTATATCCTATTCGCTTATTACCCAGCAGCTTGACGATAGTGATATAGTCATCGGGATTAGTAAATAGCGAATTGAAAAGTCGCGTAAACTCATTTTTCAGTTTTGCACTCTTTACAAAAAATAGATTGTCAATGTTTTGGGCAAGGCTGAGCCTCTTGTCCATCATGACAATATAATAAGGTATGCCTCCTGTTATCATATATGCCTGCAACTGGTCGTAACGATCCATTGCCACACCGAGATGCTTGTAGAGTTGTTCACATTCGCCAAGAGAGAATGGTGTCAATATTATTTCGGCTGTTATTCTATTGTACAGTCCACCCTTGTTATTGATTATCTTGTCATTAATCCATGAGGTGGCTGAACCGCACACAATAAGCATGAGGTTGCTTCTTCCCGAACCCCATCCATTCCAGAAATGCTCAAAGGCTGAGATGAAAAACGATCGTGGAGTATCCATCCAAGGCAGTTCGTCTATGAATACAACCAGTCGTTCTTCTCTATCCTTGGATTCCAATAAATCTCTTAGTTTGTCAAATGCCTCGAGCCAATTATTGGGTGCAGTGCCATTATATCCATACCTCACGAGTGATGAATAAAAACTTGCAAGTTGCATTTTTTGCAAACTGCCTTTTTCGGCAGAAAGTTCTGCAGGTGATAGACCTGTATGATAGAATGTCATCTTGCTATCAAACAATTCTCTCACAAGATAGGTCTTGCCCACCCTGCGCCTTCCCTGAACAACAACAAGTTCTGGTCTGCCTGAATTGTATAAATCCCAAAGCTCCTGTTGCTCCTTTTGCCTTCCAATAATTTTTTGTGCCATATTTATGCCGTTATTTTGCCGCAAAGATACAAAAAAATATCAATTGCGGCAAAATAAGAGGCGTTAAATTTGCCGCAATAAGGGATTTTTAACCTTTTGCGGCAAAATAGCGAAGGATTGATAGCTATATTTATGCCGTTATTCCTGCTCAGCAAGATACCACTTGGAGTATTCCACATAGTGCTGACCGAAGCTCTCGGCTTGATTCTCCTTGGTCTCCTTGATAAACTTGGCAGGAACACCACCCCATAACTCGTGAGGACCAATCTTGGTGTTCTGAAGTACCAATGCACCGGCTGCAACTACGGCACCCTCGCCAATATCACAATGATCGAGCAAGGTGGCACCCATACCAATGAGAGCTCCGTCGCGAATGGTGCAGGCATGCACTGTGGCATTGTGACCTATGGTGACATCATTGCCAATGACGGTGGGACCAGTGGTGTTGGTGACATGAATGCACGAACCATCCTGCACGTTGGTGCGGTTGCCGATGGTGATGGGAGCCACATCTCCACGTACCACAGCATTAAACCAGATGGAACATTCATCACCCATAGTGACTTCGCCAACGATGGTGGCATTCTCACTGAAATAACAGTCACGTCCCCATTTCGGGGTTAAGCCTTTTATAGATTTTATTAATGCCATTTCTTGATGTATTATATTATTATTTATGATAAATGAATGTGCAAAAGTAGTTATTTTTTGGGATACGGCAAACTTTTGCGTCTTAAATTTGCATAATACGGGCTTTTTAGTTACCTTTGCATTGACAAAACAATAAAAAATTGCATTATGGAAACAGGATTAACTTATACAAGCAAGACTGTGGTGGATGAAAGAAATACCGCCATAGCATTGGGTTCGGGCGACATGCCCGTATTCGCCACTCCGTCAATGATGGCTCTGATGGAGAATGCCGCAATGCTGGCAGTGAGCTCACATCTGCCAGAAGGCTCCACCACTGTGGGCGGGCATATCGAGTCGTCGCATCTCAAACCATCGCCTATAGGCGCAGAGGTGGAGGCAACTGCCACCCTTGACAAGATTGACGGAAGAAAACTATATTTCTCGGTTGTGGCCCGGCAGGGAAACGATGTCATAGGTGAGGGAAAGCACCTGCGATTCATCGTGGATCGTGAGCGCTTTCTCTCAAAGCTCTAGTCGAATTTCTGTATGCGGTAGAGGATGGCATGTTCGAGGGTAAGAGGCTTGTTGTAGGCAAAGAATACTGTGCCTCCGACAGGAGCCTTTATCTCTTCGAGCACACTACAATCGTAGGGGTCGAGGATGCGAGCCAGCACCTGACCCTCCTTGACATGCGGACCGGCTCCTATTATACGATAGAAGATTCCGGCACGACGGGCTATGATATTCACCAGTTCATCCTCATCCAATACAATTGACTCGTATCCGGCATTCTGCACCCTCACGTCGAGCACATGTATCTTTTTGAGGAAACGCAGAATAGAGTCGATGGTCTGTCCGCTGGTGGAATCCTCCACATAATTAGTCTGTCCGGCATAGATGGAGAAAGCCTTGGTGTCCCATATCTGCCAGTTGTAGTTGAGCAATGTGGTGTCAAACGGAAGGGGTTTGCGCACAGTGACAAAGGGCATGCCAAAGAGCTGTGCCGTTTCAATATCCTCATATCCCGTCTTGAGCATACGTACATGGGGGACGAAATCTCCCGGCATATAAAAGCTTGCCATCTGCATGCCATACTCGAAGTCCTTGATGTATTCAAACACAGCAGCGGCAATGCGCTGGGTAGTCTCTCCCTTGTCATATCCCGGGAACATACGGTTGATGTCGGTACCGTCCATTGCCCAGAACCTCTTCGACACGTTCATCGAAAACGGATTGCATGACGGTATAACCAATATGCTCTTGCCATCGGCTATTTTTCCCCTTAATTCGGCTTCCTTCAAAGCCTCAACTATACGCGCACAAATATATTGCTGCTGTATCTCATCGCCTCGCATCGCACCTACTATAGCCACGGTTTTCTCGCCCGAGCCAAACCAATAGCCATCGATGCGGAAATCATCCCTATAGGGTGACTTCATCTGAAATATTGTCTCAATTCTCATTCCTAATCCCTAATTCTTAATTCCTAATTCTAAAGATTCTCGCCATCAGCGAACCCTCATATACTATGGGATAAGCACGGATGGTGAACATATATCCCTCGACAGGAGATATCACCCTACTGAGCACCGTACCAGTCATCGGTTCCACTATCTGTCCTATCTCCTCACCCTCAGCAACTACCACTCCGCATTTGAGCTCGGTGATGAAGATGCCAGATGTGGCGGCATTAAGAAACTCCACGTTGTCGCCCTTGCACACTATAGGATTGGAGATAAGGCTTTGTTGGATTTCTCCCTTCCACATTCCTAAATCTTTCATTAGATTGAAGATGCCGAGGGTGAGACGGTTGCACATCTTGTGATTGATACGCTGTCCCACTCCCAATTCCGCCACAAGACACTTGGTGCCGATGGAATTAAGTGAATGGGCAAGGGTTGACTCCAACACGGTGGCTGCATCGTGCACCCATACAAAGTCGATGTTGAGACGCTGGGCAAGCGGCACCAGTTCCTTTTCGTTCAATACATTTATCCTCACCTGTGGCGTTTCCCTGAGATAGAGGTTGCTTGAATGAATGTCGAACACGAGGTCGGCACCCTTGAGGTCTTCCACGATGAGATGGGCAGTCTGTTCTGCCATTGTTCCGTTGGGATTTCCGGGAAAGATGCGGTTCATGTCAAGATCGAAGTTGGGTATGCCCCTCTGGATAGTGTCGATGCCAAGAGGATTGAGTGCGGGATAAATCTCCACCGTGCCGTCGAGAAGGTCGAGATTCTCGTTGAGTTGCTTTGCCACGAGATAGCACACCATCTGTCCTTCGAGTTCGTCACCATGAGTGCCGGTGACTATACACACGCGTCTATTTCCTTTTCCGTTTTTAATAATGTTTTTCCTTATCGCGAACCGCTCGTTGATGGGCAGTGACGTCGATACGATTGTCTTTATCATATTTCTTTTAATGTTACGCTGATTTGAGTTTGCTGCAATGCCTGTCCGCCATATATTCCACGACTGACAGGACAATCTGAGGCGTCGCGACCGTGGGCGAGCTTGACATAGCCGTAGATGATGCGGCAGTCGTTGGTAGGATCAAAACCTATCCAACTATAGCCGTCATACACCTCGACCCAGGCATGGGTTTCACCCGTACCTTCCAAGAATCCGCACACATAACGTGCGGGTATTCCACACCTCCTACAAAATCCAATCATCAGATGAGCATAGTCCTGACACACGCCCTGTAATGTCGTCAGCACATGTGATGCCGTGGTCTCGACATTGGTGGAGAACGGCACGTAGGTCATCATCCCATACACCTTGTGGCATATCTCCTGGGCGACGTCGATGGCATGCCCCTGCAAGGCGCTCCCTTCGGTAGGAATGCCCGTTGCTTCGGCATCGGGTGTCCACTGCCCTATGTCGGTAAGCCGAGTCTGCACCAGATAAACGGGATTGAATTCCCTCTCGTTCCTTATGATATAAGGCGACATCGACACTATTCCCGCACTGACATAGGCCAAGGACATGTGTGCCTCACGCTGAGCTCCATATACGATGCGGTTGCCCAACTGATCGACGCTCTTGGTCAGGCGGAATCCTGGTGAGATGATGAGATGTTCCTCATCAACAGTCATATAGGCTCCCACAGCCGGTTGACACCTGAGAAGGACAGAATGGTTGATGACGCTCTCGCTGAACGTGACTATGGTCTGATAATTGTATATGTATCGCTTCATACTCTTACGAGCTGGTTGATATATTTTATGAGTTTGCCCTTAAATTGGGGATCATCGAGATTAAACTTACTCTCGACAATCATATTGTCCAACTGGCTCTCGATGTTGGCATCCAGTGCACCAGTCATTTCCTTGCAATAGCGCTTGAGCGAATCATAGGCAAGGGAGAGACGACGATAGGGATAACCAAAACGAGTGAGCATATCCATATTCTCGACATTGCGACCGATCATCATGATGTTGAGAGCCTTGTGGTTCTGCAGACGCTGTTCGGCCGAGCCCCAGAAAGCCAGCGACCAGTCGATGACAGGCTGTAGGGCTGTGATATTCATTTCGTGAGCCGCCTTGAGTTTCTTCATCAGGGCAATGCTCATCTCGAGATAGCTAAGGGTCTCCGACATGATGTCCTCGCGAAGCATCATGGCATTGTCCATAGCGAATCGCTGGGCGGATATAACCGACGATGTGTTATTCTCGTCGTAAAGCATACCAAAGGTAAACTCGTCGTTTGTCTTATACACTCCCTCTACATCCAGTTTCTCCCAAAATGCGAGATAATCATCCTCGTGACCGTCGATCATCTTGTCACAACACTTGTTCATCTGATGGAGAGTGAGATACACTCTCATTTCATACCTTCCAAGCCAGTAAAGTCTGTTTGCCTTAGTGGCTGATATTATATCACTTTTTACCATCTTTAAATCTTAACTTTAAATTATTCTGTCATTACCCATGTGTCCTTGAATCCGCCTCCCTGCGACGAGTTGACAACAAAGGAGTCGGGGTTACGCGAGAATCGGGTCAGTCCACTCTTCCATACCTTAGTCTCATTGCCGCTCACCACGAATGCTCTCAGGTCGGCCTTACGCCATACGAGTTCTCCATCCTCGAGTATCTCGAGGTCTTTGAAATCCACCACTTCCTGTGCAATCCAACGACGAGGATAGCGCTCAATCAAGCCCTTGAGTTCTTGCAGTTTGTCGGGAGCAAGTTCCGAACCGAACACCACTCCGTATCCACCAGCCTCACTCACATCCTTGATGACGAGTTTGTCGATATTTGCCATCACATAATCATAATCCTCCTTGAAATACGGCAGATAGGTGGGAGCATTCTGAAGTATCGACTCCTCGCCGAGATAATACTTCACCATCTTAGGCACAAAGTAATAGATACCCTTGTCGTCGGCCACACCATTGCCGATGGCATTGATGAGAGCGACATTGCCAGCCTTGTAGGCCTGCATCACGTTGGGGATGCCAAGAAGCGACGAGGGCTCGAACATCATGGGGTCCATATACTCGTCGCTCACACGACGATAGATACATCCCACACGAGTCTTCTCCTTATACATACCTGCATAATACACCTTGTTGTCCTCTACGAACATATCACCCGGATATGCCAATGTGGCACCGGTCTTTTCGGCAAAATAAGAATGTTCGAAGAAAGCAGAATTATATCTGCCAGGAGTAAGAATGACTGCTATACCACGATCCTGATTCATGTCGTCCATCATCTGGCGCAACATGTCGGCATAATCACGGTTGTCGGCCACTGCATTCATCGAGAAAGTCTGTGGCGCCACCTTGCGGGTAATCATCCTCGCAATCATCGGATAGCTTGCGCCTGAGGGTATCCTGAGGTTATCCTCCAATACATACCACTGACCGTTCTTCCCCTCAACGAGGTCGATACCGGCGATGTGGGCATACACCTTACCCGTAGGACTAATGCCTTCGCATTGTGGCATATATCCCTTTGAGGAATACACGAATTCCTCGGGCACCACTCCGTCCTTGATAATCTTTTTCTCGTGATAAATGTCCCATAAGAACATGTTGAGGGCACGCACTCGCTGTTCCAATCCACGCTCCAGATAATCCCAATCCTTCTTGGGTATTATCCTCGGCACAGAGTCAAAGGGGAAAAGCTGCTCGTTGAATACGCCCTTCTTGTAAACACCGAAGCGGACTCCAAATCGTTCCATCCACTTGTTGACGGTGTCCCTACTGTCTGTCAATTCCTTAATGTTTATTCCCATAATATCCTGTGTTTTGTTGTATTAACCATACCATAATTGTTATGTCATCCTGTCACGACAATTACAACTTGTCAAGTTTTCGACTGCAAAGTTATACATTTTGTCTAAAATAACCAAATATTTTCGAAGGAAATGTACGATATTACAAGATTTTGCTTACTTTTTAACACTTATGACTCAAATATCAGTATCATTTTGACATTAACAATCATCAGAATGTCATTTCATAAATACATAAAAAACATAAAAATCAATAAATATATATGGATTATTAACCAAATATGGAATTATATTCTTATCTTTACACCCGGATTAAACCATAGACATAAAAAAGAGTATTATTCAATAATCAAAAACAGAAAGAAAAATGAAAAGAAGGTTTTTTACCGTGGCTACACTTCTCATGTGTGCCACAATGCTTACAACATCATGTGTAGGTTCGTTCTCGTTGTTCAACAAGTTGGCATCTTGGAATAAGGACGCGACAGGATCGAAGTTCCTCAACGAGATTATCTTTATCGTTATCTCGCCTGCCTATGCCGTATGTTCGGTTGCCGATGCACTGGTGCTCAACTCCATTGAGTTCTGGAGCGGTTCCAACCCTATCGCAAGCAATGTGGGCAAGACTGTCAAAGTGCAAGGACAGGACGGCAGATACTATGCCGTGAAGACCTTGAAGAACGGATATGAGATCAAGGCTCCCGACGGCAAAGTGACCTGCTTTGTATATGACAAGAACAACGACTCGTGGTCGCAGATGGAAAACGGCAAATTGGTTGAGATATTCCGATTCAACGACAACGGCACTATACAGGTGAACCTGGGCGACAAGAAAATGGACGTGACTGTTGACGAGATGGGTCTCAACGAGGTTGCCACAGCCACAGGTAGAGGCTTCTTCTATGCTGCGAGATAATATTTTTTAATTTCTTAACTTACATCGAGACCTTGAAACCGACATATACTGTACGTGGTTGGGTTGGGCCATAGAAATAGCCCGAGTCGCGAAATGTGCCACGGTCGAGGTCTTTCTGGAATGCATTCAGAATATTCTGTATGCCGGCATTCACTTGCATATTAAGATGATGTCCAAGAGAGAAGGTATATGCAATCTTGGACGACAACTCTACGAAATCGGGCGTATGCACCATCTCGTCCTGCTCGCCAAAGTGGGGCACGTGCATACGTCCGGTATATATTCCCGACAACGATATGTCGAGACGTTTCACTGGTTGGATATTCATCGTGAAGTAGCCATAGACATCGGGAGTGCGAGGCATATCGCGCACAGGAGCCACCTCAGGGTCTTCGCTCCATGTGGTTAACTCATTATAGCGGCTTCGCTGAAGGGTGAGACCAGCCTGAACGAAGAAGTTGGAACCATGAGCCGCCTTGGCGTCGAAGTTGACTCCATACACCTTTGCCCCACTGCCATTGCGACGCTCCTGCACTGTATTGCCATCCGCATCCACACCAATGTTTTGCAGATAGAACACGTCGGAAAGGGATGTATGGAAAGCCTCGGCAAGGATATTAAACTGAAAATGACCGCTATACAAAGTCCAATCCACCGAACCGCTGAAACTATTGGAATACTCGGGCTTCAGTCCGTCGGCAAGACGGATGATAACTCCCTCGCCTCCCACTGCCGTCACGTGGAGGTCCTCGTCATAGGCCTGGGGAGCACGGAATCCCGTTGACCATGTAAGGCGAGCCTGCACATTATCCTTAGGCTTCCACATCATATTAAGACGAGGACTGAATATCGGGTTGTCGATGAGGTTATGACTGTCGAGGCGCAATCCCGCAAGTAATGTCACCTTATTATTATTCCATTCCCCTTGGACATAAAGACTTCCTATCTTCACGTCCTGCTTGAGGTCACGATTATATCCCGTCATGATATCATGAAGGGAGTTGTATTGATATTCCACACCAGCAGTAAGGGTTCCCGGGGCGAACAGCATACTGCTGAATTTACCTGTATATGTCGCTCCACCCACGTATGTCAAGTCCTTGGTCTTGCCGTAGGCATCGGGGTCTTGTTGCGCTCCATAATAACTGTTGCGGTCGATATGCTGCACCGACGAGAAGAGCGACACCTTGTGCGCCCATTCTTTCCATGCGATGTCATAATTCAATCCACCACTATTAATTATATGTCGTGTCTGTTCGGTGATGTCGGTGAGATGCGGTTCGAGGTCAAACTTATTACCTCCGCGGCGGAACTCATTTGTGGTGTGGTATTCTATACCGAGACGCGTAAACTGCGACGGACGATAGAATCCCCTCAGACCGAGGGTGTGCGACGACAGTTTACCAATCTCCGAGAATCCATCGCCATCGTGATCGTAGGGTTGGCGGTTGCGGTATGACTGATAGAAGGCAATACCATAATCATTGTCATGCCCCACCATCGAAGCATTGGCACTCATATTGTCTTCCCATGCACTTCCGCCTATGAGCGACAGTGTGTTGCCCACCTGAAAGGAGTTGCTCTTTGGGTCCTTGGTGATGATATTAATGGTACCACCCACGGCATTAGCACCGAAAAGAGCCGAGCCTCCTCCCCTCACCACTTCTACACGTTCCACCATTGAGGCAGGTATCTGTTCGAGTCCATATACTCCCTCAAGCGAACTCACCACCGGGCGGCTATTAATAAGTATTTGTGAATAAGGACCTTCGAGTCCGTTGATTCTCACCTGTGGAAATCCGCAGTTCTGACAATTGTTCTCCACTCTCAATCCCGACTGATAGGACAAGCTTTTGGCAAGGTCGGGGGCATTCACCTGTTCAAACAAGCGGGCGCTTATCACGTTCACCACAACCGGTGCATCCTTGCGTTTCACCGTATTCTTGTTTGCCGACACCACAACCTCGTCAAGTCCTACGGTCTTGAATATATCGTGTTCGTGCTCATTTTCTTTCTCTATCACATTATTCTCTTCATCCGCCTGCATCGAGGCAAAAACAGGCAGTGGGCATAAAGTCATCACGCCCACTACGCCCTTAATAAACACACTTATTTTCATTCTTTCTCTTCTTTTCATTCTTTCTCTTCTTTTCAATTACTCTCTTTTTTCCGGCTGCAAAGGTAATCAGATTATTTCATTCCCTAAAATTTTTGGCATACCCAAAAGTAGGTATTTTGTATTTCACCTTATTATATATTAAACACAGAAACACTTGTGTTTTTAGTTAAAAGAACTGAATTTATTGGATTTCCATGCAAGGAAAACGCTTAATAAGCATTTATGACATAGATACATAAAAGATAAGACATATGAAGAAGACATTCCAGAACATTGCCATGATGGCAACTGTACTGCTCACCTTTTCGGCTTGCAGTTCAACAAAGAAAATTAGTGATAACAAGAGTAATAATATGACAAGTATGACAGAAGAAGATGACATCGACCCTGAGTTCATGGTAATCTCAGATGCACAGTACGACCTCGTGAAGCGCAACAACCAGTTTGCCCTCAACCTCTTCTCCGAGGTGAAAGGCCTTGGTTCGAGTGTAATCTCACCAATGAGCGTCACTTATCTCATGTCGATGCTTGCCAACGGAGCGGAAGCCTCAACACGCGAGGAGATTATGGCTACTATCGGTGCCAAGGACTTTGACATCGACGAGATGAACGCCTTCTATGCCTATCTCATGCGAAGGGCAAAGACTGCCGACAAGCAGACCACCCTCAACATCGCCAACTATATCGCCCTCAACAAGGAGTTTCAGCTCAAGAAGAAATATGCCTCAACCATTGCCGACAGTTATCAGGGGGCAGTGGAAGCCCTCGACTTCAACAATCCCGAGAGCACCAAGCGCATCAACAGTTGGTGTAGTGAGCATACCGACAACATGATTCCATCCATCATCGACCAGGTGGAGCCTTCGGCTGTGGCATACATCATGAATGCCATCTACTTCAACGGCACATGGACAGGCAAGTTTGACAAGAACAACACCAAGAAGGAGCAGTTCAACGGATATACACGCGATATAAAATATGTAGATATGATGCATCGCAACGCGAAGTACTACTACACTTCAAACGATGTATATTCGGCTGTGACCCTACCCTATGGCTCGGGGGCTTATTCGATGACAGTGCTCTTGCCAAATGAGGGTAAGTTTATCTCCGATGTGACCAAAGCTCTCAATGCCGACTCCATCGCTTCGCTCCGCCGCAATATGGAGGAATGTCTCGTTGACCTCAAACTCCCCCGCTTTACCACCGAGATGAAACTCTCGCTGAAGGACATCATATCACAATTGGGCGCACCCTCTATGTTTGATGCCTCACGTGCCGACTTCTCATCCTTTGCCAATGGCAATGTGTTTGTGTCGGAGATGCTTCAGAAAGCCAAGATTGAAGTGAGCGAAGAGGGCACAAAGGCAGCTGCCGTCACTCTGGGAATGGTGAAACTCACTGCCTTACGTCCGGATGAACCCCGCCGTGTGGATTTCCATTGCGACCATCCCTTCGTCTATATGATTCAGGACAACTACACAGGTGCCATCCTCTTCATGGGACAGTTTACGGGCTCAGGCAAATAACTTTTTCGGCAATTCATTGGTAATTACGAAAAAAAGTAGTAACTTTGCCGCTAAAAACAAAGAATACCGCATTATGGGAAGAAACAAGTTCTCACAACATGAAATAGACATCATCGGCAAGTTGTTGCGCAGGAAAAACGCAGGTACGAGATTCCAGCAGAAGATGATAAGACATCAACTCAGAGTGAACTTTGAGTTTAATATCTCCGACTTCAACGTGCAAGGCAAGGCATTCGGCGAGGAAGAACTCCACGAGGCAATCAAACGAGGAGCCATACAGATTCTCGACGATGCCACTATTGCCGCCATGAAGGAAAAGCGCGCACGCGACAAGGCCCGCGACGAGGCAGAGCGAGAGAAGCAGGCTATAGCCGATGGTGCCACCGACTGGCGGGAGGCATTGAAGCAGTGGGAAGAAAGTGATGTAAAATGATTGTAACATCATTGTATCCATATCTTAAAACACTTGTCACCGTGTTGTAAAGCAATACCCGTACCTTTGCACCGAAAAACAATAATATTTAGTATATGGATACAACATTAGACTTGAAAAGCGCAAAGCGCAACATGCTGATTATCCTTTTAGTGACAGCAGCTTCGTTATTATTAAACATTACTGCAAATGCCCAAACTCCAGAGCAATGGAAAGCACTAAAGGGCGATGTTAACTTGTTCATTGCCAACGACCTCGGACGCAATGGCTACTATGAGCAGAAAACTATAGCCGAACTTATGGGCGTAATGGGGGAAACCATCGGTCCGGAGGCTGTTGTAGCTGCCGGTGATGTTCATCATTTTGAGGGTGTAGTATCAACTCAGGACCCTCTTTGGATGACCAACTACGAGCTTATCTATTCTCATCCCGAACTCATGATAACATGGTTGCCCGTTCTTGGTAATCATGAATATCGTGGAAATACCCAGGCTGTGCTCGACTACCGAAACATTTCACGCAGATGGGAAATGGAAGGCAGATATTATACTAAGGTATATGATGACAACGGTGTGAGCATACGACTTGTTCTCATCGACACCACCCCGCTCATCAACCGCTACCATAACAGCAGCACCTATCCTGATGTTGACTCACAGGACATCGACGCCCAACTGAAATGGATAGACAAGACACTAAATGAGGCAACAGAGGATTGGGTAATTGTAGCAGGTCATCATCCTATGTATGCTGATACTAAAAAGGACCTCATCGAGCAAAAGGATATGCAGGAGAGATTACTCCCCATCCTTCAGCGTTACAAGTCAAAGGTGGCAATGTATGTATGCGGACATATCCACAACTTCCAACACATTCGCCGTGGCAACGATGGTATCGACTATGTTGTCAACTCATCTGCATCGCTTGCACGCAAGGTCAATCCTACTGAAGGCACTATCTTCTGCTCTCCCGCAGAGGGATTCTCAGTTGTCAGTGCAACAAAGAAACAGCTCAACTTGTATATGATTGACAAGAAGGGTGAGGTTATCCACAAGGTGGAGAAAACAAAGAAATAAAATAATCGTGTTTTTCAGATTTGCTTTTTGAGGGTGATGCATAATTTGCACCACCCTCTTACTTTTTTTGTTTTGTCTTAATGCAGTTCTATCATTGCAATGCGCAGGTAAATCCTATCTCCTCAACTGCCTTGCAGACATCCTCTGTTGAGAACTCGCCTTCCACAGCTGCTCTTCGTTGTCCCCACTCTGTTCATCGTTTTCCAGACAATTCAGGAGCATTTCAAAAGAGGGTAAACAATCACAGCGTGTCATAATCTCACGCTAACATACAGATGCAAAGAAAGCCAACACGAGCGATAATATTAATGTAATTACCATAATTATATTATTTTTAAATGATTAATCTATCAGCAATTTTCTCACTGCTTTGCGACATTTTTTTGTTTCGCTATCAGTAAGTATGGTACGTCGCCGGGTGCCACCCTTTTCTATCGTAGCCACAATCTTGAAACCGCTATAATGACATATTTCCCTCAATGCCCTTATCGCTCCACGACTCTGATTCATAAGGATGTTCAGAGGCCATGGAGTTGTTGATGTACTTACCAATACGCAACGCTTACCCTTGTGAAGAGGTTTGGGGAATCCACGGGCACTCTCATCCATCATTCCATATACTATACGATCGAATAGCAACTTTAGAGTTCCGGGGATATTACCCCAATAGCATGGGGCGGCAATCACCATCGCATCGCAATCCACTATTAGTTGCAATATGCGCTGTGAGTCATCGTCAGGCAATACACAGAACCCCTTTGCCCTGCATTGCATACAAGCCATACAAGGTCGTACATTGAGTTTCTGCACCTCAATCACATCGACATCCACACCATGAGACATCGCCTCATTGGCCATCTCTGTCACCATCTGCGAGATGTTGCCTTTCTTTCGTGGACTTGCATTTAAAATCAGCAATTTCTTTGTTTTCATTCTTTGTTATAAAAGATTATTTTACTCTCCATACATCAAGCGTAATGGTACCAGGTGCTCCGAATGATGGGGCGCAGACATATATGGCGTTGTTGAGCCATGAATACTTGCTGTCGACAGGAGCCTCAAACTTTGGTGCTGCCTTGAAATAAAAAGAGTCATTGCCCGAAGCATCCTTGCCGGAATATACAATGCCTTGATTGCGCACGTGGATATACACCCCATCATGGGTCATAATTGAATATATGGCCTCAAGTGTTGTGCGTTTTCCATCAGCACTGACCAACTGGTAGTCTGCTCCACCATTGATGATAGTGCCGTGAAGGAGCGGTCCCTCAAATGTGCCACCTGTAATGGGTATAACATGGCGTTTCCCGCTCTGTGTCTCGCCCACTGTATAGGCTTCGCCAAGTGTGACATTAAGTTGCATGACAAACTCCATTTCCGGAGTTGCTGCCTTGGGATAATTGTTTTGTGCATTAGTTGACAATGAACAAAACATAAGAATAATAATTATTATTATCGTCATTTCATTTATTAAAATTAGATTATTTCATCGAATATTGCCAAGATATTGCCCTTGTACCATTCTATGTCCTTTGGAAGCCATATGAAACCATAGTACTCATGTTGTTTTTTTATTAAAAAGTCAATCTCATTACCCTTATCGGTTTGTCAGCACCTTGATAGAGTTTATTGTCAAAGGCAGTTTCGCCAGTTGGCATGAATCCACACTTCTCCATCACTCGTCCCGAAGCTGGGTTGCTGATGAAATGTCCGCTGATGAGAGACTTGATGTCAGTTGTATTGCGGATATGCGTTATCATCAGTCGAAGAGCCTCTGTGCAGATACCCTTGTCCCAATACGGTTTGCCCACCCAATAGCCCACCGTGGGTTCACCTTCCCGAGCAGGGAGAGAGCATTCGCACGACGGACCGTAGCCCATGGCTCCTATTGCCTCGCCAGTCTCATTCCATACGATAGCCCATGTGGTGGGATTGTTAAACACGGTGCGAATTATTTCCAGGCTCTCCTCCTCAGAAAAATGAGGAGGCCAACCTGCTCGCGGCCCCACCTCCGGGTCGCGAGCGTATTTATACAAAGCCTTGGCATCAGTGTCAAGCCAAGGACGAAGGGTTATTCTTTCTGTCTTCATCATTCAATATTATTATTGCGACTGCAAAGGTAGTGTAAATATGATAATATACCAAATAATTGGGACAGAAAGCAAGGATATGTGACGAATGGCATGACACAACATGTGTAACATGCAAATTTAAATGCACCCTCCTTGTCATCTGGAAGGTATCATTTGAACTGCCATTCGTCGAATGTGATATTGTTTCCTTTCAGGATAAAACAGAGGTCCATTGTGCCTGTCATATTCTTTTGAAGTTGGGATTCTATGAGTTTCATTTGCGGGGTACCGACTTTGATTGAAGCTATGACTTCTCCGTCCGGCCTATCCCGGCGGACTTCTATGATTCCGTTTCCGGATGCCTTAATTTCCAGACTGGAAGGTACTTTGTTGAATTCCACACCTCTGACAGCAATGATGCCAGTCTTGTTGGGAACGGTAACGGCATACATGTCCCCGATGCTTTTTCCATTTGTGAACTTGACGCCTTGTGTGGCTGCTGTGGTTTCGGCCTGCTGGATGATGAACGGATTCATAGGCTGTATCTGTTTTACGCCTTTCAGAGTCTGATTACCCATGTGGATGTTCACAGTATTTTCGTCAATTTGTATTTCATCGACACAAACATTACGAAAACCAGCTGTTGTATTGAAACTATGTTGCAAACTCATTGTGTGATAGATTACATACCATTTCCCGCGGTATTTGTGCAAATGTGTATGATTGTTGCTGAAGTCAAATCCATATTCTCCAGGGTTTTTCATATAGTTGTGCTGGTATTGCCAACTTTCGCTTACCTGCGGAGTCTTGCTAGTCATGTAACTCATGCAACAGATGGTTGGTTTCTCTGTCGGGAGAGGCCAGTCGCTAAAATCTTGCCAATCTATGTTATAAGTATAAACGTATGTGTCGTTGATGTAGTTTAATTCGTTAGCTTCGAAATGATGGGGAGCCTTGATGGGGGTTATCGGGCCATCCACACTAATCATGTCTTTTCCCAAACGCATAATGCGAGCACATCCTCCGCCTACTGTCAGCCAACCTTTTCCTTTGTCATCGATGACTACACCCGGATCGAAAGCGGCTTTGCATTCTCCTGCTATGCCGGGAGTGTTTGTATCTACCAAACTATGATTCAGCGGGCTTGACCACGGTCCTATGGGGGATGTGGATGTCAGCACTCCGGTTCCATCCCCGCTATTGGAGAAATAGAGGTAGAAGTGAGTCTTGCCGTCCGCTTCCTCACGTTTTGTGACTGACGGTGCCCATGATGTTTTTATCCATGGGGCGATGCTGTCTGTTTTAATAATTCCGTGATAGGTCCAGTTTGTCATGTCATCGGTAGACATCATCACCAGAGATTTGATGTATTCGTAGGAGTTTTTTCCGTAACCGCCTATTGTCTCATATTGTTGCTGATCGTTTGTTGCGTACACATAAAGTCTGCCTTTATATTCTACTGCAGTTGGATCCGCTGTAAACATAAAATCCAGCAGGGGATTTCCATATCCTGTGGTGAGTTTAGGGGAAACGTCCGGCATGGTTACATAAGGCACGGAATCATTTTGCAGGGACGGATTTTCTCCGGCCCGCGCATTTTGCTGGTGAGATATCATACATGCAGCAATGACTATTGATAAAACGGGGGTCTGAATGTTTTTCTTTTTCATTGTATATTTGGTTTAAAATGGTAATATGTTCGTTTATTGGCCTGTCATCGTTTTGGGCGGATGATGACCCTTCTGTAACTAGTCAGTGCCGGAGTCCCATTGTCTGTCACTTCACAGATTATATGCAATTCTTTTCCTGCCGCATCCTGGGGGATACGTAGAAAGGCATTAGCTTTGTCTGCCTCTCTGATACTTACCGTTGAGGTGTAAGTACCCGCTTCCGGCAATATCCACCAATGGAAAGTCAGTGTATCTTTATCCGGGTCCGCAGATTCTGAAGCGTTTAACTGGAGTTCCTCTTCTGTTTCTGGTTCAATTATAATCGGACTCAATCCCTTTTTACCGTTTACGATGACTATCGGGTTACGGTTTCCTTTGCCGTATGCAGCCCAATCCATACGTGCTATGAAGTTGGCGAATATTGCGGGATAGAAGTATTTTTCATATTTCTCCGATATGTATCTGACTGCCGGATCTGCATTTGTGTAGCATGTTGTCAGACTGTCTGGTGACAGTCCCCATCGGAAATAGCCACCCCAACCTGTCTGGCTACATACGGTCGGATCGTTTAATCCATTTGGGGTTACATGTAGGAAAGAAGGAGTGTCGCCTTCCACTCCGTATTTGTTTTTCGGATATATTTTCCCTAGATTCCCGTGATTTTGTATATGAGTTGCGTATTCGTTCCAATTCTGGCTTCCTATGTAGTTCTGCACGATCCAAGCGCTTTCGTCCCAGAAAAAGCGGATATCCTTGCCGCAAGTCTTGCGGATCCATTGATGAGAACTGAAGGCATAATCCACAGGGGGACCTCCGCATACATCTTGGTCTGTAATTGTATAAACACACAACTTATTCAGAAACTTTATAACTTCCGTTTCGCTTCGATTCTGCCTGACAGTCCATATCGCTTGAGCCAGTGTATTTGCACCGCCCCAAACCAAGACCCATAAGGGACGGTCGTCCTTTTCGTCAACTAGGTCGATAATCATTTTGCTACCTTGTGAGCTATTCTCCTCTCCAAGTTTGGTTACGCCTAAATCTCTGCTGCCAAATGCAGTCCTGCTACGCAAATAGGCAGCACTTGGCCAATAACCCAACGTTTGTTTGCCGGCTTCCTTTTCTACTGGCAGGAAACCCTTTTGTCCGGATCGTTTCATTAGATTCGGTAGATCCTCGTCGTAAGCATTAATTACTTTCTGCATGTTTCCCATCCATTCGTCCGGATAAGTTCTCCCGCAGATGTTCCATCCTCCTGTCGCAATCAGTCCCTCTATTTCATAAAGGTCAGCATGGGCCAGCAGGCGGACCATTGATTCCATGTCATCGGGTTCAACGTCAGTCGGTGCAATATCCGTCAGTACGACAATCCGTGGTTTCAGGGAGGAATCCGCAACTGTTTCCGCTGCTATTCCCATTGAATATGGAAGCAAGATGCCCAGCATTCCAATGATTCCCCATTGTAGTTTGGTTATATGTCTCATAGTGTTAAAATTGATGTATGAAGATAGTGGCCGTACGAGAAACATCTGTTGTATTCCTTTCTACGGAAAAATAGAGACAAATGCGGATCCAAACTCTATTGGGACAGAAGCCCAAACGAGTTGGCCACTTGCCAATGTCGGTGTAAAAGTAAGAAATAAAAATGAAACAGCCAAACCTTTCGGCAACTTTTATGATTTATTAGCTTTTCGCTTGGTTTGAAGGGTGAAATCCGCAACAATGTACTTGCGGATGAGAGGAACAGGTACGTCTTGACAATTCCGTAATGGAGAACTTCTTTGGAATAATGAAGTCGGAGCTGCTGTATGCAAAGAAATACACATCGATGGATTTTTTATATCTGATTTAAAAGAGTATATGGTTGGGTTTACTTCAAAAGCAAGGATATGTGACGAATGGCATGACACAACATGATAAATATAAGTGAAATAATACAAAAAAGAGAAGATATTCGCATTCGTTTTAATGATTCTCATTTTTTATTTGTATCTTTGCCACCAAATTGCAGGCTTACCACTCCCGCAACAGTCGCAAAACTATGGGTATGTACATCAATAAAGGCAATAACGATTTCCGTGACATCGTGGCTCACGAGTATGTTGACAAGTCATCATTGATACTGCGCGAGATGGGAACAGACGAATTCATCACTACATCATATGTTGACCTGCTTCGCCGCCTCTTCAAGGGCTCAGGTTCAAACACTGTCTTTGCCGGAGCCTATCTCACCGGCATTCTGCCAATCAAGAAATACAACACCGAGTCGGCATTGAACAACTTCTGCGAGTACTCAATGATTGCCCCTGCCTTCCTTGCCCCCTGGTATGTTATTCTCCGTGATTACGCTACGGGCAAAGGCTATGCCGACCTCGTGATGATTCCTCGTCGCAACGTCAGCAAGCCAGCACTCGTCATAGAATTGAAGTTCAATCATTCCGCCGACACTGCCATCGACCAAATTAAGCGCAAGGATTATCCCGAAAAGATAGCCGACTACACCGGCGACATCCTCCTCGTGGGCATCAACTACGACAAAGAGACGAAGCAGCATACATGTAAGATAGAAACATACCACCCATAATTATTTGCTAAATCCTTTCTGTAATACTAATCCAATAATTACTCTTGTCATTTGTCTAAATAAAAATATCACTCGCCCTTTAGATTCTCATAAACCTCGGGGGCATTCGTCGCCAGTTCGCCCAAAATGCTGCATGTTTGCATCTCGCAACAGTCGCCACAGGTATTGTATCCTTTTTGCAATACGCATTTGCGGATTTTGCACATGTCACTGCAATAAAAGGTCTTACACCCTTCTGTACGGCAACCCATGCAATTAATCCATTCAGGCTGAAATTCCATCTGGTTCATCTCTCCCCATTCTTTTGCCACTTTCTCTCGCAAACGGTTATCGTCATTCTGAGTGGCTATGCGTGCATCGCATTTCTCGCAGTCAAGGCCACAACAAGCGATTAGCTGTTTCATAAGTCTTCTATTAATTAGTATCACTATTCATCAATTAACTGTTCCATCCAAACGGTATCACACCATTCGGCAAACTTCCACCCACATCTATGGAAATGAGCGACCTGTGAAAATCCCATTCTTTTATGAATTCGACGCTTTGGTGAGTACATTTCTCGTTACTCCTGGCAAATAGCACCACGCCACAAGGGCAGGTGTCAACGACGAGAAGAGTTTCAGCCATGAGAAATCCCAAACCAAGGAACCAAGTCCTAAGGCTGTACGTATGTAATAAACAACCACAATCATCATTCAAATAATTCTCTTCACTCCCGGCAGCAGTCGAAGCAACCATGTCAAGGTGAATGACAAAAGAGTTGTGACAACACCTATGAACATGAACTTGCCAAAGGCTCCCATCCATACACCATCAAACATATTTTGGATACAAATCATCAACGGCAAATGAACTATATATGCTCCATAGCTCTGAGCTGAGAGCCAAGAGAGCGTTTTGTTGCACATATTGATTTTGTCCCTAAATAGCCATAACAAGCCAAAACTGATGAAAACGCACATCAGCGACTCATAGATTCCAAACCATTGCCAAACAAAATCATTCCACGCCCCGTCTTGCCGGACATAGTTCCCTATAGCCAACAAGCCACCAATGACCAACGACACGACACCAGTTGTATTTGTCATCTTGTCGAGCCAGCAAAACCTATAGGCAAGTATGCCCAAAACAAACATCATGACATACTGAAGATAATGAGCTGGCTCAAATATCCATAAACTAAGACTAATCCAATTATCTTGTGGACTCACCTGACGAATGAAAAAACTGCCGATGCCCATCACTAATGCAGCAATAAACAATCCTGTCAGTGTCGGTCGTGAGTCGCAGTCTTTAGATATTGCCGGGCATCTTTTCCTGACCACGGCGTAGAAGAAGCTGAATATCAGAAGACTTTCCACAAACCACATATGGGCTATCTCCACTTTGCCTGTGGCGGATGTCAAGAGACCGCCCATCAACAACAATGGTACTCCAAGACGAAGAATTTTCTTCCTGACAAAAGTGCCAAAACCCTGTCGGTCGTAACTGCCTGGTATAAAATACCCGGAAATGAAGAAATACAATCCCATGAAAAAAGCGGCATTGGTAGAGAAGAAATGCCATATCCAAGGCATCACCTCCGCAGGATTTGAAGGAGTATATCCCCACTCGCCACCGTCACCATACGCTTGTCCCGCATGATGTAATATCACCAAGAAGGTCAATGCCAACTTCAGATTATCAAGATAATTCAGTCGCGACATAATATTTACTAAAGAAAATACAATAATCCTATAATAATTCGTGTATCTGCCCAAAGTGTAGATTCAGGTGATTGATATATCCGCGTATCATGGCGTCGAGCGTAACCCTACAACCCTCGTAGTCAATCCAGTAGTTGTTGAGTTTCTTCTCATCCACGGAGCGTATAAGATGGCAGATGTGCTCATTGTAATATTTCAGCAGCATCACCAGCGTATGCCAATCCTCATGCTGATAGTCCTGTAAAGCTATCCAGAGGTCGTTGTCTTGAGTGTAGTCAGGGAAGACGAGCATACCCATCTCTGTATTTGGCATCGAGTGTCCGCAACAAGGGGCATACTGCAGGCGCACCATACGCTGGTGGTTGTTGGATGCCGAGTCTATCAGATGTCCCACGAGCATCTTCACCGTACGGTTTTGGGTGTTCCTTTTCAGGCTCACTTGCTCTTCTGAGAGGGAGAGCAACATTGGAATCTCCCTATTCATAACCGTTTTAATATTGTCAATTACTTCTTGGTATTTCATATTTCTCTTTTATTTAATAAACGACGATATCTCTATCAAGTTGCCTTCCGGGTCAGCCACATAGCAGGTGCGTTGTCCCCATGGCTCTGTCGTAGGAGCGAATATTGGCTTTGCTCCCATGCTTACGGCACGGTCATACTCCTTGTCAACATCGGCAAACGTTGGGACATCGAAGGACAGTTCCAAAGTGCCATTGGTGCCGTTGGGATAGGCATACTCACGAGATGTCATCTGCTCGAATGCGTCGCGGGGGAACATGATGATACGTGATGTGCCAAGTGTCATCTCTACATTTGGCTCTACTCCATTCCACTCAGTCTCAAATCCGAAGATGTCGCGATAGAAAGCCACCATCTTGGCATTGTCGGTGGTAAAGAGGCCAATGGTGTTGAACGTGAAACGCGGTTTCGCCTGCGACATCATCTTAGCAAACTCCACGAGCCCCGTTTTGTAGAACGTCTTGTACATCTGTATTTCCTTTGGCTCGTCGTTTTTGAGCAAGGTGAGTATCTCGCATGCAAACTCAAGGCTGGCACTGCCATTTGCCGTAACGATATTCTTGTCGCTCACTGCCTGTGCGTTGACATAGCCGGCGGCATTGGTGTATGTCTCCCCACCCCACAGCTGCAACTGCTCAATGCCATTGCCAGTGTGGCGGACATCGTTGAGGAATCCCTTGCTCGCCATCCATGAGGCGGCATTGCAGATGGCACCGACTATGCGCCCCTTGCTGATAGCATCGGCAACAAGAGGCTTTACTCGCTCAGCTGCCTCACTCTTCCAACTGTATCCTCCGATGAGCACTAGTGCTGCATAATCGTCGGGAATATTATTAAAGGTATAATCGGGCAGTATGCGGAAACCGCTGATAGCCTCAACGGGATCCATTGATTCAGCCACAATCTTGTTCTCATACTTCGGATCCTCTTTCATTGCCATGGCATCTGAGCGCAATGGTTGGGTGAGATAAGGCAACTCATGTTCCGCAAACTGCGGCAGCAATACATATAAAACTTTCTTCATCATAATAAAAATTGATTTTGCGACTGCAAAGGTAGTGTAAATATGACAATATACCAAATAACTGGGACAGAAAGCAAGGATATGTGACGAAACGACGAGCATGGCTATGAATTGTCTTTCCTCTTCTTATTGACATACAGGATGAGGAAGTTGGCAAGAGCGGTCGAGAAGAGGGCAAGGCTCAAAGCCCAATTGTTCTCACTCGACGCGCTCATCATCGACTTTATCAGGAAGAACACTCCTGAGAAAAGCAGAATAGAGATAATGCAGTATAATGTGACATTATTGCGTATCATAGTATTATGGCTAATAAAAATCTTGGGGACATAAGCTGTTATATCACTACTGCAGTACCGCTTGCCGTAACCATCAGCATCGAACCATTGGCACCAAGGGCCTCATAGTCGAGATCGACACCTACGACAGCATTGGCTCCCATCATCTGTGCACGCTCCTGCATCTCGCGCAATGCTATGTCTTTGGCCTCGCGCAATACGCTCTCGTATGAGCCACTGCGTCCGCCTACGATATCGCGGATGCCGGCAAAGAAGTCCTTCACGAAGTTGGCGCCAATGATGGTTTCACCAGTCACCAAACCCTTATACTCTCTAATTGGATGCCCCTCAATAGTGGGCGTTGTTGTTACTATCATAATCATCTCGTTTTAAATGTGAAACAAATAGTTTTTTATTCATTAGACGATAACCGTCAACGATTTACTACAAAATAATATGTTATCTTGACTACATTCTGGCTTTCTGACTCTTACCGGCTCCTGTGCCCTTATACTTGCTTCGAGCCTCATTGAACTTCCAGGTGAGGTCGAGCGAGAACACTCTACGGGCACGGTTTTCTATGGTCAGTTCGCGTATGCCATATACAGTGGTACCAGTCTTATTGGTATTGAAGATGTCATTGCAACGGATGTCGGCAGTAAGTGTTCCGAGAGCCTTGAGATGGAAATCGCGCTGCACACCTACAGATACATTGAACGCCTCGGTTGACATGCGGAAGTTGTCATAGTCGCCTTTGCTGATATATTGCATAAAGGCATTAACGCGGAATCCCTTAGGCAATTCGATGTCGTTGTTCCACTGCACCTGCACAAACGGATGGTTCATCGTCTTCTCCGTACCGTTGGCAGTCAACGTCTTGTAGTTCTGCATCACCAGCCCAGCCGACCACATTGGGTGCCACTTACCGATAGTTGGCTTATACGACGGCATGACAACGAGTTTGTCATATCCATCCGAGCAGTTTTTGGGGTGTAAGATACTGAGCAGGGGGTCTTCACTTCCGGGATAAGGTTCGGTGAGCAGAGTAACCACGTCCTTCGTGCGGGCATAGTCGATCATCACACTAAATGCCTTGTAAGCCACATTCAACACCACATTGTGCGTATATGTCGGTTTCAGATAGGGATTACCCGTCTGATAAGTGTATTTATTAATATATAAGGTAGAGCTTGTGAGTTGGTCGTAAGCCGGTCGCTTGATGTCCTTGCGGTAGGAAAGGCTCAACTGCCATTTTCCGATAGGCATAGCCACTACAGCCGTGGGGAACCAGTCGCCATAGGACCGGCTCACGTCCTGCTCCTTTATGCCGAAGTTGTAGTAGTCGTTGCAGATATTCTCATATCTCAATCCCACCTGTGCAAAGACACGTCCAAACTGTCTTCCATATTCCACGAAAGCCGATGTTGCCGTCTCCTTGATTTTGTTGTCAGTAGCATTCATGGGCAATGTCTCCGTTGTCTCGTATGAGTAGGCATCCTTACGGTTGTTGTGGCTATATTCGCCTCCCACCGAGAGATTTCCCTTGAGCACGGGATAGGTGAAGATGAGCTTTGTGGCCCAGAAGTTATTGCCGCTGAGAGTGAGATTATCCACAGTGCGCATCGTCTTGTTGCCTTCAGGGTCGATAGTAGTCTCGGTGGTGCCGTTGGGGTCGTTGACATCATCGAAGAGTCCGTCGATATTGAAGTCGATACCGAGTTTTCCCACCTTACCATTATAATAAGCATTGAAGATATGCTTCTTGGATGATGTGTGTCTGAAGATGTCGCTCTCCGAGCGCTCCAGGAATTTGCCGTTCTCGTAGGTGTCGGTGTGCAACCATCCGTCATAGCTATCCTTCGGATGTCGGTCGTATTTGTAGAACGCACCTATCGAGTGATTATCGTCAAACATATAGTTCACCTGCAGCTGTGGCGACCATGCGCTCCACTTGTTCTTCATGTTCTGATTGCTATGACCCACATATAAGTCATTACCGGCATAATATGTTAGGTCATTTTTCTGATATGACTTATAACTGTTGTATGAGCCACACCAGAACGAACCCGTGATGTCGAGCCCGCCCACACGATAGTTGAGGTCGAGGTTGTTGCTGATGGCCGGACCATACTGATATTGAGTGCCAAGATTCTCCCTGAAACTGAATCCCTCGCCCTGAGCCTTCTTCAACTGAATCCTAACCACAGCCTTCACGCTTGCGGCATAGCGGGCGCCGGGATTCTGCACCACATCCACACTCTTGATCTGCTCCGAAGAGATGCGGGTGAGTTCCTTCATGTCCTGCACCTTTCTGCCATTGATATACACCTCGGCACCACCACGTCCGAACACCTCCACGCCACCGTCCTTGTCGGCTTTGAGCTGTGGTATGCGGTTGAGCACGTCGGTAGCCTTACCAGCCTTCTCGAGGATAGTGCCGTTGACAATAGTGCGCATAGCGTCGCCCTTCACCCTCGATTTAGGCAAACTGCTTTTCACTGTCACCTCATTCAGAGTGAAAGTGGTGTCGTTGAAGTTGGTCAACTTCTTTTCTGTCTGTGCATCTGCTGCCGATGTCATCATAATCATCATTGCAGCCATAATCATCATTTTTGCTTTCATATTCTTTTCAATTATTATGTTTATTCTTTATAAATCTCAAAAAATGCGATATTCATTTTGTTTTCGTCCTTTTGACGTTAAGAAAATACGATTTGCTGCAATATATCGACAAAAATGTGATGAAAAGGCTGAAAATGTGACGAAAAGCTAAAAAATGGGACGAATGGAATAAATTTTTGGCTAAAAAAACTAAAGAAAAAGCCACATATTGAAAATAATTAGTACTTTTGCAGAGCTTATGAAAACAACCATTATCAAAGAAAGACTCCAGAGTGCGTTAATAGCCATTCTCTTCATCTCTGTATTCCTACCCTTCGGCCTCAACCATTTCGGGTGGATAAGATGGGCCCTGCTTGCAGGATTAGGGCTCATCATTGCGTTTTGCGTATTGATTAGCGAACTGACAGTAGAGAAACTATTCCGTATGCCAAACGACATATCCCGCGGCAGCAAGTATATCATCAAGCGCAACATACGCTTTGAGACGCTCAATATATTTCTCAGCGTGATATTAATGTGCATCTTCCTTGATGCATTCGCCAACAACGCCACAGTTGACAACCACTACAGTTGGCAAACCCTCGGCTATGTTATTGCGGTCAACTGTTTCACCACGGTAGTGATACACGTATATTGGCGCAGTGTGTATAAAAAACGCTATCTCATCCGTCAACTCGAGGAAGCCCAACTGCTCAATGGTATGCTCCAGGAGAGACAACGTCGTGAGGCTCAGCCAGAACCACAGACGAATGACGCCATCTCTCCCACTCCTGCCGACGACGATGCCGTGATAAATATCAGCGGAGCCACCAAGGAATCGCTTGATGTGCGTCCGTCGCAAGTGATATTTGCCACCTCCGAGGGCAACTACGTGAACATATATTATATTATTGACGACAAGCCCAACAACATGCTTATTCGCACGAGCATGAAGAATGTGTCGGAATTGCTCTGCCGTCAGTCATATATAATGCAATGCCACCGTGCTTACATCGTCAACCTGCGCCATGTGGCAAAGGTTGAGAGTCGCAACAGTGGCATAGCACTTGTCATGCAGTATGGCAATGACACCGTACTGGTGTCGAAGCAGTATTCTGCCGAAGTGAAGGAAAGGATTAAGAATCCCTCTACAATCGCTTGATCACATCCTGTCCTGCTCCTTTGCCCTTATATTTGCTCTTGGTGGCGTTGAAGGCATAGCGCACCGAGAGTGAAACTCGATGGAAACTGTAGTTGCCTCGTCCCTCTCCGAACACGTCGCCCTTCAACAGCGTATAGTTGCCGAGATCGAGAAGGGCATCTTGCTTTGCAGTATTGAAGATGTCGGCCACCGAGAGGCGCACTACGAGCGACTTGTCCTTGAGGAATGACTTCTGCACTGCGGCAGTCAGATTCCAATAAGCCTGCATCAGTTTCACGTTGCGATAATGAGCTTTGCTATAAAATTGCGAGTTGAGTTCCAACTGCCAGTCGTGTTTCAGTCTGAAGGCATTGTCGCTATTGAATATCAGCATCGGTTTATCGTAAGTGACATGGCGCTTGTCTGTTGCCTCGCGCGGGTCGTCGAGATTAAACGAGAGCCACTGCTTCTGCACTCCCACTGTATTGCTCGTGGTCCACACTCCCACTGTGGGCGATACATTCACAAAAGCACAGAACACGTCGATGGGACGGTCGAAGTTAACCATACCTATCATCACCACTCCATTGTCGTCGTATGGCGTTGTCCAGTCGTATATGGCATCCTTGATATGCAGGTAGTTGACATTGAAGGCTATCCATTTCCATCGTCCCGAAAGGTCGAGGGTGTGGCGTATCTCGTTTTCCAACAGAGGATTACCCGTCTGCAGTGTGTATTTGCTGCTATAGTCGATTTCGCTTCTCAACTGATAGTAGGACGGGCGTGTGGTCTTTATGCCATAGCTTAGTTGCATCTGCAAGTCTCCGAGTCGCGTACCAAAAGACAACGAGGGGAAGAAATCGTCATGATTTCTCTTCACCGAGCGCATTGGGTCGGTCTTGTCGTCGAAGTCGAATGCCACATGTTCATATCTCATCCCGAGTGTCAACATTCCTGCCTTGGGTATCATGATGCCATATTCGAAGAAAGCGGCATAGTTCTGCTCGTTCACCTTCGACATCCTGTCGAAGATATTATCCACACCGCTGATGCGATAGTCATTGTCGCGACACACGGTGGTCAATTCGCCACCCAACTGCAGTTTGCCTGTCCATAGAGGATGTTCGGCAATAAGTCGCGCAGCAAAGAGGTGGCTCTTGTTCTCGGTCATCGACTCCACGGTGCGCATACCCGACATTGCCTGCTCGTTGACATGATTGTCGTTCTTGTCACATTGCGAGTAGTAATCCACATTGGCGTCAATACCCCATTTGCCTATCTTTCCATTGTAATATGCATTCACGAGCAGGGTATTTGGATTTTGGTATTTGATGTCGCTCTCCGACTTCAGGTAATCCTCCTTCATACCATTGCGCAGCACGTCTTCCTCCATCTCAAACCAGTAGCGGTTTTTCAACCATACACCTCTCTCCAACTTCACTCCAATGAAGTTGTCATCGTCAAATTGCCAGTTGACTCCCGCATTGAAGAACATACGCGAGAATTTCTGGTCGGATTGGGTATATCCGGTTTGGGTATGGGAAACAATTGAGTTTGTATTCTGCTTGAGGTATGTGTTCTGCTCGAGCAGTGACCTATAACCATCGAGATAGTCGTTTTGGAATGTCACACCGCCAAAGAAATCAAGTCCCTCATGGCGATAGTTTAGATTGAGGGTGGACGTCAGGTTGTTGTTGCCCGACTTCAATGCCTGTTCGTCGCTCACGTCAAATCGTCCACTGAGCCCCTCACCCTGCTGACGACGCGTCTTTATCTTCACCACGGCGTTCACCGATGCATCGTATGCAGCTCCCGGACTGTTGACTACCTCCACCTCACGTATATCCTGACTTCTCAATCTTTTCAGTTCCTCAAGGTCCTGCACCTTTCGTCCGTTAATATAATAAATAGGTGAACCCTTTCCTATCACCTGCAACTGACCACCCATGCGCATCATACCGGGCACACGCGAGAGCATGTCCTCAACCGAGCCCGCCGACTCCAA
Source organism: uncultured Prevotella sp. (assembly GCA_945869265.1). Classification (GTDB taxonomy): domain Bacteria; phylum Bacteroidota; class Bacteroidia; order Bacteroidales; family Bacteroidaceae; genus Prevotella. The sequence continues at coordinate 41,927 of CAMBOI010000007.1, read as the reverse complement.
TGGCGAACCCACAATGCGAGTGACCATAGCACCGTTTCTAATCTTTGTTCGCGGAGCAGTGGATTTCACCACAAACTCCTGCAGGTTGAGCGAGTAGTCAACCGTGTCCTTCTTCTCCGTCTGGGCCATGGCTGTTGCCACTCCCAACATTGCGGCGAGTGCCGTCAAACATAATTTCAATGTCGTCATATCTTTGTTCATTTAAAAATTTTCCGTTGCAAAGTTACGGTGGATATTTGGATTGTGCAATAGCAAGGGATATAAGGCAGAGGAAATGGGATATTACGTCTTCCATTCGTCACATATCCCTACCATTTGTCCCAAATGTTTGGAAATGTGGGATAAATGGTGTATCTTTGCAGTCGAATTTGAAATTATGACGATGATGAAAAGACAATTAAAAGAACCAATAAACATCCGCATCATACACGAAAGTGTGTATGCCGGCATATTCGTATTCCTTTTGTTATGGCTCACCATGCCATTCAATGTCGAGACTATCCACGAAGGTCGCCCTCTGTTCTTCCTCGCACAGAGTGTCATCACCACTGTGGTCAGTATGATTATCGGTTTATTCACTGCCCACATCCTCCGCATGCCTATGGACCCCAAGTTGCCGCTCAACACTGTACATCGCAACTCTATCGTCAACTATATAATCAATATCCCCATCCTCGCCCTCGCGCTCACCCTCTTCGGGGGATTCTTCTTCTGCAATAATCCCATCAAACCATGGTGGCATGGCGGACAATTTCACTTTGATTATTTCTTTGACTACATATACTACGTCTCAGCCACATGCATATTCCTGTATATCGGCACCTACGTGCGCAACCGCAACTGGCATCTTCGCCATCAGCTCGAAGAGGTGCGCACCATCAATGCCTTGCTTGAGGAAAGGCAGAAAGCCATTGCCGAACAGACAGAAAAGGAGGATGAAACAATCGACAATACTCCCTGCGAGGAAGTGCGCCAATGCCACCTAGTGGGAGCCACAGGCAACAGCACACTCATTCTTCCACCCTCTAATATAATATATGTGGAGTCGATGTCCAACTATGCCAATATATGTTATATGGAATCAGACGAGGTGCGCCACAAGATGATGCGAATCACGCTCAAGCAGATTATGGAGAGCATTGGCGGCGAACCGTTTATGGTGCAATGTCATCGGGCCTTCATCGTCAATCTCAACTTCGTCGTGTCGATGTCTAATCGCAACTCTGCCTATCAGCTGCAGATATTCGGTACCGACAAACCCATCCCCGTATCTCGCAACAATACCTCGGTGGTAAAGGAAAAGTTATTATTGAACACAGAGACTCAGAGGCACAGAGAATAATAACAAGTTGTGTTTAATAATAATATGATGTTACAGGAATTTATCATTCTTGTAACACGTTTGTAACATATATATCATATCTTTGCACCCGAAAAAACAAAGCAACGATATGAAACTATTTTTTATCGCAACCATGCTCGCCACAGCAACTGTGTGCGGAGCTCAGGAGAAGAAAACGGAATTCACACCCGAAATACACGGAACAGTGAGGGCCAAGTATGAATACCAAACCGAGGAGGGCGAAGGCCGATTTGAGGTGCGCAACGCCCGCATCAGTATCTCGGGAAAGGTGGTGGATGCTGTGAGCTACAAGGCTGAGGTTGACCTTTCCGACGAGGGCAACATCAAGATGCTCGATGCCTATACGCGTCTTACTCCTGTGGATAATCTCAACTTCACCATCGGACAATTTCGTGTGCCATTCACTATCGATGCCCACCGCTCTCCCCATCAGCAATATTTCGCCAACCGCTCGTTCATTGCAAAGCAGGTGGGTAACGTGCGCGACGTAGGTGCATCGCTGGGATATAAGTTCAAGGGTAAGTCTCCGGTAATACTTGAGGGAGGATTGTTTAATGGTTCGGGATTGACCAACCAGAAGAACTACTGGACAAAGAAGATCAACTTCTCGGCCAAAGCCCAGTTCTTCCTGCCCGAGGGCTTCAACGTGACATTGAGCACACAGAAGATTTCACCTGCCGACAATTCGGTGATGATGTATGATGCCGGCACATACTGGCACTCTCGCGGATGGCATATCGAGGCAGAATATCTCTTCAAGCACTATAGCAACGGTGTGTTCTCGGATGTCCACTCGTTCGACGGATTCATCAACTACGATATTCCCTCCAAGAGCAAGAAGAGCTTCATCAAGAAGGTGTCGCCACTGGCACGCTACGACTTCATGAGCGACCATAGCGACGGTACATCCATCAACGACGACGGCTCATTCAATATCACCGACTACGAGCGTCATCGTGTGACAGCTGGAGTAACTCTCAGTCTTGCCACTCCCTTCGTTTCCGACATACGCATCAACTTCGAGAAATATTTCTATCGCGAGGGAGCCATTGCCAAACCATCGGAGAAGGACAAGTTTGTAATAGAGTTCATGACAAGATTTTGATTGTCAATAAAATATAAAAACAATTGCTTTTTGCACTATTTTCGGCAATTTATTCGTATATTTGCAGCATTAATCATTATTACATTGCAAATATATGGAATGGATTGCCGAAAATGCATGGATAATATGGGCTGTAGCAGCCGTGTTATGCGTTATTTTTGAATTGATGAGCGGTGGACTCGTACTGCTCTGCTTTGCTGTGGGTGCCGCAGTTGCTGCCATCGTGTCGCCGTTTATGGGCATTGCAGCCCAGTTGGCGGTATTCGTGGTGGCAACGATTGTATCGCTTGCCATAGTAAAGAAGTATTTTGCCCGTCGGCACGATGTAGAAGAGAATGTGTCCGGAAGGGCAAGCAATGCCGATGCCCTCATCGGGCGCAGAGGTAAAGCCAACAGCGACATCCGCCGTGGCGACTACGGTTGGGTGGCTATTGATGGTGACGTATGGAAATCCAAACTTGCCGACGACATCGCCGAGGATATCCCTATGGGGGCTATCGTCGAGGTATTATCACGCGACAGCATCATCCTCACCGTAAAACCGGTTAATTCCTAATTTTTATTTTTTAATTCTTAATTCTTAATTAAAAAAAGTATGACGTACGTATTAATAGTTATTGTGGTTTGCATTCTTTTGTTTGCAAAGATGGCGCTTGTTATCATCCCACAGTCGGAAACGAGAATTATCGAGAGGCTCGGTCGCTATCATGCTACCCTCAAGCCAGGTGTCAACATCATAATCCCCTTTGTAGATAGGGCAAAGGATATTGTAGCGATGGTGAGAGGACGGTATGTATATACTAACAACATCGACCTGAGGGAGCAGGTATATGATTTCCCCAAGCAGAACGTTATCACCAAGGATAACGTACAGACGGAAATCAACGCACTACTCTATTTCCAGATTGTAGATCCATTCAAAGCGGTATATGAAATCAACAACCTGCCCAACGCTATCGAGAAACTCACGCAGACAACACTGCGTAATATCATCGGTGAACTGGAACTCGATGAGACGCTCACCTCGCGCGACACTATCAACACCAAACTGCGCGTGGTGCTCGACGATGCCACCAACAAATGGGGTATTAAGGTAAACCGCGTAGAACTGCAAGACATCACTCCTCCCGAAAGCGTGCTCACGGCCATGGAGAAGCAGATGCAAGCAGAGCGCAACAAGCGCGCCACTATCCTCACTTCTGAGGGAAAGAAGGCGAGCGACATCCTGCAGTCGGAAGGCGAGAAGATGGCTACCATCAATCGCGCCGAAGCAGAGAAGCAGCAAGCCATCCTCAAGGCTGAGGGTGAGGCACAGGCCCGCATCCGCAAGGCTGAGGCTGAGGCAATAGCCATTCAGAAAATCACTGAGGCTGTGGGCAAGAGCACCAATCCCGCCAACTATCTCCTTGCACAGAAATACATCATGATGCTGCAGCAAGTGGCAGAAGGCGACAAGACCAAGACTGTATATCTGCCCTACGAGGCCACCAATCTCATGGGCAGCATCGGTGGCATAAAGGACCTATTCAAGGAGTAGGTAGGAAGTGAAAAGAGATGCGATGAACAATAATCATGATGACCCACTCGCAGCACGACGCCAACTATGCCGACCGCATAGTCAACCTCTTCGATGGAGAGGTGGTGTCGCAGGTGGAGATGTAATAAAAAGAAGTTTATTTTACCTGCAAGAACTTATGTGTTTGAAGTGATATCGTCCATTGGGGATTGTGTTTGACAAAATCGATTGTCTGGTTGATAATGTCGGCATTGCGTGTGTCATCGCCAGTATCGCAAGGTTGTACATAACGGCAATGACAATCGATTTTGTCATAAGAGGGTATAGGGTGAATGCCATCGAAAACGACCTTCAGTTCATCTGCCTTCAACAATATAATGTCGGCAGAGGAAACAAAGAGGTTTTTGGGTGAAAGCGTAATCCAGTCAATGCCCTTTGCCACTGGATGAGTGCCATTGGTTTCGATGGCTATTTCGCAATGCGGGATGGCGGAGTGCAGAGCCTCCACAAGTGGTTCGTCCACCTGCAATGTGGGTTCGCCTCCCGTCAATACAACCAATATGCCTTCTGTTCCTCCAGTTTGCCTCACCGCCTCTTCACATATCTCATTGGCAGTCATATCGACAGATGGATGATGGTCGGTATCACAGAAAGGGCATTTGAGATTACATCCGCTCATACGCACAAACAAGGCGGCACGACCCGTGTTGTGGCCCTCGCCTTGTATTGAATAGAATATTTCGTTGACCCTATATTTCTTCATGTCGTATCCTTGTTTTGTCACATTGGGTCACATCAGGAATTTAGGGTCAATAGGGAATTCATCGTCAATAGCCATTGCCACATTGCCATAGCTTTCCTTCACTACGGCTTTATAGCAGCAGTCTATTTCGTTGACTATCCATTCGGCAATGTTCTCGGCAGTGGGATTAAACGGCAGCAGTTCGTTGAGGTCGCCATGGTCGAGATAACCATGTATGCGGTCTTTCACGTGTTTGAAGTCGATTACCATACCGTCGTCATTCTTCCTATTGGTGGCGCAATACACCGTCACCTCCCAGTTGTGCCCGTGCTTTCGGCTGCATTTGCTCTCGTAGGTAAGAGTGAGATTATGGCATGCCGATATCTCCATTGTTTTCGAAATACAGTATATCATGCTATTTCTTCCCTTTGTTTTCTAATGCTAATTCTGTTTACAGGCTACAAAATTACGAGTTATTTCCCGAAGTAAGGCATATTCCCCAAAATATTTATTCTTTTTTAATAACTTTTGCCGAACAAACTACTGAAAATGGAAACGTGTATGGAGATGGCTTTTTCAATATTGCAATTGACGTGAATCGCGTGGATCTGATAAGTATTGCTCATACATTATTGGTATGTAACCCTACCCTAATTCCGATATGCACCCGATGTGAATCCTATGTGAAGTCGTTCCGTTATAGGCTTCACATCGAATTCATATCGAGTTTATATCGAATTCACATCGAATTCACTATTGAGGAACAATAGGGTGAGAGACTTCTGACGGCGGTGCGTCAGAGGAGGATGAGACGTTGTGTGGAGCATTTCCATTTAGAGCCTGTCAGCCGCTTGTGTATGCAGGCGACGGCTATGAGATTTGGGTCAGAGATGTTCATCTCATAGTCAATTCCCGGTCGGCAGTAAATGTCCTCCATCTCCATGAATGTGCCCACTGTTCCGTCGTCAAAACGTTGCCTTAGGAAAATCTTTATCACACGGAGTGCATCGCCCGACTGCCATTCCCTGGTATTAATAGGCACAAACAAGACGCCATCATCCCTGACTTCGGGATGAAGTTCTGGAAGCGAACCGAAGGAAAGGAAATAATCAGCGGGAATCCACCTGCCCGTCTCTATCGTATTCGCAGTCATAGCCACTGGGTCGAGCAGCAAGTTGTGATATAGAAACCTATGATAGGGACGCTTGGTTCCCTCGGCATCCTCAAAACACTCTTGGATGGCCTTGCTAACCAAACGATAGGCAGCCACGATGTTCTTCATGCCACTGCGCTGTCTTAATTGTTTTTCGCTCTTGCGGTCCCTGTAGCTCGACGGCATTTCCTGTATCACCTGCTTGCCGTTGACCACTCTAAAGACCATACCGCCGATATGTCCTCGTTTTAATCCATCGCCTGTACTTTTTACCATATTACATCCTATTATTTAATAATCATGATTAACGGTGCAAATATACACATAATTGCTGACACTGACAAGATTTTAACGGTATTTATAGAAAAAACATATCAGAACATTAAATTCAACTAAAATTGTAGTAAAAGAGTGTAAATCCCTTTGTAGATATAAGACAATGGACTACTTTTGCGCCATCGAACTAAAAAGATAGTTGAATTTAAACAGTAAATGACATGTATAGGTTGACAGAAAAGACAGACGTTTTTTATAAAAACAAATCCGTGCAACAACTCTCCGATAAGTCGTTGCGCGGATATAATTAACTTCGTCGAACGATGTTTACTAATTCTTAATTCTCACCTTTCCACCTTTTATATATATGCCCTTCTCGGACTTCATCTCAATGCCGCGAAGGTCATAGATGCGCTCTCGCTTTGCCCGGTCATTAATGGTGATGCCGTCAATGCCAGACGGGGCATCATCAACAACCATCACCTTCAACTTAATCTCACTACCGTCCTTCAGACGCATGATATTCTTGCCTCCATATTTGAACTTAATGGCAAGTTCAAGTTCCTCCGCATCTTCCAAATCAAAATCTGATGGAGCATAGTGTTTTTCAAATGAATACACATTATCATTAATAATCAAATATTCATCTATGACGGAACTACCTTCCCAAATTGAATTAAAATCCAATGATACATTATCCACGGGACAGTCGCCAATGACCTTGTATTCAAACTTTACAACTATATCTTCCAAATTCCTGTACAGCTCGCCATCTACAGCTTCAACTATTGTCAGAGGCTGGATTTCCTCAAGATATGGAGTGTCAAAAGCCTTAATGCCCGCCTGCTCAACCAAAAGACTGTCTGCATCAAACACCTGAAGCTTATAGGTGTGGGCAAGATCTATATTACTTGCCTTTAATACCAGTTCTACATTTTTAAGATTCATTGAGAGCGACACCTTAGTATGCTCGCCTTCCATAAGGACATCACCTGTCTGCTCGTCAATCAACTTGTAGCTAATATCTGCTTCATGATATGCTCCATTACCACGAACTGCGAGGTTGGCATAGGATTCCTTATTAAGCAAGACGCACGTTTTACCCAATTGCACCTCATTGTATTTAAAAGGCACGTCAATGTCGTAAATCTGCACTCCGTCAACAACGGTAAGCATAACATAGTCGCGGATTGACTGTCCAACTCTAAAGAATCTCCATTCACTTTCGCCTGACCTCCTGTATATAGGCTTCACCTTGTACTTTCCATCAGGCACTTCGCAATTAATGGGTAATTCTTCAAGCATTGCGGGAGCATCAATATGTTTTGTCTCTCCATAACGGAATGTTTCTTCGCCAGTTGTCAAATCCTTTGTCCACAATCCAAAATCGACATCCTCCTCTACTGATACAAGAATATTAATCAATCCAGACATTTTACCCTCATAGCTTAGCAGATCCTCATTCTGACTGATATTCAAAACTGCCTTGCTGCCCTCTCTTGGTTTGCATACGCCAAAGACAGCGTCTTGATTGTAGTCAAAGGCAAGAATATCCATACTACCTCCAAGACCTTGGTGTTCAGGACTGAGTGAAGAAAGCAGGAAATAGCCATCGGAGAGGCCATCCCAGCCCCAATTAAAATGATAGTAACCATCACCACGATAGCCGTCGCAGACAAACTCATGCCCCTCTCGAGCCTTAGTTACTCCTGAATAGATGACTGGTCCGTATTTGGATAGATTATCATAAATAAGGCTGTCCCATTGCTCATCGGTGTACCAATTGCGATAGTCCATGTGGGCACCCTTGTCAAAGCCGAAGTTATTAACCAAGGCAAAGGGGATGTTGTAAGACTTAGAGCCTGTGGATTCCCTCTTATAGTTAGACTTGACCGAGTATCCTATGTCGCGCATCAGCAACGCAACGGCATTCCACTGGGTTTCGTTGCCTGCAATAACCTCGCTTTTCTCGTTGGTATAAATATCTAAAATATTGTCCCAATCGAAATAATCGTTGCTCATGTCTATTTGGTAGTTCTGATTAAAATGGTCACGTGCTGTACCAATACCTTCAGCCTTCTCTGGCCATTTGTAGTAATTAACCACCTGTGCCATTGCTGTAGCCACACATCCTGTAGGACAATTGGCTCCTGAAGTGGCATTCTTATTAGCAAATGGGGTCATAAGATTGTAAGGGCGTTCCTGTCCCCATTTCGACTTAACCATTGGCTCTATGGGTTCATGGTCGGCAGTTACCGCCTTCAACGAACAGTCCAGGTTGTGCTCAGAGGCAAAAGCCGCCTGACGTGCGTATCCCTCCAACCATGCCTTCATATTGGATGGAATCGCCTCGGCAGACAACGCTCCATTGTCACCATAGCCCAATACGGGGAGAACACGAGCATCACCACCTGCTACTACATATCCTCCGCCATCAACATTGAACACATATACTCCATCAATGCCAAGAGACACAGGTGACAAAGTCGTGGATTTTATCCCCGCATTTCTGGTTTGCACATTTCCCTGTTTTGACTGAAGAAAGGCCAATGCCCTCTCCTTTGCTTCCTGTTCCGTAAGCCGTTGAGCAAAAGCAGAACCTATCAGAGATAATACTATAAAAAAAGATAATAAACGCTTCATAATAATTATTATTGAATATCTGAATTATTTTAATCTCATTTCTAATTCCTAAATTCTAATTTTTAATTCTCACCTTTCCCCCTTTTATATATATGCCCTTCTCGGTCTTCATCTCTATGCCGCGGAGGTTATAGATGCGCTCATTGCCGTCGCTGTCCCTGCCTATGAGCTTTATGCCCGTTGGGGTAGCTGAGAAAGCCATGTCGCCACTCACTCCAGGAAGCCATGCCTGGAAGGGCTTGATGTCGCAGACGAGACTATGAAGCATTGTCTTGCCGTCTGCCGACAGCTCGGTGCAGCAGTCTGACTGTGTGGTATTGGCGAATGTACCCATTAGCGGACTCGTTGCGCTCGCGGTGCGAGGGGTGAACACGAGGTCGCCGAACGACACGAGGTTAACGTTCTCTTCCTCCAACGGAATATAGGCGATGAATGGTGTGGCGGGTGAGATGGTGTCAACCTCGCTCACCAGAACCGTCATGGCAGCATTGTCAACACCGTCAACAACGAATAGGCGGCTGCTCTCGGGGAACAAGTCCTTGGTGACGTAGCCTGGCAGGCAGAGCATGTGCCAACCCGTGGAGTTCGGCTGTAGCGGATAGTACATCGCTCCCATGGCCTTAGTAGCACCTGGCGTAGGAGTATATTGCAAGTCCTCGCGGTTGTCGAGGTAGAAATTCGGGATTACGTCCATCTTGTCTTCGGCTGAATAGATGGCCACGTTGGGGAGAGACCACAGTATGACGTCGTGCAGCTCTTCCTCCGACTTAGGCACATAACAGGTGATGTAGTTCGACTTCAAGGCATCGGCATTCTCGTCAGTGCCTCTCGCATTGGCACGACGGGCAGCATTTGCCACCTCACCGTCTTCAACGGCAACCTCGGCGGGTATGCCATCAAGATAGGTTATGTCGCCCTCGGAAGTTGTCACCTCGTAGTATTTCGTGCCTTTAAGCACTGGACGGTAAAGACCCTGAATCCACTGGTCGCCAAGGGCTGACGCACTTAGCTCAGCCTCGGCATTGAGCTGGGTGCAGCCGCTGTCGGTTCGCGTAGTTGAGACAATGGCATAGCAGTTGCTCATGCCGTAGTCGCTGATGCCATAAACATTGCTTCCGCCGATGAAGCTTCCCGATTGCTTCACGTCAAACGACGCATAGCAGTTATATATTCCATTTTTGTTGCTATTGAAGACGGCTATGCCCGCAGCCATATAGTTGCCTGTGAAGGAGTCGTTGCTTGCCTGCAGCGTGCCCTTGAAGTAGCAGTCGTGGACTTTTGAGCCAGCGTAAATATGGTTGCACAATCCTCCGATGGCAGTTATGGCCTCGCTCCATCCCCTTTTAACGTTTACTATGCCACTTGCATAGCAGTTGCTTATCTCAGCGTTCACGCTTCCCTCGCTATTGCCTATATACATCGCAAGTATCGCGCCGTCGCTCTGGCTGCTTACGTCGGCTTCGAGCAGCGTGAGGTTCTTCACCGTGCCATACATATAGCCGAACAGACAGCGGCGAAGACCTATGATAGCATGACCGTTGCCGTCGAAATGTCCCTTGAACGGCTTGTCGCTACTCTCACCTATGGTGGAAATATTTCCGCCATATATGTCGGCATCCAATCTGAAATATTTACCCTCAATATTGCTTCCAGAACTGATGGAAGTCTGCAGCGACTTCAAATCCGACTCTGTCCTTATGATGTAGGGCGATGATGCAGTACCTGCTCCTTCATATACGCCTGATGTTCCGCCAAACATTTTCAGCATTGGCAGTCCCTTGTACGACTCATCATCCGTTTCGGTAAACATTGCCCATTTATCACTTTTGGCAGCAGCATTAAGTGCTGGTATCTTAGCCTTGATTGCATCCAAAGAAATTTTTTCGCCAACATTATCTCCTTCCCAATAACGAACGGGACCTTCCAACACATCTATTCCGCAGTAAAGGTCCTCCGCTTCATCAACGTATTTATATTCAGCTCTTGGATAGCCGAACATAGGGTAAAAACAATGAGGGTAAGGGTAATCATTCAAATAACGCACCTTGTGGTACGATATACAACGCTTTGCAAACAAATCAAAAGCATAAAAAGTATATTTAAAATCCGTATGGGTTACAAACCCTGAAAAAGCAGAAAAGGTTTTTCGTCTCATATGCAATGATAAATCAATGTCGCCTATCGACACGCAATCATAAAAATATTGATTGTCTTTTGCAGCAATCGATGCATCACCAGATGAATTAGTAAACCCTGAAATTGCTACTTGAAGATAATTAGAACTAAGATTATACTTTAAATTGAATTCATCCTTGGCTTCGATGTTTCCGATTTGTGCACATTCTTCATATTTAATTTCCCTAGAAGATTTCCCAGCAAATCCTCCTATATATAAATAATATCCCGAATCATCACAATATTGTGGCGATACTATTATATTCATCTTACTGACAGAGTTGTTCACCTTAGCACAACTAATCCAGCCAAACATTCCTCCAATGAATCCGTTCATTGCTGTGATAGTGCCGTCAGTGGCACAATTGTAAATTTTGTTGTTGTCAGAAGAGTAGTCAAACGTGGCTCGCAGTACAACTCCAGCAATACCTCCACAATATACATTCATTGCATTGTTGTAGATCTTACCCGAAAAACTACAGTTTGAAATCATACAGAGTTTTAAAGCTCCTGCAACGCCTCCAATGTAGCAGTTAGGTGAATTATTTTCTATTACACTGTTCACTACATGGCAATTGTTAATATTGATTTTTGTGGTGCCACTTTCCAAGTATCCTACTATAAAACCGGCGGACTTGCGAAAATAGTCACCTGTTTCTGGAGTCCATGAACTAACATCCATATAACTGTCCTTGATGGTAAGATTCTTGATGGTGGCATCCTCTGCACGGCCAAACAATCCATAGAACCCATTATTGCCTTCTATGTAAACAATGTACATTCCACTTATGCAATGGCCCTTGCCGTCAAAATGACCCATAAACTCATCGTCAAAACCTGAGTTGTATTTTCCCGCGCTAAACCATGGAGTGAAAGATGCCCATTTATATTTATTGTATTCTCCATTGGCATCAATCACATTATCGTTCATCACGATGTCGTTGGTCATGACAAAATAGTCGCCCTTGTAATCTTCTCCATTGCTTATCATCCACGACAAATTGGCAAGATGCTGGGCTGTTGAGATTATATAAGGATTACTCTTTGAACCCTTACCACCGCCGAAAGGTGTTACCGGCTTGCTTGAAGGATAACTCCACGACTCAGCCGCAAGACATACACTTTGCCCTCCCGCCACAAACAGCAGGACGAGGCTCATAATGATAAGATGTAATTTTGTCTTCATACTCATTATTTTTTAGTTAATTATATATTTTGGCTGCAAAGTTACGAAAAATATCCGAAAGTCACTTGTCAATAAAGAAATCTTTCGGTCAATAAAGAAAAAAGTGACTTTTCGCGGTGGAAAAGCCACTTTTTCTCATTTAATTTTTTTATTCGCATTAAGATACTCACTGGGGCTAATTCCCTTAATCTTAATAAAATAGCGATTGAAAGACGACAGGGAATTGAATCCGCTTGCAGCTGCCACTTCTGTCATCATCATCTTGTGATTGTCGGTCATTTCTCCCATGATTCTACATGCTTCATCTATGCGGTACTTGTTGACAAAGTCATAGAAAGCCATGTGGAGGTTATTATTAAGAAATAGAGACAAGTAGGTTTTATTGGTACCTATTGCCGCCGCAAGGTCCATAACTGTAATTTTCGGACTGAGATAGAGTTTGCGCTCTGTCATAACATAGTCGAGACGCTTGCGGATGAGCGTCTCGCGTGCCATCATATTTTTCATATTCATTTTTTTATAATCACTTTGGTTACAGATATCCTCGGCGCTTTCCTCACTGTCAAATTCAGCATTATCCTCAGGAATAATACTTTCCGCTATATCATTTTCAACAATTACGTTGCTGTCTTTGCTTGCATCAGTTCGCGCGGCAAGCATCCTCATGACACGATGCCTGCTTGCCATTCTAAACACTATAGCCCATAACAGCATACCGACAATATTGAATCCGGTCTCGCTAATCCATGTGGTTGAGCCGAACGACAATGAATAGAGTAACAGTGAGGCAAAATAGGCATAGCAGGAGAACATTACCCATCTCACATCGATATTCTCGGTGTAGGAATAATGTTCGAACATTCGCCGACGATACTTTATCACGAAGATTGTAATGTAAACAACCGTAGTTGCTGACACGATATAAGCCAAAAACTCGGAAAACATACACACCGCATCAATAGGGAAAATGACATACAAAGGCACAAATGCCGATTGGATGACTATGTAGAGATACATGTTCCTGTCGCTCACAGCCCCAGGCTTGGCCACTTCGAGGAAGAAACTGGCAATCACGGGCAAATACAGCATATCAATAATACCTGCAAGATCATTGAGGTATTCCGAATACTTCAAATCGTCGATCAGAAAAACAAAATCCTTGATATAGCATATTGCCAATAAGACAGAGGCCAAATGAAGCAGGCGCATCATTCGGTTGCGGTGTCTGTATTTCTGAAGTAAGACGCTCCAGAAGATATAGAATAAGGTCGTGGCTCCACGAGTGTAATGAGCTATCGCCTCCAATGTGAACATCTCATGTTCCATAATATTTGATTATGTTATGTTTTTTGATTCTTTTGTTTGTTCTAAGAATATCACGTTAATGTTCTTTTTTTCATATATCATCGAATAGAGAACACCTCGTAAATAATGCGTGGATAATACCACCTAATATTAATGCAAAGTTAATAAATAAATTTTAATTTGACTTGTCAATCTGGAAATTCATCAGTCAATCTGGAAATTTTTTTATGGTTTAACCATTAATTTGGTGGTTAGAAAGGTGGATTTTTACAATAATTTAATTTTTATGACCACTTAAGACATAGCATGGATATTTCAGCCGAATCAAAAAAATAATAATCTGGAAAAATACAGGGAATGTCGAATTGGCAACTCCCAACACCATGGGACAATTGGTAAAAATGTAAAGTATCTTTACAGTATTACGATAGCTTGTCAAATCACATGTCCTAACGTCCTCTCAGTCTCTGCCAAAGCGATGATAGGCGCCTGCCATCGCTTTGGCAGTCGGCTGTCATATCCTTGACAGAGCAAGCACAGCTACTATGAATTATCGGCAAAATTCTCCGGCGTTCAGTAAATACCGCGATTATGTATGCAATTCGAGCACGAAGCGGGCACCCTTTGTATATGACTCATCGAGGGAGAGCGTGCCGTTCATTCGCGTTGCAATGAGCGAGCAGATGGGCAGACCAAGTCCGTCGCCCTCGGTGAGGTCGTGAACAGCGGCAAAGGGTTTGAATATGTCGGCACGCTTGTCCTCGGGGATGCCTGTGCCAGTGTCGCTTACCACAAACTGATGGGTGTGCGCTCCACGCTTCTTGTATTCGAGAGTTATCTTGCCACCTGCGGGAGTGTAATAGGCGGCATTATCAAGCAGATGGAGAAGAATGCGCTCGAGCATGTCGGCATTAAGCTTCATACTGAGCTTTGGAGCGTTGACAACAAAATTGACACCGTCAGCCATCTTGCCTTCCATCTTCTTGGCAACCGAGTCGCAGAAAGCTGATATATTCCTCTCCTCCATCTCGCAAGGCTCAGCCACTGTATCCTCCAACTGCGACATCTCCTCGATATGAGCCATAAAGCCATTGAGAGCCTTGACGGGCGGCAACTTCGGATCAAGTTTGCCGAGTGTAGGTGATATCTGTGCGGAGATATTGCGTATGAAACGGCTCTTCTGCTCGTTATGTTCACGAGCCACCTCAATAGCTTTCTTCTGCTTGCGAGTGAGGAGAATGAAACGCACAAGGACAATAGCTCCAAAGATGAGTGCACCAGCGAGGATGGCGGCAAGAATACACAGTGCAACAATGACATACTGACGGTTGCGCAACGAACTTTCCTTGTCGTCGATGGTTGTCTGCTTCTCGCTACATTCTTTCTTCAAGGCATTAATCTCGTCGAGAGCCTTGAGCACCTTCACCGAGTCCTTCCATATAATATATTGTTCGTACGTGCGCGAGGTCATGGCGGCATTACCACTCTTGCGTGCTATACCTATGAGGGTGCGATAGGTGTCGATGACTTTGTCATATTGCTTTGCCTCACGATATTCCTTGATGAGCTGGTCGATAGCCTCATCACCCTTGGCGGTCATGCCGAAGGTGTAGTAATGACTGGCCTTGGTGTAGAGCAGGTCTTTATTCAGCGAGTCGTTGGCAGCGGCACTTGCGTATGCGTCGAGACGCGAAAGCTGTTCGGCGGCACTCTGTGACTTGCGCAGACGCACATACATCTGCAGTCGCTCCTTGGTGGTGGCATAACGAAGGTCGGGATGCTGGGAATGAGTTCTCTGTTCGGCAGAAATGATAGCCTGGTCGGCAGCTCTCAATATGTCGAATGCCTCTTTATAGTAGTTCTCTCGATAATAGAGCCAAGCCACCTTGGTGCCACAAACCGTTGCCTTTTCACTCTGTCCGGCAGCCACAAAGGCATTGAAGGCATGTAGGAAGGTGCTTCGCGCCTTCACATATTCCTTGTTGGCTAGAAAATCCTGCGCCTGTTTCATCAATGCGTCGGCATTACCTTGTGCCTTAACCATGCTGCAATGGCAGCCAATCACGATGGAGATTACGATAAAGAGTATCTTTTTCATAAGCGTTTTATATAATTGTTTTGTCTTTGACAAGTTATTTATATGCAAAAGTAGGAAAAAAATGGGTAATCTCCAAATTTTATGGCATATATTTAGCAGTTTTTTACTTTTGAGGGCAAAAAAATCCTCTCCGACATCACTGTCAGAGAGGATTTCAAAAGGCATGTTGTATAATATTAATCTTACAATGTGAAATTCACGCCAAGACCGATGACACGATTGGTGCGGGTGAAGCAATTGGTGACATTCACTCCTTCTGTAATCTTTTCTGTCTTATTGTAGTCGTCGTAGAGGGTCTGGAAATATGCCGCATTGATCTTAACCTTCTCTGTTACGTTCACTCCCACTCCAAATCCGAAAGAATATGAGCTGACGTTGAAGGAGATGTCGTTCATGACTGCATCCTTCATGCCATACTTGGTGCGCTGGCCACCGGCACTTACGGTGACTATCTTGTTGATGTCCCACTCGGCACCGAAAAGATACTCGTTAGAATCGTCGAGCATCTCCTTTGTCCACTGCTTGGTGTCCTGGTCGAAATAGTGATGCCAACCTGCCATCACGCGCAGTGATGGCAATATCTCATACTGAGCACCGACGGTGAGCAAGGCGGGAGAATCCTCGGCTACACTACCTCCATCGGCAAACTTGTGAAGCATTGATATACTCTCGGCACTAAGACTATTGGCTGACTTGTTCTTAAGTCTCATACGAGTCTTAAACTCATATTTGGCAGCAAAATTAAACTTCCCAGTCTTGTAGTCGATACCTATAATGGGAGCCACACCCCAACCTGTCTGGTCGCAGTTGAGTTCTATGTCCTGAGTGGCTACGCCGAGGGTTGTAGTCTGCATGGCGGCACCTGAAAGCTGTTGAGCGGCTTCGGCATTGCCCATCTGCTCCATCATACCAGCATATTTGTTGAGAGTGGCCGACAATTCAGTGAAATGCTGAGAGGCATTTACCATCTGCGACTGTCCTGCATTGATATGCTCGATATTGATATTCTTGACATAGCCATAATAGTTGGCCGAACCATAGAGCATTCTCAATCCTCCATAAACCGACAGGTTTTCTGTGAGCTTATAGGCAGCTCCGAGAGTGAAACCATAGTAATATTGGCGACCGCGCATGTAGGCATCAAAACCATATTTGCTTCCCATGGCATGATCACTCATTCCAGGAATGCCAGCTGCTCCAAGAGCCTGATAAAGCGTATTGATTTGGGGAGCCACTGTGGTGAGCGAGCCAACAACCTGCTCGAATGAGCCAAGGCCATAAGGAAACTCACACTTGCCACCGCCGCCAGTGATGGCGAAGTTAAACTGATAGCTCCACTTGCCCTTGTTGTATGCTACTTGAAGTGATGGTAAAATAGGAACATCAGCATTACCCTCGAATTTGTGGAGTGCCTGGCCATTGGAATTTACGTTATTTACAAAGAGAGGAAAACCAGTCTCAACAGTACGAGTCTGGTGGGCATTCTGTAGATTGAGCGACAAGTGGATACCCTCGCCGAGGAACACAACGCCCGCGGGATTGCTATACACACCATCTATACCGATGGCTGCATCACGTGCCGGATTTCTCAAGAACTCAATACTTTGATTGGTGTTTGTAAGCAGTCCTCCTGCCCAAACATTCATCGCGCTAACTGCCGTCATCACTGAGAGGCAGAACAATCTAATCTTCTTCATTTAAACAATTATTTTCAAAAATTCGCCGCAAAGGTAATAAAATTGTTCGGAATTTCCTTAGAAATACCTATATAATTATATTTAATTAACCTTTAATCTCCTCTGGATTCCCTTCAGAAGAGCCATTGAGCGTGGGATAACTGATGCGGGTGTGATAGATTGTCTTGAGCTTTTCGATGAGCACCGTCTTGGAATATGTGATGTCGCGGAAAGTGATAGGACACTCGCGGAAGAATCCGTCAGCCACCATACCATCGATTAGTGTATTCACCATATCGCGTATGCTTGCCTCGGAATATTCCTTGAGCGAGCGCGATGTGGCCTCAACAGAGTCGGCCATCATGAGTATGGCCTGTTCGCGGGTGAACGGATTCGGTCCAGGATAAGTGAAAAGCAACTCATCCACGTCCTCATCAGGATGCTCGTTCTTGTATTTGATATAAAAATACTTTGTCTTGCCCTGTCCGTGATGGGTTGAGATGAAGTCGCGTATGACACTCGGGAGATTATATCTCTCTGCCATCTTCTGTCCCTCGGTGACATGGCTGATAATCATCGAAGCGCTCTCTATCTCGGAAAGATTGTCGTGAGGACTCACTCCCGACTGATTCTCGGTGAAATACACGGGATTGAGCATCTTGCCGATGTCGTGATATAACGCACCGGTGCGCACGAGCTGACTCTTGGCACCAATCTTATTGGCTATCTCGGCAGCCAAGTTGCCCACCTGAATGGAATGTTGGAAAGTGCCGGGAGCCACTTCGCTCATTCGGCGAAGCAAGGGGTTGTTGGTGTTTGACAGTTCGATGAGGGAAATGTCGGAAGTAAAACCGAACGTCTTTTCAATGATATACAGCAAAGGATAGGCAAAGAGGAGCAACATTCCATTGACAACGAGATAGTTGTAGGTACTATGATCGAGTTCTTCCAATGCCGACAACCTTATGAGATCGTAGGAAAAGTTCATGGTAATCGCCACAAAAGTCACTACAAACGCTGTCTTAAAGAGCTGCGAACGGTATTGCAATTCACGGAGTGAATAGATGGCTGCAAGTCCTGACATCGTCTCGATTATGATAAACTCAAAGGGATGTTGGAGCATGCATGCACATACCAACACCATGATGATATGGGAATAGAAGGCAGTGCGCGAGTCCATAAACACACGTACGAAGATAGGCACCATGGCATAGGGCACGATATAGACATGACCAATGGTGTTGTGAACAAGCAAGGCTGTGATTCCCGTGAAAAGGATGATGAGAGTGTAGAGCATCGCCACGCTTCGCGGTTTCTCGAAATAGTCCCTACGGAAAAGCGAGATATACACCGTGAGGAAGATTATCAGCATCGATACATAGAGTGCCTGTCCCATAACAGTAAGCCTAATCTGCATCTCGTTGCTGTTGCGCCTCTCGTTCTCCTTCTGCAGAGAGTCGATAATCCTGTAGGTGTATTCATCCACAATGTCGCCACGGTCGATAATCTTCTGACCCTTCTGTACTACCCCCATAGCCAACGGCACACTGGCAAGCATATCCTCAAGAGTTGACTCGCTTCGCTGCTTGTCATACACGACATTGGCCTGTATATACTCGTTGAGATTGCACTTCTGGAGGGCAGGCCTAAAGGCATCCATAGATTTGTCGAGGAAAAGCTGTTCATAGGCAGCCTTGGTGGAAAGCAACTGCCTAAGTTCGATGGGCACGGCATTCTTGCCATTGACAAGCAGTATGGTGCGCATGGTGTCATTGTCCATTCTCGCAAGGTCGGCTGTGCCAATTATTCCTCTTTGGTAGAGGCGGTGAAGCCGGTTGGCAATCATGCTGATATAGTCGTCGGGCACACCGGGGATACCTTCGGAGTAATCAGAAACGAACTTACTGACATTCACGGCTTCCATCTCCTTATTATAATTATAATATGGTTCGTATGCCTGCATGATGCTATCCCTCTCCATCTTCATTGTCGCGTCGGATTTATAGACGGGGAAGTCGAAAGGGGCAGTGAGGTCGGATAGCTTCCAAGGTTTACCTTGTTCACACCTGAAATGGCTGCGGCTGTCTCTCGGCATCATCCAGCAGATGATGCCAACGGTGAGCACTGTGATACCTATTTTAACAAAGAGGTCACGCCATGAGAAATTGTCTTTCAATACGGATAAACTCATCTTTTTTGTCCTTTTAATTGTTTTGACAGTGCAAAAATGCAAAAAAAAATCGAATTGACAAAGAATAATTGAGAAAAATGGCTGATAAATCAAAAATTATTTGTACTTTTGCACAAATATTAGATGATTTGGTCATTATGACAGAAAGAAAAGTAAGGGTGCGATTCGCACCAAGCCCCACAGGGGCATTGCATATCGGAGGCGTCAGGACTGCCCTCTACAACTATTTGTTTGCCCGCCAGCATGGGGGCGAACTGGTGTTTAGAATCGAGGACACAGACTCTACCAGGTTTGTGCCCGGAGCCGAGGAGTATATCATAGAATCGTTCAAATGGCTCGGTATAAAGTTTGACGAGGGGGTATCCTTTGGAGGCAACTACGGGCCTTACCGACAGAGCGAACGTCGCGACATCTACAAGAAATATGTGGACCAGCTGCTCAATGCCGGCAAGGCGTATATAGCATTCGACACTCCCGAGGAACTGGAGGCCAAGCGCAGTGAGATACAGAATTTCCAGTATGATGCACGCACACGCATGATGATGCGCAACTCGCTCACTCTTCCCAAGGAGGAGGTTGAACGACTTATAGCTGAGGGCAACCAGTATGTGGTGCGATTCAAGATAGAACCGGGAGTGGCTGTGCACGTGGATGACCTCATTCGCGGCGATGTGCGCATCATGAGCGACATTCTCGACGACAAGGTGTTATACAAAAGCGCCGACCAATTGCCTACTTACCATCTCGCCAACATCGTGGATGACCACTTGATGGAAATTACTCACGTGATACGCGGTGAGGAGTGGTTGCCGAGCGCACCGTTGCACGTACTGCTCTATCAGGCTTTCGGTTGGGAGGACACCATGCCGCGATTCGCCCATCTGCCTCTGCTTCTCAAACCGGAAGGCAAGGGTAAGTTGAGCAAGCGCGACGGCGACAGGTTAGGATTCCCTGTTTTCCCGCTCGAATGGCACGACCCGAAGACGGGCGAGGTGTCGTCGGGCTATCGCGAAAGCGGATATTTCCCCGAGGCGGTAATCAACTTCCTTGCGTTCTTGGGCTGGAATCCCGGAACTGAGAGGGAGATGTACTCTATTGACGAACTGGCTGAACTGTTTGACATAACCAAGTGCAGCAAGGCGGGAGCGAGATTCGACTATCAAAAGGGTATATGGTTCAACCACGAATATATCCTTGCCAAGAGTGCCGCCGAGATTGCTGAGATATTCGCACCTATAGTGGCAGAGAATGGTGTTGACGAGTCGATGGAGCGTATCACCAAGGTGGTGGAGATGATGAAGGACCGTGTGAACTTCGTCAAGGAGCTATGGCCTCTGTGCAAGTTCTTCTTCGTTGCTCCCACCGAATATGACGAAAAAACGCGCAAAAAGCGTTGGAAGGAAGACTCTGCACAACAACTCACTGAGCTTATGCAAGTGCTCGAAGGCATTGACGACTTCTCGGTAGAAGGCCAGGAGGGCATTGTACACCAGTGGATTGAGCAGAAGGGATACAAACTCGGCAATATCATGAATGCCTGGCGACTCACTCTCGTTGGCGAGGGCAAGGGTCCTGGTATGTTCGACATCTCGGCATTCCTCGGAAAGCAGGAGACCCTCGGCCGCATGAAGCGGGCTATTGAGGTATTGGGCTAAAAGACAAACGTAGCACATCAAGAAAGATAATGCTTTACAACATCGCGATACATTTCTATCTCTTGGGCGTGGCAATAGCAAGCCTGTTCAACGAGAAGGTGCGCAAGATGTGGCGCGGCGAGCGTGCTGCATTCAACGTGCTCAAGCAGAAGGTTGACCCCGAAGCAAGATATGTGTGGTTTCACGCTGCATCACTCGGCGAATTCGAGCAAGGCAGACCGATTATGGAACGCTTGCGACGCGAGCATCCTGAGTATAAGATTCTTCTCACCTTCTTCTCGCCTTCGGGCTATGAGGTGCGCAAGAATTATGAAGGCGCCGACATCATCTGCTACCTGCCTCTCGACACACCTATCAATGCCATAAGGTTTCTGAGGTTGGTACGCCCTGTGATGGCATATTTCATCAAGTATGAATTTTGGTATAACTACCTCCACATACTTAAATACCGCCATGTGCCCGCCTACAGTGTGTCGTCGATATTCCGTCCCGACCAGATATTCTTCAAATGGTATGCCAAGAAATATGCCGGAGTATTGCATTGCATAACGCATTTCTTCGTGCAGAACGAACAGAGCAAGGAATTACTTGCCAAGATTGGTATCACCGACGTTACCATAAGCGGTGACACCCGATTCGATCGCGTTCTGCAGATAATGGAGCAATCCAAGCATCTGCCGATTGTGGAGGCCTTTAAGCAAGACCATCATGTGTTCGTGGCAGGAAGCAGTTGGTCGCCCGACGAGGATATATTTATTAGGTTCTTCAACGAACACCCAGAATGGAAATTAATCATCGCCCCACATGTTATTGGCAACGACCACCTGCAACAGATACTGTCGAAACTCAACCGCAAGACGGTGCGCTACACTGAGGCGACCACCGAAACGGCAGCCGAGGCGCAATGCCTGATAATCGATTGTTTCGGTCTGCTGTCGAGCATCTATCACTATGGGGAGGTGGCATACGTGGGCGGAGGATTTGGCGTCGGCATACACAACGTGCTTGAAGCTGCGGTATGGAACGTACCTGTCTTTTTCGGCCCCAACAACAAGCGATTCCAGGAGGCTCAGCAACTACTCGCCTCGGGAGGTGGTGTCGAGATTACCGACTACGACTCATTTGCCACTGCAATGCTGCGGTTTATGAGCGACCCCGAATGGCTAAGACAATGCGGCAACAAGGCTGGAGAATATGTGAAGAGCAAGGCTGGTGCCACCAACATCGTTCTAAAAGAATCTTTGCACAATTAATTACATAATACGACAGATGGATACCAAGGAATTCTTCGGTAAGTTTAAAAGCAAATATCTATGGGGTAACCTCTTGGCAATGGCCCTGACGGTTGTGCTGTTGTGCGTGGGTGTTAAATTCGGTCTCGACATCTACACTCACCACGGAGAAGGAGTGCCTGTACCTAATCTAACGGGGATGACCTTCAACAACGCAGCTCACTTGCTTGACAGCAACGGATTGCGCATTGTAGTGAGCGACTCGGGATATAACAAGCGCCTACCTGCCGACTGTATATTGGCACAAAGTCCGGGAGAGGGTACAAGCGTGAAGAAAGGGCACACCATCTACGTGACGGTCAACTCACCCTCATCTCCTACGGTGACTATCCCCGACATCATCGACAACAGTAGCGTGCGCGAAGCTACAGCCAAACTGACAGCATTGGGATTCAAACTGCTTGAACCAAAGGTTGTAACTGGCGAGAAGGACTGGGTGTATGGAATATTGTGCAGAGGACGACGGGTAAGCGCAGGCGACAGGGTGTCTATTGACTTGCCACTCTCGCTCATGGTTGGCAATGGGGAGTATGAAGACATCGGTCCGGACTCACAGATGAGTGAGCCTAATGAATTTACGTCCGACCAACCGGCAACTGACGACTTCGAAGAGGTGACAGGACCTGAGTAATATAAAGCAAGGACAACATGGCAGAAGAGAATATCAACGAATATATAGACGACGAGATTGACGAGGGACAACAGCAACTCTACGAACACTTCCGCTTTGAGGTTGACCCAGGACAAGTGGCGACAAGGGTGGATAAGTTCATGTGTGAGAAACTGCAACACTCGTCACGCAACCGAATACAGAAGGCTGCCGATGCTGGATATGTACACGTCAACGACCATCCGGTAAAGAGCAACCACAAGGTGCGACCAGGTGACGTGGTAACACTCATGCTCGACCGACCACGATTCGAGACATCCATCGAACCGGAAGATATTCCGCTTGACATCGTGTATGAGGACGACGACCTGATGGTTATCAATAAGCCTGCTGGAATGGTAGTGCACCCAGGCTGCGGCAACTTCACAGGAACATTAGTGAACGCCATAGCATGGCATCTGCGCGACATTCCATCCTACGATCCAAACGACCCACAAGTGGGATTAGTACACAGGATTGACAAGGACACAAGCGGACTGCTCGTTGTGGCAAAGACTCCCGACGCGAAGACATCGCTCGGTGCTCAGTTCTTCAACAAAACCACTCATAGGCAATACAATGCATTGGTGTGGGGCAACTTTGTGGAAGACAACGGAACCATTGAGGGCAACATAGGTCGCGACCCCAAGGACAGGCTCCGCATGGCAGTATTCCCACCGGGTAGCGACATCGGCAAGAGTGCCGTCACACACTATCGCGTGATGAAGAGATTCGGATATGTCACCCTTGTGGAGTGCATTCTCGAAACCGGACGCACCCATCAGATACGGGCTCACATGAAGCACATCGGACACCCGCTCTTCAGCGACGAGAGATATGGAGGCACAGAAATTCTAAGAGGCGAGCGCACGGCAAGCTACAGACAGTTTGTGAATAATGCCTTCAAACTATGTCCACGACAGGCTCTACATGCGCGCACATTGGGTTTCGTTCATCCAATGACCCACAAGCAGATGGATTTCACATCGCCACTGCCACCCGACATGGAGGCGTTGATCTACAAGTGGCAAGCCACTTATGGAAATTAAAGAATTAAAATATTAAAGTTCATATACATATTATATTATTATGGAACAGACAAAAAGAACAGTAGCCATCATTTGCGGTGGCGATTCTTCGGAGCACGACGTATCGCTGCGCTCCGCTCAGGGGCTATACTCTTTCTTCGACAAAGAGCGTTATGATATCTATATTGTGGATATCAAGGGACTTGACTGGCACGTTGATCTCGGAGACGGCACAACGGCAAAAATCGACCTCAACGATTTCACGTTCAAGAAGGAAGACAAAACAGTTTATTTCGACTATGCATACATCACCATCCACGGCACACCGGGAGAGAACGGAATACTGCAAGGTTATCTCGACATCGTGGGCATACCCTACTCCACAAGTGGTGTACTGGTGGAGGCTATGACATTCGACAAGTTTGTGCTCAACCAGTATCTTAGAGGCTACGGAGTGAGCGTGGCAGACAGTCTGCTCATACGCAAGGGCTATGAGGAGTTGGTGAGCGACGACGAGGTTGAGGCACGTATTGGTATGCCTTGTTTCGTCAAACCCGCTGCCGACGGCAGTAGCTTCGGAGTGTCAAAGGTGAAGAACAAGGACCAACTTGCTCCTGCCATCCGCAAGGCAATGCTTGAGAGTTCGGATGTTATGGTGGAGCAATATCTTGAGGGAACCGAGATTTCAATCGGATGCTATAAGACCAAGGAGAAGTCGGTGGTTCTGCCTGCTACAGAGGTGGTCACCAACAACGAATTCTTCGACTACGACGCTAAATACAACGGACAGGTGCAGGAGATTACTCCCGCCCGCCTCAGTGAGGATACCGCCAAGAGAGTGGCAGAACTCACCAGTCACATCTACGACATCCTCCACTGTAATGGTATCATACGTATCGACTACATCATTAGCAAGGGCAAGGGTAGTAACGGCGAAACCGTTGACAAGATACACTTGCTTGAAATCAACACCACACCTGGTATGACTGTCACGAGTTTCATACCGCAACAGGTGAAGGCTGCGGGACTCAAGATGAGCGACGTGCTCACAGACATCATTGAGAATCAGTTTTAAGGAATTAGGAATTAGGGATTAGGGATTAGGAATTGCTATGAAGATACCAGAGAAGTATGACAGCATCCGGCCTTACGAGCCGGAGGAACTGCCGGAAGTGTATGGCAGACTTATTGCCGACGAGCAGTTTAAGACAGTTGTGGGCAAGATATTCCCACATGTTCCGTTCGAAGCATTGGCTGCAAAGCTTATGCTGTGTAAGACCAACCTTGAGTTCCAGATAGCTTTCTGCTATCCGTTCCTCAAGGATCTTCTGTCGAAGGCGAGCAAGGGATGCGACATCGACATCTCTGCAATTGACAATAGGCGTAGATACACCTTCGTAAGCAATCATCGCGACATCGTACTCGACTCGGCACTGCTTGACGTCATGCTCATCGACTCTGGATTCAAGACAACATGCGAGATTGCCATTGGCGACAACCTGCTTGCAGCTCCGTGGATTGAAGACATCGTGAGAGTGAACAAGTCGTTCATCGTAAAGCGTAGCGCAGGCATACGAGAGATGCTTGTCAACAGTCGCACTATGGCTGAATACATGCACCTTGTAATCAACGAAAAGCACGACAACATCTGGATTGCCCAACGTGAGGGACGAGCTAAGGACAGTGACGACCGCACCCAAGAATCTATCGTAAAGATGATGGCTATGGGAGGCGAAGGTTCTGTGACAGAAAGACTGCAACAACTGCATATCGTGCCTGTGGCTATCAGTTATGAATACGACCCCTGCGACTGGCTCAAGGCGCAGGAATTTCAACTGAAGCGCGACGTGGAGGGATGGAAGAAGACCAAGGCAGACGATGTGCTGAGCATGCAAACCGGCATCATGGGCTATAAGGGACGAATCCATTATCATTGCGCACCATGTATCGACGATTTCTTGGCATCTATTCCCGAAGACACTCCCAAGACCGACATCTTCCGCATCATTGCCGAAAATATCGACAAGGGTATTCATGCCAACTACCGTCTCTTCCCTAACAACTATATTGCTTTGGATATGCTTGAAGGCGGCAACCGTATGGCGGAGCACTACACTCCAGAGGACAAGGCTACATTCGAGAAATACCTTGCAGTACAACTGGGAAAGATAACCATCCCCAACAAGGACGAGGCTTTCCTCAAGGAATGTATGCTCAAGATGTATGCCAATCCGGCGGTGAATCAATTGAAGGTTAAGATTGAAAATTGAAGGTTGAAGATGAAATATTTTCCACTGATATTTGCCGCATTGTTATTCGTTGCATGCGAGAATGATAGCTATGACAAGGGCACGGGCGAGAGTTCGCTCACAACTGCAGACTTGCTGTTGGCACATGCCAATAGCAACAAGGCTATCGACCATATTGTGATTGACGACAATACAAAACTGACCATCGATGAACCGGTAACGGCGAAGTGGATTACCACTGCCGACTCCACCTATCGTGCCGTGGCATATTATAATAAGGTGGGGAATGGCAAGGCGAAAATCGTAAGCATAGGCAATGTGCCCACCCTCATACCAGTGGATTCTGTAGAGAAAGTTATTACCGATCCTATAACGTTCGAGAGTATGTGGTGTAGCAAGAACGGCTCATTCGTCAATCTCTCAATATGGATAAAGGTAGGCAACACTTCTGTTGAGAATGCGCATCAGACAATCGGTTTGTTGCGCACTGGTGTCACTACGGCAGATGACGGACGGACAACCACTCATCTCACCATGCTCCACTCGCAAGGCGACGTACCTGAGAAATACTCTACGCAATTTTTTCTCAGCATTCCATGCGACTCAATACCCACTGACAGTGTGCATATAACATTAAACACTTATTCGGGACAAGTGGAAAAGACTATATCGCTTTAATATTTATCATTGCATATGCGGGGAAGGAAAACCGCAATGGTCTTCAGTCTCAGATAATCAGCCGACACAAACATCAGTCCTCCGTAGGGATTGTCTGTGCCCCATGAGTTTTTCATAACAAAATATTTCTCCCCACTTTTGTTGCGGGCTATACCGACGATCGCCATACAGTGGTCGTCGGTTGTCGTATATGATTCTATCATCTTCTGTCGCAAACGTTGCACATCAGTACCCTTAGGGATATCCAAAGAGGCTATCCCCCTGCTGAAACTAAATCCTGGTTCCGAGATGTCGCCTTCCCAACATACTCCCCTACCGCTACGCACTGCTTTTTCCACACATGACAAAAGCTTGTCTATAGGAATATTATAAAACAAGTTGTGCTCCCAGTTATCAGCAACTTCCAGGTCAAAACACTTGCCAAAGGCATGATGGGTGCAACTCGCGAAGGCAATATACTCGTCGGGACGACACACGCTATGGGCAAACTCCAACGGCGTGTATTGCGCTCCCAACATATACACATTCTTCGGCCCATAACCAAGGGTTTCGTCAAGCATTCCCACAAGTGACGGCATATAAATGTTATAGCCCTTGCGGGCATTAACAGCTTTTTCAGCAATCAACCTCGTCTTGTTGAGCAATAGTGATGTTGATACGCCCTTTCCGTCGCGGTCGGGATAGGAATCATAGGGCACAATACCATGCCGTTGGATGATATTCAACAAGGTCATGCCTGTTGCCCTGACGCTACCCTTATCACCACCTCTACTTAGCACATTCCTCATGTACGACTCCTTTATCATTGCCCTTATCGCCCACGAGGGGGAGAGATTTACCGAGTCGCCCATAGAGATATGAGTAGTCTCAATGGCAGCAAGCATGGCGTATGCCCAACATGCAGAACCGAAACCTTGGTTTTTCACAGGAGTCATTCCATTGATATGTTCTATACGAAACTCACCTGTATATCCACCATCTTGGACATTATTGCCTGTTCGACTGCCACAACGGCACATCATGATAACTGCGACAAATATAATAATAATCTGCTTCATCATATATTGATATTGTCATAATAACGGTGCAAAGGTAATCAAAATTGAGAAAAACCAACATCACTGAAAGAAAAAAATGAAAGTTTTGCCACATTTATTTTGTATTTACACATTATTGCACTAACTTTGCAGCGAAATGGACAAAGATTTATCACAATACGAGATAATGGCACCCGTGGGGTCAAGAGAAAGCCTTGCGGCTGCCATTCAGGCTGGTGCCGACTCCATATATTTCGGCATTGGCAAACTGAATATGCGTGCAGGGTCGGCAAGTGCATTCACAATTGACGACCTGAGAGAGATTGCAGCCACATGCAATGAACATGGCATAAAGACCTACCTCACCGTCAACACCATCATCTATGGCGAGGACATTCCCACCATGCACGAGATTGTGGATGCAGCCCACGATGCCGGCATATCGGCTGTGATTGCGAGTGATGTGGCTGTCATGACCTACTGCAACAGTGTGGGTCAGGAAGTACATCTCTCCACTCAGCTCAACATAAGCAACATCGAGGCTCTAAGATTCTATGCACAGTTTGCCGACGTGGTTGTGCTTGCACGTGAACTGAATATGGACCAGGTGGCAGAGATACATCGCCAAGCCATAGAGCAGAATATATGCGGTCCGTCGGGCAAACCCATCCGCATAGAGATGTTCTGTCATGGCGCACTATGTATGGCTATTAGCGGCAAGTGCTATCTCAGCCTTGCCAACGCCGGACGATCAGCCAACCGCGGCGAATGTATTCAGATATGCCGACGCTCATACGTGGTGACTGATGCCGAAACGGGTAACCAACTTGAGATTGACAACAAGTATATCATGAGTCCCAAAGACCTGAAGACAGTGCGGTTTATCGACCGCATGATGGAGTCGGGAGTAAGGGTGTTCAAAATCGAGGGTCGCGCCCGAGGTCCCGAATATGTATATACCGTCGTCAAAACATATAAAGAGGCTATACGCAGTGTGCTCGAAGGCACTATCACCGAGGAGAAGAAGGACGAATGGGACCGCCAACTCGCCACGGTGTTCAACCGCGGATTTTGGGACGGCTATTACCAAGGTCAGACTCTTGGCGAATGGAACAAGAACTACGGGTCGAACGCTACGGAGCGCAAGGTGTATATCGGCAAAGGAGTGAAATACTTCAGCAAACTCGGCGTTGCGGAATTTACGGTCGAGGCAGCCGACTTTAAGTTGGGCGACAAACTACTTGTCACGGGACCAACAACGGGTGTGATGTATCTCGAAGCCAAGGAAATACGACTTGAACTCGACCCCGTGGAGCATGCTCCCAAGGGCACACATGTGTCAATACCTGTTCCGGGTAAGATAAGACAAAGCGACAAACTATTCAAGATAGTTGAAGCAAAAAGTTGAATATTGAAAGCTGAATGTTGTAAATTATATATTATATCATGACAATAAATGAAATACAAGACGAGATAATAGAGGAGTTCTCCGGTTTTGACGATTGGATGGACAAGTACCAGTTGCTCATAGACTTAGGTAATGAACAAGCTCCGCTCGACGAGAAATACAAGACAGAGAGTAATCTCATCGACGGATGCCAAAGCCGAGTGTGGCTTCAGTGCGACTATAGCGACGGCCTACTGCATTTCACGGCTGAAAGCGATGCACTCATCGTCAAGGGAATTATTGCACTGCTCATACGCGTGCTCAGCGATCATACCCCGCAGGAAATTATTGATGCCGACCTATACTTCATCGACAAGATAGGACTAAAGGAACACCTCAGTCCGACACGCAGCAATGGTCTGCTTGCAATGATGAAACAGATGAAGATGTACGCATTGGCATTCAAGACCAAGGGACTTTAATTATTTTTTTATTAATTCTTTAATTTCCGAAGGATAAAGTGTTAGTAAAGACTTTCTGCGCAGCCGTAATGGGCCTTGAGGCCATCACCGTCACTGTCGAAATAAATATCGACCGTGGTGTGATGTTTCATTTGTCAGGTTTGGCTGATACCAGCATTAAAGAGAGCTACGACCGAATAAAAGCCGCACTCACAAATATTGGTTTCAGAATGCCTATTTCTGATATTACAGTCAATCTGTCTCCTGCCGACATCCGCAAGGAGGGTAGCGGATACGACCTGCCTCTTGCCATTGGAATACTGGCAGCAGATTGTAAGGTGGAGAGTGACCGACTCAAGGAGTATATGCTTGTGGGCGAACTTGGCCTTGACGGCTCACTGCGACCAATACGCGGTGCCTTGCCTATTGCCATTAGAGCGCGCAAGGAACATTTCCGCGGACTTATTGTGCCACACGAGAACGTGCGCGAGGCTGCTGTGGTAAATAATCTCGATGTTTACGGTATGGACAGCCTTTCGGATGTTGTCAGATTCTTTAATGGCAGCGACGAATACCAACCCGAGAAAATTGACACTCGTGCCGTCTTCTATCAGCAGCAATGCCAGTTTGACCTCGACTTTGCTGATGTTAAGGGACAAGAGAATGTTAAACGTGCACTTGAGGTGGCTGCAGCAGGTGGGCATAACATTATTATGGTGGGGCCTCCGGGAAGCGGTAAGTCGATGATGGCAAAACGTTTGCCCTCCATCTTGCCTCCACTGTCACTCTCCGAGAGTCTGGAAACGACACAGATACATAGTGTGGCAGGAAAACTTAGTCGCGATACATCACTCATTTCCCAGCGGCCGTTCCGTTCGCCTCACCACACTATATCCTCGGTGGCTCTTGTCGGTGGCGGCACCAATCCTCAGCCTGGAGAAATATCATTGGCTCACAATGGGGTGCTTTTCTGTGATGAATTGCCGGAATTCAACCGTAGCGTTCTTGAAGTTATGCGTCAACCCTTGGAAGACCGTAAGATTACTATCTCACGCTCGAAATACACCGTTGAATACCCTTGTTCATTTATGTTTGTAGCATCAATGAACCCATGTCCATGCGGCTATTATGGTGACTCTACACACAATTGCGTTTGTACACCGGGACAGATACAGAGATATATGAATAAGATAAGCGGTCCGCTTCTTGACCGCATTGATATTCAATGCGAAATCCAACCAGTGGCATTTAAGGACCTATCTGTCATGAAGCCAGGAGAACCCAGTGCCGCAATCCGTGAGCGTGTGATTGCTGCACGCAGAATACAGGAAGAACGATATAAGGACATTAAGGGCATACACTGCAATGCGCAGATGACCGAACGTATGCTACATGAGTACGCACAGCCCGACGAGAAGTCTCTCGACATGCTACGTATGGCTATGGAGAAACTGAAACTGTCGGCACGAGCATACGGGCGTATTCTCAAGGTGGCTCGCACAATAGCCGACTTGGCAGGCTCTCCCCAAGTGCAACTCAACCACATAGCCGAAGCTGTAGGTTATCGTAATCTCGACCGCGGCGACTGGGCAGAAAGAACATTATTCTAATTTGTTTCTCATGAAATACGCTGATATCTTATTGCCTGTTCCACTTGAGGGCTATTTCACCTATGCCGTTCCTGAAAGACTGCGGGAACAGATTGCATTCGGTATGCGCGTATTAGTGAATTTCGGTCCTAAGAAGACGTATATCGGAATAGTGGTGAGGACTCACGATGAAGAGCCAAAGGGATACAAAACAAAGGATATCATTGACATTGCCGACGAGAACCCCATGCTACTTGACAAGCAGCTCAAACTGTGGCAATGGATTGCCGAGTATTACCTCGCACCGATAGGCGACATCTACAAGGCTGCCATGCCTTCGGGCTTAAAGGCAGAGGACGGATATAAACCGAAGACTGAGACATATATCCGATTGGCGGAAAAGTACAGGAATGTGGAGGCACTGCACATTGCCATCAATATGCTAAATCGTGCAGAAAAGCAACTTGCCGCTTTCTTGGGATATCTACAAATATCTCATTGGGACGAGGCTGAATATGGCAGGAGTATAGAGGAAATAACACGCGAGGAACTCATGAACGCCACTCACTCCACATTGCCAATCATCAATATGCTTGTAAAGAGAGGGATGCTTGAGACATTCGAGAAGGAGGTGGGAAGACTTAATGATTCCAGAGAGGCTAATCCTGAAAACATTAACTCACTAAGCCCTGCGCAAACTGAAGCATACAACGGCATATTATTCTCAATGATGAAGAATAATGTCACCTTGCTACACGGCGTGACATCAAGCGGCAAGACTGAGATTTACATACACCTCATTCAACATGCCCTTGACGAAAAGAAACAGGTGCTTTATCTGCTGCCAGAGATTGCACTTACCGTGCAGATTATGTCGAGACTGAAAAAGGTGTTCGGCAAACGCCTTGGCATTTATCACTCCAAATATTCTGATGCTGAGAGAGTGGAGATATGGAAGAAACAGATGTCGCACGACCCATACGATGTTATTCTTGGTGCGAGGTCGGCGGTATTCCTGCCATTTCAGAACTTGGGACTTGTGATTATCGACGAGGAACACGAGACATCATTCAAACAGCAAGATCCCTCGCCACGCTATCATGCCCGCAGTGCTGCCATAGTGCTTGCCTCAATGTATGGGGCAAAGACATTGCTCGGCACTGCCACACCATCAATAGAAACCTATCACAATGCCATGACAGGTAAATACGGCTATGTGTCACTCACACAGCGACACGCAGGAATCGAACTGCCTGAATTTCGCATCGTTGACATCAAGGACCTGCAACACCGCAAGATGATGACCGGTCCGTTCTCTCCCATGCTGTTGGCAGAGGTGCGCAAGGCGATTGAAGATGGAAAGCAAGCCATATTATTCCAGAACAGGCGCGGATTTGCACCAATGATTGAGTGCAAGCAATGCGGATGGGTGCCTCATTGCCAGCATTGTGACGTGAGTCTTACATTGCATCGCAACACCAACCAACTCACTTGCCACTACTGCGGATATACATATTCGATACCAACAAAATGCCCAAACTGCGAGGGAACGGAATTGCGTACCCGCGGCTATGGTACTGAAAAAATCGAGGAGTCCATCCGAGACATCTTCCCCGAGGCAAGGGTGGCACGCATGGATCTCGACACTACAAAGACGAGAAATGCCTACGAGCGCATCATCACCGACTTTGCCGCCGGGCGCACAAACATTCTTATCGGTACGCAAATGATAAGCAAGGGGCTTGACTTTGCAAATGTGAGTGTTGTGGGCATACTAAATGCCGACTCAATGCTTAATTTCCCTGACTTCCGTGCCTACGAGCATGCCTTCATGATGATGGCACAAGTGGGAGGAAGAGCAGGAAGGAAAGGGAAACGAGGATTGGTGATAATGCAGACGAAGAGTCCCGAGTTGCCAATCGTGCAACAGGTGGTGAACAACGACTACGAGGCTATGTATCGCAGTGTGACGGCTGAGCGTAAGGAATTCCATTATCCACCATTCTATCGTCTGATATATGTATATCTCAAGCACAAGGACGACTCCACTGTACAGAGTGCGGCAGCCACCCTTGCATTCAAACTTCGAATGTGGTTTGGCGAGCGTGTCCTTGGTCCAGACAAACCATCAGTTGCCAAGGTGAAGTCGTTGAACATAAGGAAACTGATGTTAAAACTGGAGAACGGCATTGACATATACAAGGTGAGACAATATCTGCGCAATGCCCAATCCGACCTTATGAAGGATAAGCGTTTTAATTCTCTTGTTATCTATTTCGACGTGGATCCTGTATAGGATATCGTTATGGAATCTATATAGAATACTCCCAACAGTAAGCTAAAAATAGCAATAGGATTTTGGTTCAAATTGGTTCAATTTCATTTGGGAATAAACAATTTCCATTTTATTTACACAATCTATAAAATAAAAGATGTATCTTTGCCCGCAAAATTGATATAAAATGATAAAATATAGATTATGTTAGGGCAGTACAACCACAATCGGTTGTATTGCCCTACTCCATTTTTCAAATTCTATTCTATGATAATTCTACTAATCACCAACTATTTAGAAATAGTAGGCTGCTGAAATCTGCCAAGCATTAGCCTTGCCATTACCCACGAGATTCTTTGCTCCATCAACTTCGTTGAACTCACCAGTCTTACCAAGAGCGATGTTGTAGTTGAAACCAATCTCCAAATGCGAAACAAGACGAATACCGGCACCAAGATTGAGACTCAAGTTACTGTCCTTCATCTCATAGTCATTGGCATTTGAGAAAGAGAACTTCTTGTCACCAATGTTAAATCCAAACTGCGGACCTGCGGCAACATAAATACCAGCCATGTCACCTAATCCTAATTCATAGCGCACGTTAATAGGGATGTTAATGCTCTTCTGAGAGATTTTCTCTCCCTCGAGCTTTGCATCACGCTGGTCGTAAAGAGCAGCTATCTCAAAACCAAGTGGCAACACAGGGATACCAATCTTCAAAGACGGACCAATGAAAAATCCCTGCTGATTGTCCTTTGCTATTACATCTTCACTAAAACTAAAGTTTGTGATGTTGTAACCGCCCTTGATACCAAAGTTTATTCCTGCCTTGGCGGGAATGGCAACTAACATTGCTGCCATCAACACGATAGTAGTAAAAAATTTCTTCATAATCGAAAAACTTTATTGTTAATAATAAAAAATATTGATTAATGACGCTGGCGACGCACTGATACGCGTGCAGCACTGCTACCCGAAGAGGATGACTTGCTGCTTGAACTGCTCTTTACCTTTACAGTTGAGGTGGAAGAGCGACGTGAGGTCTTAGCCTTTTTGGCTGCCTTCTTCGCTAATTTCGGGTCAATTTTCGCTATGCTGTCCAGTGAGTCTTTGCGGGCCTGGTCGCCATATATGTTCTTGCTAAATTTAAGTAATTCGGCTTCTATGCGCTTCTGCTCCTTTGCCATAGCAGAATCTGTAGGACAATACTGTGCGAGAGTGCGACCAAGGAGATTGTTGGTCTTATATATCTTGCCCTCATATTTTGTCAGAGTGAAATAATCATCTGCTCCAATGACAGCCGCATTGTTCATACTGCTGGCTGCCATAGTCTGGCGACCGAGATAGGGTTCAAGGTCGGAATACTTCACCCAAAAGAGGGGATACTTGGAAGGCTCTCCTCCAAAGTCATCCTCACGCATCATCACTGGACACAATGACAATACCTTGCGACGGAACGTTGAATTTGACTGATCGTAATATGCCGATTCCTTGAGATAATACATCTTAACCTCAGCAGAAGGAATATCACTGTTCTCAACACGCAACTTGCCGTCTTTCTCCTCATAATAAATATGATAGTTGTCAAGGAAGGTCTTCATCTTCACCTTGGATGCCTCCGAATAATCCTCATTACCATCGAGACGATATTCATATACGGGAATATAGCCAAACAGAGCCAACTTGAAGATATATGTAAACAGATTCATCTGCTTACCCACAGGCTCTATAGGATAGTATAAGGCGGCATTGGCCTCTGCATTGAGGTCAATCTCGCGATAGATGTCACGTTTCCACACAACATCCTGAGGCATTTCAAGAGCTGTAGGGAACATCTCACGGGCACGAAGTGTCATACCACTATTGGCATTACTTGTCTGTTGCTTGTCCTTGGCTTCATTGCGACGCGCCTTGGGCTGAGCCATAACTGCACCACTCACTAAGACTATCATCAACAAAAGAAATATCCTTTTCATAATCTCTAAATTTCTAAATTCAAATTTGTCATTCCTCATTCCTAATCCCTAATTCCTCATTTAACTATGACCTCCATCGATCCGGGCAACTTGCGCTCTACTCCGTCGGGGCCTACAGCTGTAATTCGTGATATATAGAATCGCTTGTTGCGCGATAGCTTTCGGAATGTTTCCTTTTGTCGGGAAGAAAAGTGCGCACCATCACTCACCATCGGCACTGCATTTCCCATATTGTCGAAGAAGACTGTCTCAAAACCGATAACACGGAAATTGATGTCGAGAATACCATCGTCAATTGCAGCTCCTATACCATCTACTGCCATCAAACTGGCCTTTGACAACCCTCCGCCCCTGTATCTCGTGGGAACTCCCTTGTCGTCTTTCATTGCTATATAAGCCGTAGGGTCGGGCAACTTTCGCACATGGAACGTAAATTGTCCCATCTGCTGAGCCCTACCGGTATTTGTGGATGACACGGTGATTATCACATCACGACCCACTGCGGATGGTCGAGCTATATAGCGTCCCATTCCTACTGGTTGTAATGTTCCTCCCGACATAGTGGCACTCACCTTATTGAGAGGCACTCCAGGCACACTGATACTGATAGGGTTGCTATATCCGGCATAAAGCACGTTCATAAGGTCGGCTGAGACGGTAGCACTTGGATCAACAACAGTATATTTTTGGGAGAAATCTCTACGCACACGATCACCGTTGCCATTGACGGTCTCTATGAATCCTGCAAGAGTAAAATCTCCTGTTCTTCCACAGACTGTCTCGTAAATACCATCGCGCAAGTCCATCTTTCGATTACCTATAAAAATCTCAGGTACTTGAGTGGTATCTACTGCAGCCATCACTATACGTGCAGAAAACTTGTCTCCACGTACAATCGTTTGGGAGTTGGGTATGACAAAAGCATTGAGTGAATTGACACGTATATCCTTCAGGTCGATATTTGACACAAGAGTATGCAACACCTCACCCTCAGCATAGCGAACGTCGCTCTGTAATTTGGTAAGAAGCGTAATAGCACCTGCTACAGGCATATCCTCAAACATATACTCCTGCCAGTTCTTACCCATCGTCACTGCATTCGCAGGTAATGTTGTAGAGAGATTACTACTAATAATCTGCTTTTGGGCATTATCGTCAATCATGGCGAGAATGCGGCTGCGGAATGAATTAATAGCCTTGAAGAGTTCGCCTCCCCTACCACGTCCTGGCGCAAGCATTATCTGATTTGCAGCCTCAAGATTATCCTTGGCTTCAATGTTCTTAACATCTCCATCCTCTCCATCAGCCTCTTTCACTATGGCCAACTTAAGTTCTTCGGCCAGGTTATACAAGGAATCACTCATCGATTTTACCCTCTGAGCCTTATCAAACCATGCCTTCACCTTGGCGGGATTGGCCTTCAATTGAGCCTCGAAGTCATCATATATCACCTGGTTCTCCTTAGCTGCATTTGCGGCTGTACGCCCGATGCTCTCCTCAACAATGGAGAACCCATTAAGAACCTCTGTTGACACATTAAGTGCCAACATTGCCATCAAGACGACATACATCAGGTTTATCATCTTCTGGCGAGGAGAAACCGGTCTTTTCTTTATTGCCATCGTTTTTTATATAAACTTAGCCACAGCTCTATTTCTAAACTCTTAATTCTTAATGATATTTGCTGTCATCGCCTCAATCATTCGGGCATAAATCTTATTGAGCTCAGCTATCTGCTCGGCCATATGCTTCGTCTGTTCATTTATCTGGTCGATAGTACCAATCTGCGAACTTGCACTCTTCAACTGCATCTCATATACCTTGCAAATACCAGTAAGGGTGCGGTTGAGGTTTTCCATCTCCTCTGAATCACGAGTAAGACGCATACTCTGTTCTGACACCTTCGACAACATCTCGGTGAGGCGATTGAGCTCTGCCACATAGTTACTTGCAGCCTCCTCCATTTCTTCACCAACAAAACCGCCACCTCCGATAATGACAGTACCACCGCCTTGCACCTGAGGTGAACCAGAGCCTGATATAGACGGTGTCTCCCCTGATTCAGATTCCTCCGAGTTATGAATTGCTAATTCCATTCCATCCGCAGTCTTGTCAAACGGACGGTCAAATGCTGAAAGGAAGAATACTACGACCTCGGTACCCATTCCAAGATAAAGCATCAGATTCGCACCCGGAAGGTGGGTCAACTTAAACAGTGTACCAAGAATAACCACCGATGCGCCCCAACTGTATGCATAATTAAGGAATGTCTGACCTGGGACACTATCCATCCACTTCTGCAGACGGTAAACCATATTAAACTTACTGTATTCTGTCATCTCTTCTTGGATTTAGTTGATTTCTGACTCGTCGTGTTAGCAAGGCTTCTAACACAACGGAATCCTATATACGAACGTGGTTGGTTCTGATACTCTGAAGTACGCCATGCCGACTTTATATATGTCTCTGGATCTTTCCACGAACCACCTCTTACACTTTTGCGTTTAAGACGATAAGGATCTTCCTTGGCTGCATTATACTTGAGCTGTGGATTTATATCGTTCATTGCCTCCACTCCAGCCTCGGTATATACCGTGCTCGTCCATTCAGCCACATTTCCTGCCATATCAAACAATCCATTGCTGTTGGCGGAATAGATTCCCACCTTACTGGTTATAAGATTACCATCCTTGGTATAATTGCCATTCTCAGGTTTGAAATTGGCATAGAAACAACCATTCCCGCTCGCCACATCAGCATTGTCCCAAGGAAACTCATTCTGATCCTTGCCTCTTGCGGCATATTCCCACTCAGCCTCGGTAGGCAGACGATAGCGCTGCACATATCGTGCAGCAGGACCAAGTCCCTTTAGCAGATATTCCGTACGCCATGCACAGAAAGCATTTGCCTGTTCCCAAGTTACTCCTACAACAGGATAGTCATTATAAGCCGGATTACTGAAATAATTACGCATGTAAATCTCATTGTCGGCATTAGGGAAATCATTCACCCAACATGTCGTGTCGGGATAAATATTCACAATATATGTATTGAGAAAATCCCAAGGACCACTGAGTGGTCGATTAATGGTTTTCCTCACAATTCTCCCCTCGTCATCAATATATGCGGTATCCTTTGATATCCATACCTCTTTGTTTGGATCCACCTTGACATCGGTGTCAAGAACTCTCTCATCTGGATTTATTCTATACTTACGCAAGGCAGCCGTAGTATAGTCATAAATTTCATATTTATAATTAAACTGACGCCAGTCAAGCATCTTCTCACCTGTCACAGGATTAAAGGTATAAATGCTTTCCAAAGCGCGCTGCTCATCCTCATTTGGTTTGCGCGGCAATGGCTTTTTCCAATTAAGGTGTGGAGTAACAGGATCACCGTTTTTGTCTTCCTCTATCTTATAAGTCTCATCTCCTCCATAGGCAGGGTCAGCCAAACGCTCACGAAGGATTGAGTCGCGCACGTAATTGACAAACTGACGATATTGAGAATTCGTTATCTCAGTTTCGTCCATCCAAAATCCTTCAACGGATATATCTTTTACCGGAGTATTCTTACCCCACAAACTGTCCTGCTTGTCAAGACCCATATGTAGATGACCACGCTTTACAAGCGTCATTCCATAGGGTGTAGGCTCAGTAAAGGCACGACCGCCCATACCTGTAACCTCACCGCCAGAAGAGGAAGTGATCTTGCCCCCAAAACAAGCCACCATCAACATTGCTATTGACAGCATATTCATTGCCTTGCAAATATTTGCGATTCTCATATAATTCTTTTATCTATAAATATCTTACACTCGTATGCCTGTTACGGCCTTTTTTGCCAAAGTCTATATCGGTCTGATAACCGAGAAAGACCTCATGACTACCATTTCCAATACTTATTGCAGAGGTATAAACCTCATAACTATAGCCTATGCATATTCCATGGAACAATCCGCCCACCAGCAGTGTAACCGAATTAGTAGGGCTATATGACAGACCTCCGTACATCATCTTTTTGTCATTTACGTACTTAAGCCTGCCTGTAATATCCACTCTATATACTGTTCCGTCGGTTCTTGCAAGAATAGACGGCTCTATCATATAGAACGGATTTCTCAAATTTATATTGTGTCCGAAAGTAAAATAATACGTTTTGTCTATTGAAAAAGTCTGTCTTTCTCCCAAATCAACCTTTGGATTTGTGGCATGTAGCATAGATAAAGCGGCATACCATTTTCCATGAGTATAATAAAAACCAAAACCAAGGTCAATGCCAGAACCTGTAACCTTACTTGTCGGGATAGCAGGGTCATCAGGGTTTTCCATGTCAACCTTTGTTCCGTCAAACTGCTCACTAAGCATTCCCAACTGCATTCCTATTCCCAACATTCCTCCAAACAATTTGGCGCGATAAGCATACTGTAGAGAAAAGCGTTTATGTGAAAACAATCCCAACTCATCATTCACCAATTGTATTCCTACTCCATGATACGACTTAAGAAAATATAAAGGCATGTCAGCAGCAGCATACATAGTCTTGGGATTATGCTCGAAACCAGCAAATGTAATATTATATGCCAATGCGGCATTAATTTTGGACTGTTTACCCGCAGCAGCAGGATTGAACGATGGCTCCATCGCCCAATAATGAGCAAACGAAGGATCATACTGAGCCTTGGTTTGCATGTACTCCATCGCGAACAATAACAGAAAAGCCGTTCTTATGTAAAAGAGCGGCCTTCTGTAATTTGTCGATTTAATATTCGTCCTCATTAAACAGGAAATCTTCCTTTGTAGGATAATCAGGCCAAATATCCTCAATACTTTCATATACGTCTCCTTCATCCTCGATTTCCTGAAGATTCTCAAGAACCTCGAGTGGTGCACCTGAGCGTATTGCATAGTCAATGAGCTCATCTTTAGTTGCCGGCCATGGTGCATCTTCCAATTTTGAAGCTAATTCAAGTGTCCAATACATAGTGTCTATATTAATAAGTTTCTGATTTTTTGCGCAAAAGTAATAATTTTATTCTTATTTACAAGGTTTCTGCCATATTTTTTCACTTTTCCCCTCAATATTATTCATTTTTTTTGCTAAAACGAAGAAATAATCGGATAATCTATTCAAAAAATGCAATATTTCCTTGCCAACCTTTGCTTCTTGTGCCAATCGGATGGCACAACGTTCAGCACGTCTGCTTACTGTTCTACAGACATGCGCTTGCGAGGCACTTATGCTACCTCCAGGAAGAACAAAGCCGAGTTTCTCAGGCAATTCTGACAAAATTCTGTCGATTTCTCTTTCAACAAAACTCACCTCTTCTTCTGGAAGAATTGCCGAAGGATATAGAGGAGTCTGGCTTTGGTCGGTAGCAAGATGCGTGCCAACAATAAAGAGGTCAGACTGAATTCTGGTCAGAATAGCATCTATATCATCGTCCTCTACATAAGCAGACAAAAGTCCGATATGCGAGTTCAACTCGTCAACTGTTCCATAAGCCTCCAATCTCACGTCGGCCTTATTAATCCGGATTCCGCCTACAAGACTTGTATTTCCATCATCCCCGGTTTTGGTATAAACTTTAGTTATCTTCATATTTATATAATTAGAAATTCACTTTATAGTTAATTTTATATCTCTTATCAACAACCATTACAATGCCTAAATAATAGAGGTCAAACGTGATAGTAGCTCTTTCGTCTGCTACGATTTTTTTCCAAAGTTGTCGTGCCTTCCAATTATTCAAGTCATCAATTAGCAACAAGCATCCGTCTCGCATATTGTTCATTAGGAATAAACATTCATCTTTATCATAAGACGAGACTATCACATATTTATCTCCATCATATTGATTGCGAATTATAGAACTGCGACAGCCTTCGTGCATGTATATGTGATAATTATCATCATTTATAAGTAGAGCTATAGATGGAGATTGTATCCAATTAGCGATTCTAAACAGCAACTCTGCTTTTTTCCTTTTTAGCTTACCAATATCACCTAATCTATCCATGAGTTCTGCATAAGCATAATAAGGATAATGCTCGTTTATGACATAGCGAATAAAGCTATAATCAGAAGGAGACTGTACGCCAAAGCCTCGACAATGGCGCCATCTATATATCCATATAATCCATTTTTCAAACCAATACATCATCTTAATATATAAAAAGCCCCGAAGATATTGCTATCCCCGGGGCTTCGCTTTGTATGAAA
>CAMBOI010000006.1 GCA_945869265.1 uncultured Prevotella sp. | reverse complement strand
CCATCGAGCGATGGGGCGGCAAGGTATTCCACATGTATTCCCACTTGGGTGTGTGCATCGTCCTCGTAGGTGCGATATGCACTTGCGAAGGCATTTTCTGCCTTGTCGAACACGCTCAGTATTCCGTTGTGCATTGGAAGTCCAGCACGCAACACTGTGGCGACAACAATCTTGTCGGTGGGTACCGCTATTGCTGCGTTGCCGAGTGGGGTCACCACGTTGATGTCATGATAGTCAAGTTGCTTGCTTATCTCATATGCAATAAACTGACCTATGCGACGTATGTTGTTGCGGAAGAGAAGAGGGCTTTTCTGATAGTTGCTGTCGCGAAGTTCCGACATGTAAGTGTTGATGACGGAGTGCTGAAGACTGAAGTCGATAATGTTCATCGGAATATGTTATAAAAATGAAGGCAAGGGAAACGAAAATTCCCTTGCCTCCAATATTATTGATTATTATTCGTTCTCAAGACGAGCCTTGATAGCCTTGCTCTCAGCCTCATATCCTGGTTTGTCGAGCAGTGCAAACATGTTCTTCTTGTATGCCTCTACTCCAGGCTGGTTGAACGGGTTAACTCCGAGGACATTGCCGCTGATGCCGCAACCAATCTCGAAGAAGTAGATGAGCTGGCCGAGATAATACTCGTTGAGTTCGGGCATGGAGATGCGGATGTTAGGCACACCACCGTCAACGTGTGCAAGGCGTGTGCCGAGTTCTGCCATCTTGTTGACATCATCCACGCGCTTGCCAGCGAGGAAGTTCAGACCGTCAAGGTTCTCCTCATCATTGGGGAAGAGCATGGTGCGGTTGGGTTTCTCAACGCTGATGACTGTCTCGTAGATGGTGCGCTCGCCTTCCTGAATCCACTGACCCATAGAGTGGAGGTCGGTGGTGAAGTCGCATGATGCGGGGAAGATACCCTTTCCGTCCTTACCCTCGCTCTCGCCAAAGAGCTGCTTCCACCACTCACTCATAAAGTGAAGCTTAGGCTGATAGTTAACCATAATCTCGATCTTCTTGCCAGCTTCGGCATACAGGGCGTTGCGCACTGCAGCATACTGTGCAGCGATGTTCTCATCAAATGG
This sequence comes from uncultured Prevotella sp., assembly GCA_945869265.1. Taxonomy (GTDB): domain Bacteria; phylum Bacteroidota; class Bacteroidia; order Bacteroidales; family Bacteroidaceae; genus Prevotella. The sequence continues at coordinate 92,855 of CAMBOI010000006.1, read as the reverse complement.
TACATCCTTGCCGCAAGCCTTCTCCATCGACTGAGCTCCCTCAACGAGCTTTGCGATATCGAATCCTGCACAGGCGATAGGCAGAAGTCCCACCGGAGTGAGCACTGAGAAGCGTCCGCCCACATTGTCGGGGATGATGAATGAGGTGTATCCCTCCTTGTCGGCACATGTGCGTGCTGCACCCTTCTTAGCATCGGTGACAGCTACGATAACCTTCTTAGCCTCTTCCTTGCCACGCTGGTCCTCGCACTGCTTCTTCAGCAGACGGAATGTGAGGGCAGTCTCGGTGGTTGTACCCGACTTTGAGATGTTGATTACACCAAACTTCTTGTCCTTCAGATAGTCGGTGAGCTCAGAGAGATAGTCCTCACCGATATTGTTTCCTGCAAAGAGGATGGTGGGGTTTTTGGTGTCGCCCACGAGCCAAGCGAATGAGTTGCTGAGAGCCTCAATCACTGCGCGAGCGCCGAGGTAGCTACCGCCGATACCTGCAACTACTATTGCCTCGCAGTTTTGGCGGAGAACATTGGCGCAATCCTGAATCTGCTTGATGAAATCAGCAGAGATTGACGATGGCAGATGGAGCCATCCTAAGAAATCATTACCAGGGCATGTGCCGTTTTCGAGGGCCTCCTGAGCGGCCTTTACCTGAGGTTTGAGAGCCTCCACTGCACCAGCTTTCAGAAACTGTGCAGCCTTTGTGATGTCAAGTGTTATATTTTTCATAATTTACAATGATTTTATTAATTCTTCACTCTTCATTTACCTAAACGAATCCGTGAGCAGCTTGATTTCAATCTGCGGACTGATGCGTTCATATAATATGTTATACACAGCATCCAGGATTGGCATGTTGACATGCATACGTCGGTTGATTTCCTTCATGCACTTAGTTCCGAAGAAACCTTCGGCTATCATTTCCATCTCAATCTGTGCGCTCTTCACGCTATAGCCTTTGCCAATCATGGTGCCGAAGGTGCGGTTGCGCGAGAAATTGCTGTAGCCCGTCACAAGCAGGTCGCCAAGATACACCGAGTCATATACACTGCGATCTATAGGATGCACTGCTGAGAGAAATCTCGACATTTCCTGCACGGCATTCGACATGAGCACCGCCTGAAAATTATCGCCAAACTTCAGTCCGCTGCATATACCGGCGGCAATGGCATATACATTCTTCAATACCGATGAATATTCTATGCCGATGACATCGCTGCTGGTTTTGGTTTTGATCACCTCACTATTGAGCACATCGCAGAAAGCCTGCGCTTTTTCGCGGTCGGAACAGCCTACGGTGAGGTAGGAGAGTCGTTCGAGCGCCACTTCCTCGGCATGCGATGGACCACCGATGCAAGCAAGATTGTCGTAGGGCACGTCATACACCTGGTGAAAATATTCCGAGCATACGAGGTTCTCGTCGGGTACAATACCCTTGATGGCAGTTATGATAAACTTGTCGCGAATCCTCGTCTTGAGTTTCTTGAGATGGTTCTTCAAGTAGGGCGATGGAGTCACGAACACCAATGTGTCATAATCCTGCACAATGCGGTTGATGTCGCTCGAAAAAGAAATCTCGTTGGTGTCGAAGTGCACGCTTGTCAGATAAGCTGGGTTGTGTCCCATGCGTCTAAACTCCTCAATGCGGTCGTCACGTCGCATATACCAACCGATGTGGTGAGTGTGTCCCACCACAATCTTGGCAATGGCTGTTGCCCAGCTTCCGCCACCTATAATGGCTATCTTACCGCAATCGAACATGTTTCACCTTATTATATATAATTACTTGTTGGCGGCCTCAATCCAAGCGGCAAACTCCTCCACCTTGGGATTGTCGTAGCCCAACTTGTATTTCTTGTTTACTCCGCAAACGTCCATCTGCAGTTTCTGGGGATTCACCTCGCGGATGTCGCTCACAAGATAGTATCCGCACTTATTGAGCACAGCCACCCATTTTTCCTCCACTCCGATTTTCGCCCAGTCATCATTGCTGCTGCGCGGAGCCTTTTTCTCAGGTTTCATCTGCGGGAAGAACAGCACCTCCTGGATATATGTCCTGCCAGTCATGAGCATCACCAAACGGTCGATACCAATGCCGATACCACTTGTGGGAGGCATGCCGTATTGTAGTGCGCGCAGGAAGTCCTGGTCTATGATCATTGCCTCGTCGTCGCCCTTGTCGGCAAGTTTCATCTGGTCGATGAATCTCTGTTCCTGATCTATCGGGTCGTTGAGCTCTGAATATGCGTTTGCAAGCTCCTTGCCGTTCACCATCAGTTCGAAACGCTCAGTCAATCCTGGCTTCGAACGGTGCATCTTGGTAAGAGGCGACATCTCCACGGGATAGTCGGTGATGAATGTGGGCTGTATGTATGTTCCCTCGCAGAACTCGCCGAATATCTCGTCGATGAGCTTGCCCTTGCCCATGGTGTCGTCGATGTCCATGTTGAGCATCTTGCACACTTCACGTATCTCGTCCTCCGACATGCCGTTGAGGTCGTAGCCGGTCTTCTCCTTGATGGCGTCGAGGATGGGCAGACGGCGGAATGGAGCCTTGAAACTGATTATCTGTCCGTCAATCTCGCGCTCGGGCTTTCCGTTAACGGCGATACATACTGTCTCAAGCAGTTTCTCGGTGAACGACATCATCCAGTTGTAGTCCTTGTACTGCACGTAGAGTTCCATACAAGTGAATTCGGGGTTGTGGTTGCGGTCCATACCCTCGTTGCGGAAGTTCTTGCCTATTTCATATACGCCCTCGAATCCGCCAACGATGAGTCGCTTGAGATAAAGCTCGGTGGCGATACGCATATACATGTCGATGTTGAGGGCATTGAAATGGGTGATAAACGGGCGTGCGCTCGCACCACCGGCAATGCTCTGCAGTGTAGGTGTCTCAACCTCGGTGTATCCTGCTTCGTCGAGCACTCGGCGAATGGTGCGTATTACAGTGGCACGCTGGAGGAATGTGTCCTTCACTCCGTCGTTGACAACAAGGTCAACATATCGCTGGCGATAGCGCAGTTCGGGATCCTCAAACTTGTCGTAAGCCACACCGTCCTTGTACTTCACGATAGGCAGTGGCTTGAGGCTCTTTGAGAGGAGAGTCAGTTCCTTGGCATGCACCGAGATTTCTCCGGTCTGTGTGCGGAACACGAATCCCTTCACGCCAATGAAGTCACCGATGTCAAGCAGTCGCTTGAATACCTTATTATATAAATCCTTGTCCTCGCCGGGACAGATGTCGTCGCGTGTGACGTAAACCTGTATTCTGCCCTTTGAGTCCTGTAATTCCACAAAACTGGCCTTTCCCATCACTCGGCGGCTCATCATTCGTCCGGCAATGCAAACCTCACGTGGTTCGTCGTCGTCCTTGAATTCATCCTTGATGCCGGTAGAGAAAGCATTTGTTGGATACTCCGCTGCGGGATATGGGTCGATACCCATATCTCTCAGTTCCTGCAGACTCTGGCGTCTGCCTATTTCCTGTTCACTTAGTTCTAAAACATTCATGTCGTTTATCGAATATATTCGTTCATATCTTTATGTGGGTGCAAAATTACTAAATATATTTGAATAAACCGCCTTTTTTATGTTTTTTATACCTAAGAAAGGTAGTCTTATCTGCAAAAATGTTAAAAATGAGATAAAAAAGTGATTTTTTTTATCGAAAATTTGGTAGTTATTGTCAAAAACCGTACTTTTGTGATTGTAATTACCAAAGTAAGATGTTCTATGTACACAACAAAAATGAAAGAACGCGTTGTAGGCGTTGATATAGGTTTGGAACTTACCACGTATGCAATTGTGGATTTGAGGGGAAATATTATCGCAAGAGACCATTTCCCAACTGACGAGTATGCCACTATCAGTTCGTATGTCAGCAAGCTTGCCGAGAGCATAATGTTCTTGGCCGAGACTAACGGCGGATACGAGACAATACGTTCGGTCGGCATCAGCTGTCCAAGTGCCAACTTCAAGACTGGCTGCATGGAGAATGCTCCAAACATGCCATGGAAGGGTGTTATCCCCCTTGCAGCTCTTCTGCGCGACCGTCTTGGACTTGCCGTGGCGGTGGGCAACGATTCTCATGTCATGGCGTTGGGTGAGCATGCTTTCGGGTGCGCTCATGGTATGAAGGACTTTATCATGTTAGGACTTGGACATGGAGTTGGAAGTTGTGTTTTCACCCGTAATAAGGCTCATCTCGGAGCTAATGGATTTGCCGGCGAAATTGGGCATACTTGTGTCGTTGACAATGGGCGCCAATGTACTTGCGGGTTGAAGGGATGTCTTGAGGCTTATGCTTCTACCCGTGGTATCGTGATGACCGCCAAAGAGGTGCTGGAAGAAAGCGACAAACCATCGCTCATGAGAGATGTAGAGAAACTTTCGCCAAAGATTATCACTGAATTCTGCGACCAGGGCGACGAGCTCGCAATCGAGGTGTATCGCCGCACGGGCTACATACTTGGTATGAGTATGGCTACCGTGGCATCGCAGTTGGATCCTGAGGCAATAATCCTTGCTGGAGGTATTCATCATGCAGGCAAGTGGCTTATCGACCCAGCCCAAAAGTCATTCGACCAGCATATATTCCATAACCTACGTGGCAAGGTGAAACTGCTGATTACGACTTTGGACGACCGCGAGCGCGACCTTCTTGGAGCCAGTGCCTTGGCATGGGAGGTTGAGGAGTATTCGCTATTCAAGTAGGCAATAAGTTATCAATTAAAGAAAAATATGCGGAGCGGGTGCTTAGACTAAGGTGCCTGCTCCTTTTTGGTAAATAATGGATTTTGGAACAATATTAGACAAAATAAACGCAGAGCGCAATATGGCTACGGTGATGGGTATGGATTTTATCTCCACACCCGAGCCAGATACCTGTATGGCGCGAATGAAGGTGAATGAAAACAGTAGGCAACCCATGGGCTATCTCAGTGGGGGAGCCTCGCTTGCCCTTGCCGAGACGCTTGCTGGAGCGGGGTCGTCGGTGTTATGCCCAGGCAAAATTTGCGTAGGCATCAATGTGAGTGGCACACATGTAAAGGCAGTACCCGAGGGAGATACCGTCACTGCCGTGGCACGCATTGTGCATACTGGAAATACGCTTCATGTGTGGAATGTTGACATCACCGACACCTCTGGCGAACTAATCTCTACTGCAAGTGTCACTAATTATATAATAGACAAAAAGAAATAGATGGAGAGTTACGTATTATTCCGCCTTCCTGGTGAACTGGAATATACCGAGATGATACAGACTAACGGCGAACCGTTGAGATTTCCAGATGTTCAATCACTCAACGGAAAGAGCGGTTTTGTCATTGCTCCATTCGTCGTTACCCAAGAGTGTCCGGTTCTCTTGCTATGTCCCGACAAGGTCATGAGGCACAGTCTGCCTTATATGAAGGACTATGATTACGCGCCAGAGGGTAATCTCCTCAATCGTGTATCCTCACGTGATACCTACAGTAGGGATTTCGATGCATTTCATTCACGCATTTCTGATGGCACTTTCTCCAAGATTGTGCTTGCGCGACAGTCGATAGATGTCATTGAGAATACCGAACCTCCACGCCGACTCTTCGAGAGGGCGTGTCGCTTGTATTCAAATATGTTTGTTGCTCTGGTGAGCACTCCCGTCAGTGGAACATGGCTTACTGCCACTCCCGAACTTCTGCTTGAAGGAGAGCAAGGTGAGTATCGCACAATAGCTCTTGCAGGAACAATGGGACTCTGGGGCACCACATTATGGAGTGAAAAAAACAAGAGCGAGCAACTATATGTGGCTTCTTATATCGAGGATTGTATAGGCAACTTTTCCGACTGTTGCACTATGAAAGGACCTTATACGGTTGCTGCAGGTGATGTGCGTCACTTGCGCACCGATTTCGCATTTAGTCTTTCCAACAATCAGCGTATAGGGGATTTTCTTGCTGCATTACATCCCACCCCTGCCGTTTGCGGATTGCCCAAGCAGGAATCTATGCAATTTATTCTCGACAATGAGAGTGTGCCGAGGCGATATTACAGTGGCTTTATGGGGCCATTAGGGATTGAGGCTACAGCTCATCTCTATGTGTCGTTACGTTGTATGGAGATATGTGGCAATGAATATCGTCTTCATGCCGGAGGCGGACTGCTTGCCGACAGTGAGGAGGAGGCGGAATGGAATGAGACGGAATCAAAAATGCAAACTATAAGGAGATGTTTTACAAGGAAGATAAAGTAAACTTGCTGATTGGTCTGCTTAAGGAATATGGCGTGAAAAAAGTGGTGTTGTGTCCTGGAAGTAGAAATGCCATAATAGTAAATAATATATTAGAGGAGGGTAACTTCGATTGTTACCCAGTGACTGACGAGCGTTCGGCTGGGTTCTTTGCTTTGGGACTCGCCTTGAATGATGAGGTTTCAGCTATTGTTGTCACTTCTGGATCTGCATTGCTTAATGTGGCTCCTGCTGTTGTTGAGGCCTATTATCAGAAAGTTCCTCTCATCGTTATTTCTGCCGATCGTCCACAGGAGGACATCGACCAGAATGTAGGGCAGACTATGCGCCAATATGGTGCACTCGACAACTATGTGGCTCGTTCGGTGAATCTCACTGATGCCATGGGTGACAATGCTTATTATCACAACCGGTTGATCAACGAGGCTCTTTCATCTGCAATTACCTCTTCCCGCCCTGTCCACATCAATGTCCCGCTGCCAAGTCCGGCAGAATGTGCTCAGAGCTTATCCTTGCCGGATGTAATATATAATAAGGTGACGAAGATTGAAAGTCGTTATGATGAAGACGAATTAGGCTCTTTCATGGATGAGATGTTTCAAGCCAAGCGTCCGATGATTATCATCGGGCAGGATCACTATTTGCCTGCATTCCAGATAGCCTTGGATAAAGTGAGGGAAAATGTTGTTGTGCTTAGCGAACCGCTTAGTGATGAGCATGCCCGTCCGTATGCCGGATTTATCGACACGATGCCCGACTCGATGCTTCCCGATTTCATAGTTTATATGGGAGGAACGACAGTGTGTCGTAGTATAAATTCCCGTTTTTCTTCCATACCCAATCTGACGGTTTGGCGAGTGGACAAGGATGGAGAGTTCTCCTCTCCCTTCCGACGTATTGATGGAGTGATATGTTGTACCCCTTGTGATTTCATCACAGAGCTTCCCAGATATATTTTATCTAATAATCCCAAGATATCTAAGGCTTTTTACGAAGAATGGCAACAGGCTTTTGACTGTGAGCAACAACGTCTTCAGTCGATAGATGACACTAATTTGACTGCCTCCTCCACAGTGAAGTATTTCGAGGAGCAACTTGAGGATATGGAGTATGATTATCATGTGCATTATGGCAACAGTACAGCAGTGCGTCTTGCGTGCCAATATGCCAATGGACATAAGATATGGTGTAATCGAGGGGTAAACGGGATTGATGGTAGTCTATCAACTGCCGCAGGTTTTTCTGCAATTTGCTCTACTGGCGAGATGGTGTTCTGCGTGCTTGGCGACCTCAGTTTCTTCTACGACCAGAACGCCTTGTGGAATTCAAATATTAAAGACAACCTCCGAATAATCATCCTTAATGACAAGCACGGTGGAATCTTTGATAAGGTGAAAGGACTCGAGCCGTGTTCAGAGCGCGACCGCTTCGTGGCAGGCCGTCACTCGGCAGATGCTCGTGGTATATGCACCCAGAACGACATTGGATATCTCTCGGCCAAGACTGTGGAAGAGATGCATCTTGGCATTGTTACCTTATTGACCGCAGAATCAGAAAGACCGATGCTGCTTGAGGTCATTCTGAAAGATTGAAAAATTGAAAGATTGAAAAATTGAAAGATTGAAGAATATGGCAACAAGAGAATGGAAAAAGATCAAGGATTTCCAGGAAATCCTGTTTGAAGAGTATAATGGCATTGCCAAGATAACCATCAATCGTCCGCGTTATCGCAATGCCTTCACGCCTCGCACTACACTGGAGCTCAGTCAGGCTTTTGCTTATTGTCGCGAGGCATCGCGCATCAGTGTCGTCATCCTCACTGGTGCGGGCGACAAGGCCTTCTGCTCGGGAGGCGACATGCACGTCAAGGGACGGGGAGGATATGTGGATGAAGACGGAGTGCCTCGCCTCAGTGTGCTCGATGTGCAGATGCAGATACGACGCCTGCCAAAACCAGTGATAGCCATGGTGAATGGTTATGCCATCGGGGGCGGTCATGTGCTGCATCTCGTGTGCGACCTGTCTATTGCTTCCGAGAACGCTATCTTCGGACAGACAGGTCCTAAGGTAGGGTCATTTGATGCCGGTTTTGGAGCGAGCTACCTTGCCCGTTGCGTGGGTCAGAAGAAGGCCCGCGAGATATGGTTCCTTTGCCGCCAGTATTCGGCTGTCGAGGCAGAGCGCATGGGACTTGTCAACAAGGTCGTTCCATTTGAGCGACTGGAGGATGAGTGTGTGGAGTGGGCTGAGACAATGATGGAGCGCAGTCCTCTTGCCTTGCGAATGATTAAGGCTGGTCTTAACGCCGAGCTTGACGGCCAAGCTGGTATTCAGGAGTTGGCTGGAGATGCCACTATGCTCTACTATTTCCTCGATGAGGCTCAGGAGGGTGGAAAGGCATTCCTTGAAAAGCGCAAACCCGATTTCCAGAAATATCCTAAACTACCATAAGTATGTATAAGATAGAAATAGAACCGAGATTATTTCATTTCAAGCAACCGGCAGGAACGTCACGTGGGGTATATACAGAGCGCAAGTCGTGGCTCTTGCACCTTACGTCCGACGAAATGCCAGGACGCAAGGGAGTGGGAGAGTGTGCACCGCTGCCCGACCTCAGTTGCGACGCCACACCCGAATACGAGAAAACCCTCAATGCCGTGTGCGAGAGATTCTGCCAGGAGGGCACAATCAACTATCAGATGCTTCGCCCTTATCCCTCTATCCTCTTTGGATTAGAGACGGCATTGCTCAATCTCGAACGTGGAGATGTCCTATTCGACACTCCTTTCACTCGCGGTGAGGAGGGTATCACCATCAACGGACTCGTGTGGATGGGATCATACGAGGAGATGCTTGCCCGCATAGAGGAAAAGCTTGAAAAGGGATTCCATTGTGTCAAATTGAAGATAGGTGCTATCGACTTCGACCTAGAGTTGGAGATGGTGAAGAAGATACGCGACAGATTCTCACGACGTGAGGTGGAATTGCGTGTGGATGCCAACGGAGGATTCAAGTATGAGGAAGCCCTATATAAGATGGAACTCCTTTCGCAATATGCCATACACTCCATCGAGCAACCCATCAAGCCCCGCCAGTGGGGATATATGGCTCAGCTATGCCGAGATTCTCCATTGCCCATTGCCCTCGACGAGGAACTCATCGGTGTGAATATGCCCGATATGAAGGCGCAGGTTCTGAATATCATCAAACCCTCGTATATCGTCATCAAGCCCTCGCTACATGGTGGCATGAAGGGGACGCGCGAGTGGGTGGAGATTGCTCGCGACAAGGGTATTGGTTCGTGGATTACCAGTGCTCTCGAAAGCAACATCGGTCTTAATGCCGTTGCCCAACTTGCAGCCGACATCTATGGCACAGGCGACAAGGTGATGGCGCAAGGTCTCGGCACAGGTCAGCTCTTCACCGACAATATCCCCATGCCACTTGAGGTGAGAGGCGAGAAACTTTTTTTTAATTAGGAATTAGGAATTAGGAATTAGGAATTAGGGATTAGGAATGACGGTAGAAGAATTCCTTGCGCAATGGAATGATACTTCGGATGTTATTGAAGTGCATACCAGTGGATCTACAGGCAAGCCGAAAAGGTTGCTCGTGGAGAAACGGCGTATGGTGAATTCTGCACGGATTACTTGCGACTTTCTTGGATTGAAGGAAGGAGATACGGCACTATTGTGTATGCCCCTCGACTATATAGCCGGCAAGATGGTTGTCGTGCGCTCCTTAGTGCGCGGGCTCCGGATAATTGATGTCACTCCTTCGAGCCATCCATTGAAGGACATCTCCGCACATCTCGACTTTGCCGCCATGGTGCCATTGCAGGTGTATTCTTCACTTCAAGTGCCCGAAGAGGCTGAGCTACTCAAGTCCATCCGTCATTTGATAATAGGTGGCGGTGCGATTGACGAGTCATTGGAGAGTCAGTTGCGCTCGTTTCCCAATGTAGTATGGAGCACGTATGGCATGACAGAAACACTGTCGCATATTGCCTTGCGACGAATTAGCGGCAAGGAGGCAAGTCTTTGGTATTCTCCGTTTGATGGAGTTGATGTCAGTTTGTCTTCGGATTCCTGTCTTGAGATATATGCTCCACAGGTCAATCCCGAAAGGTTAAAAACCAACGATATTGCCGAACTACGCACCCTTTCCGACGGCTCTAAACAGTTTCGCATCTTAGGGCGCAAGGACAACGTCATAGATAGTGGTGGTATAAAGATACAAACAGAAGAGGTGGAGCGTATTTTGCGTCCCCACCTCTCCTGTGGTTTTATTATTACAAAGGTGGCAGATGCCCGTCTTGGCGAGGCTGTCACCCTGTTGATTGAGTCGGATGATGCCGACTCGGCACTGTCTATTTGCAGGAATGTGCTGCCTAAGCATTGGGTGCCGCGGCACGTCCTTCCAATATCCCATATTCCCCTCACCGAAACCGGTAAGCCCGCAAGGGCAGAGGCATTGCTATTGGCAAGCAAAGTTTTGACAGGAGAATAAAGTGGGGGAAGGCTTTATCCCTCGCGATAGAAGTCGAGAGCTTCCGTTATCTCCTCCCTTGTGGCTGTCTGGTTGATAAGTATATCACCAATTCCGCCGAGGAGAGTGAAGTTGATTGTTCCTGCCACGTTTTTCTTGTCGTGCTTCATCAGTGCGAGCAGTTCGTCGTAGTCGTCACACGTAAATGATAGTGTGCCGTAGTGCTCACGGATGTATTTCACTGTCTGATGCAACTTGTCGGTGGGGAATCCTGTTTTCTTGGCACTGAGATACAACTCACATATAATACCATAGGCAACGGCATATCCATGAAGAATAGGAGTGCGCTTCATGGCAAACGACTCGAAGGCATGTCCCATGGTGTGACCCACGTTGAGTGCCTTGCGGATTCCATGCTCAAGAGGGTCTTCAAGTACGATGCGTTCCTTCACGGCTACCGACTCAGCCACCATCCTCTGAAGCACTGTGAGGTCGGGCTGGTGGATGTCGTAGTTTATTAGCTCAGCCCACATCTTCTCGTTGTTGATGAGTCCGTGCTTGAGCATCTCGGCATATCCCGAACAGAGATTCTCGTCGTCCATTGTCTTGAGGAATACAGTGTCGAGGATGACGTAGTCGGCATTATTAAATACGCCGATTTCGTTCTTCAATCCACCGAAGTTCACACCGGTCTTTCCGCCCACAGATGCATCCACCATCGAGAGTAGGGTGGTGGGGATATTGATAAACTTGATGCCGCGCTTGAATGTAGAAGCGGCAAAGCCACCAAGGTCGGTCACCATACCGCCTCCGAGGTTCACCATCAGCGAATGGCGTGTAGCCCCCATGCGTTGCAGTTCGCCCCACACGTGACTCATTGACTCCAATCCTTTATTAGTATCGCCGGCAGGGATGGTTATCATTCCAGCCCTGTCGGCGATCGACTTCACCACAGGAGCACATAGTTGGAGTGTTGTCTCGTCAGTGAGCATAAACAGTTTGTCATGCTTCAGTTCGGCGATAGCTCCTTCAAGTGCTTCCGTGATGTTGTCCGAAAGAATTATCTTTTGCTTTTCCATTAAAAATTAATATGCGAAAAGCGGATAGTTCTTCATTGTCTCGTTGACACGGGCGCGAACGCTTGCGATCACCTGCTCGTTCTCGGGGTCGTTGAGCACTTCCTCAATGAGTTCGGCAATGAGCACCATCAAGTCTTCCTTGGCACCACGGGTTGTGATGGCAGGAGTTCCAAGACGGATACCACTTGTCTGGAATGCAGAGCGAGAGTCGAACGGCACCATGTTCTTGTTGACAGTGATGTCGGCAGCCACGAGAGCATTCTCTGCCACCTTACCGGTGAGGTCGGGATACTTAGAGCGCAGGTCAACCAGCATAGAGTGGTTGTCGGTACCGCCGCTTACGATAGAGAATCCACGCTTAACAAGTTCCTCTGCCAATACGGCCGCATTCTTCTTCACCTGCTTTGCCCACTCCTTGAACTCTGGCTGAAGAGCCTCGCCGAAGGCAACGGCCTTGGCAGCGATGACGTGCTCAAGCGGACCGCCCTGCTGTCCGGGGAATACGGCTGAGTTGAGCAACTGGCTCATCATCTTCGTCACTCCCTTTGGAGTCTTCAATCCCCAAGGATTCTCGAAGTCCTTGCCCATGAGGATGATACCACCACGCGGACCGCGGAGAGTCTTGTGGGTTGTAGAAGTCACGATGTGGGCATACTTCACGGGGTTGTCGAGCAGACCGGCAGCGATAAGACCGGCAGGGTGAGCCATGTCAATCATAAGGAGAGCGCCAACCTTGTCGGCAATCTCGCGCATGCGCTTGTAGTCCCATTCGCGGCTATAAGCCGAACCACCACCGATGATGAGCTTTGGCTTGTTCTCGATGGCGAGTCTTTCCATCTCGTCGTAATCTACACGACCAGTTTCCTTGTTGAGGTCGTAGCCTACAGGACGATACAGAATACCCGAAGTGTTTACGGCAGAACCGTGTGAGAGGTGTCCACCATGAGCGAGGTTGAGGCCCATGAATGTGTCGCCTGGCTGCAGCACAGCAAGCAGAACGGCAGCGTTTGCCTGTGCGCCAGAGTGTGGCTGCACGTTGGCATACTCAGCTCCGAAGAGTTTGCATACACGGTCGATGGCGAGCTGCTCCACCTGGTCAACCACACCGCATCCGCCATAGTAGCGCTTGCCAGGATAACCCTCGGCATACTTGTTGGTGAGGTAAGAACCCATAGCCTCCATCACCTGGTCACTGACAAAATTCTCCGAAGCAATCAGTTCCATGCCTTTCAGCTGGCGCTGGTGCTCTTTCTCGATAAGGTCAAAAATCTCCTGATCTCTTTTCATTTTTTCTTTTGTTACTAAATATTAAATTCTTAAATTCTTTAATTCTTTAATTTCCTTCGGAATCAGATTCCGAAGGACTACACCAACTCCACTTTATTAATATCCTGCTCCTTCTCGCAGTAGTGGCACTTGAGGATACCGTTTTCCTTGTCCACAACGTGGAAGAGAGTGTCCATTGGTTCGTTGTTGGTGATGCACTTCGGGTTGTTGCATTTCACTATTCCCTTGATGTCATCAGGTGTTATGACGGTCTTCTTCTCCACCACCTCATAATCCTTGATGATGTTGAGCACCACGTTAGGAGCAAGGACGGAGAGACGTGATATCTCCTCGTCGGTGAAGAACTTGTCGGCCACCTTGATGATACCCTTGCGTCCGATTTTCTTTGAACGGTAGTTGCATCCGATGGTCACTGGTGTTGTCAGTGCCTGCAGGTGCAGCAGGCTTGCCACCTCGTATGTCTTCTCAGTCGGTATGTGGTCGATGACAGTGCCATTCTCAATGGCGGTCACCATAATCTCGTTCTTTGCCATAATTCCTAATCCCTAATTCCTAATCCCTAATTAATAATAGTTTTATCGTTTCTCACTTCGTCGAGCGTTATTCCGAGCACGTCGCAGAAAATGGCCTGACGTGCGAAGAGTCCGTTGCCCGCCTGCTGGATATAATAGGCATGAGGGTTGGTATCCACGTCGTATGCTATCTCGTTCACACGTGGCAGTGGATGCAGAATCTTCATGTTCGGTTTTGCCGAGGCGAGCATGTCGTTATGCAGGATGTATATGTTCTTCACCCTCTCATATTCCATGAGGTCGGAGAAACGTTCCTTTTGCACTCTCGTCATATAGAGGATGTCGGCATCGGCGATAATCTTCTCGTTGAAAGCCGTGTGCTCCTGGAATTTTATTCCATGCTCCTTGCAGTAGAGTTTGTATTCGTTCGGCATCGACAGTTCCTTAGGTGCCACAAAATGGAATGTGGGATTGAAATGTCTCATTGCCATCAGCAACGAATGTACAGTGCGCCCGTATTTCAGGTCGCCCACAAGATAGATATTCAGGTTTTCGAGCGTGCCTTGTGTCTTGTAGATGGAGTAGAGGTCGAGCATACACTGAGATGGATGCTGGTGTGCTCCGTCGCCGGCGTTGACGATGGGAATAGGCGCCACCTCCGACGCATATTGTGCGGCACCCTCTATATAGTGGCGCATCACGATGACATCAGCATAGTTTGACACCATAAGGATCGTGTCCTTGAGTGTCTCACCCTTTGTGCCGCTTGTTATCTTTGGGTCGGCAAACCCGATGACGCGTGCCCCGAGTCGGTTAGCTGCGGTTTCAAAACTTAGTCGTGTGCGTGTTGATGGCTCAAAGAAGAGCGTAGCCACGACCTTCCCCTTGAGCAGTTCCCTGTTGGGATGTCGCTCGAATTCCTGTGCCAGCTCAATCATGTAGAGAATCTTCTCCTTGGTGAGGTTGGCGATAGTCACAAAATCATGCTTTTCCATCTATTGTGTAATCTTTTTTTCTTTTTGCGCCGCTAAGTTACACATTTTTCTCCATATATTGGTTAAAAGTTGCAGAAAAATGCGATATTTCTTTCATATTTGCCCAAAAATGACTAATTTTGCACGGAAATACGTGTTTTATACACGATAATTCAATATACAATGTTCAACTTTCAATATTAAATATTCAACATTCAATATAAGAAATGAGAAAGACATTCATACACCTCCTTTGGGCCATGCTTGTGGTCGTTGTATTGGGTTGCGTCGGAGCGTTCTGGGCGATATCCGAGGGTAAGATTGGTTATATGCCGCCAATCGAGGACTTACAGAACCCTATCAACCGATTTGCCACCCAGATATTCTCTGCCGACGGCAAGGTTATGGGTACGTGGAACTACAACAAGGAGAATCGTGTGTGTGTGGATTACAACGATTTGTCGCCAAATATCGTCAAGGCACTTGTCGCCACCGAGGACGTGAGATTCTACGACCACTCGGGCATCGACTTCTTTGCCCTTGGTCGAGCAGTCATAAAGCGCGGTTTGCTTGGGCAGGTGAATGCCGGTGGTGGATCTACCATTACCCAACAGCTTGCCAAACAGCTCTATTCGGGAAAGGCTCACAGTGTGATGGAGCGTGCGCTGCAGAAACCCATAGAGTGGGTTATTGCGGTGAAGATTGAGAAATACTACACCAAGGACGAGATTATAGCCATGTATCTCAACTACTTCGACTTCCTACACAATGCTGTCGGTATAAAAACAGCTGCCAACACATATTTCGGAAAGGAGCCCAAGGACCTCACCCTCAACGAGGCTGCCACGCTTGTGGGACTGTGTAAGAATCCATCGTATTTCAATCCCGTGCGCAATCCCGATCGTTGTCGCGACCGCCGCAATGTGGTGCTGCAGCAGATGGTGAAGGCGGGATATATCACCGACCAGGAGTATAGTGACAACTCGGTAAAGCCGCTCAACCTCAACTTCCACGTGTCCGACCATAAGGATGGAGTGGCAGTGTATTTCCGCGACTTCCTGCGTCTGTATATGATGGCAAAGCGTCCGGAGAGAGACAGATATCCTTCATGGAACTATGCCGCCTTCTATCGCGACTCTATCAACTGGGAGACCGACCCTCTATACGGTTGGTGCAATAAGAACACGAAGAAAGACGGTACACCATATAATGTCTATACCGACGGATTGAAGGTATATACCACCATCGACTCGCGAATGCAGCAATATGCCGAGGACGCCATACATGAACATATCGTCAAGTTCCTGCAACCTGCGTTCAGCCGCGAACTGCGAGGCAAGAAGACGGCACCGTTCTCGGGCAGCCTGACGGCTCAGCAGGTGAAGAGGATTCTCACGAGGTCGGTCAATCAGAGCGAACGTTATCGCGTGCTCAAGGAGCAGGGGGCATCCGACGAGGAGATATCGCGCTCGTTCCGTACTCCCGTGCCGATGAGTATCTTCACCTATCACGGTGAGGTGGACACCACGATGACTCCGCTCGACTCTATCAAATATTATAAATCGTTCCTGCGTTGCGGATTCATGAGCATGTGTCCGCAGAACGGTCATGTCAAGGCCTACGTGGGAGGTATGAACTTCATCCATTTCAACTACGACATGTGTATGGACGGACGTCGTCAGGTGGGCTCTACAATCAAGCCATTCCTCTATTCGCTTGCTATGGAGAACGGATTCTCGCCTTGCGACGTGGCTCCTAATGTGCAGCAGACATATTATGTGGCGGGCAGACCGTGGACACCGCGCAACTCAAACCGCCGCCGTTATGGTGAGATGGTGACACTGAAATGGGGATTGGCACAGTCGAACAACTGGATTTCGGCTTATCTCATGAGCAAGCTCTCGCCGCAGCAGTTTGTTGATTTGCTCGAGAACTATGGCATAAAGAATCCTGACATCCATCCATCTATGGCTCTATGCCTTGGTCCGTGCGAGATTTCTGTGGGTGAGATGGTGAGTGCCTATACCACCTTCGTCAACCATGGCATACGCAGTGCACCTATGTTTGTCACAAGGATTGAGGACAACGAGGGTAACGTCATAGCTCAGTTCCAACCACGTATGAACGAGGTAATCAGTCAGGAGAGTGCCGACAAGATGCTCTATATGCTTCGTGGAGTGATTGACGGCGGTACGGGTGGACGTATTCGCTATAAGTATAATCTCAAGGGCGAGATAGGCGGCAAGACAGGTACGACCAACAACAATAGCGACGCCTGGTTTATGGGAATCACTCCCACGCTCGTCAGTGGAGTGTGGGTAGGCGGTGATGACCGCGACATTCACTTCGACTCCATGCAGATGGGCCAGGGTGCCACAATGGCCTTGCCTATATGGGCTTATTATATGCAGAAACTGTATGCCGACCGCCGTCTTGGCTACAATGACAATCAGATATTCGAAATGCCTCATGACTTCAATCCATGTGCTGTTGATGAGGACGACATGACGGAGGTGAATGACATTGAGGATGTTTATGAGTAAATGAAGAATGAAGAGTGAAGAATGAAGAATGGCTGCGCGATGCCTCTGTGTTCAAACAAAATAATAAAATGGGTAATTATATTGAGATAAAAGGGGCGAGGGTGAACAATCTGAAGAATATCGACCTGAAGATACCCCGCAACATATTAGTGGTAATCACTGGAGTGAGTGGTTCGGGCAAGTCGTCGCTTGCCTTCGACACTCTCTATGCCGAAGGTCAGCGTCGCTATGTCGAGAGTCTTTCGTCATACGCCCGCCAGTTTCTCGGTCGAATGAACAAACCAGAATGTGACTATATCAAGGGCATACCGCCTGCAATAGCCATCGAGCAGAGAGTCATCAGTCGCAATCCCCGCTCCACCGTGGGCACCACCACCGAGATCTACGAATACCTTCGCCTGCTCTTCGCTCGCGTGGGGCACACCTTCTCGCCCATCAGTGGCAATGAGGTGAAGAAACATACGGTGGAGGACGTCTTGGCGTGTGTGAAGACATATTCCGAGGGCACCAAATTTGTTATTCTCGCGCCATTAGTGCCCATTGAAGGACGCTCAGATACGGAACAACTCAAGATGTCTTTGCTCCAGGGCTACGCGCGTATATATTATAAAGGTGATTTCATGCGTATAGATGATGTGTTGGAGTCGGGCGAGGACATCTCGGGAGATGTATATCTTGTGGTTGACCGCTTGTCGGTTGATCTTTCCAATGATGGCATATCACGAATGATGGATTCTGCCGAGACAGCCTTCTATGAGGGTAGGGGAGAGTGTCGTCTGATGTTCTTGCCGTCGATGATAAACTATGATTTCTCCACACGTTTCGAGGCTGATGGCATGGAGTTTGAGACTCCCAACGACAATATGTTCTCGTTCAACTCTCCCGTGGGTGCCTGTCCCGAATGTCAGGGCTACGGCAAGGTGATAGGTATCGACCCCTCACGTGTCATCCCCGATTCGGGCAAGAGCGTGTATGACGGTTGCGTGGCTTGTTGGAACGGAGCCAAGTTGGGCGAGTGGCGCGACGTGTTCTGCCGCTATGCCGCTAAGGACAAATTCCCCATCTTCGAACCCTATTACAAACTATCAGAGGAGCATCGCTCATGGTTGTGGCACGGACTGCCCTCTGCCACCGACTCCGACCCCTATTCTAAGGTGTGCATCGATGAGTTTTTCGAGATGGTGCGTCAAAACCAATATAAGATACAATATCGAGTGATGATGGCACGCTATCGTGGCAAGACCGACTGTCCGACATGTCACGGCACCCGACTCAAGAAGGAGGCCAACTACGTGAAGATTGCCGGACGCAGTATCACCGACCTTGTGCAGATGCCGATTGTCACTCTCAAGGAGTGGTTTGCCAATCTCCAACTGCCCGAGCATGATGCTGCCATTGCCAAGCGTCTGCTCACAGAGATCAACAACCGACTGCAGTTTATTATTGATGTCGGACTTGGCTATCTCACCCTCAACCGCCTGTCCAACACACTGTCGGGAGGCGAGAGCCAGCGCATCAATCTCACTACCTCGCTTGGCAGCAGTCTTGTGGGGTCGCTATATATTCTCGACGAACCAAGTATCGGTCTGCATAGTCGCGACACCGAGCGACTTATCAATGTTCTCAAACAACTGCGCGACATTGGTAACACGGTGATTGTCGTTGAGCACGACGAGGAAATCATGCGTGCCGCCGACTATATCATCGACGTAGGTCCCGATGCCGGTCGTCTGGGAGGAGAAATTGTATGGCAGGGAGAGGTCTCATCCCTAATTGGCTTTCCCCCCGGCCGCCGAACTTCGTTTCCTAATTCCTCATTATCCCAAAGTCACACCCTAAAGTATCTCTCCGGTGAGGAAACAATCCCCGTTCCATCGAGTCGCCGTCCGTGGAATATGAAGGTAGAGGTGAAGGGAGCGCGAATGAATAATCTCAAGGGTATCGATGTGGTTTTCCCGCTCAATGTGATGACTGTTGTCACGGGAGTGAGCGGTTCGGGCAAGTCGAGTCTTGTCAAGGGTATTCTCTATCCCGCCCTCAAGCGTCATATCGGTGAGGTGTGTGATGCTCCAGGTGAATACGGTGCGCTCACTGGCGACATCAAGGCGATCCAGCATGTGGAGTTTGTCGATCAGAATCCCATAGGCAAGAGCACACGCTCCAACCCCGCCACCTACGTCAAGGCCTACGATGCCATCCGCGAACTCTATGCCGACCAACCCCTCTCTCATCAGATGGGCTTCACCGCCCAATTCTTCTCATTCAATGCCGAGGGCGGCCGATGTGAGGAATGTAAGGGAGCAGGCGTCATCACCGTCGAGATGCAGTTTATGGCCGACCTTGTGCTTGAGTGCGAGCATTGTCATGGCAAGCGATTCAAGAGCGACATACTTGAGGTGAGGTTCCATGGCAAGAATATCTCCGACGTCCTCGACATGACTATCGATGAGGCTATCGAGTTTTTCACTCAGTGGGAGCAGACGGAAATCGTAAAGCGACTCCAACCGCTGCATGATGTAGGTCTTGGATATATCAAACTGGGTCAGAATTCCTCCACTCTCTCGGGTGGAGAAAACCAGCGCGTGAAGCTCGCCTATTTCATTGGTCAGGAGAAGATAGTGCCCACGATGTTCATCTTCGACGAACCAACCACAGGTCTTCATTTCCACGACATCAAGAAACTCCTTGAGTCGTTCAATGCCCTCATCTCGCGTGGTCACACCATAGTCATCATCGAGCACAATCTCGAGGTAATCAAGTGTGCCGACCATATCATCGACATGGGTCCCGACGGAGGCGACCGTGGCGGCAATGTCGTTGTCGTGGGCACCCCCGAAATGGTCTGCGGTTGCAAAGAGGGCTTCACGGCGAAGTATCTCAGAGAGAAATTATATTAATTCTCATCGTTATTTCCCCACCACCTGTTTTATGCCAGCAAATATCTCATCACTGGTTGTAGCAGATGGTCGTAGAGCCTCTGGCTGTAGCGTTTTCTTGAGGCAGAGGCTGCCAACAGTATAGGCAAGAACATAAACTCGGAATGATTGGCCCATTGCCTGAATCCGTCGTTGGGTTCAAGAAAAAGACGTATCTTTGCAACCATGGAATATCTCGTTGCCTTTTTCTTCCGTGTGGCGATTAGCCGTATGAATGACGAACTGTTGCAGAAAGAGAGCAACAGCCGACATACATTCCTGTTCTGACTTGCAAAATGTAGCGATAGAGGGTTACGGGAATCAGCAGAAAGATTATTTAGCAGTTATTCAAGTAATATTAACTGAAAATGCTTGCTGAACTGTGGGATAATGAGTAACTTTGCAGCCATATTCAGAATAACGATAATAATGAGAAAGCATTTGTCTGCAATATTGTATATTGCCATCTTGCTGGTGATAGCATTTTTGGTTTTTTATCTGTCATGCGTTCCCGACGTGATGACAACATCCCGTGGCGCTGATTCTCAGAATGTGGAGGCAGTGCTGGGGCGTCCTTTTGACGCTATGGATGTGCCTGCCGGCAATTATAGCGGTATTGTAAGACTTGGCGGCAACAGGTATGCACTGGTATCTGACAAGGCCGAGCATGGGGGATACTTTATATTCAATATCGACATTGACGATAGTGGCAATATCGTGTCGGTGAGCAGCAGGGGATTCAGAAAACTGGAAGAGGAGAACATCGACGAGGAGGCTATTGCCTATGACAAGGACAACCATAATATATATATAGGTAAGGAGGAGACAACGGAAATAGTGAGATATGACATACTAGACGGAAGGAAAAACGGACAGGTTGTGGTGACTGACTACAGGGACAGGGGATTGGACAACAGAACGATTGAAAGTCTGACATTCGATACCAAGCGCATGAGTGTGTTCACTATCAACGAGGGACCGCTTGTGGGTGACAACGGGTTGATGTTGCGGTTGATGGAGTTTACGCCCAACCTCAACCTAAAGAAGCAATACACATACATACTTGACATGCCGCTCGACGATTCGCCGACGAATGACGACAGCCACGTCTTCGGTGTGGCAGAACTGCTGAGCCTGGGCGATGGCACATTGCTTGTGCTTGAAAGGGAGTTTAAGATGGCAGGAATGAAGGTGGGCAGTTGGGTGATGAACAAGATTTTCAGAATCACCCCGGGAAATCCCGAGAAGACATTTGTCACTGGATGGAGAACGGTGTTGGGTGCGTCGGATTCGGGAATTGCCAATTACGAGGGTATGTGTCTTGGTCCGAAACTGCCCGACGGACGTCAGGTCATCATCTTATGTGCCGACAGTCAGGACAGATATATGGGTGTATTGCACGACTGGTTCCGCACGATTGTGCTGTGATTTCTGATCACTTGGCTCTCTCATATATCAAGATTTTGTCTGTATCCACACTTTTCCTGGCAAAGTCCATCAGTCCACTGTATGTTACAAGGTCAACCTTACGGTTTAGCTTGTCTTCTATATCAAGCATCATTCCGCTGAGTTTGAACAATCCTACATGAGCTGACTTATTCAATATTGAATGATATTAATAATAATAATTTTTGCTGTTTCGGCATAAACGTTATACCCCTCGCATAGTCAATGAGATGCGGTTGCGACGGGTGTCAACCTCTGTCACTTTTACCATTACATGCTGATGGAGCTTGACTACATCTGCGGGAGAGCTGACGTATTTATCGGCCAACTGTGAGATGTGGACAAGTCCGTCTTGATGAACACCAATATCCACGAAAGCACCAAACTGGGTGATGTTGGTGACTATGCCTGGCAATACCATACCCACCGAGAGGTCGTTAATGCTCTCTATGCCGGCGGCAAACTCAAACTCCTCTATCTGCTCGCGAGGGTCGCGACCAGGTTTCTCCAATTCCTTCATGATGTCGGTGAGGGTGGGCATTCCCACTGCATCAGTGACATAGCGCTTGAGGTCGATGCTCTTGCGAAGTGAGGCGTCGGCAATGAGTTGGGCAACTGTACATTTGTTGTCACGAGCCATTGTCTCAACTATCTTGTATGACTCGGGATGCACGGCACTGTTGTCGAGCGGGTTCTTGGCACCAGAGATGCGGAGAAATCCGGCACACTGCTGAAAGGCAGAGGCTCCGAGGCGTGGCACCTTCATAAGTTGGGCGCGAGATGTGAACGCTCCATTGGCACGACGGTATTCCACAATATTCTTTGCGAGAGTAGGACCGAGTCCGCTGACGTAGGTGAGGAGATGCTGACTGGCGGTGTTGAGATCTACACCTACCGAGTTGACGCAACTCTCCACTGTGAGGTCGAGCGACTTCTTGAGCTTCGATTGATCAACATCGTGCTGGTATTGTCCCACTCCGATGCTCTTCGGGTCAATCTTCACGAGTTCGGCAAGAGGATCCATCAGTCGCCTGCCTATGCTCACAGCTCCTCTCACAGTAACATCCTCGTCGGGAAATTCCTCGCGGGCGGTCTTTGAGGCTGAATACACCGAAGCACCATCCTCGCTGACAACAAACTGTTTCACCTCATGCTTGAAATGCAATGACTTCATGAAGGCGGCTGTCTCGCGGCTTGCCGTACCGTTGCCGATAGCCATAGCCTCGATGCCATACTTCTCCACGAGATGTTCTATTGTGGCGGCAGCTTGGGTGCGCTTTGAAACAGGTGGATGTGGGAAGATAGCCTCGTGGTGAAGCAGGTTGCCCTGGGCGTCGAGACATACAATCTTACAACCAGTGCGGAATCCGGGGTCAACACCCATCACGCGCTTCTGTCCCAATGGTGCCGACATCAGCAACTGGCGTAGATTGTCGGCAAAGACGCGGATAGCTTCTTCCTCGGCCTTGTCCCTGCTATTGGAAGCAAACTCATTCTCGATCGACGGTTGTAGGAGTCGTTTGTATCCATCTTCCACAGCCTCGCGATAGAGTGTGGCACATCGACCCTGGCATCTGACGTTGTTGCGTTTCAGACGCTCGGTACATTCCTCGTCATCTGTCGAGATGCTCACTCGCAGTATGCCCTCAGCTTCGCCACGGCGCATGGCCAGCATACGATGGGAGGGACAGCGACGAAGGGGTTCCTGCCAGTCGAAGTAGTCCTTATACTTTGCAGCCTCTTCCGTTTCTGCCTTTGTCTTTATTACCTTGGAGGTGATTATGGCATCCCGCTCAAACTGTCGTCTTACGGTTTGTCGCGAGCGTTCATCCTCGCTCACCATTTCGGCTATTATATACTGTGCCCCTTGTATGGCATCGGCAGCCGACTTCACCTCGCCCTTGACAAACCGCTTTGCAGCTTCCTCGGGACGTTGCTCCCTGCCAAGCATGATGAGCGTGGCGAGCGGTTCGAGTCCTTGCTCACGTGCCACTTGCGCCTTGGTGCGACGCTTGGGTTTGTATGGCAGATATATGTCCTCAAGAGTTTCAGCATTGTCACATTCGGCAATTCTCTTCTCTAGTTCGGTAGTCATCTTTCCCTGTTCGGTTATAGTCTTGCGGATGGTCTCCTTGCGTTTCTCCATCTCGCGCCATTTGGCAGCCATCTCACTGATAGTGGCGATTTTCACCTCATCGAGCGAACCGGTGCGCTCCTTGCGATAGCGGGCGATAAACGGGATTGTGCAACCCTCGTCAAGGAGCTCGATTGTGTTCTGCACATTGCGCATCGGCAACTGCAGCTTTTCTGATATATGCTTAATCATTATATGTTAAATGTGAATTTTCTAAAAAATATATGTCAATTATTTGCGGGAATGGAAAAATATTCGTACCTTTGCACCCACATTTTAATGGGAATGCCGATATGGCTCAGTTGGTAGAGCAATTCATTCGTAATGAATAGGTCCCCGGTTCGAGCCCGGGTATCGGCTCATTCTTCATTATATCTTATTAATATCTACGTATCCGTGCATCACGGCATAGATGGTCAGTGCGGATATGCTTTTCATTCCAAGTTTTTCGGTTATGTTCTTGCGGTGGCTCACCACGGTGGGCATACTAATGTTGAGTATGTCAGCAATCTCCTTGTTGATGTGTCCTTGTGCCACGAGCGACAACACCTCAATCTCGCGGTCGGAGAGGGGATTAGGCTGTTGACGCTGAACGGGAGGCAGATTGCGGCCGTTGGCATGCGCATGCTGCTCAAGGGCGAGTAATGATTTCACAAGCTGCTTCTCGGGAACGTTGACACACAAGGAATGAAAGTCAGATAGGGTGGTGGCATTGTCAAGACCGAGGGTAAGAACAATGGTTTTGTTGCGTTTTTCAAGGAAGAATGTGCGATGCTCCAACACGATGTTCATCGCAACGAAATAGTGGAAATACTTTTCGGGATTGTTTGCCTGAAGTTCGGCAAACGACCCATATATGTCCACTTGCATGATGGGCATTATCTCCTGCAATATCGACTTTAGGCCGATAGTGGCAAGGGTATTGGCATCGATGATGGCTATTCTTGGGGACACTTTTATTATGAGGAATTAGGGATTAGGAATTAGGAATTAGGGATGAGGCAATAATTCCTAATTCCTCATCCCTAATTCCTAATTAATTACGACAGGAATCCGAGCAGGGCTCCGGCAGCTACTGCCGAACCGATTACACCGGCAACGTTCGGACCCATGGCGTGCATGAGCAGGAAGTTGTGGCGGTCGTATTCCAATCCGAGGTTATTACTAATGCGGGCACTCATAGGCACGGCTGATACACCGGCATTACCGATGAGCGGATTAAGCTTCTTGTCCTTGGGCAGGAAGAGGTTCATCAGCTTCACAAAGCATACACCGCTGGCAGTGGCAACCATAAAGGCGCAGGCACCGACAACGAAGATGAACAGGGTGTTGAGTGTGAGGAACTCACTTGCCTGGGTGGAGCAACCTACGGTAAGACCAAGCAGCATCACGATGATATCGTTGAGAGCCGAACCGGCAGTCTTGGCCAGACGAGTGGTCTTGCCCGACTCCTTCAGCAGATTGCCGAAGAAGAGCATACCGAGCAGAGGCAGACCTGAAGGCACGATGAACGTGGTGAGCAGCAATCCGATGATGGGGAAGAGGATGCGCTCGGTCTGACTAACCTCGCGAGCGGGTTTCATCTTGATGACGCGCTCCTTCTTGGTAGTGAGCAGACGCATCAATGGAGGCTGAATAAGTGGCACGAGGGCCATATATGAATATGCACACACGGCAATGGCTCCCATGAGGTTGGGGCAGAGCTTCGACGATAGGAAGATAGCGGTAGGACCGTCGGCACCACCGATGATGGCAATACCAGCTGCCTGATTAGGCTCAAATCCCAGGGCAAGAGCCACCATATATGCACCGAAGATACCAAACTGAGCTGCAGCACCCACAAGCACAAGTTTGGGATTGGCAATCAGGGCGGTGAAGTCGGTCATGGCTCCAATACCGAGGAATACCAACGGCGGATACCATCCCTGGCGCACACCTTGATAGAAGATGTTGAGCACAGAGTTGTCTTCATATAGTCCAATCTCGAGTCCTGCATCGGCGCGGAAGGGAATGTTGCCGAGAATAATACCCAATCCGATAGGGATGAGCAGCAGGGGCTCGAAATCCTTTTTGATTGCGAGGTAGATGAGGATGGCACCCACCACAATCATAATGAGGTTACCTGCCGTGGCATTGGCAAATCCAGTGTAGGTCAGGAACTCATTAAAGTTCTCAATTATGAAATCTGTAAATCCCATAAGCCTTTATTATCCGATTGTGAGCAACACGGCACCTTCCATTACCGAGTCGCCCGGATTAACAACGATAGATGTGACTGTTCCTGCATATTCAGCCTCGATGTTGTTCTGCATCTTCATGGCTTCGAGCACGAGAACGGTGTCGCCTACATTCACCTGGTCGCCCACCTTCACGCTGATTGAAGAGATGGTGCCTGGCAGAGGTGCCTTGACGGGATTGCCTGAACCTGGAGCTGCGGCAGGAGCGGCTGCCACGGGAGCAGCTGCGGGAGCCGGAGCAGGAGCGGCTGGCTTGGGAGCTGCCACCTTGGGCTTCTTGATTGCATGAACGGGGTTGATGGGGCGCTTGAGTTCCACCTCAAACTGAATACCATTCACTGATACCTTGGCGAGGTTGCCCTCCACTTCTTCTATCTCTACGTCGTAATCGACGCCCTGTACTTTATATTGATACTTGTTCATAATTCTTTGATCTTTTAATACTTTATTTCTTCTTTAATCTCCACGAATTTATTCATGGAACTGAGTCATCTGCGGCAATTCCTGGTTCCAGTCGGTAGTCTTAGGTTTGATGGTGATAATACCGCTTTCTACATCGTGAACATCGTCCTGATATTGCTTGAGGGCCATTGAGATGACGGCGATATATACCTCCTTGTCGATACCTTTGAGCTTGAGTCCATCCTGAAGCAAGGTACTCGTCTTGTTGGCCACCTCGATGGTCTTCTCCACGGTCTTCACACCAGCTTTGAGAGGTTGGATGTTGCCCACCTTCTTCACTGTATTCTGATGACGCATGAACATTCCGAAGAATGTAAAGAAGACAAACAACAATGCAAGGCAGAAGAACACAATACCCATTGCCATCACGGTGATACCAAATCCGTGTGGGTCTTCGCGCTTTAGCTTTGCTATCTTTGTCTCCTCAACTGCGATATAGTTGGAGATACCTGGGGTAACAGCGTCGTAAGGCTTTACATCCCACTTCGCACTGCCGTCGGAATGACGGGCATACGACTGGTTGACAGCCATTGCGGGCACGGTGACAGAGTCGATCAGATCGACACCATTACCATTGTAAAGGGCAATCCATACCGGTTTGACAGAGTCAACCTTGGCAGTGAGATGAAGCGCTCCCTTGGCGGGATTGCTGTTCAAGAAGAATACTAAGTGCTGGCGGGCACTGAGCGATGTGCGAGGTTCACCATTGGGGATGATGCTCATCTTACTCACGCGCTCGGGTACACTCAACTGTTTGTCGAGTACGGAGCGGTCGGTCGTGATATACATGCCACGGATGTTGTACGTCGTATGCGACACGTTGGCAATCTCTATCCACGCCTCATTCTGTCCGTATTCGTCCTGCAGGCTTGCGCTATTGCTGGTCATCACCTCGTTGATTTTGATGCTTTTCTCAATCTGAGCGTGCATCGCCATCGGTGAGGCTACGAGCAAGGCGCCGAGCAATAATCCGAATTTGTTCATTGTTTGATACGTTATTATAATTTTTTAATTTTTCAATATTTCAATATTTCAATTTCCTACCCACCGCAGGCAAGTAGAATTGTCAGCTGTGCCGCCAGGATACGCAGGAACATGCTCAGTGGATAAACTGTTGAATATCCGATGGCAGGAGCCTCCTTCGAGCAAGTCTGGTTGGCATAGGCAAGTGCGGGTGGGTCGGTATAAGTACCGGCAATCATACCCATGATGGTGAAGTAGTTGAACTTAAATTTCAGTCGCGCGAGCGTACCTATTATTAATATAGGTATCACGGTGATGATAAAACCAGTATATACATACTTTAGTCCGTCGCCCTGAACAACAGTGTCCCAGAATCCGGCTCCAGCCTTTATTCCCACACTTGCGAGGAAGAGTACAAGACCGATTTCGCGCAACATCATGTTGGCACTCGTGGTGGTGTATGTAACAAGTCTTATCTTATAACCATACCTACCGATGAGAATGGCAATGATAAGCGGACCACCCGCAATACCGAGCTTCAGAGGCACTGGCATACCGGGAATGGCTATAGGCAGCGAACCGAAGATGATACCCACAAGTATGCCGATGAAAATGGTGGCAATGTTGGGCGCATCGAGACGCTTGATAGAGTTGCCAAGTACGTCGGCAACACGGTTGACAAGGTCTTCAGGACCCACTACCATCACGCGGTCGCCTACCTGCAGCGGCAGGTGTGGACTTGCGAAGAGGTCCATGCCCTGGCGGGTGATACGGGTCACGTTGACACCATATACCGACGAGAAGTGCATCTGACCAAGAGTCTTGCCGTTGATTGACGACTTGGTGACGAGTATTCGCTTCGACACCATAGGTTGGTCGGTCTTCTCCCAAGCCACCTGAATCTCCGGACCGATGAAGGCGATGATAGCCTCGGCGTCGGCCTCTGCACACACAATGAAGAGCTGGTCGCCCAATTCGAGGATTGTGTCGCGGTTGGGGATAGTGACATGTCCGTCGTGAAGCAGTCTCGAGCAAACGAAGTCACGGTTGAGGAAGTCATGAATCTGAAGGATGGTGCGACCGGCAAGATAGGAGTTGGTCACCTGCAGGTGCATCTGATGCGGTTTAACGTGAGTATCCTCGGCGTCAGCCTCTTCAAGCGCCTTCTCCTCTTTGTTCAGGGAGATGCGGCAGATGAATCGCAGTGCGATAGTGGCACCGATGATACCGAGTACACCGAGAGGATAGGCACAAGCATATCCCGAAGCAATCTGGGGCGCACCACCATTGGGGAACACCGAACTGAGTGCCTCGTTGGCGGCTCCAAGTCCAGGGGTGTTCGTCACGGCACCGTACATCGTACCCACCATCATAGGCAGGTTGACAGGATTGCTTGTGTCGAAGAAGATGAAATAGCAGGCAAACATCACTGCCACATTCAGCAGCACGGTGCCCACCGAGAGCATGTTGAGCGTGATGCCCCCCTTGCCGAAGCTCTCAAAGAAACCCGGACCTACCTGAAGTCCAATCATAAAGACAAAAAGGATAAGTCCGAAATCCTGAATAAAAGTTAGAATGTTCGTTGGGGCGGTCAAACCGAAATGACCAGCGAGAATACCAGCGAACAACACAAAAGTAACTCCCAAGGCAATACCACCAAATTTGATCTTGCCAAGATACACGCCAATGGCTATCACCATCGCATAGAGGAGGGCGATATGGGCCACTGAGTCGGGTGAGACAAACAGATTAATTAGCCATTCCATAAAATTTTATTTCTTAATACTTGATTTCAAGCTGCAAAATTACAAAACAAAATGCTCAAATACTAATTTTTGTGCAACAATTTTCTCAAAAATCGCGATTTTTTGAATTTTTCACGAATTATTATTCTTTTTCTACTAATATTTTTCGCAAAAACAGAAAAAACAATTACCTTTGCATCGTCAAACGAAGACTTTATTGCCGAAAGAGCAAAAAATAATATTTTAAATAAAATAACAACTTATGTCAAACAAAGAGAAACTCTTCACCGAGTTCCAGGCCCCCAGCAAGCAGGAATGGCTTGACAAGATCCAGGTTGATCTCAAGGGTGCCGACTTCGAAAAGAAGCTCGTGTGGAGAACCAATGAAGGTTTTAACATGCAGCCTTTCTATCGCCGCGAGGACATCGAGGGACTTCAGACTCCCAATGCCTTGCCTGGCGAGTTCCCGTTCGTGCGTGGTAACAAGAAAGACAACAACGTGTGGTATGTCCGTCAGGACATCGTAGTGGAAAACGCTAAAGAGGCCAATGCCAAGGCTCTCGACATTCTGAACAAGGGTGTTGATTCCTTGGGCTTCAAGATCAAGCGCGAGGATGTGAGTGCCGAGTTTGTTGAGACTCTGCTCTCAGGTATTGAGTGTGAGTGCGTAGAACTCAACTTCTCGACATGCAACTGCAAGTCGGTTGAACTGGCTGAGCTTCTTGCCGCCTACTTCGACAAGAAGGGGTATGACAAGGATAAGCTCGTGGGAAGCATCGACTTCGACCCCATCGACCGCATCGTGATGAAGGGTAAGAACACCGAGGCTGTCATCGCCAAGGCTCCTGCTATCATCAATGCCCTGAAGGATTATCCCAAGTATCGCGTGGTGGCTGTCAACTCGGCTCACCTCAACGATGCCGGTGCTTATATCGTGCAGGAATTGGGTTATGCCCTGGCTTGGGGTAATGAATATCTCACTCAGCTCACTGAGGCTGGTGTGGATGCTACCGAGGCTGCCAAGCGAATCAAGTTTAACATGGGTATCTCTGAGAACTACTTCATGGAGATTGCCAAGTTCCGTGCCGCACGTCTGCTCTGGGCAGAGATTGTTAAGCAGTATGAGCCCAAGTGCGATTGTGCATGCAAGATGTGCGTGAATGCCACCACCTCTTTCTATAATATGACGGTGTTTGACAGCTATGTCAACTTGCTCCGCTCGCAGACCGAGACCATGAGTGCCGCCCTCGCCGGTGTTCACTCTATCGTGGTGCGCCCATTCGACGCTCCCTACGAGAAGCCGACGGATTTCTCTGAGCGTATCGCACGCAACCAGCAGCTCCTGCTCAAGGAGGAGAGTCACTTCGACAAGGTGGTTGACCCCTCTGCCGGTTCTTACTTCATCGAGGAACTTACCAACTCGCTCGCTGATGCCGCATGGAAACTGTTCCTGAAGGTAGAGGACGAGGGTGGATTCCTTGCTGCTGCAAAGGCAGGAACAGTGCAGGACGACATCAACGCCACCAACCAGAAGCGCCACGGCGACGCTGCCAAGCGCAAGGAGTTCTTGCTCGGCACCAACCAGTTCCCCAACTTCACCGAGAAGTCGGAGGGTAAGCGTGCTGCAAAGTGCTGCTGCTGTTGCTCAAAGGAGGAGCCTGCATACAAGAAGATTTCTTCTACCCGTCTGGCTGCCGACTTCGAGGATTTGCGCATAGCCACCGAGGAAAGCGGCAAGGTGCCCACAGCATTCATGCTCACCATCGGTAACTTGGCATGGCGTCAGGCTCGCGCTCAGTTTAGCTCTAACTTCCTCGCTTGTGCAGGATACAAGGTTATCGACAACCTCGGATTTGAGACAGTGGAGCAGGGTGTTGACGCAGCCCTGAAGGCTGGAGCCAACGTAGTGGTTCTCTGTTCGAGCGACGAAGAGTATGCCACCTATGCCATCCCCGCCTTCCAGTATCTCAACAACCGTGCCCTCTTCATCGTTGCTGGTGCTCCCGCATGCATGGACGAGCTGAAGGCTGCAGGTATAGAGAACTTCGTACACGTGAAGTGCAATGTGCTTGATACCCTCAAAGAGTATAACCAAAAGTTGGGAATATAAAAATACGAAAGTCATGAGAAAGAATTTTAAAGATATCAATATTTACGCCGGCATCAAGAACGAGAATGGTGCCGAGTGGCAAAAGGCTAACGGTATCGCTCCCAACTGGAAAACTCCCGAGCATATCGAAGTAAAGCCCGTATATACAAAAGAAGACCTCGAAGGCATGGAACACCTCGACTTCGCTGCAGGTATTCCTCCCTTCCTCCGTGGTCCGTATTCAATGATGTACCCGTTCCGCCCGTGGACAATCCGTCAGTATGCCGGATTCTCTACCGCCGAGGAGTCAAACGCGTTCTATCGCCGTAACCTCGCCTCCGGACAGAAGGGTCTGTCAGTGGCATTCGACCTCCCCACCCATCGTGGCTACGACCCTGACAACGAGCGTGTGGTAGGTGACGTCGGTAAGGCTGGTGTGTCTATCTGTAACGAGGAGAACATGAAGGTGCTCTTCGACGGTATTCCACTCAACAAGATGTCGGTGTCAATGACAATGAACGGTGCCGTTCTTCCTATCCTTGCCTTCTATATCGTGGCAGGACTCGAGCAGGGCGCTAAGCTCGAGGAGATGGCTGGTACTATCCAGAACGATATCCTCAAGGAGTTCATGGTGCGCAACACCTATATCTATCCGCCCGCATTCTCAATGAAGATTATCGCCGACATCTTCGAATATACTTCGCAGAACATGCCTAAGTTCAACTCAATCTCTATCTCCGGCTATCACATGCAGGAGGCTGGTGCAACAGCAGACATCGAGTTGGCTTACACACTTGCCGACGGTATGGAGTATCTGCGCGCCGGTGTTAACGCCGGTATCGACGTGGATGCCTTCGCTCCCCGTCTGTCATTCTTCTGGGCTATCGGTGTAAACCACTTCATGGAGATTGCCAAGATGCGTGCCGGACGTCTGTTGTGGGCAAAGATTGTGAAGAGCTTCGGTGCCAAGAACCCGAAGTCGCTCGCTTTGCGTACACACTCACAGACATCAGGATGGTCGCTCACCGAGCAGGATCCCTTCAACAACGTGGGTCGTACATGTATCGAGGCTATGGCAGCTGTGTTGGGACATACCCAGTCACTCCACACCAACGCCCTCGACGAGGCTATCGCCCTGCCCACCGACTTCTCTGCACGTATTGCACGTAACACTCAGATCTATATCCAGAACGAGACCAAGGTGTGCAAGCACATCGACCCATGGGCTGGTTCATATTATGTGGAAACTCTCACCAACGAACTTGTTCACAAGGCTTGGGAGCATATTCAGGAAATCGAGAAACTTGGCGGTATGGCCAAGGCTATCGAGACCGGTGTGCCCAAGATGCGTATCGAGGAGGCTGCAGCCCGCACACAGGCCCGTATCGACTCAGGTGTTCAGACCATCGTCGGTACCAACAAGTATCGTCTCGACCATGAGGATCCTATCGACATCCTCGAGGTAGATAACACCGCAGTGCGCAAGCAGCAGGAAGAAAGTCTTGCCAAGGTGCGTGCAGCACGCGACGAGGAGGCTTGCAAGGCAGCTCTTGCAAAGCTCACCGAAATCGTGCGCACAGGCGAGGGCAACCTGTTGGCTCAGGCTGTAGAGTGCGCCAAGTTGCGTTGTACATTGGGAGAAATCAGTGACGCATGCGAGGAAATCGTAGGACGTTACAAGGCAGTAATCAGAACTATTTCAGGCGTGTATTCATCAGAAAGTAAGAACGACAGCGACTTCGAATTGGCTTGCAAGCTCACTGAGGAGTTCGCAGAGAAGGAAGGACGTCGTCCACGTATCTTCGTTGCCAAGATGGGTCAGGACGGTCACGACCGTGGTGCAAAGGTAGTGGCAACAGGTTATGCCGACTGCGGATTTGACGTGGATATGGGACCTCTGTTCCAGACTCCCGCCGAGGCTGCACGCGAGGCTGTGGAGAACGACGTTCACATTGTGGGTGTCAGCTCTCTTGCCGCTGGTCACAAGACTCTCGTTCCGCAGCTCATCGACGAGTTGAAGAAGTTGGGTCGCGAGGACATCATGGTTATCGCCGGTGGTGTTATCCCCGCACAGGACTATGACTTCCTATATCAGGCTGGCGTTGCCGCCATCTTCGGTCCTGGTACATCAGTTGCCAAGGCTGCCGTAGAGATGATGAACATCCTCTTGGATAAGTAATATGTTTATTAATTCCCCGCCTTTTGACGGCGGGGAATTTTGTTTAAAACACAAGCAAATGAATATTTCCGAATCGCGCAGCAGTATGCTGCATGGAGTGCTGCTCATGGTGCTGTTTTCGTGTGCAGCCTTTTATATCGGCGAGATGGAGTGGGTGAGGGCAATGTCATTCAGTCCGATGATAGTCGGTATTATTCTTGGTATGCTCTATGCCAATAGTCTCCGTAACAATCTGCCCGAGACGTGGGTGCCAGGCATACAGTTCTGCTCCAAGCGAGTGCTGCGTTTTGGTATAATCCTTTATGGATTCAGATTGACCTTTCAGGATATAACAGCTGTTGGACTTCCTGCCATCATCATCGATGCCATTGTCGTGGTGGGCACTATTTTGTTAGGTGTCTTTGTTGGCAAGTTGTTGAAGATGGACCGCGGCATAGCCCTTCTCACCTCAGTAGGTTCTGCCATCTGTGGTGCGGCAGCTGTGTTGGGTGCCGAGTCGGCATTGCGTGTCAAGCCATATAAGACGGCAGTGTCGGTGGCTACGGTGGTTATCTTCGGCACTACGGCAATGTTCCTCTATCCCGCTCTCTATCGCGCAGGTGTGTTCGATCTCGACCCTCAGGCGATGGGTATCTTTGCAGGAAGCACCGTTCATGAGGTGGCTCACGTTGTGGGAGCCGGCAATGCCATGGGGCCCGAGGTAAGCAGTTGCGCCATCATCGTCAAGATGATTCGCGTCATGATGCTCGTGCCCGTATTGCTTTATCTCACGTGGGATGTTGCCCGTCAGATGCGCAGCAATCCCTCTATGGCAGCTGAGGGCGGAAAGGGCAAGATCAATATCCCATGGTTTGCCATTCTCTTCCTCGTAGTCATCTGCTTCAACAGTTTCGACCTTCTGCCAAAGTCTCTCGTTGATTTCATCAACACCTTTGACACCTTCCTCCTCACCATGGCGATGACAGCCTTGGGAGCCGAGACCAGTATCGAGAAGTTTAAGAAGGCAGGCGCCAAACCGTTTATCCTTGCCGCAGTCCTCTTCGTATGGCTCATCGGCGGAGGCTATGTTATGGCAAAGTATTTAGTACCGGTAATTTATTAATATAAAACACAATGGAAATCTTATTATCTCTAATTCCTATTGCATTGCTTATACTGCTGATGGCAGTGTTCAAGCAGCCAGGCGACCGTAGCAGTCTCATCACACTTGTTGTGACAGCAGTGATCGCAGTCTTTGGTTTTGGCATGTCGTTCCACGATATGTCGTTCTCGTTCCTCTATGGAGCCACAAAGGCAATATCGCCTATCCTCATCATCATCCTGATGGCAATATTCAGTTATAACACACTCCTTCTCACTGGCAAGATGGAGGTTATCAAGCGCCAGTTCTCGATGATTTCCACCGACCGCAGCATTCAGGTGTTGCTCATGACATGGGGCTTCGGTGGCATCCTTGAGGCAATGGCAGGTTTCGGTACGGCAGTGGCTATCCCGGCAGCCATCCTCATCAGTCTCGGTTACAAACCGATTTTCTCGGCAGTGGTATGTCTTATCGCCAACAGTGTGGCAACAACCTTCGGTGCCATTGGTACTCCAGTCATCGTGCTAGCCAACGAGACAGGTCTCGACGTGAATACCCTAGCCGCGAATATCGTGCTGCAGTTGGCACCGCTGATGTTCATCATACCTTTTATTATTGTATATATGGCAGACAGCCGCAAGGAGGCTCTGCTCAAGAATATCATCCTCTCGCTTATAGTGGGAGCAGTGTCATTAGGCAGCCAGTATGCAGCCGCCCTTTATATGGGAGCCGAGTCGCCCGCTATCATCGGTAGTTTGCTTTCGATTATCGTGATTGTCATTGCCGCACGCTTTGTAAAGGGCGAGAAAGTAGAGGAGATGGCCGACCAACCGAAGTCGAGTGTTGGCGAACTGCTCAATGCATGGAGTGTATATCTGCTCATTCTCCTCTTGGTGATTGTCACTAGTCCTCTGTTCCCCTCACTTCGTGCCACACTCAGTAGTGCCCTTGTCACAACAATCCATTTCCCCGTGGATAGCATCAGCGACTATAAGATCTCGTGGCTCACCCATGCCGGAGTATTGCTCTTCGTCGGCACATTCATCGGCGGACTCATCCAGGGAGCATCCGTGAGCGGCATCTTTAAGACATTGTGGAAGACCGTTAAGGGACTCAAGGCAACATTGATAACAGTCATCTGTCTTGTAGGTTTCTCCACCGTGATGGATTATGCTGGAATGATAACAGTGATTGCCGGCGGACTTGCTGCCGCCACTGGTTCGCTCTATCCGTTGTTTGCCCCGTTGGTTGGAGGCATTGGCACCTTCATCACCGGTAGCGACACATCCGCCAACATCCTCTTTGGTAAGATGCAATCCACAGTGGCAGGACATATCAATGTCTCTCCCGAATGGCTTGCAGCCAGCAACTCCGTAGGAGCCACGGGCGGAAAGATTATCTCTCCGCAGAGCATTGCCATAGCCACCTCAGCCTGCTCGCTTCAGGGCAAGGAGGGTGAGATACTCAAGAAGTCTATGCCCTGGGCAATCCTTTATATTGTCATCTCCGGATTGATGGTATATTTCCTTGTATAGTGATTTTGTTAACTTGACACAAAGAATAATGCGTTAAACCACTACGGTAACTCCTTTTTTTTAGGGGTTACCGTAGTGGTTTAATGCATTATTGGTTATTTATTATTATTATCAGGCTGTTCCTTGCGTGAAAATGTTTGTTTTATCTGTCATCTGTCATTATTTAGGTGTAATCCATTAATATACAGTTAGATAAGCGCTGACAGATGGCTGACAGACGATTTTATCTGTCAGCGAAGCAATATAGTAAGAATCACGCTGGCACAGTTGTGACAATGCCTATTGTCACACTTGTTCCACTGCGGTTGTCACAGTCTTCCCATAGCCATGGTACAATTGTGACAACTGCTGTGGTACTGCTGTGACAACCGCAGTGGTACAACTGTGACAACAGCTGTGGTATAGTCGAGACAACAGTTTTACTATAATATAAAGACTGTAGTATAACTATTTGTGTTGACTACTTATCATCTTATTCATAAAACAGGTTGACAAGTTAATTTATTATTTATAATACTCGTTGACTCTACTTGTCATTGTTCACTCTGAAGGTTGACCACTTTATAAAGATAGTACACTTCATACATTAATAGCTCACGTCCTGAATATTTTTGAATATCAAAAAACCATTCTTTATATTTCCTCTTTTCTTAAAATTTAGGAATTAACCGATTCTAAAAAAAAACAGTAGCCGTTCTGTGTTCAATGACCATATTATTGTTAAATTCGTGTTAAAACTATTTCAAACATATATAATTCCGATTATTTTCTTTATCTTTGCAATGTAATAGATGTTAAGTTGCACCGAGTCTTCGGGCATCCGTCACCTAAGTATAATGAACACACAGCCAGATGTGGACATTAGGCGAGGCAATAAGCCTCAATGCTTTGGCCTTACCGCCACTGCCATCCCCGAAGCCAATAGCTCACAAACAGGGGTGTCGGTAAGGAATGCCCAAACGGAAACCGAGCAATGGTATGTACTTAGGGTATCATATGGCAGAGCAGAAAAAGCCGATGAAATCTTGAAAGCAAAAGGAATAGAGACACATTTTCCTCTTCATACAGTATATAAAGAGGTAGATGGCAAGCGCAAGAAACAACGTGTCCCAATGCTCCCCAATTTCCTTTTTGTTCGTACAACCTTATCTATACTGGAATCTCTAATAAAGTCATCCCCCGTATTCCGCTTCATATCCTTCTACTATGATCACTTCAACACGAAGTCGAATGGAAAGAATCCACCTCTCGTTGTCCCTGCCAATTCAATGGACAACTTCATCAAACTGACCAGTATCGACGATGAGCATATCCTACTCATTGATGAGATAAATGGAACATACAAGCAAGGCGACTATGTCCGCATAATAGATGGTCCATTCAAGGGCATTGAAGGAAGAGTGACGAAGATAAAAGGCCAGAAGCGAGTGGTTGTAGAATTACCAAGGCTTTGCAGTGTAGCAACGGCGTATATACCGAAAGCATTTATAAAAATAAAGTGAGATTTTTCTTCACATAGCATTTACGTTTTTTCATTCGAAGGTATTAATAATAAAAAATGAATATGAAAATAGCATTGTTTTTATTCTTTTTATTTGCCCATTCTATGTATGGTCTATCTCAGACTTATACATTGAAAGACAAATGGGTGGATTGTGGAAATGGTTGCCAATTATTGGATCCATATTACAGTGATGGTGTTTCATTCACTTGGAAAGGTCCTTCTAAAGGAGGAAAAGCCAATGGATATGGAACAGCTATTAAATATGTTAATGGGGAGTATGAATCCACCTATGTTGGTGAGTATAAAATGGGTATTCGCGAAGGCAAGGGCACTTTTACGCACAAAGATGGCTCTTCCAAAACTGGCACTTTCGTAAATGGTCAACTTATAGGGCGTGGTAAAATGACTACAGAAGATGGTCATTCTTACGACGGTGAGTTTGTGAACTATCGTATGCATGGTAATGGTACTATCCGATATGCGAATGGAGCGAAATTCGTAGGTTATGTCTCGAATGACTCTCCATACACAGGAGAATTTACAAACTATAATGGTGAGATTTCTTTTATTCAAGAAGGTATTCCTGTCGAACATATCGACAAGAGAAATTTCAGCTATTCACCAAAAATTGGTCAGCGGTTAACAGAGTACTTTGATAAAGACTGGAATCGTTGTGATGCAAAAAGTGCCGCATATTATCGTCTTATCACTTACTCTGCTCCTCATGTGCCAAAAGGAGTGGTAAAGGACTACTATATAACAGGCGAACTTCAATCGGAACAGTACCCTGTTTATGTTGATTATGAGAATGACAGTCAGTCATTCCTTGAAGGTGAACAAATCTTCTATTATAAAAATGGCAAGATTGAGCGTAAACAGCAATATTATAATAATAGGTTGAATGGTTCTTCTATATCATACTATGACGATGGAAAAATTGCTTCTGAGGAATTTTACTATTTTGGAACTCCAAATGGTGATGCCATAGAGTATTATCCTAATGGTAAGATTGCTACTGTCAGAAAATATAATAATGGACAACTACATAATAATAAGTATCTGCATATAACAGAAGATGATGTTCCGTTCCTTATATATGATGAGAATTTTATCAGGAATAAAGATGCTTGGGAATACCATGGCCAGAATGGAATTGTCCAAGTGAATGATGAGGTATCTATTTCTATGCAAGCCTCTCCGGAGCGTATGATTTCCGGCGGAATATATACAGGTTTCTCGCCCATGAGCGATAATATTATTAGTGTAGTCACAAATCAAAGAAACCCAGGACAAGGCATAGTGTCTTTCTTGTTTGGTTTTAAGGATTGGGATAATTTGTGTGCATTATCTATAGCAGGTGACAAATACCAATTTACTTATAAGAAAAATGGTGTTATTGTACAAAACGACGAGTGGGCTTTTTCAGAATATATTCAGTCTGATATAAATCAATTTTCGGTCGTAAACTCTGGTGAAAAAATCAGACTTTACATTAATGACAAACAAGTGAAAGAGGTTGGACGAATATATTATGATGGTTCGTTGTGCGGAGTTTCATTGTATAATTCATCTCTGCAGCCTATTGTTGCTGATGTTGCCCAATTGGTTGTCCACGAGGTTGTTAATCCATCAAACATCCCACAGGATTATTTGCCTGATGAAAAGTCAAATCAAAATACATGGAAAGGAAATGGATCTGGATTCTTTCTTAACAAAGAAGGTTATATAGCAACCAATTATCATGTTATTGAAGGCGCTTCGACATTACAGGCAAATTTTACGAGGAATGGCAAATTGGAATCTTATCCCGCATCTGTAGTGGCAACAGACCAACAAAATGATTTGGCAATTATCAGAATTAATGATTCGTCTTTCAAAATGCTGCCAAGTATTCCTTATGGACTATTGTCTCGCACAAAAGATACTGGAAGCGAGGTTTTTGCCTTGGGCTATCCTATGGCAAGCGTAATGGGTAAGGAAGTGAAATTCACTGATGGCAAAATCAGTTCAAAAAGCGGCATTCAGGGTGATGTCCGCGTCTATCAAATTAGTGTGCCTATTCAACCGGGCAACAGTGGTGGTCCTTTATTTGATATGGATGGAAATGTTGTTGGCATTACGAGTTCCGGATTGAACAGAGAATATTTTAAGTCAGAAAATGTGAATTATGCTATCAAAGCATCATACTTAAAGAATCTCATGGAGGCATGTCCAGAAGAAATAATCCTTGAAGAGAAAACAGACATCCACATATCATCAGCCACACTGACAGAAAGAATTAAGCAATATGAAGACTATGTCGTCCTTATTTTAACAAAATAATTAAAATCAACTAATTATGAAAAAATTATTTCTATTCGTGTCTATGATTGCCGTGGCAATTAGCGGCTCGGCACAAACAGTAGAGGAAAAACCTGAAGTTAAGGGAGAAACCTCTGAATCACTGGCAGCAGTAAAGCTCGCCAATCAAATTCTACGTTACGGTTACGAAAACAAGTCAACACTCGCGTTGCTCGATGCCCTACAGATTTTCTCGGAGAATCCAACGCAGGCATTTAATGCGACCAAGCAAGGTGATGTTGTCGATGAAACCAAGAACGACGGCAAAAAAGCAAAAGTATCCTTTGACTATGAGTCGGTGCTGGCATATGCAAAAGCATTTGCTGATGGTGATCCAAATCTGCTTGCGCTGATTGACAACATCGATGCGGAAGCCAAGGGGACACAGCGTGGAAACATCAACGGACCTTCACGAGACTACTCCTCTGTCAATGGGAAAAGCCATGTGGACTATACTGCAAGTTTTGTGGCAAATGAGCTTGCCGAGATCCTGGTTTCCGGGGATGGCGATACAGACCTTGACCTCTATGTGTATGATTCTAATGGCAATCAAATCGCCAGTGACACAGATTACAGTGATGATTGCTATGTCCGTTGGGTACCGGCATGGACAGGACGTTATACAATTCGCATTGTAAATCGCGGTCCAGTCTATAACCGTTTCGTAATACTCACTAATTGAGTCCAACTCGATAGGATCAATTTTGGGACTCATATTCTATGAAAATGGGAACCTCAATTATTAACAAGATGTACCGATTGGCAGTGTTACTGCCATCGGTATTCTGCACTTTTTCCGGTATGGGGCAAACACTTCCGGAGCGGTTAAGCTATGTCTTGGAAGTTCAAGATATGGAGATGGGGATTAAACTTTACAACGAGATAACAGAGGCTGACTTAAGCCAGCTTCCTGATAGTTCCTTATTCGATTATCATTATTTAGGAGGTTATCTAAATAGTGAAATACCCAATCATGAGAAAGCCGTAAGCCATCTTTTGGAGGCGAAAAAAATTTGTGACAAAGTGCTTGGCACACATTCCATTGGTTATATGGAAATAATGCGAGATTTGGGAGATGAATACATAGAATTGGGACAATATGATGAAGCATTGGCTGTTTATCAAGAGGGCATTGTCAAATCAATGTACGTAAGAAATATTGCGTCTGAGGCATTTGGCAATTTAATTATGGGTGTTCAAGGATGTTATGAACGCAAGGGTTGGCTCAATGAAATACCCTCTCATTTATATGATGCATGGGGCTTTTGGGCTAAAGATGAAGAGCCATTTGCTACATATAATTATTACCCTTTATGGAGTTTGGAACAATTCTATCGCCGTTATAAAATGTTTGATAAGGCATTGCAGGTAAGCGATATGATAATAAAATTCATTTCAGAAAAGGTTGGTGCTCAACACCCTGAAATGGCAGAAGAATTATATTTGAGGGGCAATACGTTAGTTGATATGGGTAGAAATTATGATGCTGTCGAGACATATTACAAAGCATTGTCAATCTTGAAATTTAATAAAGTTGACAAGGACAGATTGTACGGCCATGTTGCGAGCAATCTTCTGATGGCTATCATTTCAACGGAAAGATGGAGTGAGTGTGATAATATATTGAAAGATATTAAGAACTATGGGGGAAGGAATGTAAACGATGCCGATATCTATAAAAATGCTTTGTTTTCCGCTGCCAACAGATTTAACAGTAAAGGAAATTACGCAAAGGCTCTTTCTCTCAATACCGAGTTGTTGGAATTGAGTTTGTCCGATAAAGAAAGAACAATTATAGAAAACCAGACAAACACAATTAAATACAACAGAGATATAATAAACGCTTTATGTCAATTAGAAGAACAATTCCAGACTTTCTCACAAGGTAGCGCTGAATGGTTTGAAGCAGGGCATAAACTTTCGAGTGCCTATTATCTTCAAAAAAAGGTAGATAAGAACATCTGTGTTCTTAGAAAAATGTATGATGCCATTGCTGCTAACACATCTACTGGAGAAGATTATTTATTTTGGGTGCTTAATAATCTTTGTGGCATTTGCTTTGAAAAAGAGGAATACAATGATGCTTTAAGGTATGCCATCGAAAAATGGAATTACATTTCTTCTGTTTCAGATATAACAGAAGACTATCTATATTATGCGTTGAATGATGTCGTTGTGGCTAAATTGAAATCTAATCATCTTGAAGATATAGATGACAATTTAGAGCAAGTAGGAGTGTTATGTAGCAAACTCTTTGGTGAACAATCGGAAAATTATTCCACACATCTTCACAATCAAGGCCGGGCATATCAATTACAAGGAAGATTAAATGAGGCTAAGCGGAATTATCTTAGGGCAATTGCTTTGCAAATCAAGAATGATGGGGTGCCGTTTAACCGCACTGTTCAGTATCTCATGGATGTAGAAAAACAGATTACAGATGAAGAACTCGATTTGTAAGATTTCCTTATTTTTGTTCCTATTCATTGTCTATTCTACTGTGAGGGTGAATGGACAAAATGATTATGCTCGTCATTTGGAAATCATGACGCAGACCAATTCATTGGTTCGAGACAAGAAAACGGATGATGCCATATCTCTATTGCGTGATAACAAACAGATGTTTCAATATGACTCTCTTACCCAATTTTGGTATGATTGGCTTAATGGAGTAATTTTATATCAAACAGATCAATATTCGGAGGCTCGTCCATATATATCAGATGCAATTTCTTTTCTTGATGCGAATTTAGAACAATTGTCTGATCCAAACATTATTAAATTTTTGAAGGTTTACTATTATGCCCCTGATATAGATTTTAGGTTAGAAGCCGATAAGCAGATGGTCATTGAGGAACTTGAACACGCAAAATACATTTACGAAATAGCTAACGCAACATCGGATCAGGTATATTCATGGATAACGTCTGACTTAAATAATCTTAAATATAATATTGCCAATGTCGCGGTTGAGTCAGTGAATAGATTCCTGGCAAGAGATTATAAATGTGCAATACCACTGCTATTACAGGAAGTTGAGTACGTCAAAGTCAATTGCCCCACAAAGTATATAAAATTGGTAGATTTGCAGACGATGTTAGGTATGGCATACGGAAGTATTGGAGATTACAATAACTCGGAGACGTATTATCTTTCATCGTTAGAAATCTTAGAATCTCATAATCTCCAGAATGAAAAGGCCTATCGTATGGTATTGGATGCTCTGAGCGTCCAATATGCTCAAGTACAAAACTATGAGAAAGCCAATCACTTTAGCCAAAAGGCAAAGTTGTTATACGAGGAAGCATTGGACTTTGGTGATGACTATGTGCGAT
Source organism: uncultured Prevotella sp. (assembly GCA_945869265.1). Lineage (GTDB taxonomy): Bacteria > Bacteroidota > Bacteroidia > Bacteroidales > Bacteroidaceae > Prevotella. Next base: position 49,775 of record CAMBOI010000006.1, on the reverse strand, counting down.
GCCTTGCTAATTGTGCAATGGTTCAAAATGAATTAGGATGTCACACTGTAGCCAAAATGCTAATTGATGTAGCCATTCGACAAGCACAACAGAACTTATCTGATACTACAGCATTTAGCTCTGCAATCTCTGGATTAAATCAGTTTATTGACAAACCTGTAAATAGTAACTCGCTGGATAAGAATTTCTATGTGCACAACCGCATAATTCCATATGTGACGTTTTTGTCTAATTCGGCTGTGATATACTCTGACTTGGGATATTTTTCAGATGCTGTGCGAACCTTGAAAGAATCTCTTTATATCTCAGAAGAATATGACTTGAAATCAGCACTACCATATAACAATCTTGGTATGCTTTACTTCGTCAAATCTAAATTTTCACGGGCTACGGAATGGCTTATAAAAGGTGTTCATTATGCAAAAACGCCTTATGAAAGTGATGAAATTGGATTTAACGCCGCATTAGGATTATATCTTTCAAATGACACTTCTGCTGCATTATTCTGTTCAGACTATTCTGCAAGAATGAGAGATAATATTAAAGAAATGTTCGCTTTCATGAGTGGAGAAGAACGAGCGATATACTGGAAGCATTTCGAGGATTATCTCCCGATTGTTAATCATATAATCTATGAATCCGGGAAAGGTGAGTATTTTGGCACGATATATGACAATATTTTGGAATCTAAAGGACTGCTTCTGCGTTCAACGAACGCTATCCGTGATGCGATATTAAAATCCGAAAATGACAGAGACCGAGCTGATTTTGCACGGATTGGTCAACTGAAATATAAACTGATGACCGAATCAGATGACGCTATAAGAGAATCGTTAAACAAGGAGATTGAAGATATCGACAAGCGCCTTACAAGAAATGTAACCACTTATGCAGATTTTGCCGCATCCAAATCTATCAATTGGAAGAATGTGCGCGATGCGCTTTCTGATAATGATGCAGCAATAGAGTTTTACAATATTCCTATTATATGGGGCCGTGATTCCATTCAAACATTGGATGGTGAACCTCGATATTGTGCTGTGTTGATAAGAAAAGACTACACACAGCCCCATATAGTTCCCCTATGTAAAGAAAGCCGTTTGGACAACATCGAGAAGGAAGATATTTATGAAAGTGACTCAATCTATAGAATGATTTGGGAACCACTTGAAGAAGAACTGAAGGGAGTAAACAATATTTATTTCGCTGCAGATAGAGAACTGCATAAGATTGGGATAGAATATGCTCCTATGCCCAATGGAGTTAATATAGGGGAAAAATATAATATCTATCGTCTTTCCTCAACCCGGCTTTTAGCAGAGAAGAAAAATGAAAAAAGATACAATCATGCAGTGTTATATGGAGGTCTTAGATATGACGTTGATAAAGATGTCTTGATTGCAGAGAGTAGGTCGGGAGACTACCATCCGACTTCAACATCAAGAGCTTTTACGGCAGAAAATAGTCGTTATGGGGTGAAATACCTCCCGGGCACACTTAAAGAGGTGGAGGACATATCTCAGAACTTCTCAAACAAGCCTTGCTTGATAACCGACATAAGTGGAACAGAAGAATCCTTCAAGTCTCTTGCCGGTTCGTCTATAGATATAATCCATCTTGCTACTCACGGATTTTTCTGGAGCGAGGATGATGCACGAAAACGCGACTACGTTACATTCTTGAATCCCGCAAATAGAGCTAAACAGTCAGAGGAGGATAAGGCTCTTACCCGATCTGGCCTATTCTTCAGTGGTGCAAACATAGGGCTGCAAGGCAAGACTCTGCCCGATGATATTGAGGATGGTGTTCTCACTGCCTTGGAACTTTCAAATTTGAATCTTGGCAATGTTGATATGGTTGTGATGTCGGCTTGTGAGAGTGGATTGGGAGAGACTTCTGGAGAAGGCGTATTAGGTCTTCAACGTGGTTTCAAACTCGCTGGAGCAAATACATTGTTGATGTCATTATGGAAAGTTGACGACGAAGCCACTCGGCTGCTTATGACAGCGTTTTACAAAAACTATTTGTCGGGAAAACCGAAGCGGGAAAGTTTGCGACTTGCGCAGCAATCGCTTCGCAATAATCCGGATTACTCTGACCCAGAGTATTGGGCTGCTTTTATATTGTTAGATGGATTAAATTAAAATATTTATGATTAAAAAATCCTGGCTTACTAGACTAATTTCCTTAATGTCCTTTATAATGAGCCTTGATGTGCTTTGTCAAGAGCCATTATGGAAAGTTGCGTATAACTATGAAAATAATGGGAACTATTCTGAAGCAATACTTTTGAGGAAGCAATTGGCTAAAGAAGATTATGGTATTGCATGGTATATAGATGATATTGCAGGGATTGCAAGATGCTATTCATATACAAGTGAAATAGACTCCACTTTGTATTATGGCAATTATGCAATTGATTTAGCAAAAGAAATTATCAATAAGTCTGACAGCGTTGCTGAAGAGTACATTCAAAATTCAGCGTGGTGCTTTTATCGTAGTAATTTGTATCCACAGGCAGTAACCGCCGCTGAAATGGTATTGTCTTTACGAGAAAAAATGCAAGGGAAAAGTTCTGCAAAATACTTAGAATGGTTACGTGTAATGTCTTATCAAGCTTTTAATCAAAAACAGATTGAAGATATGGTTAAATATTGCGATAACGAGATTACAATAGCACGAGATATTCATGGAATCCATTCAGCAGAATACGAAGATGCTATTTCATCGATAAGAGGATATGCTCATCAATTAGTAGATGTAATGCCAGAGTTTACTACACAGTGGATTGAACCCTATTATCAAACGATAAAGCAGAACAACATTCTTCCATATTATCAGTATGAATTCGAAATCTTACAAAATGAAGGCTATCTTGTAATGAAAGATTTGAGAAATGCTGATAGATATGCTAATAAATTAGAAAGATGGGCTTATAAGCATGTTGATTATGACATCCCATTAGAAGACGAAGTCCGTATTTGGTTAAAGCTTGCTAAACACCATGTTTTTATGGGGGATCATATACAAGCTAGATATAGAGTTGAAAATGCTTGGAAACGTCTTGCCGAAGAAAATCAGGAGCCTTCTTTAACTCTGTTGATTGATCGACACATTGTAGAAATGCAATTGCGCATGGATACACTTGGGCGCTCTCGAATAAATGCGGAATGGATTATTAAGACAGCTACCCCTATAATTGAAGTTGGACTAGAAGACTCAGGAACATTAGCGTTTTTCTATGAAAGTCGAGCCAGGGCTTACGGTGGACTAAATAATTTGGATAAGGCAATATCAGATATAAAAAAATCAATCAGCCTAAATCCCATATATTCGAGGAAAAAGAAATTAGCTCATTTCTATTTGGAAAAGATGGATTATGCGCTCGCAGAAAAAGTTCTTTTAGAAATATACAATGATCCAACAGTTCCAGAAGTTGGGATAAAGAGCGTTGAAGCAGATTTGCATTCTCTTTATTGGTTATGGGGTAAACTGGATAAATTAAGCGAGTTCATCCATAATGATTTCGAGAATTTGAAGACTGATATACGTAATGCGTTTGCATTTATGAATGAGGATGAACGAGAGAACTATCTTTATGATTCATTATTGGGTTCTACGATTTATTTTGACACATACACAAGTTATTCTCATGGAAAAGATCAGTGGCAATATGGAAATCAAATGGCGTACAACTTAGCTCTTATACAAAAAGGTCTCTTATTAAGTACAACAAGAGATATAAACGCTATACTTCAACAATCTCCAGATTCCATCCATAATAAGCTTAGGGTCTATGAGCAATTGTGCAATCTTTTAGGGAGTCCTGTATTCAGTGAGAGTGGCCCACTAAGGGAAATAAGAATTGAGCTAATGGAGTTTGTATCGAAACAACCACAATTTCTCTCACAATTGAACTATACGTGGGAAGATGTCCGGAATAATTTGAATGAAAATGAAGCTGCTATTGAATTTATAAATTTGAGTGGAATAACTCCAAATAACATGAAAGATGCTACACCATCTTTAGGTGCTCTTATTCTACGTAAGGATGTCACTTTTCCTGCGTTTGTTAAATTAGCATGTGATTCCACTATAACAGACTTATATGAATACGACGAAGATGGCGAACGGCTGAATGAATTGTTGTATTTCGGTACTCTAAGAAGTAAATTATACCACATTATCTGGGAACCGTTATTGCCTTACTTAAATGATGTTAAATCTGTTTTCTATTCCCCTACTGGAATTATCCAAGATATAAATCTTGATTGGATTGGGGACTCAGATAAGAAATTATTATGTAACCAATATAATCTATATAGGCTTTCGTCAACAAGGGAAATTTGTAATAATACGAAACATCGGTATTTAATGGATGCTGTATTGTATGGGGACATTTCATACTCCATCAACACAACCCCACTTTCTGATCATACAAAATCTAAATATCGAAGTACAACGCGAGCTGGATTTACCCCACTTAAATCTACTGCAAAAGAGCTTGACTCTATTAACATGATACTATCTCGTCGCCAAATACCTTCTAAGGATATTCGAAAAGATAATGCGACAGAGATCTCCTTCAGAGAAATGTCGGGTAATTCCCCAAAGATTATTCACATTGCAACACATGGATTCTATTATTCTCAAGAGGCAATACAAAAAGAATACCAATACAGGAATTTTATGGCGTTCCAAGGTCACAATCCAGAATTGTACCACTCCGGCTTAGCTCTTTCCGGGGCACAGGATACATGGTATAATGAAACAGGTGACATTTCAAAATATTTTGATTTAGATTCAAGCAATGATGGAATATTGCTTTCTTCGGAAATCTCGAATTTAGATTTGCGAAAGACAGATTTGGTCGTTCTTTCTGCTTGTGAAACTGCTTTGGGAAATGTTAGACCAGAAGGTGTATTCGGACTACAGAGAGCTTTTAAGCTTGCTGGAGTGAAGAGTTTAATTATGTCACTTTGGAAAGTTGATGATGATGCCACCCAACTATTGATGACCGCATTTTACCAAAACTATCTTTCTGGGATGTCTAAAAGGGAAGCGTTACTTGCTGCTCAAAAGTGCGTAATGAATACTCCTGGTTTTGAAAATCCATATAACTGGGCGGCTTTCATTCTCTTAGATGGATTAAATTGAAAATAAATATGAGAAACGTAATCAAATCATCTATCGTGTATTTTGTACTTCTTTTAGGAGTGCAAACACTAAACGCTGAGACCAAGCGTGCGTTGCTGGTTGGTATTTCCGACTATGGAAACACTATAGAAGACCCTAATAAGTGGGCAAACATCAGTGGCGCAAATGACATTGAGTTGCTTAAGCCTCTGTTCAAAGAACAAGGCTTTGAGGTGACAAGCCTTGTTGACAGACAAGCTACTCATGCTGGGATTACCAAGGCTTTTGAAAGACTAATAAAGAACTGCAAGAAAGGAGACCTGGTTTATCTACATTTTTCTATGCATGGGCAACCATTTGAAGACTTGAATGGAGATGAACCAGACGGTTGGGACGAGGCACTCATCCCGGTGGATGCTCGAATGTATTTTGAGAAGGGAAAGTACGAGGGGAAGAATCATCTGATTGACGATGAATTGGAGAAGTATGTTTCTACAATTCGTAATAAGCTTGGAACGACAGGAAAACTGTTCGTTGTTCTTGATGCTTGTCATTCTGGTACCTCATCCAGAGGAGATGACGATCATGTACGCGGTGTAAGAGAAGGATTTACACGCTCAGGCAAGTATTATACTCCAGACAGAAGTAGGGAACAAAATGACTATTTTAGAGTCCCAACCGCAGTTGGACAAGCTCCAGTTACATTTATAGAAGCTTGCCGATCATATCAAGTTAACAAGGAAATTCTCAATAAGGAGAATAAGACTTGGTATGGTTCATTGTCTTTTTATATCGCAAAGACTATGTCTTCTATCAAAATTGACAAATCTGGGAAATGGATTGACGCTGTAAAAATAGGAATGAAAAATGATAGACGATTAAGAAGACAAAATATGGTAATTGAAACTTCAAAATAAATATGGAAATACATAAGATACCGAAAACAGAACGAGACTTCAACTCCTTTTTTACAAGGGAGCGAAAGAAGACAGTTTCATTATTACAGGGAAGATACAATTTTTCTCAAGAACAAGCCGATGATGTCTATCAAGACTCTTGTATTGCACTATATCAAAATATAGTTAGTGGAAAGCTCGTTACATTAACGTCAAGCCTTTCAACATATTTTACGCAAATCTGTATTTTTCAAGCATTGAAGAAGAAAAGAGATAATAAATTGATTGATACACTTGAAGAAGTACAGTATGATAACTCAAAAGTTGATGTGCTTCTGGAGTTAGATGGTGGTTTCTCGGTGAAACAACAAATGGCAATGGAAGACATTGTCAACCACATGCCTTCACCTTGTGATGTTATTTTGTGGTCATATTACTATGATAATATGAATATGACAGAGATAGCAAGTGTGATTGATTACAAAAACTCTGACTCGGTTAAAGCCAAGAAAGCGCAATGCATGAAAAGATTAAAAGACAAGTTTTCAACCCAACTAAAAGAGATTATCTATGGAGAAGATTAACAATTTTGAACTATTTGATGCTAAAGTAGAGAAATATCTCCGCAACAAGATGACTGACAAAGAGGAGAATTTGTTTATGGAAGAACTTGCATCAGACTCGGAGTTGAAGGAACGAGCTCGCATCACAGCATTAATGATAAAGACGATGCAACAGGAAGGGATGAAACAAGATGTTGCTATAGTCGAAAAAATACGGTTAATGGACGAACAGGATTTTCGTAAAGCATTAGGATTGAAAACTCGCATATTAAGAGTGTGGCCAAGATATATGAAGTTAGTTGCTGCAGCTTGTATCGTAGGTATTATTGTATTTGGTGGTTATCATTACTATGAATATGACAGAACTGTTTCACTTGGAAATAATCACTATTTTGCATACGTTCAGGATATATCAGACACAGAAAACATTCGAGGGAATATTGATAAGGCTAAACTTAAGGAACTTGAACACCTGTTTGCGAATGTAAAGGAAGGTAGAGAAATAGCACCAACAATCCTTGAACTTGAACGTATATATCAAGATTCATTCAAAGATGAATCCGTATATTTTGATTTTCAAGATGATATATCATGGAATCTTGCCATAGCATACTTGAAAAATGGAGAACGTGAGAAACCTATACCGATTCTTGAGAATATGCTAAAACGAAATAATGATTATCCGCAAATAACACAACCGGTACAAGAACTAATAAAGAAGATTAAGGACTTATAAGGTTATCCACTAAACAAATTTCAAGGAGTTCTGCAAATGCAGGACTCTTTTTTTTTGTTTTTTGCATTTACCTTTAGCCAATGATTGGTATAGAAAAGTGAACCTCGATATTGGGGCGTAACTTTTAAAAAACGAAATATTATGTTTACATTAGCAGCAATAATTTATATGATTATGTGTTTCATTAGCAATTGGGACTTCCTTTGGCCAATTACAATGCTAATACGTGGTGGTATTGGTGACAAGGCAATCGCTATCGTATGGGGAATTATTCTTTATGCAGGTTTGAGTTGAGAACATTAAACGGAAACAAATATGAATATTCGAGCAATTATCACAAATCTAATCAACTCATTGCTTGACGGTTCGTTCGAGCGCATGAGGATTATATCGCAAATGAATGCAGCTTTCAAAGAGTATTTCACTACAGGGGAGTTTAAGCGTTTGTGTAAAGTGTCAATATCTCAGGGCAATAGCGCTTTTGCGCACGAAATGAGCTCCCTTTGGATTCGTAGCGGATTCAAAATCACTATCGAGAATGACTATTCTCTTCGCGAAAGTGAAATGGAGGAATTAGCGAGCAACGTTACAGACAATGCGGCATTTGTACGACAGTTGATGGCTATTGGGTTTGACACCCTTATCATCAAAGGCAAGACAACTGTAAAAACGAAGAGTTTTGCCTTGAAGAGATATGCTAATTTGAATCAATATTTCATTAGTTGAGCCATGAATATATTTATCAGAATCATTAACCGCATACGTTTCCGTAGAACAATAAAAGGGGACGAGAGTGCAAACGTTGTTGATAGTATGGTAAAAGCACGCAAACTCTATAAGGAATTGAGTTTGGCGGTGCACCCTGACAGACATCCAGACAGGCGTGAAACAGCAGAGAACCTGATGCGGAGAGTCACAGCAAACAGGCATAACTATTCAGAGCTACTTAAGCTTAAAACGGAAATAGAAGAGAGCTTGTAATAATATTATTCATTTAATAAAAATAGAAATTATGGCAACAATAGTAAAATGCCCATATTGTGGCAGTATCAACACAGCAAAAACAACAAACGGTAAATTATCAGACAAACTTGCAACAGCAGGTTCTGTGGTAGGAGGTGCACTTCTTGAAATGGCGACGGGGGTTCCTGGAATACTAGGAGCGAATATTGGCTATGGTCGTACATGGCATCAATATTGTTGTAAAGATTGCCATGAGGCGTTTAAGGTACGGCTAAGTGCTTTTGGTGGTGTGAAAGAGGTGAAAAAGTATTAATAGCATCATTATTCATAGTGAAAATGTAATTATATCGAATATTACTAACTTACCTTTCGCTTTAATTTTGCAGCGTGGATACTCTATTATTCACGCTGCAAAATTAAAGCGAAAGTTCAGTAAAATATAGGAGATATTTTAAAAATTTTGGAGGATTCTTGGAGAATTTTCAGAAGTAGCCGTTCTGTGTTTAATGATCATATTACTGTTAAATTCGTGTTAAAACTATTTCAAACATATATAACTTCCGATTATTTTCTTTATCTTTGCAATGGCCTTACCGCTATTGCCATCCCCGAAGCCAATGACTAACCTACAGGGGTGTCGGTAGAATATGGTTTATAGTGAAACTTTAAAAATAGAAGATATGGATTTGTTTTTAGTAATTGTCGGATTTATTACAGGCTTTGCCACTTATATGTTTATATTCGCAAAGAAGAATTCTGACGATGATAATTCAATATCATCACCAGTATCCAATACTGGACAGAAAGACATTAAGCCTCTTCTCATGAATACACTCAATGAGATGAACTGCGAGCCAGTAGTAGATGAAAAGGAAAATACCCGAGTGGACTTTACGTATCAAGGTCAGAATTTCAGCATCAACATAGATGACAACAGTGAATTCATCACGCTTTGGTATCCTTTCTGGTCAGAAATAGAACTTGACGATCTTGATGAGGTATCGAGAGTGTCAAAGGCTATAAATTACACTAATCAGAAGGGAATCATAACCATGTGTTATGTAATAAATAACGAAACCAATCGTCTATATACCCACTCGCAGGCTACATTCCTTTTCAATGACTATATTCCAAATTTGAAACATTATCTTACACAATATCTTCAATGGTTCTTCATGGCAAGGAAGTATTTTGAAGACACCAAGATGGAGATTATGAAGAATGAGTTGGAGAGAAAATAAGATTAATAGGGGATTGAATGAACACAGTCAATTCATTTATCTTGGAGCAAGCATCTTGAAGGCATGTTCTTTCATTTTTTTCTGAAGAATGGAGTCCGCAATACGAGGTTAATATTTAAAGTCGGTCATATCTTTATATGCTTGGATTATGTGGGTGCAAAGGTATAAATAATTTGTTGAATTACAAAGGATTTCCTGAAAATTCCGTAAAATATTGATTATTTTTCCGTGATTTGTGGATTTTAATTCCGTGATTTGTGGATAATTTGTTCCTTTCTTTAACCAAAATGAAGGATTACAAGTACGAGCTATACTATATTCCAATAAATCCAAGTGTTTTTTGCAACTTTTTGCCAATAGTTTTGCTCTAAATCGCATGTTTTTTGTGAAATTTGGAGGAAAAACCTTTGTTTTCTGAAATAAAAGATGTATTTTTGCAGCATTAATTTAGTGCCTTATAAAGTTGCACTTACAATTGTTTATAGTTTTTTTGTTAGTATATGGAACAACCAGTATTGAATGACCACAACAAGAGTGAGCACGAACCTTCGCATACAGCGGAGCATTTGCTCAATCAGACAATGGTGAGGATGTTCGGCTGCGAAAGGTCGAAGAATGCTCATATTGAGAGAAAGAAGAGTAAAATAAACTTTCTGCTTGCGGAATGTCCCACTGATGGACAAGTTGCTGAAATAGAGGGGAAAATCAACGAACTTATTGCCGCAGACTTGCCTGTGGAATATGAGTTTGTCACTCGCGACAATATCCCAGTGGGAGTTAAGCTCGACAAATTGCCCGAAGACGCAAGTGAAACATTGCGACTCGTAAGGATTGGCGACTATGACGTATGCCCTTGCATCGGCAAGCACGTAAAGTCAACCAAGGAGATTGGGTCATTCCGAATTACAAGTACGAGCTACAACGAAGGTTCGTTTCGCATTGTTTTCAGAGTATATCCCGAATTTCCCCAATAACTCGCACCGTTTTTGTAATAACTTTAAAATCGATTTATGAATATGAACTTCAAGAAAACATCTATCTTCACTGCCCTGTCTTTTATGACAGTGACTGTAATGGCTGCAACAAGTATCGCAACCACAAGTTGCCAAAATGCTAATGCAAGTGACACACGCTCATTGCCGGCTCCCACCAAGAGTACCAAGATGACTCTTATGGAATCACTGCAGCAGCGTCACTCCGTGCGCGACTTCAGCGACAAGGCCGTTTCTGATGCCGACCTCTCCGAACTCCTTTGGGCTGCCTGCGGCATCAATCGTCCCGACACGAAGAAGATAACCGCTCCTTCTGCCATTAATGCGCAGGACATCCTCGTATATGTATGCACCAAGGATGGAGCATGGCTATATGTTCCGGATGGTAACTCGCTGCAGAAGGTGAGCGACAAGGACTTGCGCCCTGCTGTTGCCGGACGTCAGGAGGCTGTTGCCGTTGCACCCGTAAGTCTTGTACTTGTAAGCGACCGCACAAAATTCGGGGATCGTGCCAAAGGTGCCGAAGTGATGGGGGCTATAGATGCCGGATATGTATCGCAGAACATTTGCTTGGCATGCACTGCTCTCGGTCTTGCCACCGTGCCCAGAATGACTATGGACAAGGAGACACTCGCCAAGGAACTGCATCTCGACGAAAACAAAACTCTCCTTGTCAATCACCCCGTAGGCTACGAGAAGTAATTGAACATGCTATCACCATATGGCCGAAAGCATGCTGATGCCGACGGCAGGGAGAAGAACACCGGCAGGGGCAAGTATATTATAGTGGAATCTGCATCAGCACTCTACGTGCAGTTGGAGGGAGCTTGTGCTGAGGGTATGTCAACCGAAGAAAGGTATGACATACTAAGAGGTGTGTTCCGACGTGCGGTGGAACAGGCTATAGCCGATTGTCAGATTGCCTTTGTGGGATTCTTCTCCAAGGTGGATTATTGTGTAAAGAAATATCAGATTCCTTATACAATAGCCGATCTCATACACTTGGCGCGCAAGGACATATTCCCAAAGTCGAATAGAGACCAAGAACTGTCAGATGACGAACTCGAACGGCTCTTCCCCCACAATATTAAGGCTACGGCATTGCTGGTGTATTGGGTGTGTGGCAAGGAGGAGATACCCGATAGCCTGAAGAGCCATTTCCCCAAGGCCGACAGGAAAAGCACATGGGGAAAATTCAGTGAGAATGTGCTACGCGTGGTGGTGGCGCGATGGGATGACAATTTCATCTGGGCAACGGAGGAAGAGAACAACACAACACTCAAGATATGCTATGGTAAGGACAACAAGATATTGACGCTTGACGGCAAGGCCGACTGGTCGTATCTGAAGACGGTGTTGTGGGAGGGCGCGCAGATGAACCTCGTCAGAATACGTATGGATGAGCGAGGGGAGATAGTCATGCCGGAGCTTATTATTCTCGAACCTGATTTCCTCGTGAACATCACTACGATAGCCAGTTGCTTTGAGTCGTATGCCGAGTCGCCTTTCGTGAATCTCATCAATAAGATTAAGCCCAATGTGAATAATCGGGCGATATTCCTGGGTAATCTCTCCGGACAATTTCTCGACGACACTGTGCATGGCAGGGACATCCCCTTTGAGAACAGTCTTAAGGAGTTTGTCAATAAAAATGCTCTAAGCATGATATCTTGCCAGGAACTGATTGACAACTTCGTGCAGTTTAAGCAAGATGCGCTGGTTCAGAAACGCAATATTGAGAAACTGATAGGCTCCGATCTTCCAAACTCAATCGGACAGTATAGCAAGGAAGATGTTGTCCTGGAACCCTCGTTCTTCAGTGAGGTGTTGGGAATACAAGGACGTCTCGACTTTCTATGTCAAAAGGGTAGGGACGTGACCATCATAGAGCAGAAATCGGGCAAGGGAGAATTTGTCCCGTTTAAATCACCTGACAGCAATCCGGATATCCCCGTGATAAAGGAGCCCCATAAGGTGCAGCTGATGCTATATCGCGCTCTGTTCAATTATGAGTTTGGGAAATATGCCGAAGAAATGAAACATATCATGCTCCTTTATTCCAAATACTCTGCAGGATTGGTGCTTTTGGCAAACGACCAGCGGCTGCTGCTTAGGGCGATAAGGATGCGCAATCTGATAGCATGGAGCGAGATATTCTATGCCAAGGAGGGATTGGACATATTGACGACTCTGACACCGGACAAGTTGAACCTGAAGCAAATATCGGGCCGACTATGGGAAAACTACTTAAAGCCACAACTGTCGGCATTGCTTGCGCCCATCTATTCCGCCACAAAGTTAGAACGCTCGTATTACCTGCGATTCCTGCGTTTCCTAGAAAACGAACAGTTGTTGTCGAAAGTGGGAAACAAGCAGAAGGAAAACTCTGGATTTGCGTCAATATGGAATGACACTCTTGATGACAAGAAGACGGCGGGAAATATATACGACGGATTGACAGTGTCGGAATTCCGTTATGATGACGAAGGCAGTGCCGCGATTAGTGGGGTGGTGCTTAAGTTTGATGAACCGCAATCTGCCGACACTACGAATTTCCGTATAGGAGATATCGTCATACTTTATCCATATAATTACGACAAGAAAACAAGGATCCCCAATGCCTGCGCACAGATGGTGCATAGGGCTACTATCGTGGATATTCGTGAGAATGACATTGAACTGAAATTGCGTAACAGTCAGACGGACAAGAGAACGATAGAGAACAAGCCCGAGGGCACGCTTTGGGCCATTGAGCACGACATGCTTGAGTCGATGACCGGTTCGCTATACAGTGCAATGCATTCTTTCCTCTCGGCACCGAAATCACGTCGCGACCTCATACTTTCTCAGCGTGAGCCTATATGCGACACATCCATCCATCGCAAGGGGGAATACGGAGCCTTCAACACTCTTGTGGAACATGCCAAGCAAGCCAAGGACATATTCCTCATTATCGGTCCTCCGGGCACTGGCAAGACATCCTACGGCCTGGTGAACCTGCTCAAGGAGGAATTGCTGGAGGAGGGCACCAACGTGCTGCTTTTGTCATATACCAACAGGGCTGTGGATGAGATATGCAGCAAACTGGTGGAGATGAGGCAGGAGAATCCGGATTTTGATTTCATACGCTTAGGGTCGGAACTCTCGTGCTCTAAGGAATATCTCGACTATATGCTCAGTGTAAAGTCGAAGAAGCTCAATAGCGCCAATGCGGTGATGAAGATGATACAAGCGACAAGGGTGTTCTGTGGAACAACTGCATCTCTCAACGCCAACATATCGTTGTTGGGAATAAAGCATTTCAGTCTTGCCATCGTGGATGAGTCATCGCAGATTCTCGAACCCCATCTGATAGGACTCTTTAGTGCGCAAAAGGACAATAGATGCCGGATAGACAAGTTTGTACTTATCGGCGACCACAAGCAATTGCCCGCAGTGGTGCAGCAGACGATGGAGGAATCGGCAGTAAGCGAACCCGAACTCATCGACATCAACCTGAGGGATTGCCGCTTGTCGTTGTTTGAGCGATTGTTGGTGCAATTCAAGACTGATAAGGGGTATGACGAGAGATACGTGTATATGCTCACCAAACAGGGGCGAATGCACAGGGACATTGCCGAATTTCCCAATCAGGCCTTCTATGGCAACAAGCTCGACATTGTGCCGCTCGAACATCAGACGCTCCCCACTGTGCGCAAGGACTCCGCCAACAGTATCATCACCATGCTCACCACCCACCGCATAGCCTTTGTGGCGGCTCGACCAACAGTGTTGTCACCTTCGGCAAAGACCAACAAGACCGAGGCGCAGATGATTGCCGCCACGATACGTGCCATATACGAACTGACATCTGAAGGCTTTGATAAAGACAAGACCGTCGGGGTGATAGTGCCTTATCGCAACCAGATATCATCCGTGCGTAACGAGATAGACAGATATGGCATCCCGTGTCTGCACGACATCACCATCGACACCGTGGAGCGCTATCAAGGCAGTCAACGCGACTTCATCATCTATGGTTTCACCATCCAGCAGCCCTACCAGCTTAATTTCCTCACCAACGACGTGTTTGAGGAGGACGGCATGATAATCGACCGTAAGTTGAACGTGGCTCTCACCCGTGCCCGTCTGAATCTCATTCTCATAGGCAATCCCGTGTTGCTTAATATGAACATCACTTTCTCCAATCTTCTCGATTATGTGCGTGCCAAGGGTGGATATATAGATGTCCCCACGGAGGAATACTGCAAGGGGGTATTTTGATGTATATTTCCCTCATACTAATTCTATAAGCAATGGAAGAAATGAAATGCTCTGAACCAAAGGTCACCGATAGAAATGAAACTCCCAAAACCTCGGCTGCAAGGAAACGCCCTGGCTCTTGGCTGCAAGGAAACGCCCTGAAAGGGCAAACTGCACATAGCCCAGGGCAAAGCGAAGCGACACCCTGGGTTAAAGGGGCACATAGATTGAATATCGCCCTATAAGGGCAAAAGCATATAACACGAGTTGACAATCCAAAAAGAATATTTATGTCACAGTCATTAAGTAAAATATACATCCATTTGATATTTCATATCAAAACCACCAGTCCCCATATTTGCGAGGACGATCTGGTACGCATCCATGCCTATATAGGTCAATTGGTCAACACCACAGGATGCAGTGTGATACAAACAGGAGGAACTGGAGACCATGTCCATGTCCTCTTTTTGCTATCCAAGAACGAGAGTATTTCCCATGTGGTGGAAGAAGTGAAACGCAACAGCAGCAGATGGATTAAATCAATAAATGCTCGATACGAGCGATTTGAATGGCAAGGAGGTTACGGCGCATTTTCAGTGAGTCAATCTGTTGTTTCCAAAACATTGGAGTACATCAAGAACCAAAAGACACATCATGAGAAGCATTCATTTCAGGATGAGTATATCGGTTTTTTAAAATTATACGGGATAAGTTATGATGACAGATATGTGTTCACGGATTGACGGTTTACCTCATGATACCTGGGGTTATACGCTTTTGCCCTTTCAGGGCGAGCAATGGGCTGAACGACATTACCCAGGGTGCCGCTTCGCTTTGCCCTGGGCTATGAGCAGGTTGCCCTTTCAGGGCGTCCTTCACTTGAGAGGGGCCAGGCTATGGGGCAAGAGAGCTCAGGGAGAGGAACCTCTGATTCGCAAGATGAACGAATATAATAAGGTGTAATAAATTGCAAGAAATCGCCGTTTAAGGTAGATGACATATACCTTTTAAGGTGTTTTTCTGCAAGAGTTAAATATAAAGCACATGGATAAAGTAACTCAAATAATGGAACGATGGAATGCTCTTCAGCCTCTTTCTGAAAGAGACAGGGAGCTGCTGAGCCGTCGCTTTACCATTATTTTCAGAGAGCTTCAAACGGTGATTGGAGGCTGATTATAACACCTTCCATCTGATGAAGACAATCAATCATGGAATAATATAAAATCAAAACTGATGGCAAAGAAACGAGAAATACCGAATCATACAAGACCGTTTGTTTAAATCGGATTTTGATCAGTTTGACGAAGGAGATGGATTCTTCCTTTAAATTTTGAAAATTGATTGGAGGGTCACTGGGATATTCACTTCAGCAGACGCATATACTCCTCGTAGGATATATGCCGACCTCCCATGGATTTAAGATGTGCAGTCTCGAATTGACAGTCGATAAAGGCCCCGCCGATTTTGTCGAGCGCGCGAGCCAGATGAATCAATGCCAACTTGGATGCACTGGGCACTAATGAAAACATGCTCTCGCCAAAGAAGGCATTGCGGATGGCAACTCCATATAAGCCTCCCACGAGCTTTAAACTTTGCTCTTCGGAAGTGGCATCATCTGGCTCCCATACCTCAACACTAGCGGCATAACCGAGACGATGCAATTCGGTGTAGGCCTTCATCATGTCAGAACCCAACCATGCCCCGAACTCATTATTGCGTCCGTCAACAGTGGAGCAGCCACGAATAACTCCCTCGAAATCCTTGTTGAAGGTGACAATATATTTCCCGTGGCGCATCAACTGTTTCATGGAGTGGCTGACGTGAATCTCTTTGGGAAATATGACAAAACGGTCTAACGGACAATACCAATAGGGTTCGTCACTCTCTTGATATGAGAACCATGGGAAAAAGCCGTTGCAATATGCGAGGAGCAGACGGTTGACGGATAAATCACCGCCAACCGCTACTAGTCCGTCTTCTTCACCCAAATGTGGATCGGGAAACCATATGTTTTCATCCAATTGATAAATTGCCATCTTTTATTCCAATTGTTATTTCACCACCGTTCTTCAGGCTACCAAACAGTATCTCGCGCATGAGCAATGGTTTGAGTCGTTGGGCAATGACACGGTCCATCTCGCGTGCACCATATTCGGGAGTGAAGCCTTCTTTCAACAGATATTCAAAAGCTTCGGGAATGAGATTCATCTTCACTTGCTTTGCCTCTAGTTTGGATTCCAACTCCCGCAATTTCTTTTGCAATATCAGGGTAGCCATCTGCTTGTTCATGTCGTGGAAAACCACTGTGCCCGACAGACGGTTGAGAAACTCTGGTTTGAAGGTCTTCTTCACTTGCTTCATCATTGCCTCGCCGCGACTTACTGTGCTGTTGAATCCTACGGAAGCATGCGAGGCATACTGTGCACCGGCATTCGAAGTCATTATCAGCACCACATTCCTGAAATCGGATTGCCGCCCCTTGTTGTCGGTGAGTCGGGCATAATCCATCACCTGAA
The DNA here is from genome assembly GCA_945869265.1 of uncultured Prevotella sp. GTDB lineage: Bacteria > Bacteroidota > Bacteroidia > Bacteroidales > Bacteroidaceae > Prevotella. The sequence goes on along the minus strand of CAMBOI010000006.1, from coordinate 32,487 downwards.
GCAGGATATTGTAGATGTCCTGATGAGCCTTCTCAATTTCGTCGAGCAACAAGACGCAGTTGGGAGACTTGCGTATAGCATCTGTCAGTAATCCTCCGTCTTCATAGCCTACGTAGCCCGCAGGCGAACCAATCAGTTTGGCAACGGTGTGTTTCTCGGTGTATTCGCTCATGTCGAAACGTGTGAGGGGGATGCCGAGCTCTTTCGACAAAACGCGTGCCACCTCCGTTTTGCCTACACCCGTAGGACCTACGAAAAGCAAGGAGGCCAAGGGTTTGTTGTCGTCGAGCAGACCCGCCCTCGACATCTGTACCGACTCAACCACCTGACGGATGGCTTCGTCTTGTCCGTAGATTTGCGAAAGCATGCGATCGGCAAGTCTTTCCAATTGCTTGTAGTCATCGTCTTCGGCCTCTGACAATGCCTCCACCTTGCATGTCTTCGACAATACATCTGCGATTTCCTTTTTGCCGATGGTCTTTGCGTTTTCCGCTAATTCCATAGCCGCACCAGCCTCGTCGATGAGGTCGATAGCCTTGTCGGGAAGGAATCGGTCGTTGATATGCTTTGCACTTGCCTCTACTGCAAACGAGATGGCCTCGTCTGTATATTTCACACCGTGAAAATCTTCGTATCGGGGTTTCAACTGCATTATGATATTCTTTGCCTCGTCGATAGAGGGCTCGGTAATGTCAATCTGCTGGAAGCGACGAATGAGTCCCTTCGAGCGTGAGAAATGGCGGTTGTATTCCTCATAGGTCGTAGAACCGATGAATCGTATCTTGCCGGATTCAAGATATGGCTTGAGCATATTCGAGGCATCCATAGCTCCATCGCCTATGGCTCCTGCCCCTACCAGCGTATGTATCTCGTCGATATAAACAATGTTGTTGTCGCTTTCTCCCTGCACGCCATCCATTATCTGCTTGATGCGCTTCTCAAAGTCACCACGATATTGGGTGCCTGCAAGCAGAGTGCCCATGTCCAACTGATATATCTTGCTTCCTTGCAACCTCTTGGGCACCTTGTTTTCCTCGATGAGTCGGGTCAATCCCCATACAAGGGCAGTCTTGCCCACGCCAGGTTCACCCACATGCAGTGGGTTGTTCTTGTCGCAACGACAGAGCACCTGGATGGTGCGTTTCAGTTCATTGTCTCTTCCGATAAGAGGATTATGCATCTGATAATTGTCGTTCATGCAAGTCACGAGTTGCTTCCACGAAGATTTCGGTGATTTTGCCTCATCGTCAATGTTTTCGTCAAAGATCATATCATCATACTCGCAGTAATCAATCAATTCTTTCATGAAATCCTGTTCATTGTCGCCAATAGAATCCTTCAGAAAATAGCTAGCCCAAGAATCTTTAAGTTCCAGCAGTCCTTTCACCAAATGGGTTATGTCTATTGATTCCGCTCCGCTGTTCTCCACATGCTTAATGGCATTATCTATCACTTGCCCTGTCTGTATTGACAGTTCCGGGTGGTATTCTATATCTTGTGGTACAACCTCAATGTCATCAAGAAACTTCTCAATCTTGTTGGCGAAAGTGAGTGGACTGCAATATGCAGCTAATGCGGAATTGAAATTGGAGTCTTCGACCAATGCTAAAAGCAAATGTTCGGGCATGACAAATTCATTCCTGAGTGTTTTGCAATACCCAAGCGCCGATTTTATCACACGTCCCACTCTTTCTGTCTGTTCTATTTCTGCCATGTCTATTCCTCTTCAGGTTCAACGGTTAGTCGCAAAGGAAAGCCTTGCTCACGAGCCATATTTGTGGCCTTGTTGGCTTTCGACACTGCAATGTCGTATGTATATATTCCCACTATGGCCTTGTTTGCGCGATGCACTTGCAGCATAAGCGCCTCGGCCTTCTCGTTACTGAAAAAGAAAACCGTCTTCAGCACCTCTACCACAAATTCCATTGTGGTAAAGTCGTCGTTGTGGATTATCACCTTATATCTGCGCGGCTCCTTAAGGTCGTTCTTTTGTCGCTCTCTGACATGAGATTGTTCTTGTGGCATATTCGTATGTTTTATTGTATTTAAAAAGTGGTAACTCCTGATTGGGAGTACCACTTTTGAGTTATATAATAATGTAGATACACCTTATTATATTATAATGGAGGCAATCTTACTTCTTCAGTTCCTTGATGGCATCACGTATTTCTGTGAGCAGAACCTCTTCCTTGGATGGTGCAGGAGGAGTGGCGGGAGCCTTGGCTTCTTCCTTCTTCTTCTTCTTTGCCAACTTGTTGATACCCTTCACGAGCATGAAGACGCAGAAGGCAATGATGGTGAAGTCGATGATGGTCTGGATGAAAGCGCCATAGTTGATGGTGGCAGCAGCCAATTCCTCACCTGCGATTTTCACTGTCGGAAGCTCAAATTTCAGGTCGGAGAAGTTGACACCGCCGATAATCCATCCGATAGGAGGCATGATGATGTCATTAACGATTGAAGTGACGATTTTTCCGAAAGCACCACCGATGATAACACCGACAGCCATGTCAACAGCATTGCCTTTTACGGCAAATTCCTTGAATTCATTGATAAATTTACCCATTGTTTTGATTTTTTATATTAATTAATACTACTTTTTGGTGCAAAATTAAAAAAAAAATTGTAACTTTGCGCCCGAATAGAAGAAAAAGTGCATAAAATGTGCTAAATTCTAGGGAAAAAGCGACTATATTAACCCTTTAATAATAAATAAAGTAGTAAAATGATTAAGATTGGTATTAACGGATTTGGTCGTATCGGCCGTTTCGTGTTCCGCGCAGCTCAGACTCGCGACGACATTCAGGTAGTAGGTATTAATGACCTTTGCCCAGTAGATTACTTGGCTTACATGTTGAAGTATGACACTATGCACGGTGCTTTCCAGGGCACAATCGAGGCAGACGTAGAGAACAGCCAGCTGATTGTAAACGGAAAGAAGATCCGCGTGACTGCAGAGCGCAATCCTGCTGACTTGAAGTGGAACGAGGTTGAGGCAGAGTACGTAGTTGAGTCAACAGGTCTCTTCCTGACTCAGGAGAAGGCTCAGGCTCATATTGAGGCTGGTGCTAAGTACGTTGTGATGTCTGCTCCTTCTAAGGATGCTACTCCTATGTTCGTATGTGGTGTTAACTTCGACAAGTATGTGAAGGGCACTCAGTTCGTTTCTAACGCTTCTTGTACAACTAACTGTTTGGCTCCTATCGCCAAGGTTCTGAACGACAAGTTCGGTATCACTGACGGTTTGATGACAACTGTTCACTCTACAACTGCTACACAGAAGACTGTTGACGGACCTTCTATGAAGGACTGGCGCGGTGGTCGTGCTGCTTCTGGCAACATCATCCCGTCTTCAACAGGTGCTGCTAAGGCTGTAGGTAAGGTTATTCCTGAGCTCAACGGCAAGCTCACTGGTATGTCAATGCGTGTTCCTACTCTTGACGTATCTGTTGTTGACTTGACTGTAAACCTCGCTAAGCCTGCTAAGTACGAGGAGATTTGCGCTGCCATGAAGGAAGCTTCAGAGGGCGAGCTGAAGGGTGTTCTGGGTTACACTGAGGATGCTGTCGTTTCTTCTGACTTCCTCGGCGACACTCGCACTTCTATCTTCGACGCTAAGGCTGGTATCGCTCTTACCGATACATTCGTAAAGGTTGTATCTTGGTATGACAACGAGATCGGTTACTCTAACAAGGTGCTCGAGCTCATCGCACACATGAAGAAGGTTAACGGTTAATCCTATTAACTCTTAAAAGATTTAATTGGCTGCCCGACACTTTCATGTCGGGCAGCTTTTTTTTCGCGCTATGAAGAAGATGATAACGATATTGGGCCCCACGGCTTGCGGAAAGACTTCGCTTGCCGCCGCATTGGCTGCCGACATCCACGCCGAGATAATCAGTGGCGACTCGCGCCAGGTGTATCGCGGTATGGACATCGGTACGGGCAAGGATCTCGCCGACTATAGGGTAGGGGACATCAGTGTGCCTTATCATCTTATTGACATCGTAGAGCCAGGAACGAAATACAACGTATATCAATACCAGCGCGACTTTATGCGTGCCTACGACGACATCGTGGGGAGAGGAGTGACTCCTATTCTCTGTGGTGGTTCGGGACTTTATCTTGAAGCTGTGCTTAGAGGCTACCGAATGGCTCCGGTGCCTGAGAACAAGCCACTTAGGCAGAGCTTGGAAGGAAAGTCGCTTGCCGAACTGACAGAAATGCTTAATGACATCAAGACCAGAAAAGGGCTGAGAATGCACAACACAACCGATGTGGATACAGCCAAGAGGGCAATACGTGCCATCGAGATAGAGCTATATCAGGATGAGCATCCCGAGGAAACAGAAGATATACAACCTGTGGATTCGCTCGTGATAGGATTGCATATTGAGGTGGGGCAGAGGCGAGAGAGAATAACCCGAAGACTGAAAGCCCGTTTTGACGAGGGCATGGCCGACGAGATAAGGCGTATCATCGATAGAGGTGTGGCTCCCGAAGAATTGATATACTACGGACTTGAATACAAGTATGTGACAGAATATGTGATTGGACAGCGTGACTTTGAGGAGACATTCCGACTGTTGGAAATAGCTATACATCAGTTTGCCAAAAGGCAGATGACATGGTTTAGGGGTATGGAAAGGCGAGGCGTGAAGATACATTGGATTGACTCACAACTGCCTATGGAAGAAAAGATTAACGAGATTAAAAATATATGGCAGTAGATACATCAAGATGGGGAGTGCTGTATTGTCCCCGACAGACATTTGGCGGTGGAATGCGCAAGCACCGCGAGAAACTGGAGACCGTGCTTTCTCAGAGAGGCGTGGAGTATGACATTGTGCAGAGCGAATCGACGGAAAGTGTGGAGCGTCTCGTGAGGATGCTTATCAACAATGGCTATAAGACGCTTGTCATCGTGGGTGGCGACTCGGCACTCAATGATGCGGTGAACTGTCTGATGCATATCAACCGCGGGGAGCGCGAGGGTATATCAGTCGGTGTCATCCCCAATGGTGTGCTCAACGACTTTGCCAAGTTCTGGGGACTGCGCGACAGTGATATAGAAGCTGCCGTAGATACCATCATTAATCATCGTGTGCGCACCGTTGACCTGGGATGTATCAGATATGTGAACAAAAAGGGGGAGAACTGCCACCGTTATTTCCTTAACTGTGTGAATGTGGGACTCATTGCTGATATAATGAACCTGCGACGCCAGACTCGCAGTCTTCTTGGGTCGCGCACCTTGTCGTTTGTGGTGTCGGCACTGCTTATGCTCTTCCATAGGATGGAGTATAAGATGAGTATGAAGATCAATGCCGACCGTATCGAGCGTAAGTTGATGAACGTGTGTATAGGTAGTGGGCCTGGATACGGTCAGACTCCCAATGCAGTGCCGTATAACGGACTGGTGGATGTGACCGTGGTGAGTCATCCCGAGATAACCCAACTTTTCCATGGTTTGTGGTTGCTGTTTACAGGTCGTTTCCTGAATCACAAGAACGTGATGCCTTATCGCACGGGCAAGGTGGAATTCGAAAGTGCAGCCCATGCCATGATTGGTATTGATGGCCGTATGCTTGGCAGTGTGCAGGGGGCTTTCACAATCACAGTGGAGCAGGAAGTGGTGAACTTCCTGATTCCCTAATTTTTAATCCTTTAATTTTTTAATCCTTTAATTCTATAATTTTTTAAATAAAAACATCATCCCAAGTCTGAGATCCTTTGCAGCTTAGCCTCGTCCTCGATTAATATCTTGCGTCCATCGAGACTGAGAACCCCTTCGGAGGCAAGGGCTGAGAGGGTGCGTATGGCATTGCTGGTAGTCATATTAGAGATGTTGGCAATGTCCTCGCGACTTGTGGCGAGCGAAAGGGTCTTTCCGTCGTTCTCCACACCAAATTTTTCTTTGATTGAAATTATCGCCTCAGCAAGTCGGGCGCGTATATGCTTTTGTGTCAATGTGACGGTGAGTGCATCGGCACCGCCGAGCATAGTGGCGAGCCTGCGCAGGAAGAAGACGCCCACCATGGAGTTGGCGACAATAATCTTCTTGATTACATCCACGGGAATCTGGCATAGAGTAGTGGCCTCGAAAGCCGTGGCTCCCGTGATATACTTCTCGCAGGCAAATGCCGCTCGATAGCCAAACATCTCCTTGGGCTTAATCATTCTTACAATCTGCTGTTTGCCAGCCAAACCGGTTTTATATATCTTCACCTTTCCTTCGAGGACGTAAAGCAAGAACTCAGGTTCTTCGTCTTCACGGTAGATAGCTTCGCTTCTTCCGTATTCGCGAATCACGATGTTATCCACAAGATATTTCTTCTGGTCGTCGGTCATCGACTCCCAGATACCAGTCATCGACTGAGCAACATGAAGTTTGTTGTATCTTTGGTATTCCTTCATTGTTATCTTGATATGATCTTTTTCAAGATGCAAAATTACAAAAAATACTCTAATTGTGAAAGAAATTTTGCGAAAAGTGTGTCAAAAACATAAAAAAAAAGGTGTTTATATAAAAAAAGCGGGGAAAAGTTTTGTCGGTTGGGGAAAAATGTGTACCTTTGGACGTGAAACTAACTAATTGTACCAAATAGCAGGAATCTATGAGTTATTTAAGATTTGAAAAAGCTGTAATGACAAACCTTGAGGAAAGCCTCCACAAGGAACTGCTGAGGACGAACCGTTCGGGTGCATACTCGTGTTCGACCATCGTTGACTGTAATACCCGCAAGTATCACGGTCTGTTGGTTGTGCCTGTTCCCGAACTTGACGACGAGAACCATGTTCTTCTGTCGTCGCTCGACCCAACTGTTATCCAGCACGGGGCGGAGTTTAATCTCGGTCTCCACAAGTATCAGGGCAACAATTACAGTCCCAAAGGTCACAAGTACATCCGAGAGTTCGATTGTGACAAAGTGCCTACAACCGTATATCGTGTAGGTGGAGTTATTCTAAAAAAAGAAGTGGTGTTCCAACACTACGAGGATCGCATTCTGATTCGTTATACCCTCGTTGACGCCCATTCGGCAACAACACTGCGTTTCCGTCCGTTCTTAGCATTCAGAAGCGTGCGTCAGTTCACTCACGAGAACTCGACGGCAAGTCGCGCCTACGAAGAGGTTGACAATGGTATTCGTACCAAGATGTATGCCGGTTATCCATTCCTCTACATGCAGTTTAGCAAGAAGAACCAGTTTGTATTCCATCCCGATTGGTATCGTGGTGTGGAATACCCGAAGGAGCAGGAACGTGGCTATGCCTCAAATGAGGATCTCTATGTTCCTGGCTATTTCGAGATGGACATCAAGAAGGGAGAGAGCGTCGTGTTCTCGGCTTCCACTTCGCAGATAAAGACGACTACACTGCGTTCTTTGTTTGAGAAGGAGGTTGAAGCCAGAGCTCCTCGCGACAACTTCTTCCATTGCTTGGTGAATGCCGCTCACCAGTTCCACAAGCGCGAGAAGAACGACGACCGTTATCTTCTTGCCGGTTATCCGTGGTTTAAGTGCCGCGCCCGCGACACGTTCATCGCCTTGCCAGGTCTGACACTTGCCATCGACGAGCAGGACTACTTCGAATTGGTGATGAAGACTGCCGAGAAGGGACTGAGGGAGTTTATGGAAGGAAAGCCCATCACTGCAAAGATCTACGAGATGGAGCAACCCGACGTGCCCCTGTGGGCAGTATGGGCAATCCAGCAGTATGCCAAGTCGGCAGGTAGAGACAAGTGCTCGCAGATGTATGGAAAACTTCTTGAGGACATTATACATTATATTATAGATGGCAATCATCCTAATCTGCGCCTCGACGACAACGGTTTGCTTTATGCCGACGGTCGTGACAAGGCTGTGACATGGATGAACTCCACAGCCAATGGACGTCCAGTTGTACCGCGTTCGGGATACATTGTGGAGTTTAATGCATTGTGGTATAATGCTCTGAAGTTCTGTGCCTCTATTGCAACTGACAACGGACGTGTTGATGAGGCTGCCGAGCTCAACGACCTTGCCGACGTGGCTGGAGAGTCGTTTGTAAATACATTCCTCAACGAATATGGTTATCTCTATGACTATGTAGATGGCAATATGGTTGATTGGAGTGTGCGTCCGAATATGGTGTTTGCAGTGGCATTCGACTATTCTCCGCTCAGCAAGGAGCAGAAGAGAAGCGTGCTTGACATCTGTACGCGTGAACTGTTGACACCAAAGGGATTGCGCTCGCTGTCTCCTAAGAGTGGTGGATATAATCCGATGTACGTGGGTCAGCAGACACAGCGCGACTATGCCTACCATCAGGGCACGGCATGGCCTTGGCTTGAGGGATTCTACTTCGAGGCATGTATCAAGCTGTACAAGCACACCCGATTGAGCTTCATCGAGCGTCAGCTTGTGGGCTTCGAGGATGAGATGTCATATCACGCACTTGGTTCAATCTCAGAGCTCTTCGACGGCAACCCGCCATTCCACGGACGTGGTGCCATGTCGTTTGCCATGAATGTGGCGGAGATTCTGCGTGCTTCCAAGATGCTGGCTCAGCAAAATGTTTACCAGAAATAAAGAAAGGAGGAACGAGATATGAAAGTATTAATGTTTGGATGGGAGTATCCTCCTCACGTATTCGGTGGTCTCGCAACAGCCAATTATGGTATCAGCCAGGGACTTTATGCCCAAGGCGACATTGAGACCGTATTGTGTCTGCCTCATCCTTTCGGCGATGAGGACACGTCAGCTTGTCGTATTGTAGCCATGAACGCTGTGCCTATCGCATGGCGCGACGTTGACTACGACTATGTAAAGAATCGTATAGGCAACGTTATGGATCCTGACTACTACTTCAAGTTGCGCGACCATATCTATGCCGACTTCAACTACATGCATGTCAATGACCTTGGCGCAATGGAGTTTGCCGGAGGCTATCCGTCAAATTTGCACGAGGAAATCAACAATTACTCGATAATTGCCGGACAGGTGGCACGCACCGAGGAGTTTGACATCATTCACGCCCACGACTGGCTTACCTATCCCGCTGGTATTCATGCCAAGCAGGTGAGCGGCAAGCCATTGTGCATCCATGTGCATGCCACAGACTTTGACCGTTCGCGCGGAAAGGTTAATCCGACGGTTTATTCTATTGAGAAGAACGGTATGGATTGGGCTGACTGCATTATGTGTGTATCTGAACTCACTCGTCAGACGGTTATCAACCAGTATCACCAGGATCCGCGCAAGTGCTTCACGGTTCACAATGCCGTTTATCCACTGAAGAAGGAATATGACGAGATTCCACGTCCCGACCATACAGGTCGCGATAAGGTGGTTACGTTCCTCGGTCGTATCACTATGCAGAAGGGACCTGAGTATTTCGTTGAGGCTGCCAATATGGTGCTCCATCGCACTCGTAACGTGCGTTTCTGTATGGCTGGTTCGGGAGATATGATGGACGCAATGATTTACCTTGCTGCAGAGCGAGGCATTGCCGACCGCTTCCACTTCCCAGGATTCATGCGTGGCAAGCAGGTGTATGAGTGTCTGAAGGACTCCGACGTATATGTAATGCCTTCGGTGAGCGAACCATTTGGAATATCGCCTCTTGAGGCAATGCAATGCGGTACTCCTTCGATTATCTCTAAGCAGAGTGGTTGTGCCGAGATTCTCACCAACTGTATAAAGGTTGACTATTGGGATATCCATGCTCTTGCCGACGCCATCTACTCAATCTGTGCCAACGACTCGCTCTTCCAGTATCTCAAGGAAGAAGGCAAGAAGGAAGTTGACCAGATTACATGGGAGAAGGTTGGTGCCTGGATTCGCACACTCTACCTGAGAACATTGGGTTGGCAGTAGTCTGAAGAATTAAATTATTTATATAATAAAGAATTAAAGGATTATTAAAGAAGTATATATTATGAAAACAATATGCTTATATTTTGAGATACACCAGATTATTCATCTCAAGAGATACCGTTTCTTCGACATAGGCATCGACCACTACTATTATGATGACTATGAGAACGAGCGCAGTATCACCGATATCGCCGAGCGTTCGTATATGCCGGCACTCGAGACATTGCTCGACATGATTAAGCAGGGCAATGGTTACTTTAAGGTTACATTCTCAATCTCGGGAGTGGGAATGGAGCAGTTGGAGATGCATGCTCCGCAGGTAATCGCCAAGTTGCAGGAAATAAACGAGACCGGATGTGCAGAATTCCTCGCTGAGCCTTACAGCCATGGTCTTTCTTCATTGGCTAATGAGGAGTCGTTTGCTGCCGACGTAAAGAAGCAGTGCGACAAGATGAAGGACTACTTTGGCAAGCGTCCAACCATACTGCGCAACTCGTCACTCATCTACAGCGACGATATTGGCGGTCAGGTGGCTGCCATGGGATTCAAGGGTATGCTTACCGAGGGCGCAAAGCATGTGCTCGGTTGGAAGTCGCCCCACTATATCTATCACTGCCCAATAGCTCCCAACCTCAAGCTCTTGCTGCGTGATGTTGAACTCAGTGACGATATCTCCCTGCGATTCAACAATAGCGACTGGGAGGGGTATCCTCTCTTTGCCGACACATACATCAACCGCATTGCAGCACTGCCCGAAGAGGAGCAGTTCATCAATATCTTCATGGAGCTCTCGGCCTTGGGTATTGCCCAGCCGCTGTCATCGAATATCCTCGAATTCCTCAAGGCTTTGCCCGCATGTGCCAAGGACAAGGGTATCACCTTCTCTACACCTTCAGAGATTTGCATGAAGGCAAAGAGCGTAGGTCAGCTTGACGTGCCCGACACATTGTCATGGGTGGACGAGGAGCGCGACGTATCTACATGGCTCGGTAATGCTATGCAGCGCGAGGCATTCAACAAACTTTATAGTGTAGCCGACCGTATCCGCATTGCACAGGATCCGCGTATCAATCAGGATTGGGATTATCTGCAGGCAAGTAACAACTTCCGCTTCATGACCACCAAGGCTACAAGTGTAGGACTTGACCGTGGTATCTATAGCGGAGCATTTGATGCGTTCACCAACTATATGAACATCCTCGGCGACTTCATCAACAGAGTGAACAGTCTGTATCCTGAGGAAATCGACAACGACCAGTTGAATAGTCTTCTCACCACCATCCGCAATCAGGGTGAGGAAATTGAGGTTAAGGACAAGGAAATCACTCGTCTGAAGACCAAGATTGAGAAGATGGAAGCTGCTGAGCAGAAGGCAAATGCAACTAAGAAATCCACAGCAGCCAAGAAACCTGCAGCTCCAAAGGTAGCCGCCAAGAAACCGGCCGCAAAGAAGCCTGCAGCCAAGAAGGCTGAGTGATTGAAGTCATAAATAAGAAAACGGCCTAAGAGTGTTCGGATACGCTCTTAGGCCGTTTCTTTTACGTTCTTAGACTGTCTCTCCCACGCTCTGAGAGCGTTGAAGGAACGCTCTAATATTGTTTGTTATCTCACAAGTTTTCTTGTGCGCTTACTGCCGTCAGCAAAGTGATCTACCATGATATATACGCCTCGTGTGGCATCGGCTTGGTTGATGTTTTGTCCTGAAAGGGTGGTGTAGGTGATCTTCTTCAGTTCTACACTATTAGCGATTTCTTTTATTCCGCTTGCTGAGTTGTATTTGGGATAATACTCGTTAACGGCATCTTCAGCGTCGGCATTTCCATCCTTCATGATGTGTTCTACAAGACTGTTGAGATATACCTCAATGTTGGTGTAGATACCCTCGCTGTCGATGGTGTAGGCATTTCCGTCGCTATCATCAGATGGATTCAATCCATTGGCGGTTTCCCATTCGTCAGGAATACCATCACCATCGGTGTCAAAGTCGGCTGGACGTTTTTCCTCGCGTAGAGTGGGGTAGGATGCTGTTGTCGGGTCTTCAGTACCATCAGGGTCGTTAATTATATCAAGGATACCTGCACACTTGACAATAGCTCCCATAAATGTAGTTGTGCCATTCTCAGCCTCTTCGGCATATCTTACGTCACATGCATCGCGAACAAATGATGCACCGCAGTATTTCAATACCTTCTCGAATGCAGTCTGGGCTTTGTGGGTCGTAACCTCACCGGCGTCAATCGGTTCGTCGAGCTTCACCTTGATACAGTCAACTCCATTTGTGTTCTTTTCGTATGTTTGCTTTTCTCCGTAGTAATGATTCGGATCGGCAATGTATTTTTCACCATTAATAGTATATAGACCGGAGTCATATATAACCCCCTGCCAGTCGTAATTCTCAGGAGAAGATGCTGCAGTCACGTAATTGCCATTGATATAGTATCGTGAGGCATAGCCGGGAAATGGGTTGTCGCCGCCATTTGAAGCGTCAGACACCGACACCTGGGTGACGCGTGTCTTGTTGGAAGTTCCAGGACCTGCCTTATAGTAGTTGTTTACCATATTGATATATCCGCCGCCAGGACCACCATAGCATCCGTTGCCGTTGCCCCAGTTGTACATCACACAGTTGCGGAAATCTACGCGCTCAGCCTGAATAGAGTTCTCATAGAGTGTTTTGTCATATCCGTCCCAGTCGTATCGTGCACCGTTGAAGCGTGGGGCGCGATTCTGCACATGAGCTATAAAGTTGTGATGGAAAGAAGCGTCCTTTCCGCCCCAAATACCGCCATAGCTGTGATTTCCCTTATTATGTCCAGCATTAAGTCCTTCTGTTATGTTACACCACTGCATTGTGAAGTCCTTGTTGTCATAGAACGAAGCCACCTCGTCGATACTCCATGAGAAAGAGCAGTGGTCGAGGATGATGTTCTTGCGATTGCGTCCCCATGTTGCATCAGCGCCATCGTTCACATCCTTCACCTGAGAGCGTCGGCTACGGATGAAGCGTACGATAACATTGTCACAGTTGCCGAAATATAGAGTATAGTAGCGAAGTGTAATACCGTCTCCAGGAGCTGTCTGGCCGGCTATGGTGGTGTTGGAAGAGACGTTGAGCTGCGACTTGAGGTCGATATAACCGCTTACGTCGAAGACTATGGTTTTTGCTCCCGACTGCGACAATGCCCAGCGCAGTGAGCCATTGCCATCATCATTAAGATTAGTCACGTGAATCACTTTTCCTCCACGGCCTCCTGTCGTATATCTGCCGTGTCCTTCAGCTCCTGGGAATGCAGGTGCATTTTGCGCTTGCATTGGTAATGTTAATGCAAGCGCAAAGAAAGTTGAAAAAATTTTCATTATGGTGAGGATATTATTTCTTTTCGTATTCAAGTGAAGCCCAGATGAATGGACCAACGCCCTTGGCATCGTTGTCGCGCACTGGTTCGCTAAGGTAGTAATCGTATGAGCCGTCGCGGCGCTTGTTCTCCTTGACGTTAGGCGCTGCCTTCTTAACAGCCTCGCTCATACCAGGACCAAGGCCGGCTACGGCGCAGCAATTGGTGAGCGAGATGGTCTTGTCGGCATTCACACGGATGAAGTTATTGAGTATTCCGTGATAAGCCTTCTTGCCTGCAAGGAAATACTTGTCGCCAAGGTAGCCTTTGTTGGTGGCTTTCATCAGTACATAGGCAAACATCGAGGAGCAAGTAGATTCGAGATAGTTGCCCTTGCGTCCAGGGGCATCCATCACTTGATACCACAATCCCGTCTTCTTGTCCTGCCACTTGATAACGGCATCGAGGTCTTTGCGGAGCAGTTCGATTACCTCGCCTCTGCGCTCATAATCCTCGGGCATGGCGTCGAGCAGTTCGATAAGAGCCATGGTGTACCATCCCTGTGCTCTTCCCCAGCAGTGCTGCGAGAGTCCTGTCTCTTTGTCTGCCCAGAACATCTCGTGAGTTTCGTCCCAGGCATGGCGGTTAAGTCCAGTCTTTGGGTCGAGAGTGCGCTCGTAGGTCTTGCTGATTTGGTCAACAGCATCGTCGTAAATCTTCTTTGCCTTCTTTGGGCTAAGCAGGTTGCGGGCAGTGAGGCATCGATAAGGCAGACCCATGAATATGCCGTCGAGCCACACCTGATATGCATAGATTGCCTTGTGCCAATATACTCCCTCTTTGGTGCGCGGCTGCTTGTCGAGCTGCTTCATGAGAGTCTGAATAGCCTTGAGATTCTTTGCCTCGGGGTATTTCTCATACATACGGGCCACAAAATGGCCCGTACGAATTTGATCAAGATTATAGTCTTCCAACTTATATGTACGAATCTCGCCTTTGTCGTTGATCATCGTGTCGGTGTAAAGCTGGCAGTATTTGCGGATGTCGTCGCCACCATGCCGAAGATAGGTGTCGAGCATGGCTTCAAGTTCAATGCCCATGACATAGCTCCATCGTGGCTTCTTGGCGAAGTCGAGCATATACGACTGCGGAACTCGCTTCATCTCAGAGTAGGTCAACCACTCGCTATAGTTCTTATATGGCTTCTTCTGCAAGCAAAGAGAACCATTGATAAAGAGATTCTCGTATTTCACGTCGCGGGTCTTTCCAGTAACCTTGTTACCTTTCTCCACACCATTGAAGCGGCAGTTCTTGACATTGATGTCATATACGTTAGTCACACTATCGAGAGCCACAATGAGGACACCATACTTACTCTTATTGCAAGTGATGTTCTCGATGTTGACATTGCGCACTGTGGGAGCAAATCCTCGGCAGCATATTTCCTTAGGCTCGTAGTCGAGGTTGATCTTAAGCACCGACTCTCCGCATTGTCCCACCTCGATGTTGCGGGCATAGATATTCTCGATGATACCGCCACGGCATGTGTTGGTCTTGATGCGGATGACACGGTCGAGGTCGGGGCTGTCCATCTTGCAGTTTTCGGCAAAAAGGTTGCGGCAACCGCCAGTAATTTCGCTACCGATAACCACACCACCATGTCCGTTCTGCATCTCGCAGTTGCGGATGATGATATTCTCGCTCGGTTTGTTCCACAAGCGACCGTCGTTGTTGCGTCCGCTCTTCACGGCGATACAGTCGTCGCCGGTGTTGAAGAAACAGTTTTCGATGAGCACGCCGTCGCATGATTCGGGGTCGCAACCATCTCCGTTAGGACCATCGTTGTTGATATGCACCCCACGCACAGTGACGTTCTTGCAGAGCAGTGGATGAATTACCCAGAACGGTGAGCGGAGCAATGTGACATTCTCGATGAGTACGCCATCGCAATCATATGTGTTTATGAGCTGTGGGCGAAGTCCGTCCTTAGCCGTGAAGCGGCGCTCCTTCATATCCACGCCATCCTCAGCATACTTCAGCAGACGTGCACGCGCGCCCATATTCTGTCCCACTTCACCGGGTTTCCATCCGTAATGATCCTTACCGCACCATTTCCACCATGTGGCATTCTCGCCACCTCCGTCGATAGTTCCCTCACCGGTGATGGCAATGTCGTTCTGCTTGTAGGCATAGATACAAGGCTGCAGGTTGTAGCAGTCAAGACCTTCCCAACGAGTAGGGACGATAGGATAGAGTTCGGGTTGGAATGCAAACTGCAGCACGGCTCCCTTCTCAACGTGAAGGTTTACCTTACTCATAAGTGTAATGGCACCAGTGTTGAATGTTCCTTCCGGAATAACCACTCGTCCGCCACCCGCCTTTGAGCATGCGTCAATGGCCTTGTTAATAGCCTTTTGGTTAGCGGCAGCAGTGGCCTTTGTGCTAGCGCCATACTTAGTGATGTTGAACACTTTGTCGCCAAATTGTGGTTGGCGGATGCTCTGTTCTATCTGCTTGTATTGTGTGTCCCATCCATCGGCAAGAGCCACGGTGGGCAATAGCAGAAGAGCAAGCAAAAACTTGATATACTTCATACTTTTTTAATTTGTTTTATTTAAAGATTTAAGTTTTATGGGGCAAAGATAATGTTTTTTTTTCAAATAACCAAGAAAAGCGTTGTTTTTTTCAATAAAATGCACACAGAGGCACAGAGATACAGAGAAAAACAATAAGAACTCTGTGTCTCCGTGCCTCTCTATTAGAGAAGTGCTACTATTCAGCTAAGGCAGCAAATAGGTTGTCGAGAGCCTTGTCGGCATCGCCGTCAGCCTCCTTGAGCAAGGTTACAAACTTAGAGCCGATGATGGCACCGGCAGCATTGGCCTGGGCACTTTCGAGTGTCTGCTTGTTGCTAATACCGAAACCAATCATTCGTGGGTTGCGTAGGTTCATGGCATTGATGCGACGGAAGTATTCCTGCTTTGCCTCGTCGAAGCTCTTTTGTGCTCCGGTGGTGGCAGCCGACGATACCATGTATATGAATCCATCGGTGTGTTCGTCGATGAATCTAATCCTATCTTCACTCGTCTCGGGAGTGATGAGCATGATGACTCGTATGTCATACTTGTCAGCCATGGGTTTAATCTCGTCGAGATAATCCTTGAAAGGTAGGTCGGGGATGATGACTCCCGATACCCCCGATGCCACACACTCGGCGAAGAAGGCATCATATCCGTAGTTCATGATGGGATTGAGGTATCCCATGAGAATCAGCGGAATGCTTACTTCGTCCTTGATGGCAGTGAGTTGTGAGAAAAGGTTCTTGAGAGTCTGTCCATTGCGTAGGGCTGTGGTGGCAGCATCCTGGATAACAGGACCATCGGCCATTGGGTCGCTGAAGGGTATTCCCACTTCAATGAAGTCGATTCCTCGACGTTCCATTGTTTTGATAACATCTCCTGTGCAGTCGAGCTTTGGGCAGCCTGAACAGAAGTAAAGCGAAAGTAATTTTTTGTCGCCTTTGTTGGCGAATAATTCATTGATTTTATTCATAATTTTCTTTTTTTTTGTAGGTGGGTGTAGGTGATGTAGGGTGAGAGGATACTTCTTTTATGAAGGAGGCCAGGGGGGCTGCAGCTTTTATGCCCAGGGCAATCTCGAAGCGCGAGTTGAGGTCGATGCCTATCATCTTGGGATGATGAAAGGATGCGAGTCGCTCTGCGTCATCAGGACCGATGCCTCCACTGAGGAGGAAGGGAAGATCGCCGTTGTAGCCATCGAGCACCGACCAGTCAAACTGCTTGCCACTGCCTCCTACTGTCTGGCATTTTGTGTCAAACAAGAGGAAGTCAACAACATCGGCATAACTGTCAGCTTTCTTTATGTCGTTAGCCTCAGATACGCTGATAGCCTTCATCACCTTAGTGTCCTCAGGCAGCATCTTGCGCAATGCCATGATGTCGGCAACCGACTCGCTGCCGTGAAGCTGAATGATGTCGAGACAGCATCTGTCGGCAATGCGTGCTATCTCCTCATTAGGCTGATTTACAAACACTCCCACACGGGTGATACCATCGGGAATGGCATCGGCAGCCGAGAGGTCGGAGACATAGCGTGATGATTTCGGCCAGAAGATCATCCCCATCCATGTTATACCAGTTTTGGATATGGCGCAGATATTGTCGGGCTTGCGCATGCCACAAATCTTTATTATCATATTTGGGATATGAAATGAGCCAACGACTCACCTGGATTATCTTCTTTCATAAAACATTCCCCGATGAGGAATCCCTTGAATCCAGCAGCCTGCAGTTGTCGGATGGTATCGGGATTTGATATACCACTCTCGCTCACCTTCACTGCGTCTTTGGGCAGAAGTGAGGCGAGACGGAAGGAGTTATCCACCGATGTGATGAAGGTGCCGAGATTGCGGTTGTTGATACCGCATAGGTCTGGCTCCAATTCGGCATATTCCAGTTCCTCTTCGCTGTGCATTTCGAGCAGCACCTCGAGTTGAAGTTCGTTGGCAGTGCGCAGCAGGTTGCGACATTCAGTCTTCGACAGTTCTGCAGCAATGAGCAGTGCAGCCGATGCTCCACAGAGTCGGGCTTGGAAGAGTTGGTATTCGTCGATAACGAAGTTCTTGTAGAGCACTGGGATTGTGACTCCCGATTTTCGTGCCTCGACAATAAACTCATCCTTGCCGCCAAAGTATTCATAGTCGGTGAGGATACTGATGGCAGAAGCACCGTTTTGCTGATAGCTCAGTGGGATGACTCCAGCCTTGCCCTCCTCCTTTATCCAACCCTTGGATGGCGACTTGCGCTTGAATTCCGAGATGATGCCCGTAGAAGACTCCTTGATAGCCTTTTTCATCGACGGAACAAGGCTGCCTTCGGGAGTTGCCATAAGAGCCTCCACGCGTGAGTGAATCTCCCGCTCAGAGAGTTGCTCCTTAAGGCGTTCCACCTCAACGCGCTTGTGGGCTACTATTTCTTCTAATATATCCATCTTTCTTTATTAGGAATTAGGGATTAGGAATTAGGAATTGAGTTCGACGAACTTCTTGAATGTGGCGAGAGCCTTGCCGCTATCGATTGACTCGCGTGCAATCTCCACGCACTCCTCGATGTCCTTCTTTCCCTTTTCGAGCACCTGGATTCCGAATGCAGCATTGGCGAGCACCACGTTCTTCTGGGCGGGCAGGGCAGTGTTGGCAAGCACGTTGTCGAATATCTCCTTCGCCTCCTTCTCATCAGCACCAGCACGAAGCTCTTCCGGTTTGGTGATGCCAAAACCGAGGTCAGATGGCTTGAAGATACGCTCGTAGTTGTTGGTTGTCACCTTGAAGTCACCAGTAAGCGAGATTTCGTCATATCCGTCGATACTGTTTACGATACCGTAGTCAATACCAATCTTTTGATATACATTATTATATAATCTCATTTGGTCGAGATTAGCCACACCGAGCAATTGGCATTGTGGCTTCGACGGATTGACAATCGGACCCAGCAGGTTGAAGCAAGTGGGGAACTGCAGAGCCTTGCGGATAGGACCTACAAACTTCATTGCCTTGGCAAAGAGTTGGGCATGCAGATACACGATGCCGCACTCGTTGATGCATCGGTTGAGTTTGTCGATGTCGTCAGTAAATTTCACACCGTGATTGGCGATGACATTCGATGCTCCGCTGGTACTTGTAGCTGCATAGTTGCCATGCTTGGCCACCTTATATCCGGCACCCGCAATAACGAAGCACGAAGTGGTGGATATATTGAATGTGTTCTTGCGGTCGCCACCAGTGCCCACCACATCGATATATCTGTCGCAGTCGAGAGGCACAGGCACTCCTGTCTCAAGGATACCATCGCGGAATCCGAGCAATTCGTCAACCGTAATTCCCCTCATCTGCAGGGCAGTCAGCAGTGCAGTGATCTGCTCATTGGGAAATTCACTTTTTGTTATACCAATAAGAATATTCTTGGTCTCTTCCCTTGTCAGTTCCTCATGATTTAACATTCTGTTGAGGATATCTTTCATTGTTTGCATTTCTTTTGATATTTAAAATTAAAATATTGAAATATTGAAAGTACTAACTTCATTGGTGATCGATGAAGTTTCTTAATATAGTCTTGCCCTCGGGTGTGAGTACGGATTCGGGATGGAACTGTATGCCGTGGATGTCATAATTCTTATGCTTCAGGGCCATAATCTGTCCCTCGTCGCTCACGGCAGTCACCTCCAGACAAGTGGGGAAATTCTCGCGGCTCACCACCCATGAGTGGTATCTTCCCATAGTGATGCGCTTGGGCAGCGAGTCGAAGATATAGTCATTCGAGAACTGCGTACCCTCGGTAGCCACACCATGGAATACGTCTGATAGATTTTCGAGTGTGCCGCCAAACACCTCGCCGATAGCCTGATGACCGAGGCATACACCGAGAATCGGTTTGTGACCCTTGTATGTCTTTATTACATCGAGCAATAGTCCTGCTTCAGATGGAATACCAGGTCCAGGACTAAGCACAATCTTGTCGAAGCGCTCCAGTTGGTTGAGCGTAAACTGGTTGTTGCGTATTACCGTCACTTCGGCACCGATTTCCTTAATCAGATGACTCAGGTTATAAGTAAATGAGTCGTAATTGTCAATGATAACTATTTTCATATCTCTACATATCTTCAGCCATTAATATTGCACGGCGCAAAGCACCGAGTTTGTTGTTAACCTCCTGCAGTTCGTATTCCTCGTTGCTCTTTGCCACGATACCGCCTCCCGCCTGAAACCATAGTTCGCCGTTGCGCGACACGAAGGTTCGGATGGTGATAGCTTGGTTGAGCGAACCATCGAGACCGATGAATCCGATGCAACCTCCATAAGCTCCACGGTTGTGAGGCTCAATCTCGCTGATGAGTTGCATAGCCCTCACCTTTGGCGCTCCCGAGAGAGTGCCGGCAGGGAATGTGTCGATGAAAGCCTTGATGGGGTCGGCTCCCTCGTCGAGCGTTCCGCTCACGCGAGATACGAGATGCACCACGTGGGAATAATATTGAAGGTCCTTATAGAAGTCCACCTTCACGTCATGACAGTTGCGGCTGAGGTCATTGCGAGCCAAATCCACGAGCATCACATGTTCTGCATTCTCCTTGGCATCGTTGCGCAGATATTCCGCTGCCTTGCGGTCGGCCTCTGCGTCACCAGTGCGCTTAGTCGTACCCGCGATGGGGTCGATATACGCCTTGCGTCCCTCTATGCGGCAGTGCGTCTCGGGCGATGAACCGAAGATACGGAATCCTCCGAAGTCGAAATAAAACAGATAAGGCGAGGGATTGATAGATCGCAGTGCACGATAGAGTTTGAAGTCATCGCCCTCATATTTCTGGATGAATCGGCGTGCAATGACAATCTGGAACACATCGCCTCTCAAGCAGTGCTTGATACCCTTGCGTATGTTGGCCTTATGCTCCTCGTCGGTCAGTGGCGATGTAGTATCGCCCACAGGATGGAAGTCATAGGCATGCACATTCGCCTTGTTCATCTGTCGGAAGATGTCGTCGAGAGCATTCTCATCACCTAGAGTGATGATAGTCAGTTTGTTGTTGAAATGGTCGAAGACGATGAGGTCACGATATAGAATGTACATCATGTCGGCAGCATCGTTCTTCTCCATGGTGGAATCCTTAACAGGAATGTCCTCGAAATATCTCACTGCATTGAAAGCCGTGTATCCATACAGTCCGCAGTAGGAGGCATATTCTCCCTCTACCTTGAATCTCTGTATGAACGAGTTGATAGCCTTGTCCGAACGATATTCGCGGTTAACCTCATGTCGAGTCACCTCACCGTTGGGGAATATGCATATAGCCTCGCCATGACTGATAGCCACCGACGCTATAGGGTTGATGCCGATGAAAGAGTGACTGTTGTTGGAGTCGTGATAATCAGAACTCTCCATCAGTGCGCTCTGCGGATATATATCCCTCAGTCTCATGTATATGCCCACCGGGGTATATAAGTCAGCCAGCAGTGTTCGGCTCGATGTCTTGTAGTTAAAAGTTTCCATATTCTCCAGCCATTTGTTTGTTTGACAAATAAGTTTCCACATCCTTGTCGCCACGTCCGCTTACGGTGAGCACAACCACATCCTCGGGGTTGAACTTCATCTTGGGCAGCACTCCCAAGGCATGAGCACTCTCGAGTGCGGGGATGATACCCTCAGTGCGGGTGAGTTCGTAGGCTGCCTTCACAGCTTCGTCGTCGTTGATGGAATATACCGTGGCACGGTGCTGTGATGCGAGATTGGCATGCATAGGACCTATGCCGGGGTAGTCAAGACCAGCCGATATGCTCTCCGCCTCGATAATCTGTCCGTCGGGAGTCTGCATCACCAGCGTTCTCGCTCCGTGCAGAATACCCAGTCGTCCGGCATGAATAGTGGCAGCGGTATGTCCTGTTTCTGCCCCCTGTCCGCCAGCCTCGGCAAGAACAATCTTCACCCTCTCGTCGTCGATATAATGATAAATCGTTCCGGCGGCATTCGAACCTCCGCCCACGCAAGCCATGAGATAGTCGGGATAGTCGCGACCGATTTTCTCCTGCAACTGCTCCTTGATTTCCTTTGAGATAATACTCTGCAGTCGAGCCACGAGGTCGGGGTAGGGATGAGGACCTACAGTAGAACCTATGATATAGAATGTGTCGGAAGGATGGCAGCACCAGTCGCGTATTGCCTCGTTGGTGGCGTCCTTGAGCGTCCAGTTGCCGGTCTTCACCGGTCTAACCTCTGCGCCAAGCATCTTCATCCTTTCAACGTTGGTGTGCTGACGCTCTACGTCGAGAGCACCCTGATACACCACGCAAGGCATGTCCATCAATGCGCATACCGTGGCCGTAGCCACACCATGTTGTCCAGCTCCCGTCTCGGCGATGATACGTTTCTTTCCCATCTTCTTGGCCAGCAGAATCTGACCGATGGTGTTGTTGATCTTGTGGGCACCCGTATGATTGAGGTCCTCGCGCTTCAGATAGAGCTGGCATCCATAGCGCTCGCTCATTCTTCGTGCGAAATACAGTGGTGACGGACGTCCTACATAGTCGCGCAGCAGCGACATATATTCATCCTGAAACTCCTTCGATTCGAGTATGGGCAGATACTGCTCCCTCAGTTTCTCTACTGTGGCATACAGGATTTCCGGAACATACGACCCACCGAATTCCCCGTAAAAGCCTTTCTCATCTACTAAAAACGATTTCTTCATATCTTTTTTATATTATATTTTTTTTATTCAGTTATTCTCAATAATCAGTCCTAAAAAAAGAAGCTCACCGCGTATGCGATGAGCCTCTCATATATCTTTGAATATGGGTATAGCAACATAGCCCGCGATTATTTGAATCTCGAGTTGCGCCACCACCAAGTATTGTTGTTCATTCTCTTCATTTTTCTGTTTTTTGTAAGTTTACGGCTGCAAAGTTACACATTTTCTTTTAATCTGCAAACTTTTTGGCACTTTTTTTTATGATTTGAAACAAAAAAATAAAAATTTCGCCTTTTTCTTGGTTATATCGGAAATTATGAGTACTTTTGCACATTATTATATATATTATGGACGTAGAACAGAATATTTTGCAATTATATAGGCAATGGGCGGGCAGCGACCCGGTGAGCGTGACAGCACTCCCTGGGGCGGGCAGCAACCGCAAGTACTACCGCTTTGCCGACAAGGACGGAGCAACCGTTGTGGGTGTTGTCGGGACAAGTCGCGACGAGGACCACGCATTCATATACCTCAGCAATCATTTCGACCAGCGCCGCCTTCCGGTGCCCAAGGTGCTTGCGGTGAGTGACGACGAACTATGTTATCTCCAGCAGGACCTCGGCAGTGTGTCGCTCTTCGATGCGCTCAAGGGCGGTCGCGAGGCAGGAGGGCGATATAATGTGAAGGAGAAAGAGCTGCTCATCCGCACCATACGCCAGTTGCCAAATGTGCAGATACGCGGTGCTCGTGGGTTGGATTTCACACAGTGCTATCCCCAACCGGAGTTTGATACCGACAGTGTGCTCTTCGATCTCAACTATTTCAAGTATTGCTTTCTGAAGACCACCGATATCGACTTCAACGAGCTCAAACTGGAGGCAAACTTCCGCATGTTTGCCAACGACCTCACCGAGGAGAAAATGGAGAGTTTCCTGTATCGCGACTTCCAGGCACGCAACATCATGCTCGATGCCAAGGGCAATCCCTGGTTTATAGATTTCCAGGGCGGTCGCAAGGGTCCGTATTACTACGACCTCGCCTCATTTCTGTGGCAGGCATCGGCAAAGTATTCGCATAAATTGCGCCGCGAACTCGTGTATGAATACTATTATTCGCTGAAGAACTACACCGAGGTGCCCTCTGTGCGACATTTCGCCCAGCGACTGAGTCTCTTCGTGCTCTTCCGTACATTGCAAGTGTTGGGCGCATACGGATTCCGCGGATATTTTGAGCATAAGAAACATTTTATCGACTCCATACCACCCGCAATACAGAATCTGCGCGAACTGCTCCACGACAACAAATTTCCATATCCATATATGGTGGAGGTGCTGGAGAAAATCACCCAGTTGCCGCAGTTTGCAATGATTGAGCAGGCTGCAGCCAACCGCTCCGACGGATACAAGGTGACCGACAAGAACATCTATCCCGCCCATCCTCAGGATGGTCCTGCCACCTTTTCGAAATACGATGGCAAGGGTCCGCTTGTCGTCACCGTATATAGCTTCTCCTATCGCAAGGGCATACCCGACGACCCCTCGGGCAATGGCGGCGGATATGTCTTCGACTGCCGAAGTACGCACAACCCCGGGCGATATGAGCCATACAAGAAACTCACCGGTCTCGACGAACCGGTAATCCGATTCCTCGAGGACGACGGAGAGATACTCACTTTCCTCGACTCGGTGTATAAACTGGCCGATGCCCATGTGCGTCGCTACATCCAGCGAGGATTCACCTCGTTGATGTTCTGTTTCGGTTGCACCGGTGGTCAGCATCGCAGTGTTTATTCCGCACAGCATCTCGGCGAGCATATCCATGAGAAATTCGGAGTGGAGGTGAGGATAATCCATCGCGAACAGAATATCCATTTTGAGCTTGAGGCGGAAAATGAAGGTTGAAGATTGAAAATTGAAAATTGAAGATTGAAGAGTGAAAAATGAAACAGGCAATGATATTTGCGGCGGGACTTGGCACCCGCTTGCGTCCACTGACCGACACGATGCCAAAGGCATTGGTGAGAGTAGGGGGAGAACCTCTTCTCCATCGGGTTATTATGAATCTCAAGTCGGCGGGATTTGAGCGCATTGTGGTGAATGTACACCATTTTGCGGAGCAGATAATTGACTATCTCAAGACCAACGACAACTTCGGTCTTGACATCCGCATAAGCGATGAGAGCGACGCACTGCTCGACACTGGTGGCGGCATACGCAAGGCTGCTCCGCTCTTCGACCCCTCGTCGCCCATCCTCATTCATAATGTTGACATATTACATAATGTGGATCTCGCCACATTCTATGAGTCGGCAATCTCACACGATGCCACACTGATGGTGAGCGAGCGCAAGACATCCCGCTATCTTATCTTTAATGATGAGATGAGGCTCAGGGCGTGGATAAATATTAAGACGGGAGAAGTGAAACCACAGCCCTCCCAATCCACCGAAGGATTGAGGGCGGCTTTCTCAGGTCTTCATGTATTCTCACCGCGATTGTTCCCATTGATGGCCGAATGGCCAGATAAGTTTGGCATCATCGATTTCTATCTCGATGCTTGCCATAAGGCGGACATCCGGGGTATTCTCAACACCAACCTACGTCTGCTCGATGTAGGAAAGCTCGATTCGCTCAGTGAGGCTGAAAAAATAATTCATATATAAATATAATAATGTAAAGAACAATGGAACAGAAGATTATTATTCTTGATTTCGGGTCACAGACGACCCAGCTTATCGGCCGTCGTGTCAGAGAGCTCGACACCTTCTGCGAGATTCTTCCCTACAACAAGTTTCCTAAGGACGACCCCTCGGTGATTGGAGTCATCCTGAGCGGTTCACCCTATTCGGTGCACGACCCTGAGGCTTTCAAGGTTGACTTGAGCCAGTTCGTAGGTCGCCTGCCCGTATTGGGCATCTGCTATGGTGCGCAGTTCATCTCGCACACTCTCGGAGGCAAGGTAGAGAAGGCCGACTCTCGCGAGTATGGTCGTGCCCATCTCTCCACAGTAGATACCACTAATCCCCTGTTCAAGGGTTTTGAACAGAACTCCCAGGTGTGGATGAGTCATGGCGACACCATCACTGCCATCCCCGAGGGTTTTGAGTGCATCGCTTCAACCAATGATGTGAAATTCGCTGCCTATGCATCTAAGTCGGAGGCTATATGGGCAGTGCAGTTCCATCCCGAGGTATTCCACACCCTTCAGGGCACACAGTTGCTGAAGAACTTCGTGGTTGATATCTGCGGTTCCACCCAGAGTTGGAGTGCCGCCTCGTTTGTCGATACCACAGTGGCAGAGCTAAAGGCTGAACTTGGCGACGACAAGGTAATCCTCGGTCTCTCTGGCGGAGTGGATTCTTCGGTATGTGCCGTATTGCTCAACCGTGCCATCGGCAAAAACCTCACCTGTATCTTCGTTGACCATGGAATGTTGCGCAAGAATGAGTTCCGCGATGTTATGCACGACTACGAGTGTCTCGGTCTTAATGTCATTGGTGTTGATGCCAGTGAGAAGTTCTTCTCCGACCTTAGTGGAGTGACCGACCCCGAGCAGAAGCGCAAGATTATCGGTCGCGACTTTGTTGAGGTGTTCAATGCCGAGGCAAAAAAGATTGTAGGTGCCAAGTGGCTTGCCCAGGGCACTATCTATCCCGACCGTATCGAGAGTCTCAACATCACCGGAAAGGTTATCAAGAGCCACCACAACGTAGGCGGTCTGCCCAAGGAGATGCATCTCCAGTTGTGCGAGCCCCTGAAGTGGTTGTTCAAGGACGAGGTGCGCCGTGTAGGTCGCCAACTTGGTATGCCCGAGCACCTCATCACCCGTCATCCCTTCCCCGGTCCAGGTCTTGCCGTACGTATCCTTGGTGACATCACTCCCGAGAAGGTGCGCATACTCCAGGATGCCGACGATATCTATATCCGCGGATTGCGCGACTACAAGGTGCGCCTCTCAGGCGAAGATGCCCGCAAGGTGTTGGCAGCTGGAGTGCCCGCCGAGATGACTGACGGCGAGATAGAGGTATCGCTCTACGACCAGGTTTGGCAGGCAGGCACAGTGCTCCTGTCCACTGTCCGCAGTGTTGGCGTTATGGGCGACGAGCGCACCTATGAGCATCCAGTTGCTCTTCGTGCCGTCACCTCCACCGACGCCATGACCGCCGACTGGGCACATCTGCCCTACGACTTTATGGCAAAAGTGTCGAATGAGATTATCAACAAGGTAAAGGGAGTCAATCGCGTATGCTATGACATCTCCTCAAAACCACCTTCCACAATCGAGTGGGAATAAAATAGGGTCTCACAGAGCCGTTGCAAGCAACGCCTCTTGACTCCCCACATTGATAGCAATATCGCACGATATCACATAGTTAGACCGCAGTCAGCACATCTATCACAAGAATGCCGATTGCGGTCTGTTTTTGTACAGTTTCTTTGTTTAGGTCCCCCCTGATGGTCCCTTCGGTCCCCTCGTATTCTAAACCCAAATAAAGATGAACGTACACATCAATTACACTCTCAAAGAACCGAAGAAGGAAGAATCACTTCTTTATGTTCGATGCCGTTGGAATTCCAACTATGTTAAGGTTAGTACTCGACAACAGGTCATTGTTGCAACTTGGGACAATACCCAACAGTTATGTATTCCATAAGGATGGAATGTCGTTAAGAGAGGAAGTTGCTTACCTTGCCGAGAATGGTCTGAAGGCTTCTGCACCTACAATATCGAAATGGATTAAGATGCTGAAGGATGAAGAATCGGAGCAAGCAGCGTGATAAAATGTGCCCGGCATCACCACCTTTATCCATCAGAAAGTGACGCTGGCGGGTATGGCAACGCATACGTTCACATCAATAGACATTGCAGATTGTTGCCCAACCATAGAGATAGCAAATTTCAAACTTCTTCCGAGAACTTTATAATATAGACATCTTCTGAAGGTGCTCCCCATTCTGCACGACCTCTACCGATGGATATGCTCTCAATCTTATAAGTCATCGTTTCATTAGTGTAAGCACTATGGAAGCAAACGTGAGTGTACTTATGAGAGAACAGCCGCTTGTTCCAATATGGCTTATTCTCTCGGTACTCCTCACGTTTGTTGCCTTGTTCAATCATATTGAACCAGTGAGTCTTCAGTATAAGGTGTAATGTCATATCGCAATTACTGCAAAGGTAATCAAAAAGCCCGTTCCTGAAAATCAGGTTAATCATTTTCTCTCTGGCAGATAGTGTAAATCTGAAATGTACTATATAGACATTGCATAAAGGAGTAAGTTCATCCTACTTCTTTATGCAATGTTTTGTTATTTGCCATTGATTTCCATTTGATTCAGAGTGTCAGCAACTTCAATGATACTCTTCGTATCAACTGTTATCGTGTTACCGACTTCGGGAGAATATCCCCAGACTCGTCTCATACGTACAACAGTCTTTCCATCGTGAGAGAATGTAGAACTTAATGCGATATCAATCTCTGACTTCATCATAGGGTCAAGATGCTTCACCGACTCTGTACCTATAGAGTTCACCCATTTCTCAATATCATTATAAGTTCCACTCTCGCCAATCAAATCATAGATGTTTCGTAAGTTAGCCTTGAACTCGCAAGCATACACAATTGAACTACGGTTTACGATTCGCAAATCTTGTTCTGCAAGATGATTGTTCAGCACACAAAGAAAGTACAATGGCGAAAATCCACTAATCTTCATAGTGGCGAAGAATGACTCGATGTCATCGTTAGACAGACTCATCCACCAATTATTTCTTATCCAATTGAGGTACTCCTTCAGTTTTCGCTTTTCATCTTCAAGTAAGTACACCCTCGTACTGTGGTCTTGGATATACCTTATGTATGCATACATACGCATTAAGTCTAATATCCACCCATCGACAAACAGTCGTGGCAATAAGTGGATTTCAGCATCGAAAGATAATGGATAATTGAAGTATGTCGGAAAGGCATTGATGTTGATGCATTCAGACGGTACTCCCACAAAAGCATCTGATGCCACCGACTTAATGCACTTCGGCAAGACGATTCTCTCTATGGCAGAGTCTCGGAAACATTCGCCACCTATCCATCTGACCGTCGGAATATCCAGTGTCTTCAACGACTTTGTGCCAGCGAAAACATTGTCCGATAGCCCTACCAGGGTCTGAGGTAGTTGAACATCCTTGAGACTGGAACATCCATTGAACATCGCGATGTCGAGATACTCTTGATGATTATTGAACACGACCGACTCAAGTGCTGTACAGTGCTCGCACATACTTCCCTCGATATCGAAGTCAACGCTTGATGGTATAGTTAATAACTTCAAGTTCTTATCGTTCAAGAACTGATTAGCGCCAATTCTGTGCAATGAATTCGGTAACAGAACTTGTTCAAGTGAATCAATGCAGCACATTGCACCATCATCCAAAGACTCGCAGCCTTCTTTTACCTTATATGTTGTCGCGGTAAAGTTCTTCTTATCTGCGATTTTAACCAGACGTTTTCCGCTTTTACTGTATACGCCGCCTTCGTCATCGACAACAGTTTCAATGTATTTCTCTGGAATATCTCTCAACTCTATTGTATGATAGTCCTGGAGGAAGTATTTTGAATATCGAAATCGAATTTCAGCATCATACTGAGTCATCTCATCGTGGTGGTCATCGAGGTAATTCTGTGCGCGACGCACTATCTCTCGATGACGAGGGAAGAAATCATACACAGACTCTTCTGCTGTCAATGAGTATAGATATGCAATTGTACTTACTGCCTCCTTGACGCTATTAAATATTATATTAGAGCAGTCAAGTATCTTCGATTGTATCTTGTCGTATATGTCCAACGATGGCAATAGAAACAAAGTCTTCCAAGCACCTTGATTGGGCAGTTCTTGCCCCTGATGCATATAGCAATCACTATTAGGATAAGGCACAACATCTTCGTGGATAAGATGCTTGACCATCGAGCAAGGCACAGCCACAGCGCCAGCATCTCTGAACATCTTACTGACAGAAGTGGTACATTCCAAGAAGTATATGGAATCTGTTGAGCGAATCAGTTCGGTCAATGCTTCTTCTGAATTGCGCTTCCAGAAGTTGTCCAACATAGCCTTAGCAAGTGGGAACTTACTCTTCCATTCACCGACATCGAATGACTTGTCATTGATTTTCAATATAGAAACCGATGCAATCTCTGGCATAGACCAGCCATTTAGTGCCAAGGCAAGTACCTCGTGACTATCTAATGTCTCTTCCTCGATATAGCCATCATCATTGTCGAATACTTCAATCTTAATCATAACTGTTGGGATTAATTATTCTTCATCCTCAAATAACATTAGGTATTTTAGGCATTTTTTTGCCTTCCAAGAAGTTTTTCTTCTTTATTGCTTTTGTCTTGTCGTTCTCTTTTGTCTGCTTGTCAGACGTTGGATTAATGTTACTCATACTTTTGTTTTTTAGTTGTTACTTACTCATATCATACCAAGAGCCGAAGAATGCCTCATGGCGCTTGCTTGTAAGGTTGCCATAATCATCAAGATAATAGTATGTGTCATCTCCTTCTATCTTAACACGCACAAAGTCTTCAGATTGAATGATGACATCAACGAATTCTGCATCTGTGGTTTTCCCATGACATGACACTCCCCATTTACCGTTGCAAATGAAGGGGAAACATCCATCTATATCCATCTGTTCGTATATCTCATCTTGCTCGATGGGGACAATGGTGTTTCCGCCAGAATCAATAACACCTTTCTTTCCATCTTTCTCTACGATGAAGAAACCGGGAGTGCCGAAGAACTTGTAAATATTATCATATATGAACTCCGTCACTAACTTACCATACTTCTCTCGTTCTGTCAAGGGTTCTTTTTGAAAATCTTGGTCTTGGGGGCGTCCCATAACATAGAGAGCATACTTACCATCTCGTATTACAGGTACGGCGAATGTAGGTCCCCATCTTTTTCCCAATGCATCATATTGTTCTGCTATGTCATCGAATAATGGTGGGACAACAACATATCCAGAGGGATGTCGAAGCCCTCGTTTACCATTCTCCTCAAAGACTTGATACCTCATATCGAGTTGAAGATGGTCAAACTCTTCTTCTCTGCGCTGCATCTGACTAACTTCATCATCAGTCAATTCACCTTGATACCCCATATAACAAGCAAACAGTGTATCAATTATCTCGTCATACTCTTGCGCTTGCTCTATTGTAGGTAGGCTTCGTTTGCTCCCATCCGACCTATAGGTACACACACGGAGAGCCATCTCGTTTATTTGTTTGGCTGTTCGCCATTCTCTTTTGTTTGTCATAAGGATTCTTATTTAGTCATACATACTTCAATCACTTGTTCAAACTTACGGATATGTAAGAAGTCTGACAATGCGAATAGTGAATGGTCGTATAGTTGGTGGAACATCATTGTGAGTGGGATATCCTTTGTTTCTTCTTTTGGAAGATGTTCGTTCCAAGACACGCCATCATTTCCTATCCAATCGTCGAATGTCTTGTACCCACAAATCGGTAAGTGCAACCCTCCTACGATAATGCCACTATACTGATAGTTTTTATCTGTCTCGCAGATTATGTTAAATATCTGCTGTTCAGTTGTTTGTTCTGACTCTTCATCATCTTCATCTCCAAAAACAAGGTAAGCCTTAATGTCATACTCGTATTCTGGCTTAACATTCTTGAACGACTCATACACACTATAGGCATCATCCCACAGCATCATGAGATGATTTGTCAACGCTTCATTGAATTCGCGGAGGTCTTGGAGATGTTCTTCGATATCACAGCAAGTATCAACATCAAGAAGTTCCTTGCGCACTCGCAGAAGAGCAGCAATCTCCTCATAGTGCTCTCCTCGTTGCTTATAGAGATTGAGTATCTCTTCCTCGATAGTTTGTATGCTAATTTCTTTCATCAGTCGTTGTTGCTATTGTTTGTTAGGAGTTATTACAATCATAACCTATGAGTGATTTTAGAACTTTTGCAAGGACAGACAGTCCATTCGTTGCCGCCGGATCATGCGGCGGCAACTCTGCGAAGTCAGTGCAAATGTTCGTTAATTCATTATAGTATTTTCCTTCTCCACCAATACACCATATCCGTTTATTGAAATATTCGTGCCAATCTTTGTCATATTCATCCAAGATTGGATGTGAGACTATGGGTGAGTAGAATACTCGGTCATACTGATAGAAATCGTATGTCTCAAGACATCTCTTACCTTCAGATACAACTACTATGGTATAATATTCCTCGAAAGTACCCTTAAACCACTCTGCTTCATCTGGCAGAGTATCTGCATCAACAACATTGATGACGTGACAGTTTTCCTTTGCGAATTTCTTTAATGCCCTATAGATATGAGGTATTAACTCTTTGTCCTCTGCAAAAACTACAATGTTATACATGACCTTATGATTGTGATGAGTTGAAAACTGTACGTTCCTTTGTGACTGCATTGAACACCACAACAATAGAACAATCTTGGAATGCTGACTCGTCGATAGTTGGCATTTCTTCGGAAGTGATTACAACATTCTTGATTCCACTCTCTCCGAAAGCGTCTTCTTCAATAGCCTTTACTGATGGAGGAAGAACAATCTGTTTCAGAGAGGCACACTGTGCAAAGCAGCTTCTTGGGATAACCTCTAATGAACACTTCATATTGAATTCCACCTCAACAAGGTTTTCCAAGCAGAGGCAGCACTGGTCTCCTAACTTTGTAAGAGTACTTGGGAATACAATTTTGGTCAGTTCGATTTCATCGGCAAGTCCCCAATCTTCAATAGATGTGACTCCTTCGTTGACTTTACAGATATGCTCGTATGTACACTCTGTGTAGTAGTGATTATTATTCTCTATCATTCTTGTTTTCTTTATTTAAAAGGATTATCAAACTCTCCTGTAGTGTAGTAACGGTAGTCTGCCTCATACTCTGATTCATTGATGAAAGAGAGTCGGATTACACCACAGATAGTATGTGTGCAAGTAGGATACGCATAGTGACACTTACACT
>CAMBOI010000005.1 GCA_945869265.1 uncultured Prevotella sp. | reverse complement strand
CCTCAACAATCAACTTTTTGTTGTTTGTGATTGTCACCTTTTTATATATAGGATTATATCCCACGTATGACACCTTCAGAGTGTAAGTGCCAGGCTTGAGATTTGGCAACTTGTAAAATCCGTTAATGTCTGCTGTAACGCCTGTATGCAGGCTTTCAATCTGGACAGTAGCACCAGGCAGGGTGTGGTTTTCTGCATCAGTCACCTGTCCGCTCACAATACCAAAACTTGTCTCTTCCGTTGCCTCCATTGCCCATGCAGCAGAGGCCGTTGCAATTGCCACAACCGTTGTGGCGAATACTCTTTTTACTGTTTTCATCCTATAAATTAAATAGTTATTATTTTCGGGTGCAAAGGTACTGCGACTAAATTACAATAGCATTACAAGCATTTTAAGACATTAATACTTTTCTGTTACAAACATTTTCCATACTTATGAAACTCTATACATTTATTACATACCCGACCTATCTACAGTGTCAAAAGACAAACCCTATATTGAACACTCAATTTTGGGCAAGTGTATCCTTAATGAAGAATATCCCCCCAGATTATTGATTGTTCATCCCAGAGATGACGAAGGTGACATGATATCCGGCTTGGGGGACGGGAGCAAGGGTAAGTTCGCGACCTTGCATCATCAGAACCTGGCGGGAGAGAGGAAGACCAATACCCGAGCCGTGGCTCTTGGTGGTATAGAAGGGAACGAAGAGGTCTCGGTGATGATCAGGGGGGATCGGGGCACCATCATTGCTGATGTAGAGACGGCGGTTAAGCCATCTGGCAGAGATGTTCTTGGCGTCAGCCTCGGCGGCATTCTTCACTATGTTTATTATTGCCTGACGAAGGAGGTTGGGATCGATGGTTATTGTAAGAGATTCGGGGATGTCGATATGCCATTGTATGGAGGGATACATACAAGTGAGGCCTGAGATGAAATCAAGGAGATTGAGCTCCAAAGGGGCGGGCTTTTGTATCTGCGTCATCTTGCGATAACTATCCACGAAGACGTTGAGGGCGGATGTGGTGTCGCGAATTGCCTCGATGCCCTCACGGTAGGGCGAGGAATTGATTGATGGCGAGGCAAGATACGACTGGCAGATACTGAGTATTGGAGTGGTGGCATTGTTGATTTCGTGGGTGAGCACACGGGTGAGTTTCTCCCACGACTCCACCTCGTTTTGTGCAGTCAGGCGTCCGATGTTATTCTCCATGTCGTTGAGGGCATCAAGTAGGGCTTTTTCGCCGAAGAACATCCGCTTGCTTGGCACACGGAAAGTAAAGTCGCCGTTGAGCACCGCCTCACGCATGAGGAATGCCATCTCACGCAGGCGGCATTGATGGTGATAAAAGAGGTATATTGACAGAGTCAATACCACGGCAATCAACAATGCTATTATGACTATCATAATCATTTTTTTATTTTTGAATAGAGTGTTTGGCGGGTGATGCCGAGAAGTTCGGCGGCACGCGATATATTTCCGTGACATTTGTCCAATACTTTGCGCACATGCTGGGTCTCAACGGTTTCGAGAGTGTCAATATGATTGTTATTGTCGATGGCATCCTTGAGTGTTCGGATGAGTTCGTCGTTGTCCCACGGTTTGGTGATGAAGTCAGCCGCACCTGCCTTGAGCCCTTTCACTGCAAGTTGCACATCGGCAAAGGCTGTGACGAGTACCACGGGAATATCCGCATGCAGGCGATGTATGGAGCGAAACCACATTAATCCTTCCTGTCCGCTGTTCATACCGATGGTGAAGTTCATATCGAGCAATATAACATCCACCCTCTCCTGCTGGAGCAAGGCAAGCACTCCGTCGGGATTGGGCTGCGTGAGGACATGCTCAAACACGTCGGCAAGACATATCTTCAATGCCGTCAGTATAGCGGGATTGTCATCCACAATAAGTATCGTTCCGTATTTCATGTCATATTCAAATTATCGCTTGCAAAATTAATCATTTCTGTTGAAACTGCGAAACAAATCGGGAGAAATGTATGATTATCACACAGAAGTCTGTATGATTTTCATACAATCATCATCCGGATGCAGAAACAGTCTTGGTGGTATGGAGGGAATAATGTAACTTTGCAGCACGAAAAAACAAAATACAAGATATGATAAGAACAGAAAACATCACAAGAATCTTCCGCACGGAGGAAGTGGAGACGGTGGCACTCAATGGAGTGAGCATCGAAGTGAACGACGGCGAGTTTGTTGCCATCATGGGGCCATCGGGTTGCGGCAAATCAACATTGCTGAATATCCTCGGTCTGCTCGACAGTCCCACCGAGGGAAAATACTGGCTCGGCGACGAGGAGGTGGGACATCTGAAGGAGCGCGAGCGCACGGCTTATCGCAAGGGGCGCATAGGATTCGTGTTTCAGTCGTTCAACCTCATCGATGAACTCACCGTGGAGGAGAACATCGAACTACAACTGAAATATCTCGGTGTGGAGAAGAAGGAGCGCAAGCAACGAGTGCTCGACATACTGCGCAAGGTAAAACTGAGCCATCGCATGAAGCATTATCCACACCAGCTTTCGGGTGGTCAGCAGCAACGTGTGGCAATAGCCCGAGCCGTTGTAGGAAGACCGAGAATCATCCTCGCCGACGAACCTACGGGTAACCTCGACTCTAAGAACGGTCAGGAGGTGATGCAACTTCTCTCCGAACTGAATCAAGAGGGGACGACTGTGGTAATGGTGACCCACTCGCTGCATGATGCGACGTTTGCCGGAAGAATCATTAATTTGTTTGATGGACAAGTGGTTGAAAGGAATGAGGAATTATGAAATCATATTTTAAGTTTTTATCCCGCAACAAGCTATATACGGCAATCGAGGCATTCGGGCTGTCGGTTGCCCTCGGCTTTGTAATTATCCTCGGAGCCTACACAACGATGGAATACAGTGTGGGCAAGGGCAACGAGAATACAAAAGAGATTTATGCCGTAGGCTCCGGCGACTATCTCGGTATGACATGGGGAACCGCACAGGAGTTCTTCCCCTCCATTCCCGAGATAAAGGAGTGGACAAGGGTCGCCACCGCCAACAATATCCCCGGGTTTATGGTTGGCGAGACGTTCTTCAAGACTGACGCATACTGCGTTGACCCGAATTTCTTTGAGTTCTTCGGATATGATGTCCGTGGATGCCGGCACGACAGGGTACTTACATCCGAGAACGAAGCCATCGTGAGCGAGTCGTTTGCCGCCAAGGCTTTCGGCAATGGCGATGCCATCGGCAAGACATTGAAATACGACACCCTCACGTTCAGGATAACGGGAGTAATGCCCGACTTCGGCAAGTCTGACATCTTTGAGCCATACGATGTGATGGTTTCAATGAAATACGCGGAAAAGCTGACGGCAAAGATGGACAACTTCGGCGAGACTGTCCCTTTCATACGACTCGACAAGGATGCCGATCCAGCCAAGGTGTCGGACAAACTGCTCGACAAGTATGTGGATTACTGGAAAGATTTTGAATATTCACGCGAGAATGACGGCAAGTTTCTGTGGGG
Organism: uncultured Prevotella sp.; assembly: GCA_945869265.1. Lineage (GTDB taxonomy): Bacteria > Bacteroidota > Bacteroidia > Bacteroidales > Bacteroidaceae > Prevotella. The sequence goes on along the minus strand of CAMBOI010000005.1, from coordinate 94,337 downwards.
CTCGACGATAGTGCGATTGGACAAATTATATTTCTCCACTATCTCCAACTGGAAGTTCCGCCAAGGCGACAAGAAATTGGTTGACATCCTGCTTGCCGTGGCGCTCGTGCTTCTCGTGTGCGCCATATTCAATTATATCAACCTCACCGTGGCACAAGCCGGAAAGCGCGCCAAGGAAATGGCAACGCGCCGACTGTTGGGCGAGAGCGTATGGGGTGTGGTGGTAAGATATTTCAAGGAGTCGGCATTGTTCACGTCAGCCTGCTTCATCATCGGTCTGCTGTTGGCACTATGCCTGTTGCCCGTGTTCAACGACATGCTCAAGACGAAAATCTCTCTCCCCGTGTCTCTGCTGGTATTGCTTGTCACCGTGGCAGCACTCCTTGTTATATCAACTGTTTGCGGCATCATTCCCGCCATGGTAGTGTCGCGGTTTAACCCCATCGACGTGGTGAAGGGCAGTCTCAGGATAAAGAACAAGATGTGGTTCAGCAAGGTGTTCATCACTGCGCAGGGCGTGGTCAGCACGGTTCTCATTGCCGTGGGGTTGACAATGACCTTGCAAATGCACCATCTCTACACACTTTCCTACGGCTATAACAAGGAAGACGTCATCATAGCATATACAAATGATGTAGGCTATAGTCTTGACAAGCAGATGGTTTTGGCTAACCGTCTGAAGGCCCTGCCCGAGGTAGTGGAGGCTGCACCTGGTGGAGGGACACCATTACAATGCGGTGCCAATGGTGTGCATGACGTAAATGACAAGGTGTTGTCATGGGTAGCGATGTGCCGTCTCGACTCCACAGCGATGAAGATGTTGGGAATAAAGGTGATTGAACAATACTGCGAACCAACAGAGGGAAAGGTATGGGTGAGCGAAAGCGGAAAGCGCTTTTGGGGGGTATCGGCAAAGAAACCTTATTTTGGTGTCAAGAACGGGAAACCCGAATATGAATGTTGCGGAGTGATAGCCGACTATCGTGCCGGTACTGCCTTGCCAAACGCGATGGACAAGTGTTACAACGGCATCATGGTGGCTCCCCACGATGGCTATTTTTATACAATGCTCATCAAAACACGGGGCGACCACGACAAGGCTCTTGCCGCCGTGAAGAACACTTGCAGCATGGTGACGAAAGAAGTAAGGGGGATGCCACTTGAAATGAATTGCAAATACATCGACGATATCTTAAGCGATGGACTAAAGACCCAACGCAACACGATGTCGCTCGTCCTCACCTTCATGCTCGTCTCTATTCTCATCTCTGCTCTCGGCATGTTTGCCATGTCTGTGTATTACGGTGAGCAGCAGCGCAAGCAGATAGCCTTGCGCAAGGTGATGGGAGCCACGATAGCGAGTGCCGTATGGACACTCTCGCATCGTTTCCTCGTGATGTCGTCGGTGGCTATCGTCTTGGCCATGCCGTTGAGCATAAAGGCAATGCGCCATTATCTGCAGGACTTCACTTATCAGATTCCGATGCCGTGGTGGGTTCTTGCGGCTGCAGCCCTCTTCACACTCGTCATCGCCTTCCTCTCCATCATCAGTCGCACGTTGAAGGTGGCTACCGCCAATCCCGTGGAGAGCATAAAGACGGAATGACAGGAATTAGGAATTAGGAATTAGTTAAAAATTAATAAGGCAGGCAAGTTTGCGAATGACATTCTTGTCTGCCTTGTCTTTTTTTTGTAATTTTGCATCGTTATCGCTAAAAAAGCAATGAAGAAAAAAGGCAATATACTGATTATCGACGACAACGAGGCAATGCTCGTGTCGCTTAGGATGCTACTGAAGAACCTGTGCGAGGATGTGCAGACATCCACAAATCCCAACGCCATTCCTACGCTGATGCGCAGGAAGAAGCCCGACGTGGTTCTGCTCGACATGAACTTCGGGCGTGGCATCAACAATGGCAACGAGGGCATGTTCTGGCTCAAGGAGATAAAGCGCACGGAGCCTGATGTGGCTGTCGTATTGTTTACGGCATATGCGGATATTGACCTCGCCGTGAGGGGAATAAAGGAAGGTGCGGCAGACTTCATTGTCAAACCGTTTGAGAACGAGGTGCTGATAGAGAAGATAAAGAAAGCTATGCCTGCCTCCACATCATCATCGCCACTGCCTTCTGACGAGGTGACAGAAGCTGGGGGTACCGCTCTTCATGATATGGTGCGCAAGGTTGCTCCAACAGATGCCAACATCCTTATCACGGGCGAGAACGGAACAGGTAAGGAGGTATTAGCGCGTGAGATTCACCGATTGTCGAGACGCTCGGGAAAGCAGATGGTTACTGTGGATATGGGTGCAATCACCGAGACGTTGTTTGAGAGCGAACTCTTCGGATATATGCGTGGCGCATTTACCGATGCCAAGAGCGACAAACCGGGGAAGATGGAGTTGGCAGAGGGCAGTACGCTGTTTCTTGATGAAATCGGCAATCTCTCTTACCCTCTTCAGGCCAAACTGCTCACTGCCCTTCAGCGCAGGACAATCACACGCCTTGGAGACACCAAGGAGATTCCCATCAACATCCGCCTTATCTCCGCCACCAACCGCAACCTGCAGGTGATGGTTCGAGAAGGAACATTCCGCGAAGACCTCCTCTATCGCATGAATACCATCTGTCTGCACTTGCCGCCATTGCGCGAGCGCAAGGAGGAAATCATCCCATTGGCAGAACAGTTTATCAAGAGATATTCGGATTTCTATAACAAGCCCCCACTCGAACTCGACAACAAGACCCGCCAGCAACTGCTTGACTATCCGTGGCCGGGAAACATCAGGGAACTGGAGCATACGATGGAGAGGGCGGTGATTATTGGCGAAATCAGTATTCCCCAGTCCTCTATCCCCACACCACAAGCATCATCCCCCTCCACATCCCTCGCCTCAATGGAGCGCGACCTCATAGCACGCACCATCCATGAATGTGATGGCAATCTAAGTCTTGTGGCACAACGATTAGACATCGCCCGACAGACCTTATATAATAAAATAAAGAAATATGGACTATAACGTCATCATCGCCATACTCTGCACGGCAACCATATTCTGTATAGTATGCCTTGTGCTCCACCGCCGCTACCGCCGCACCATCGGCAAGGTGACGTTCCTGTTCAATGCCATCGACAATCTCGACTTCTCGTTCAACTTCCCCGAACAGGGGCGCGACAAGCTCATCAACGAGTCGCTCAACCGCATTCGCCGCATACTCGAAACGGCACGCCATGAGGCTATAGAGCGCGAACGCTATTATGAGCAGATTATCAATGCCGTATCGACAGGTATCATGGTGGTGGATGAGCGCGGATGTGTGCTTCAGCATAATGATGCTGCACTGCGTCTGCTCGGTGTTGAGACACTTACTTTCGAGAGTCAGGCTGCGGCAAAACTCGCTTCCGAAGATTTCTCCAAACGTGAGACTACCGCCATGCTTCATGACAAGAAGGTGCGGATAATTGCCTTTAGCGACATTCGCAACGAACTGTCATCGCGCGAAATGGAGTCATGGACAAAGCTCATACGTGTGCTCACTCATGAGATAATGAATAATGTTGCTCCGATAACATCACTCAGTGAGACTCTAAGCCACAAGGCCAACGACAATGAGATAAAGGAAGGACTATCGGTTATCAATTCCACGGGCAAGCAACTGCTCAACTTTGTAGATAACTACCGCCGAATGACGCTCATCCCCAAGCCACAACCCAAACTCTTCTACGTCAAACCCTTCCTTGAAAGAATGGTGGCGATAAGCAAGGAATATTCCAAAACATCTGATATACACCAAGACATCTCTCTCCCCGACCTTCTCCTCTACGCCGACGAAAGCCTCATCGCCCATGTCGTGACGAACATACTGAAGAATGCCGTGGAAGCAGGAGCCTCTGCCATCACCATTGCCGCCTATACTGCCCCCGACGACTCGGTATGTATCGACATCAGCAACAACGGCAAGCCAATCCCCACTGACGAGGCACAACAAATCTTCGTGCCCTTCTTCACCACCAAGCCCACGGGCAGCGGCATCGGCCTTAGTATCTCGCGCCAGATAATGAAGCAAAGTGGCGGCAGCATCGAACTGATTACATCCTCTGATTCCACCACCCTCTTCCGACTGAAGTTCTCGTAAGTATAGTCTATATCAACTTATATCCGATTCCCCTGACGTTGATGATTCTGACTTGAGAGTCGCGGGAGAGCTTGCGGCGCAGTTTGGTGATGAAGACATGGAGACTGCGGGTGTTGAAATAACTGTCGTCGCCCCATAGTTCGAGCAGTATGTCACGATTATCAACCACCTCGCCCTTGCTGCTGCAAAGCAGGCGAAGAATCTCTGACTCGCGATGAGACAATGGGATAATCTCGGTGTCGGCATTGTCGGCGGCATACACTAAATGCTCCTTCATTGAGTCGAGCTGATAATCACCAATAACAAACTTTGTGGGCACCTCATCTTGCGGGATGTCACGAGGTACAAAAGCACGACCTACAAGTGCCTTTATGCGTACTATCAGTTCGAGCATACCGAATGGTTTGCGCAGATAGTCGTTGGCTCCCGCCTCAAATCCCCTCACCACATCCTCCGTCTCGGAAAGTGCAGTGAGAAAGAGTATCGGAGTGGTGACGTCCTTGTTTCTTATTCTTTTCACCATCTCAAATCCGTCCATATTGGGCATCATCACGTCAGCCACAACTACGTCGGGACGTTCATGGAAGAACAGTTGCAGCCCATGCTCTCCATTCTCGGCAGTAATTACCTGAAAGCCCTGCGAGTTGAGTGTGTCACGGATGATTATGGCAAGCGTGGCCTCATCCTCCACCAATAGTATTTTTATCTGTTTCATCATGTCGTTTGTCTGAATAAGAGTGTGAATGTCGTTCCTTTACCCTGTTCGCTTTCTACCTCCACGATGCCTCCATGCAGTCTCATCATCGTAGCCACATAGTAAAGGCCGAGTCCATAACCCTTCACATCGTGCAGGTTGCCATTGGGCACACGGTAGAACTTGTCGAAGATATGCTGCTGGTGTGCCTTTGATATTCCTATGCCATTGTCGCTGATCTTGATAACGATATTGCCGTCGGTGTCTTTCTTGCATGTTATGCCAATCCTTACGTTATCACGAGAGTACTTTATGGCATTGTCGCAGATATTGCTGATTATCTGCATAAAATGCTGGCGGTCGGCAAGCAATGTTAGTTTATCGGGAACAACATTAAGGGAAATGTCAAGCGGTTTCTTAGCCCTCAACCGTTGTTCCTCCACTATGTCGGCAAGTGTATTATGCAAGTATATTTCTTCCTTGTTGAGTGTAAATGTCTTTCGCCGTTTCATGCTTGTGGATAATATCTGTTCAATCATTCCGCCAAGTTTCCGCAACTGCTCCAACGACATCTTCAGATAGTTTTCACGAGTCTCTCGGTCAAGGTCGTCGGCAAACTGCAATAGCGCATCGTTGGCTGCGTATGCCACAGACACTGGTGTCTTCAGTTCGTGGGTGATGTTATGTGTGAAATCGTCCTTCATCTCTTCAAGCGAGCGTTGGCGGAGCATTGTCCTGATGAGATACCAAAACACGAAGACAAGAATGAGGAAGGTGGCAGCCGAACTGGCGAGGATGCCTGTCATCTGCCGCAACACGCTTTTGCCGAGCGGTTCTATGCGCAGGCGATAGAGACGGTTGCTCGATGTGTCGTATTTATAGTCGAAGACAAGCGACTCGATTGAAGGCACATAGCCGGGGGTGGTGATAGTGGCGAGCGTGTCGATTATCACTCCTGCCAATGCTTGCGGCATAATGCTTAGTTGTTGCAGGCGATGGCGTGAGTCGATATGTCTCTCAGTCAAGCGTGCAGTCAACAGACTGTCGAATACTCTTATGTCAGGTTCACTCACCATATCAATGCCCGAATGTATGCCCTGTTGCATCATCTTTGTAAGGTCATCCACCGTCTGTTTTTTATCTACCATTCCCACAAACATTGTCTCCTTATTGCCAACTACTGCCGACTTTGGAGCATTGTCTGTGCGTTGAGAGTTGATGTTCACATACAACATGCGGTTTTTTCCTTGTCTCCTTCGCTTTACGGTAAGACTGTCGCGCCATCCGGCTTGTTGGATTACGATAGCATCTGTGTCGTTGCGAGTCACTTTTGTCCGTGTACCCTGATTTACGAGTTTGTTGTCCTTGTCGAGCGCATATCCCGTCTGAAACGACACTTCGCCATGCTTTGCCTTTTTGGCTTTTGATAATTTGGCTATTCTCAGCACTAACTCGTTGTAGTCGCTTATGCGCAAGGATTCCCTAACAGCCGTCTCCATCTCCTGCTTTTGAGTGACGTAGAGGTTGTAGAGCCAGTATGACTGATATGCGAAAATCGCGATGAGGGCAGTGCACACCAATATTGTTATAGTCTTCAATGGCAATTTCATGCGGCAAAGATAACACTTTTTCCTCTAAGCGCAAAGGAATGATAAGACTAAATAACACTTTTCTTTTGCGGCAGTAAGACTACATAACACATATTTCTTCTCTCGATAAGTTTTTTGCCGTACCTTTGCAGCCGAATTCAGAACAATAAAAAACGATTATGAAAAAGACAGTTATTACATCTATTATTATCCTCCTGTCGCTGAGTGCCAATGCACAGGTAACGACAGATTCCACTGCCACGGCCTTCAACGACAGCTTGTTTCAAACTCTGCCCGAAGTGATGGTCACCGGCAATAAACCGGTAGTGAAGGTTGACGGTGGAAAACTTGTGTTCGACGTGAAGCAGCTGGTCAAGGACAAACCTGTGGATAATGCCTTCGACGCCTTGAAACATCTGCCGGGAGTGACTCCGCAAGGCGATGACATCAATCTCGGCGGAATGTCAGTGGCACTGATGATTAACGGCAAACTGACTTCCATGTCGCGCGAGCAAGTTGTCACCTTGCTCAAATCCATGCCTGCAAGTCGTGTGCAGAATGCCGAAGTGATGTATTCTGCCCCAGCCCGCTATCAGGTACGTGGAGCGTTGATAAATGTCACTTTACAAAAGGATGCCTCAAAGGACGCCTCGCTTCAAGGAGAACTATATACCAAGGCTGAGGCGCAGGACGAGGCTCGCTTCAATGAGCGTGCCTCACTCACATTCCATAAAGGCATCGTCTCCGTTGACGGATATTATTCCATGACTCACGGTAAGTCATTCCATACAACCGACAAGACGGGAGTTCACACTCTCAGCAACGGCGAAAAGCATGACATCGACACTCGTATGGCGATATGGGGAGACAGCCGTCCCATTCACGACTATCGTATTGCCGCCGACATCGACTTTGCCAAAGACCACCAACTCAGCATCAGTTATTCGGGAAACTTCAAGGAGAAGAACCAGCATACGAAGATGAGCGGATTACAAAACTCGACTATGGACAACCATATCAAGGACATCCTGCATAATGCCCACCTTGACTACACACTACCCATCGGTCTCAACCTCGGTGCCGACTTCACCTATTATAAAGACAATATAGAGCAAGACCTGACCAGTGAGCTATTGGGCAATAAATTAGATTTCATCACCACCTCTGGGCAGCGCATCAACCGCTCGAAATTCTTTGCACGCGAGGAACATAAGTTGGGAAAGAAGGCAATGGTGAACTACGGAATGGTATATACCCACATCATCGACCATAGCCATCAGGAGTATGTGCCAACGGGAAACACTTCTGCCGAACAACTCCCCTCGCCCCTTTCCTCTCGCCGCACGGAAAACATCCTCAACATCTATGGAGGAGGCTCAGTAAATCTGAGCGACAAACTGTCAGCAGAACTCTCACTTGCCGCCGAACATTCAAAGACCGCATTATGGAATGAATGGGACTTCTACCCTACTCTTTCCGCCACATATATGCCCCAATCAGGTCGAATGTGGCAGCTGTCATTCACCACCGACAAGAAATATCCCGACTTCTGGGCAATGCAAAACGTCACCTCATATTATGGAGGCAACTACGAGCAGATCGTAGGTAATCCTGCCCTCAAGCCATCGAAGGATTACAAACTCTCTCTCGTACATGTTCTACACAACAAGTACATCTTCCGTGGATGGTTCACCCACTCGAAGGACTATTTCACCCAAACGATGTTCCAGGCTCGCGATAAACTGGTGGAGATTGACAAGTTCGACAACTTCGATTTTCGTCAGGAGGCAGGAATAATGCTGAGTTCGCCATGGAAGCCTGCATGGTGGCTCGACTCGCGCGCCACTGTCTTCGGCGAGTGGATGCGCGTAAAAGACAGCGACTACTTCGACTGTCCCATCGACCGCAACATCGCCTATGCCATGCTGTCAGCCAACGCCACCTTCCGTTTTGTGCGCAGTCACGACCTCTCGCTCACCCTCAACGGCTTTGCCCGCACAAAGGCATATCAAGGCCCTATGGACCTCCCCGCCTCGGGCAATCTCGACATCAACCTCCGTTATGCCTTCTGCGGCGGCAATGCCATTGTCAACCTCTACTGCAACGACATCTTCCGCACGATGATGATCACCCCCGAAAACCATTGGGCAGGTCAGAATATGCGAAGCAAATACTCCTGTTATCCCACCACCGGCCTCTCCTTCACCTACCGCTTCGGAGGCTACAAGGCAAAGTATCACGAGGCAGTTGACACGTCGAGGATGAAGAAATGATACACTTTTCCAAGGCATTTTCACACCAAATCATACACTTTTCCAAGATTTCCTCGGTGCAAAGGTAATGTTTTTATTGTTTTTCCTTGCATATCACAAATAAAAGATTTATCTTTGCACCATCTTTGCACCGTCATTGCGAAAAATGTCGGAACGAAAAATATCGGAATATGGAAAATCCTTTTAGATTCGGGACTGTGGTAGATAGTCCATACTTTACAGACAGAGTGGAAGAGCTGTCGAGAATAGCTGAAATACTGAACAGCAAGAACCATCTTGTTGTCATCAGTCCGCGACGCTTCGGCAAGACGAGCCTCGTCAGGAAAGCCGTCGAACAGTCAGGACGCCAGTTCGTCTTTCTGAATATGCAACAGGTGACAAGCATAGAAGACTTTGCATCCTTGTTGCTGAGGGGAATACTGCGACAACATCCAATAGAAAGGATAAAACACCTGCTGAAGAACTTCAGGGTAATACCTACCTTCGCGACTAACCCTCTTAACGACTCTATTGAGGTGAGTTTCCAACCCACGCTGAATAATTTCGTTATGATTGAGGACACCCTCTCCTTGGCTGAAAAGGTAAGTACTGAGAATAACAGGATGATTGTCGTTCTCGACGAGTTTCAGGAAATCATTGGCATAGAAAAAGGCATAGACAAGAGGCTTAGGGCTTTTATGCAGGACCAGGATATGGTGAACTACATATTCCTCGGCAGTCAGGAGTCGATGATGACGCAGATATTCGAGAGGAAGAAATCCCCATTCTATCACTTCGGACAATTAATGAGACTCGACAAGATACCATACGGTGACTTCCTTTTATATATAAAGGAACGTCTTGGCGAGACATGCGATGAAGGGCAGAACGAGAGCATAGCCAAGGAGATATTGTCTGAAACGGCTTGTCACCCATATTACACCCAACAGCTTTCATCCGTGGTATGGGACTTGTTGGTTTATCACAAGACACCTTACGAAGAGGTTGTCCGCATAGCCATAGAAAAACTTGTGAGGGTACACGACCTTGACTTCGAGCGTCTGTGGCTGACTTTCAACAAGACGGACAGAAAGATTCTACAAACATTATGCAAGGGCATGTCGCCGTATGAGCTGCGTGACCTGCCGTCGAGCACTTCATTCAGCTCCATAAAGCGCCTTACCCAAAACGGATATGTAATACGCACCGACCGCTATATGATAGAAGACCCGATATTCAGGCATTGGATAGAGGAAAGGCAGACGTTATAATTCTAGGTCTTGTTCGCTGAATAAAAGAATACCATCAGTTACCAAAATTTATTTTTCCAGTTGGCAAAATATTTTTTTCTAACTGGAGAAAAATATTTTGCCAACTGGAAAAATTTCGGATTGTAACTATCATTTTTGGCCTTTACAGTAGAAAAGTAACGCCTGCGTCCCCTGTGGCTGCACATTATGTATAATTGCATCAAAAAATACAATTTGTCAAAAAAACTTTATGTTATATATAACATCCATCCTGTCCGACCGTTCACACCCCTTTATAGGGGTGTGAACGGTCGGACAGGATGGATGGGTAACATAAAAAACATATGTAAAATATTATTTCACACGATAAATTTCGTTCCGATATTTCTCGCAATGACGGTGCAAAGATAGTGCAAATTGAGCGAAATACAAAATAAAAAAGGATATTTTTTTATTTTTATTTCCGAAATGCAGCCTATCTTATCAAAAGATAATTCTTTTATTCGGGTGATACAAAGACAAATAAAAATAGCAAAAACTTTGATTTTGACATTAACTTTTCGGAGTTCATACGTTATTATAAATAAAGGAACAACAAAATTTAAAATGAATAATAGTATGAAAAAGGTAATGTTAATCATGATGGCTGTTGCCATTTGCATTGGGGCTGCTGCCCGGAGTAATGAAACTGTAGAGAAGTCGATACCGGTGACAGAGTTTGACAAGGTGTCGTTAACTGCGGGCGTCACAGTCAAGTTCGCACAAGGCTCAAAGCACGAGTGCATCATCATCGCCTCGCCTAAGGACATGGAGAAAATCAAAGTGGATGTTAAGGACAAACAGTTGAACATCTCTGTCGAGGGCAAGAAGAAGAAAATGAACGGTGTGACTTTCAGCTCTGCCGACCTGTCTGATGATGTAATCGTGAAAGTTACATCTCCCGAACTTACCAAGGTGGATTGTTTGGGCAGTGGAGATTTCATTGCCACCACCGACATCAAGACGGACGACATCACGTTCAAGATAACCGGCTCGGGCGACATCAAACTGAAGAAAGTTTCTTCCGACAAAGTGAAGTTGTCTATTGCCGGTTCGGGAGACATCGACCTGCAACAGACAAATGCCAAGAAACTGGAAGTGTCGATAGCCGGCAGCGGAGACATCGAAATTAACAAGGTGGATGACCAATGCGAGTATGCCTCCCTGACGGTGGCTGGGTCGGGCGACATTGATGCTATGTTCAGTGGTTGTCAGGAACTGAAATGCAGCGTGGCAGGTTCGGGTGAGATTGAACTGAAGGGCAAGGTAGTCAACTACAGTTCGTCGGTTGCCGGCTCAGGTGAGATAAAGAAAAACGAACTTGTGATAACAGGCAACTGTAGCGAGAGCAACACCAACAATCGCTCGAAATTTCGCAAGAAGCCAAGGACAGTAAATAACATTAACGCAGAACCATAAAATCTCTCTCTAAACAGATGACACAAAGCGAGTTTGAGGCAATAGCCATTCAACTGCGGACCAAGGTGCACGACGTGGCAAGGCAGATGCTGTCTTCGGCAGATGATGCCGAGGATGCCGCCGGCGACGTTATGCTACGCCTATGGACTCTGCACGACCAACTCAAGGATGGCGATCATGCCATCAAACTTGCCACAGTCATCGCACAACGCCTTTGCATCGACATCATCCGAAGGCAAAAGAAGAAACTCTCGATATTTGCAGATGCAAACAAGGGGTTGAAGCAGTCGGCAGGAAGATGGGCTAATCCCTCGGAACGCATCGAACTGGAGGAAGACGAGAGATGGCTGGTGCAACAGATGGAGAAACTGCCCCCAAGGGAAATGCAAGTGCTGAAGATGCGCCAGATGGAGCATCGCTCCAACGGGGAGATTGCACGACTATTAGGTATCAGTGAGGCATCAGTGAAGGTGATGCTGTCAAATGCACGCAAGAAATTGTTCAACGATATTAAAATGAGGAACAGACAATGAAAGAAATTGAAGTGGAAGATTTGCTCAAAAGGTTTATGGCCGGTGAGACATCTGTGGAGGAGGAAACTGCTCTTGCAGAGTATTTCTTTGGAGCTGGTGATGAGGATAGGCCTAATAATATCCCTAAGGAGGATTGGGAAGCTTATCGGGAGATGTTCCGCATGTTTGACGATGGGAATATAGGAGTGCGGGTGACCCACCCGCACATCACGGAGGCAGGCCGCGGGCGAGACGCCCACGCTCCCAGAGGCATCCGCATTGACCGCAAACCCAGTGGGCTGCGCATTTATATGGCGGCAGCGGCAGTGGCGGCTTTCATTGTCTTGGTCTTTATGCTTAATATAGGTGGAGAGCAAGGCAAACCAATGATAGCCGAGGTTGAGGCTGTTGATACCATAAAGGCAATGAATGTTCCTATCGACACATTGCGTGATAAGCCTTCTATCGACAAATTGCGTGATGGCAATGTTGAAATCTCCCCTACTCCCACGCAAAAGGCGAAGCCTAAGAAGCAACAAAAGTTGCCTTACACCCCTCCCGTCCCGAGACATCTGATAGCCCAAGTTGCCGAGGCCAACGGGATTAGCGAGGACAGTATGGCAGTGGCACTTGAGGAAGCTGAGCGTCTGATAAATGCGATGACTGTATATCAAGAACTTAGAATAAGTGAGATTTGTAATGTTGAATATGAAGAAGTATATTAATAATATAGATATGAAACGACAGAGTATTTTATTGATTGCCATGATGATGAGCATCGTGGCGTCGGCACAAGAGAGTATTGAACAACTGTTTCGCAGTCTCGACACAAGAGGTGACAAGACATTGTTGTCGAAGAATCATTATGAAGACAACATCGACAACCCCACCACCTTCTGCCGCTACGAAGAGATAATGATGACTAAAAAAGCCTTCGGCAAACTCGAAGATGAGTTTGTCAAGACATTTACTAACGAGAAGGATGCATATAAACTGTATCGTATGACACAGGATGCTCCACGCACTTTCAAATCGAGTCTCAGTGTGCCTTACGGTACGCAAAACGAGTATTCCGTGACCTTTGGATCACATTCCGATCACAACTATCTGGTCGCCCTCTTCTACGACAAGGCAAAAACCGACAAGCGTCATGCCTACGCCCTTGTATGGTATAACAAGGGCGACAATGTCATAATCTTGCATTATCATATCTATGGCAACGACCCTACGAAGGTGTCAAATACACGCGTCATCACCTACGACGGCAAGCAGATTATCGACAACAACGGATATGTTATTACCGGGTTGAAAGACTTGGAGCCTACCATCAACAACGACCTCGACTTCATGAAGCGCTTCGGCACACTGCGTGCGTCATTCGTTTCCACTGGCGTTGACAAGACATTGGTGCTGTATGGACTGGTTGTGAAGATTGCAGAACTATGCAAGAACCACGGCAAACTGCTCACCGACAATGAGCGTGCCACTTGCGACAAGAGTCTTTTAGAACTCATAAAAAACAACTCCTTGGGCGACCCATATATCGCCGGAATGCTCGAGGAGGCGAGGATTGCGCTAAAAAAATAATATTGTTTTATTCAGCTGGAAACGTCCGTTGTAGGGTCTTACACGAGGTAAGACCCTACAACGGACAGATTACACGTTTTTTCTACTCCACGATTTTTCCGTCGAAGAGCTTTATCACTCGCTGTGCCATTGAGGCATCGCGGTCGCTGTGGGTCACCATTACTATCGTTGTCCCCTCGCGGTTCAGCTCCGTCAAGAGCTTCATCACCTCGATACCGTTCTTGGAGTCAAGATTACCCGTCGGCTCGTCGGCGAGAATAATCTTCGGACCGAACACCACGGCACGGGCTATTGCCACACGCTGCTGCTGACCTCCCGAGAGCTGATGGGGGAAATGCTTTGCACGATGACTTATCGCCATGCGCTTCATTATCTCCTGCACCTTCTGCTTGCGCTCCTTGGCGGGGATATTCAGATAAGTCAACGGCAGCTCGATGTTCTCCTCCACGTTCAACTCGTCAATCAAGTTGAACGACTGGAACACGAAACCGATCTGTCCCTTGCGCACATCGGTGCGGTCCTTCTCCTTTAGGGCGTCCACTTCCTTCCCGTCGAGCCAATACTTGCCGCCCGTGGGATTGTCGAGCAGTCCGAGGATATTGAGCAATGTCGATTTGCCGCATCCCGAAGGACCCATAATAGCTACAAACTCGCCGTCCTTCACTTCGAACGACACTCCATTCAATGCAATCGTCTCCACCTCTTCCGTGCGGAACGACTTTGATAAATTCTCTACTTTAATCATATCTTAATTCCTAATTGTCCTTAATATGTTTTATCGGATTCTCATTCGCCGCCACCCAGCTCTGCACCATCACTGCGGCAAAGGAAATCAGGAGGATGATTGCTCCCGCCACTGCTATCCAGGGCCACCACGTGATGCGGTAAGTGTATTGTATTATCCAGTCTTTCATGAAATACAAGACGATGGGCACGGAGATGACAAAGGCAATCACTACATACATGAGGAATGTGCGCACAAGTCGCCTGTGCATCTGGGCATTCGTTGAGCCGAACACCTTGCGCACGGCTATCTCCTTCTGCCTCTGCTCGATGAAGTATGTGGACATAGCTATCAAGCCGAGCATAGAGATGAATATCGCCACGAGGGCAAAAAGGGAGACGATGCGCGACGTGCGGATTTGTGCCTCAAATTCTTCCTGCACTTGCTTGTCAACGAAACGTGCTCTATCGGCATCCATATCTTCGAGATACACCTTGTGATAGAGTCGTGCTATCTCGTTATAACCTTCCTCAAGGTCGCCTTCCATCAGGATGTTCAGGTCCCAGCAGTTTTCCACCTTATCCACCACGGATATAAGCATCGGACGAGGCTCGTATTCAATGCTGCAAATACGAAAATCGCGGAACGTGCCGCCATACTGCTCGTCGAGATTATGGTTCATCAGCTGTGTTGCCTTCAGCGTCTTGCGCGGGTCGCGTATTGCCTCTGATGCCTTCACGTCGTTTTCCATACGCGTGTTCATATAGAAATGTCCTGGCTTCGGTTTGCTGCCATCGGTGAGTTTGATGTCGTATATGTCGAAGAATTCCTTCTCTACCACAAAATGCTGTATGCGCATATCAACAAAGCCCTCGCTACCGACTATGGTCTGGTTGTTGCCGCCATCAGCAGGTGTTCCCTGCGATGGCGAAACAAGTTTCACGCATGGCAGTTTCTTCAGTTCTTGCATAAAACTTTCGGGAGACGACACACGGTCAATCGTCAAAACGTTATCTTGTCGGAATCCCAATGGAGCATCCACCAAGTGCTTCAGCTGCAGAACCATTACAAGCGAACAGGCGAGCATGGTGATTGTGATGACATTCTGCACCACGATGAACACCCGGCTGAATGTCATCTTTGTCTTGTGGATAAACGTGCCGCGCACTATCTCCATCGGCTCAACCCTCGATGCCACTACAGCAGGGATGACTCCCGACACAATGCCCGTAACTACAAGAATGGCGAGAAGCATTCCTATGGACATCGGACTGAACAGGAGCGACATATCCATCTTCGCACTGAGCAATTCTCCAAAGCTATGTGAGAAAGCCATTGCAAGCAATATTGCTATGAGAAACGCAAGTGTACAGAGCATCATGCTCTCGCCAACAAATCGCATTGCAATCTCACGTCGCTGCGCTCCGAAAAGCCTTCTTGCTGCCATCTCGCGGGCACGCTTTCCCGACTGCGCCACGGTGAGGTTGACGTAGTTCATCACGGCAAAAAGCAGTATGACGAGTGCAACAGCCGCAAGGATTCTCACTAAGTTTATGTCACCATAACGCAAAGTGCCGTTGCCCTCCGCCTTGGTGAAGAACACGTCCTTATATTTCATCGTGAAAGGTTCAACAAACATTTCCTCATCGGGTTTCTGTTCGGCGAAATGTTTCCAGAACTTGGCGAAACTCTTTGTCAACTCTTTCTCGCGCCCCACGAATGTCTTGCCTTCGTGCATCTTCAGGAAGACATTACATCCCGACATGTTCACCATATTAATAAGGAAAGCCTCATCGGTATTTGCAAAGTTGCCATAGCGTTGATAATTATAGTTCACCACAATGTCGGGATTATCGAAGATTCTTCCCTTGAGGTCTTCCATCACTGCCGTGATATGTAGTTTCAGCGAGTCGTTGAACATGATGGTTCGCCCCACTACTGCGGTCTCAGCAAACATCCTCATGGCAAACCTCTTGCTTACCACTGCGGCATCCTTTGCCTCAAGACATCTTGTGGCGTCGCCCTCCTTCAACTGATAGCCAAAGAAGGTGAAGAATGTGGAGTCGACTGTGAGCACCTGGGCACGAAGCCTCTCGTCGCCCTTGTTCACCATCAGTTCCATACGGCTCACTCCGCACACCGACTCTATCTCGGGAAACATCTTCAGAAGCTGCTTCCCTACATAGTGATGTGTGCCGATGTATTGCTCACCTGCGAATTTCATACCAATAGCCTCAACGCGATCGCTATCAGGAATATCGCGCGTCACCCGATACTCCTGCCACACATACACGCCTATCAGCATCACGAACATCAGCGAGACGGAGAGTCCGAAGACGTTGATGGCGGTATAAACTTTGTTTCTTGATAGAAACGTAATGTAAGATTTTATGTTCATATCATTAATTATCTTTTATATGTTTTATCGGATTCTCATTCGCCGCCACCCAACTCTGTATTATTGTTGATAGCAACGAGATGAGGAAGCATACGGCACCGGCAGCAAGGAATATCAACGGCGAGAGCGTGATACGATAACTGAACTGAGAGAGCCAGTCGCTCATGAGATACCATATCACGGGCACGGCTATTATGAAGGCTATAGCCACATAACCGAGGAACGTGCGGATGAGCTTGCGGCACACCTGCGCACTCGACGAACCGAACACCTTCCTCACGGCTATCTCCTTCTGACGCTGCTGAATGAAATAGGTGGACATGGCGACGAGACCCAACACCGACACGAGCAACGCCATTGTTGCAAAGAGAGAGACAATGTGCGACAGGCGGATTGCCTCAGTGTAATAGGCTGATATTTGCTGGTCGATGAATGGGTGCTCGTCGGGAATGTCGTAGTTATACACCTTTTTATATATGTCCCTTATCTGCTCAAGCGCCTCGACGGGGTTGCCCGTGACCTGTATGGAGAAATTCCACGGTTCTGATACTTTGTCTTTGATGAATATTATCATGGGGTGAGTCTCCTGCTCAATGTTCCTGATGTGGAAGTCTTCAAGCACGCCAACTGCACGGGGATTAACCTTGTAGCCCATATCGCCGAGAATGTTTTCCCAATGGAAATGGTAAAAGTCGTCCCCAAGTTCTCGCAAAGTCTGTTCTGTGACATACACCTTTAAGTCGTTGCCCTCGGTGTTCTCCTTCTTGACCTTGAATCCATACATCTTCATAAAGTTCTTGTCGCCCAACATTATTTGCAGGCTCACAGTCTTCTTCGACTCCCTCGGAATTGTATAGTTGTCGCCTCCGTCGCTTGGCGTATATCGCGAATTGCTTACAAGTTTTACACAGGCGAGTTTCTCCACCTCTTTCTTAAAGGTCGATGCCTGAATGCTGTCGCCGGGATATCTCAATACGATGATGTTTTCCTTGTTGAAACCCATCGGGGCATTGATGATATGGCGCATCTGCAGCGACATAGTCAGTGCGACGGCAATCATCACAATGGTTATCACGTTTTGCACCACGATGAACACCCTACTGAACACCATTCGCGTATGGTGGGCAAACGTGCCGCGAACCACCTCTATCGGTTGCGCCCTCGAAATGACCACGGAGGGAACAACACCTGCCAACGCACCAAGCGACAGGGCAAAGAGCGATATTCCGCAAACACTGAGCGGAGTGAGAGCTTCGGCAAGCAGCAACTTGGTTTCGAGCAACTGCGAGAAGAACGGAGCGAAAGCCACGGCAAGCAGCAGGCTCAGCACGAGCGACAATAGACAGAGCATGACGCTCTCCGACATAAGTCGCCCTACGATGCCTACACGCTGACTGCCGAGTAGCCGGCGCATAGCCATCTCGCGCGAACGCTTTCCCGACTGTGCCACCGTAAGGTTGATGTAGTTGAACACGGCAAACAGTAACACCACAAGACAAGAGGCGAAGAGCAACTTAACCAGTTTCAGACTGCCACGCGAGGTGTGTCTGTCGCAGTCGGGAATATCACTGAAATACTGCTCGGAGAACGGAAGGACAATAGCCTTCGACTCCAAGTCATTCAGTTGGAATATCCAGAAGAACTCTTTTAAATACTGTGTCATGTCGGCAGACTTCGCCTTAAGATCTGTATTCGGTTTTGTCAATACATAAAGATTTGAACCGATGGCATTATTCATGTTCTCTACAAGGTCTACATATCCGACATGCTCAAAGCGGCAGACGAAGTCGGCTTTTTGAAGCGAACTGTTCTCCATCTCCTTCATCACTCCCGTAACCTTTAGTACCTTGTCTCTATTAGCCAGCCTCACATGCTTGCCTATCGGGTCGCTATCGCCGAATAGCTGTCGGGCAAACTGCTCTGTCACCACGCAGTCGTCTTTTCCACGAAGCACAGTGCGGCGGTCACCACGTACAAGTTCGAAGTCAAATATCTGGAAGAAAGTGGAATCCACAAACAGGGCATACTTCTTCACCATCTGGTCGTCGTTGAAATAAACCATGTTCTCGTCCCTTGCCACTCCGCAGATCATCTCTATCTCAGGATAGCGGCTCTTGAGATAGGGCGCCACCTGCCGTGACATTCCTATGACCCTATCCTTGCTTCCCTTGTCAACACCCAAAGCATAGATTCTGTCAGCCTTGGAATGTTGTTTATCCACCCGATATTCCTGCCACACATACACGCCAATGAGCATCACGAACATCAGCGAGAGTGAGAGTCCGAAGACGTTGATGGCGGTATATACCTTGTTTCTTGATAGAAACGTAATGTAAGACTTGATGTTCATATCTTAACTTTTTAATACTTTTAATTTTATAATTCTAATCCTGCACCACCAGTACCTCATTGTCCTTATATGCCTCATATCCGCTTACGATCACCTGCTCCCCAGGCTCCAGACCCTCAAGCACCTCGTAATATTGCGGGTTCTGACGCCCGATGCGGATATTGCGGCGATAAGCCTTGGAACCGTCCTTATCGAGAACGAATATCCAGTTGCCGCCTGTCACCGAATAGAACGTGCCCTTGGGAATAAGAACAGCCTGCTTCGACTCGCCAAGTTGGAGGTCAACATAGTAGGTCTGACCAGTGCGGATGTTCTTAGGACGCTCACCGGCGAAGACAAAGTCAATCTTGAAGCGTCCCTCTTTCACCTCGGGATATACCTTCCTCACGCGGAGGGAATAGCTCTTCCCACCCTGTGAGAAAGTGGCGGTGAGTCCTTGGTGAACACGGTCGATATAATGCTCATCCACTTGTGCTCGTACCTTATAGTCGGACAAGTCGTTGATTACTCCTATTTTCTGTCCGGCAGAGATACTCTGTCCGAGTTCGACATCGAGGAGTCCCACCTCACCGTCGGTCTGTGCCTTTACTTCAAGTCTCTCCTTGCGTTGGCGCACAAGCAACACGTTCTTCTGCATGGCGGCGAGGTTGTCGCCCATCTGGTCCACCTGCGACTGGCGAAGCTGGGCATCCTTCTTCAGTTTCTGTTTTACGAGGGCGAGGCTCTTATACGCCAACTCATATTCCTCCTTAGCTTTGAGATAATCCTCGCGGCTCACGAGACGCTCCTTATAGAGTTTCTCCTGATGCTCGTATGCACGACGCTTTGTAGTCACGTCCTGCTCTAATTGCACCTCCTCCTTTTGGTTAGCCAACTTGTCCTGTTCCATAGTGATATGCGTGTTGCGCAGCATGTTCTGCTTCTCGGCGAGTTCACTCTCCGCCTGTAGAATCTCAAGGTCGAGATTGGTATTCGAAAGTCTAACGAGCACGTCGCCCTTCCTCACCTTCGCACCTTCCTCCACAACACGCTCCACAACAATGCCACCCTCCTCAGGCGACACCTGCACCACCTGAATCGGCACCACCTGACCATCCACCGACACATAGTCGTTGAACTCCTTCTTCTCGACATTGCCGATACTCAATCCTCTTCGCTCCACTTTCAATGTCGAGGCGAAATTACCCGTGGCAAGCCACACGAGCACAGCCACAATCACAGTGCCACCACCCAGCCAAGGCCAGTATTTCTTCGGCACCCAATACTTTTTCTTTTCAATCTTTATGTCCATAACTTCTAATTCCTAATTCCTAATTTCTCATTCCTAAGTCCTCATTCCTCATAATATTCCACCAGCCTCTTCTTTATCTCCGCCATAAGCCTCGTCTGAAGCAGCCTCACTCGCGAGTCGTGCAGAGTCTGCGCCGACGTATGGAGGTCGAAAGTCGATAACATTCCTTCCTCGTATTTTCGCGAGTTGAGATGATGGGCGATGGAGTCGCTGGCAACCTTACGCTCCATCAGCCCCACCTCTTTTATATATCCGTCACGGTCGAGCACCGCCTGACGGTAGTCACTGTTAATCTTGAGCATCGTCTCCTCACGCTCTATCTCAGCCAACCGCACGTTATTGCGTGCTTTCTTCACATTCTTTATTGCCGAGAAATTAAACAGCGGGATAGACAGCGAGGCATATACATACTCACCAAGATTATCCTTCATCTGACGCGAGAACGACGTACCGAGAGCATCCGACGACAGATTCTTGTAATATCCCGTGGATACCCCTCCACCAATCGAGATAGAGGGCCACAACCGTCCGCATGCAATTTTATAGTCAAAGCGAGAGATAGCGAGATTATTCTCCGCCTCCAGTCCTCTTCTTGCAAGAAGTCCACCTGTAGCTTCCGTCTTGAGTCTGCCTCCAGTCTCAAAATCAGTCGTAAGTCCTCGTGATCGTAGCGTCAGCC
The DNA here is from genome assembly GCA_945869265.1 of uncultured Prevotella sp. Taxonomy (GTDB): domain Bacteria; phylum Bacteroidota; class Bacteroidia; order Bacteroidales; family Bacteroidaceae; genus Prevotella. Next base: position 73,417 of record CAMBOI010000005.1, on the reverse strand, counting down.
TCAAGTCTATCGGTGCTCCCATCGCCTTCATCAGCTCCACCCTCGCCTTCTCCATTGTCGTCCTCTGGTGCTCCACCTGATATTCATCATCAGCCACCTGCGCCTCAATCTGCGCCACGTCAGGATAGCTTTTCTCGCCCAACTCCTCCATTCTCCGCGTCTTCTCAAGCAGCGAGCGACTGTCTGCCAATTTGTCCTCGGCAATACGCAGCGCAGCCTCGTTATACACGGCATCCACATATCTCTCCATCACCTCGATAGCCTTCTCGTCCTTGGCAATAGCGAGGGCGTTGTCACTCAGTCTCACCGCAAGACGCGCCTTGCGGAATGCGTTCCACGTTTGCGCCCCGTCGAAGAGCGTCAGCGAACCGCCGACAGAATAACTGTTGTTGAACGTCGTGATAGTGTTATACGTGTTAGTCTCGGGATCCACATTACGTCCCCACGAGAACTGCGCCCCCACATTTGCTGACACCGACGGCATGAATCCCCCAAGAGCCGCCCCGCGGTCTTGGCGCGCATTGTCAGCCTCCACCACTTTCTTCCTTATGTCAGTGGCATGCGTCATGGCATAGTCAATACATCTGTCGAGAGTCCATATCGACGTATCTGGCTGCACCACATTCTTCTCAACCGTTTGCGCCATTAGCGATGATGCAAACATCAACGCCGTTCCGACACTCACTGTTGTCAATAATCCTTTTATCTTCATATCTCAAATCTAATTTTCTTCATTTAAAAACATGCCAAAACCGTGCCAAAAACATAACTCACTGAATACCAACCCCAATCAAAAGGGCACAAAAAAACTTGTGTCTAAAAAATGGACACTGAGTGTACATTTTTTAGACACAAGCCAAATATTATCTTCCTTAACTTCTTTAACTTCCTAAATCACTTATACCATTCCTTGTTTTCCTTTCCTTCTGTTTCCACCCACTTGGTATAGTTGGGGTACATCTTTTCGAGAGTCTGTCCCTCATTGGCAATGTCGAATATCTTGCCCATCGCATCTATTTGCTGACCGCTGAGGAAGAGAGCGTATGGATAGTTTCCATGTCTCACGTAATAGATACCCTGTTCAGGTTTCGACAGGTCGTCACCCTTGCCGAAGTATTCATAGTTCATCTTCGGAGTCGGTTCCTGACCCTTGGTATGCACCTCCCAGTTCTTGTCGCCCTCCTTGCGATAGAGGAAGACATCGATTTGGCTCTTATACTCTTTATAATTACGCTCATAGAACTTGGGCGAGCCATCTGGTATATGCAGGAACTCCACAGTATAGGTGACACCAGGATTCTTCTTTGTATCGGGGATGACATAGAAAATCTGATTATCCTGGTCATACTCCAATTGGTCGCTAATATCCGTACTGTCAAGATACAGCTTAACCTCTGCCGGCACATGATATCCAGAGATTCTCTTTCCGGTCGTATTTCCGTTTGAATTTACCGCTGCACGGTCACCGCCAATAAGTCTGAAAGCTATGCCATTCTTCTTTGTGGCAAAGTTCTGACGAGGCTTAAATGAGAATGTCTCTCCGTAAGTGTCGTTCCACTTGTCTTTATAAGTACCCTGTATATATTCCACACAGGCATCATTCATGTCGTAATCACCCTTCTGAGGCCAAAGGTCTTCAAACAGGTAAGTACCCTTAAGTGTTTCTTCAAGAGTTACCAAACTGGAACCATCAGCATTCAACCACATCTTGAATGATGGCAAGTCAGCAATTGCTTTCACAGGATTAGTACCAATGGCGACCACCACATCCGAGAAGTTTTGGTCGTGTCCCATTCCATTATCAAACTTATAGTCATCCTCGAATGAAGCCATAACAAATTCTTTGCCCATTGTATAATAGGATGCCACGACTGGCAACTCGGTCGAACGACCATTTTGGCGCACTGTCAATGTATTCAAAGTAGCAGCACGATAGTATCGGTTTTCATTTAAATAAGCTTTCTTCGAATTATTCTCATATTCCAATCTCTTGCTCCATGCGTTCGTGGCAAGTACGAGTCCTACCTTATATCCAGCCGGGAATACATCTGTAGCTCCCTCCTGACTGTCTTCAGCTATCTTTGGATAATACTTCAGTTTGACGGAGGTCATACGGTCCACACCCGCTTTTTGGCAGTCTGCGTCCTTCGTTGTCTTTTCCCACTTGCCATCCTGGGTATTGGGGAATAACATGATGATATTAGCGTCCTCTATGCTCTTTGGTTCTTGTCCCACCTTATAATAATAATATCCCAACGAACTGTTCCAGCAAGTATTACCGCCAAGGAAAGTTATCACCACTTCTGCTGCATTTTTTATCTCGAGGTCAGAAGCGTTGCGGAGTTGGGTTGGACAAGAGATGCCCGAATTTATCACCTGTGAATGTGTAGTGTAAATCGATACATCGGGCACAAGGTCCTTGCCCGTATATGCATAGTTCACCTTACCGTTGCCGTCGTATGTACCAAGCCATTCCTTCCAGCGCTTTCCTGCCTTATATTCCTTCGGCACGTCGGTGCGTGTCATATAGCTGAATCCAGGTTCATCTGAGGCTCTCATGGCAGCTCTTGTGCTCTTGGTGGCTTCAGTGTCCGACACATTGATTGTGTTGCCCACTACATAAGCCTCCATAAGTGTCTTGGCAAAGAATGCAGGACTAAACACCCACACCTTCTCCACGTATGCCGGCAGCATGATTGTTCCGCTATACACGCATTTCTCGTCTGTGTAAGCCGAGAAGAGAGGTTTCACGTCCTCCTTCATCTCATATCCACTACCCTCCTCGTTCCATGTGATAGGCTCCTCATCATACAGTTCGAAAAACACTGGTGTTTTTACACCGCAACCCGCATAACTCACGTTAAGCGTTATTTCTCCACTTGTGGTAGAGAAATCAAAATTGTTGATTGTCTGATCGGGTTGAGCTGCACCATAGTGGGGCATATCCCAATCCGCACACGAGACGAATGTCATTGCGGCTGCCATAATCATCGACATGGCAAATCCTTTAATCGTATTGATTCTCATGTTATTTATAATAATAAACTTTAGTTATTTTATTTGGTAATATCACAAAAATTTGTGCAAATATAGTCATTTTATTCGCACCTTATATTAATTAGTGAAAAATTTTAGGAAAGATTAACAAAGGAGTACCCCGACCGAGAATCGAACTCGGATCTAATCTTTAGGAGAGACTTGTTCTATCCATTGAACTATCAGGGCAACCATAAAGAACAAAAACAATTGCTTTTGCGGCTGCAAAGGTACGACATTTTTATGAAAAGACAAAAATTATTGGAGATTATTTTCCCTTTTATTGTGATTTAACATTTTTTAGGTGGTAGCAAATAAACTTTTCCCTTAATCAGTCGTCATATTATAGTTATGAAAAGACTAAGTATTATCATTATCGCATTATTTTGCAGCATATACATGGCTGCACAAGGATTGGTGAAAGGACATGTGGCAGACAAGCAAACTGACGAAAGGTTGCAGTTTGTGAATGTTACTGTGACAAATGCTGCTACCGGCAAGATGGTGAAAGGAGCCATCACTGATGCAGAAGGATCATTCAAGATTGATGGTCTTGCTGATGGCAAATATAACCTGACGGTATCTTTTGTGGGATACAAGTCGGTAGGTCGCCAGTTTTCCATCACCAAGGACAAGCGCCAACAATCATTCGCTCTGATATATATCGCCGAAGACACGAAGATGCTGAAGGAGGTGGAGGTGACCGGTCAACGCTCGCAACTGAAGTTGGAGGTTGACAGGAAGTCATTCAGCGCCGACCAGATTATCGCGGCAGCCGGAGGGTCGGCAAGCGACCTTCTGGAGAACATTCCATCCATTGAAGTATCTACCGATGGAGAGATTTCCCTTAAGGGAAACTCGAGTGTGGAGGTATGGATAAATGGTAAGGCAAGCGGACTTACCACCGACAACCGTGGTGAGATATTGCAGCAGATACCGGCCGAGAGCATAGAGCGAGTGGAGGTAATCGACAACCCGAGTGCGAAGTTTAGCGCTGAGGGAAGTGCGGGAATCATCAACATCATCCTTAAGCGTGACCGCAAGGCAGGCTACTACGGGTCGGTGCGCACTGGCGTCAACTCCCGTGGCGGTTGGAATGCCGGTGGCAACATCAATTATTCGAGCGGCACTCTCGATGCCTTCGCCAACATTGGTTATCGCCGTAGGAAGAACAAGGGCGGTTCGGAGAGCCAACAGACGTATCTCGACTCGCAGCGTTACCAGAACTACGAGAGCGAAAGCAACCGAGGCGGCAAGAACCTCTTCATGCGCGGAGGACTGACATGGCATGCCACCAAGAAGGACGATCTGTCGCTCTCGGGCATGGGTATGTTCGGCAAGCGTGAGGACTCATCTCTCACTCCCTATCACTACGGAACTCTCGGCAATGCCAATGATGACTATATCATGACACGACTCACCGATGGCGGCGGAGACATGCGAATGATGAATATCGAGGGAGGCTACACACACAACTTCTCCGACAAGCATAAGATTGACCTCAGTGTGTCGCACAGCAAATGGAAGAGCGACGACAACAACTACTATCGCGACTCAACCGACTGGATGACCGACGATATCCCGACAACCTACGACTATCAATACCGACCCATGTTCATCAACAACAAGTCGTGGGAGGTGAAACTTGAATATGAAAATCAGATTAACGACAAGTGGAAGATAGAAGCTGGATACAACGGCAACTTCAATCATGAGAACACACCGCAGGAGTCGTGGACCGACATCACGTGGACAGGCGACAATCCCACTGAAGACAAGGCATATTTCAACCGCTTCATCTACGACAACAAGATACATGCTTTCTATGGCACTGTGACCACATCAATAGGTAAGCTCGGCATACTTGCCGGACTGAGAGGTGAATACTGGAAGGTGAACACCGAGAGTTATGACTGGGACCAGGAACACGATGCCACAAAGAGAGACACTCCGTTTAAGAAGGACTACTTCGAACTCTTCCCGAGCCTCTTCCTCAACTACCAACTCACTGAGTCGTCGCAACTGCAGCTCAACTACACCCGACGCCTGAGACGCCCATGGGGTGGCGAACTCAACAGTTTCAAGAATACCCGCGATGCCTCGATGATATCATTCGGTAATCCAGAACTGACACCGGAGTTTACCAACTCTTTCGCGCTAAATTTCCTCAAGACATGGCCGGAACACACTCTCTCGTTTGGTAGCTACTACCGTCCTACCACCGACGTTATACAGCGCATATCATACAACGACGGAGGAGTGATGTACTCCACCAACAAGAATGTGGCAAAGAGCCAAAGGGCTGGAGTGGAGCTCATTCTCAAAGACAAGCTTTTCCGCTTGCTCGACCTTACCACCACCGTGAACGCCTACTACTACAAGCTCAACGGATTTGACTATGAGATCAACGGTCAGACCATCACCGGCAAACCCGACGAAAACTTCTCATGGGACGCCCGCATGATGGCAAGCCTCATCCTGCCCTATGACATCTCAATACAGATAACGGGCAACTACAACTCTAAGCGCGTCATCACACAGGGATATCGCAAACCGAGTTTCGGTATTGACTTCGGTCTGCGCAAGAACTTCTTCAACAAGGCACTTACCCTTGCTGTCAACTGGCGAGGTGCATTCAACACCCGCAAATGGGAGACATACACTGCCAACGACACATTCGAGCGATATCAGAAGATGTGGCGCAGTCAGAATGTAAACGTGAATATCTCTTGGAACTTCGGTAATATGAACCAGAAGAAGAAGAAAGGTCACGAACAAGAGGATAACAATGGCGAAGAAATGAACAACGGATACGGAGGAGGAGGCGAGTTCTAATATTCCTTCGCCTCAATCTTTCCGTTCAACAGGCAATAGGCATTATATGCCAGCGACTCTATCTCGTTCTCACCCGGCATCACGGTGATGGGAGCGAGATATTTTGTTCGGCGTATTATCTCTGCCGTACAATACTCACTATGCGCTATTCCTCCCGTGAGGATGATTGCATCCACCTCACCGTCCATAGCTACAAACATTGCCCCAATCTGCTTTGCCACTGTATAGAGCATAGCATCGAGCACTGTGCGCGCCGGTTCCTCGCCATCCTCAGCCCATCGCGATATGGCAATCATATCGTTGGTACCGAGATATGCGGTCAGTCCTCCCTTGCCATGTATCATCTTTCGAATCCTATCTTGGGTATAGTTCCCACTAAAACAGAGTTTTATGAGTTCTCCCGATGGTAGCGTCCCTGCACGCTCGGTAGAAAAAGGTCCTTCTCCGTCGAGGGCATTATTAACGTCAATCACCCTGCCATATCTATGGGCACTCACAGAGATGCCACCACCCAAATGAGCCACGATTATCCTCATGTCCTCATATTTACGACCGAGCGATGCGGCATATTTGCGCGACACCGCCTTACTGTTGAGAGCATGAAACAATGAGCGACGCTTTATCTGCGGAACACCGGTATAGCGTGCCACCTCCTGCAATTCATCAACTACACCTGGGTCGGCAATATATGCCTTGCATCCACACTCGCGGGCCAGTTCGTCGGCAAGCAACGCACCGAGATTGCACACATGATCGCTTTCGTTCTGCAACAGTTCGTCTTTCATCTTCTTGTTGACGGCATACACGCCGCCTTCAAGGGGTTTTAGCAAACCACCTCGCCCCATTATGGCATCAAATTTCATCTCTATCTCACCCTCTTCCAATTTCTTGCGGATGAATGCCATACGGAAGTCATACTGGTCGAGTGCGGAATGGAATTGCGCCAATTCCTTGACATGATGATGTGCTCCCGACATCCACACCGGTTTCAGGTCGTCGTAAATGGCAAGTTTGGTACTTGTGGAACCTGGATTTATGATAAGCGTTCTCATTTCGTTATCATTTTTAGAGCTGTGATAAGACTAAAATATTTCGACTCCACACTGTCGGCGCGAGATGTCACCACCACGGGCACCTCGGTTCCTGCCAACCATCCTGCTATGGTGGCATGGGCAAAGAGAGTGAGTGTCTTGTAGAACGTATTGCCTGCCTCGATATTCGGGAATATGAGAATATCGGCATTGCCCACCACGGGCGAGTCGATGCCCTTGATGGTGCCGCTTTCGGAGTCGAGGGCTGTCTTCACGTCCATCGGTCCTCCTATGACTACATCCCCATATAACCCCTCAGCTGCCCTGCATCTTATCTCCTGATAGACGGCAGTCTGCGGGAATTTAGGGTTTTCCTTCTCAGTGAAGTTGATGAGTGCCACCTTGGGGGTTGCTATGCCGAGATTGCGTGCCGCCTCGACGGTGTATCTCACTATGGCATCCATCTGTAGGATGTCGGGGTGTGGAATAACGGCTGCGTCGGAGAATATCAGTGGGCGCTGCCAACCGGGGATGTTTGCCACGGAGATATGGGTCATCACGCGTCCAGGCTGCAATATGCCATGCTCCTTGTCGAGGGCTGCGCGCAGGAGGACGTCGGTGTTCACCGCGCCCTTCATCAGCAGGTCGGCACCACCCGAGCGCACACACTCCACTGCCATAGCGCTTGCGTCGTCGCCATAGAAGCACTCAAACTGCGCCACGTCATCATCTATTGCCCTCTGTATCACCTCCTTGGTGTGGTCGTCGGTAGGGCTTACCAAAGCCACTTTACGTTTGTTTTCATTCATAGTATCAAGTGAAAGACTTAGATTGTTACTTATTTGGGGGCAAAGTTAATGTATTTATGCGAGACTACCAAATAAATCTGTAATAATCTGTGGACAAAAAAGCGAAAGGGGCCCTGTTACCACAACAGGACCCCATTTCAACTCTAAAAAAACTAACTCACTACTTTTTTGTTTGTGTTACCTAAAAAACCAATCTAACCAATCTTAATTACCAAAAAACTAATTCTAACCAAAAACTAACTAACCTATAAATCTAAAGAAACTAAAACTACCTTATATCTTATGTCTTATGTCTTAATGACTTCTTGTATGAATGTGTCTCTTGACAACTTTTTGTCTTTTGACGATGCAAAGGTACGACTTTTTTAGCTCTCTCGCAATTTTTTTTGCATAAAAGTGCAAAATTGTGTGCGCAAACGTTTGCGCACACAGTATATCCAACCTACTGATTTACAACTATCTTGCGACTGCCGACAATATAAATACCATTGGGCAATCCCTTGACTGCATCAGCAATCGTAGTACCAGCCGCACATCTGCGAAGTTCCGAGCCTGTTATCGCGAACACCTTGACGGGGGCATTGCCTATAGGAGCGTCGGTGATTATGCCGGAGATGCCCGATGTGGACATATCACCAAGGAAACCCGTAACATTGTCATAATATCCTCCTTCATGATAATCGAGATCCGATGTTTGAGGACCGCCTTTCACAGAAAAGATAATGCCAGTGGGAGCGCCCTCCGACGCGTTTGGTCCTACCCATTTCCATATTTGATTGCCTTTGTCGGTTTCTCCTACTTTGGTACATAACACACCAGGCCAAGTGCCGCCGGTGAAGTTCTTGCTGTTATTCCAGCACCAGCAATAAATGCCGTTCGTAGTATCCCAATAAGACGGCACCTCGAAGAAGGCATACATCTTGCCTTCCTCTGCTGTACAACATTCCGGCATGACGAATTTCTCTTTTTCCTCTTCCTTTACATTGTCAAGAGAAGAGATGTCCAACTTTTCTTCCACATATATCTTATAATTGGTACCCTCAAGGGCTAGTTTGTAGCCGTCAAGAACAATACCTGGTGTTTCACCAAGGAGGCATATCACCGAACCGTTATCACCCTTCACCTTGACATAGTAGCCACCAGTATAAGACTTCTTTCCAGCAATAAGACTCATATTTGAAATGCCTGCAATTCTACGTATGAGAATCATCTTCTTTATGGCAGTCTTATATGCCTTCCAATGATTGAGGAACACGCACGGAGTGCCGGGCATCATGAGGATATATGCATTGGCAGCCTCAAGATTGGCAGGACACTTGTTGTTGTCGCGATAAGTGTCGTGGTTATCCACGAAGGTGACGGAATAGCGCTTGTATGTGGCATCTGAAGCGAGACTGCTGCCATCAAGACGACTCCACTGTCCATTGCCGATAGCATCATTGATGTAATATTTCAAAGGGAAATCGAAAGCGGCGCTCTGGATAACGCCATCCACTTTGGTGCCGTCGATCCAATTCTTAACCAACGAAACATTGCCATCCCAATATTCGCCGACAGAGTAGTCAATCTTGGCTTCGGCATTATACATTCCATTATATTTTGACGCATATCCCTTGACAAAGTCGTAGCGGAATCCCTCGTAGCCTATGTCATTCTTAAGAAAGTCGAGGTAGGCATTGACATTCTCCTGAACATTAGCAGAGGTGTGGTCGAGGTCGCGCGCACCGTCCCATCCTTCTCCTGTGTCGTTGGCACCAGTGGGTTTATAGCCATTATTTGCACATTCATCATTGGCGCAGATGTCGGCAAGACCGAGCTGATAGGTCTTGCCATTGTAGGTCTCGGCGGGGAAATCCACCCACGAGCCTTTCTCTCCTACACCATTGCGATGGTTGATGACCACATCGGCAATGAATCCCACACCCTTGTCCTTGTAGGTCTTAATCATAGAGCGAAGCTGAGCCTCGGTGCCGAAGGCGCAATCCTGCTTAAACCAATAAACGGGATGATAGCCCATATTCATCGACATACTGCCTGCATAGGCGGAGTTGGGCACCCACACGAGATTAAAATACTCGGATATCTCCTCTGCCTGTTCTTCGAGTACAGGCCATTGCGACTCGGCATAGGAATCCCATGCAAAGCCTTGCAACATAACGCCCTTATAGTCGGCGGGCCAACCCTGAGCCATCATTGCTAACGAAGATAGCGCTGCGGCAACGAGTGTAAATAATTTCTTCATATTTAGGATTTTTACTTATTGAATTTTGCGCAAAAGTAGTAAAAATCCTTGGATGGAACAGTTAAATGGTTGTTAAAGATATGATTAAGGCTGCGCAATCGTTTGCGCAGCCCTCTGTAGTAAAAAATCCCTAAAGATGAGTTACTTGTTGTATTTCTGAAGGTCGCGCCTTACAATCTTTCCCCATGGCTTGATGAGGTCAACGGTCCAGTCGCCTGTAGCCTTTGCACGAGGAAGAAGCATGGAGCAAGTCTCGTTCTTGTCACTAACAGACCAGCACACCCAACTGATTTTCTGCTTTTCCATCATCTGAATCCATGCACCCCACTCGCCCTCATCAATCTTACCATCACCAGAGGCATCCATCGAAGCACACTCGGAAACGAAAACAGGAATACCTTTTGACACTGCAGCCTCAACTCGGTCGCGCAGATACTGCTTGTGGGTGGCAGCATAGAAATGAACGGTGTACATCACGTTGTCGAAACCCTTGAGCGGGCTTTCAGCCACAATGTGTATGTCCTGATCCCAATGGGGACAACCTACGAGAACAACATTGTCGGCATCATACTTGCGTATCTCACCTATCACTGCCGCAGCATAGTCCTTGAGCGATTCCCATGAATCCTCAACAGGTTCATTGTATATTTCGTATATTACGTTGGGATAATTGCCGTAGGTCTGTGCCATCTCGCCAAAGAACTTCACTGCCTCGTCCTTGAGCAGATTATGCGAATGCCAATCGATGATGACATACACACCCTGCTTGATGGCAGCCTTCACTACCGGTTCGATGCACTGTAGGGCAAACTGTGGGTTTTCGAGATAGTTGTCCTCGATCATTATACCCATGGCAGCACGCACCACTGTGGCATTCCAATCCTCTGTAAGCCATTTTACTGCACCTGGATTATAGAAGCGAGGCCAAAGGTTGTGCCATCCAAGACTAGCACCTCGCAGCACAACAGGTTTTCCGTTCTGGTCGCACAATTGTGCTCCCTTCACCTGCAACTGTCCCCACTTATCTACCGGGGTGTCCTTCTTTGCAAATGTGGCAATGCTCATCATTGCCGCAACAATCAATAATAAGGTTTTCTTCATTTGATTAGATATTTATTTAATTCATAAAATGCGGGTAATGCGCGGCCGGTGTGATTGTCAAACAGACCACGATTGAGCCACCCCTTGGTGACATCACCGCCAGAGGCATTCTCCTCGGCAAACCACCAGAATAGTCCTGTGACATTGGGATGGCGACGTAATTCAGCCACAAGTTCCTTGGTGAACATCGTCTGTCCGTCGATAGAGATAGGATAGAACTCTGAATAAGAATCGGGCTTCGACCATTTATCATTATCGTGAGAATAATACGAGGCAGTCTCAACAATCATCACCTCCTTTTCGGGGAAGAATGTCTGAAGGGAATCAAGAGTGGCAGAAAGCACACCTACGTTACGATGCCACATGGGATAATAGCTGAGTCCGATGATATCGTAGTCGTTGCCATGCTTGCGCAACTCCTCATAAAAGCGCTTGGTGATTTCCCAGTCACCTGCTTTCTCAGTATGGATAATGATGCGTGCCTTGGGGCACTGCTCACGGCATGCCTTGGTGCCACTTGACACCATACGGCATAGTATCGACCAATCATCCTCGTCATTATGATTAATCTTACCCACAGGCCATAACATTCCGTTGGTAATCTCATTGCCCACCTGTATCAGTTCGGGCTCTGCTCCTGCCTTCTTCATAGCCTTGAGAGCCTCAACTGTATGTTTGTATATTTCACTGCACAAGGCATCAACTGAATGGTCGGTCCATTCAGCCGGAATAAACTGCTTACCAGGATCTGCCCATGTATCAGAATAATGGAAATCAAGCATAAACTGCATTCCTGCGTCCTTAATCTGCTTGCCAAACTTTGCCACGTAAGGAATATCTTGGCAAACGCCCTCGCCCTTACCTTGCTCGGGAGCTTTGTCGGGGTTTACGAAGAGGCGCACGCGGGCTGCATTCCATCCGCTTTGCTTGAAGAACTCCAATGGTTTTACCTCATTTCCTCGGGCATCACGGAATACGGAGCCTCTCTCCTCATACTTGGGCAACATTGATATATCCGCCCCTAGCAATCGGCCATTCTTGTCCTGTGCCATCGAAGGAATGCATGCCACAAGAGCAAATAATGAAATTAGATATTTTTTCATACTTTTGGTTTTTTGTCGGCACAAAGATACATATAATTTTTCATTTGACAAAGAATTTTTCAGGAAAACGCTGATATTTGCTAAAATAGTATTAATAAAAAGCTTGTCAATCCGTGGAAAAACAATAATAGCGGGAAACAGCTTCACAGCCATTCCCCGCCGCAAACTTCAAACAACCAAAAAAAGAAATAGATTGTCTGCGTATAATATTAATAAATTATCTAATGAACAGCAGTTCACGATACTTCGGTAGTGTCCAGAGGTCATCCTCAACGATAAGTTCGAGCTTGTCAATCTGGTAGCGGATCTCCTCCATCTTAGGAGCCACTGTGTCATGATAAGCGATGGCCTTGTCGTGCTCGCTCTCAATCTTGTTGGCCACCTTGCGTGCGTTGATGAGTTCCTCCACACCGCGCTCGATAGTCTGAGTGCGCTCGGCGATTTCCTCGATGAGCTTAAAGTTACGCTCAGAGAGTTTGTCGGCCTTGTCGGCAGGATAGATGCTACGCATGTTCTGTACGTTCTTAACGAGCATAGACTGATAGTGAGTGGCGATAGGGATGATATGGTTCATAGAGATGTCGCCCATCACGCGTGCCTCAATCTGAATCTTCTTTGTATATGTCTCCCACTTCACCTCGTTGCGGGCCTCAAGCTCTTTCTTCGACATGATGTTGAGACTTTCGAACATCTTGACACTTGAGTCGTCGAGATAGCGCTCGAAGATGACAGGGCAACTCTTCTCAACATCCAAGCCGCGCTTGGTAGCCTCCTCAACCCACTCGTCGCTATATCCATTGCCGTCGAAGCGGATGGGCTTGCAGGTCTTGATGTCCTCACGCAGAATGTCGATGATGGCCTTGGTCTGATCCTTACCAGCTGCAATCTCAGCGTCAACACGAGCCTTGAAGTCAACGAGAGCCTCAGCTACAGCACCGTTGAGGGCTGTCATTGCCGATGCACAGTTAGCCTCGGAACCCACAGCACGGAACTCGAAGCGGTTGCCGGTGAAGGCGAACGGAGACGTACGGTTGCGGTCGGTGTTGTCGATGAGCAACTCAGGGATTTCGGGGATGTCCATCTTGTATCCCTGCTTGCCAGCCATGGCGAAGAGATCGTCGGTATCCGAAGCCTCGATGTGGTCGAGCAGTTCGGTGAGCTGCTTGCCGAGGAACGACGAGATGATTGCGGGAGGAGCCTCGTTGGCACCCAGACGATGAGCATTTGTTGCGCTCATGATAGAGGCCTTGAGCAGTCCGTTGTGACGATATACACCCATCAGAGTCTCGACGATGAAGGTGACGAAACGGAGGTTGTCCTTAGGAGTCTTGCCAGGAGCATGGAGCAGAACGCCTGTGTCGGTAGAGAGACTCCAGTTGTTGTGCTTACCAGAACCGTTGATGCCGGCGAATGGCTTCTCGTGGAGCAGGGCGCGGAATCCGTGCTTGCGTGCCACTTTCTTCATCAGTGACATGAGAAGCATGTTGTGATCGACGGCGAGGTTGGTTTCCTCGAAGATAGGAGCAAGCTCAAACTGGTTGGGGGCAACCTCATTGTGACGTGTCTTGCAAGGAATTCCAAGTTCGAGGGCGCGAATCTCAAGATCCTTCATGAAAGCCTGCACACGATCGGGGATAGTACCGAAGTAGTGGTCTTCCATCTGCTGGTTCTTGGCTGAGTCGTGACCCATCAGGGTGCGGCCAGTCAAGAGGAGGTCGGGACGTGCTGAATACAGACCCTCGTCAACGAGGAAGTACTCCTGCTCCCAACCGAGGTTGCTCTGCACCTTCTTGACATCATCATAGAAATACTTGCAGACATCGGTGGCTGCCACATTCACTGCATGCAATGTGCGGAGCAGAGGAGCCTTATAGTCGAGTGCCTCACCAGTATAAGAGATAAAGATGGTGGGGATACAGAGTGTATCGTCGATGATGAACACTGGCGATGTAGGATCCCAGGCAGAATAACCGCGGGCCTCGAAAGTGTTACGGATACCACCAGAGGGGAACGAAGAGGCATCAGGCTCCTGCTGAACGAGCAGTTTGCCGCTGAATTCCTCAACCATACCGCCCTTGAAGTCATGCTCGATGAATGAGTCGTGCTTCTCGGCAGTACCCTCGGTGAGGGGCTGGAACCAGTGTGTATAGTGTGTGACACCATTCTCCACAGCCCACTGCTTGATACCGGCAGCCACTGCGTCGGCAATTGAACGGTCGAGACGTGCGCCATTGTCGATTACGTCAACGAGCTTCTCATAAACATCCTTCGGGAGATACTTGTACATCTTCTCACGATTGAAAACGTACTTACCAAAATACTCGTAAGGGCGCTCTTTCGGAGCCTCTACGGCGAGGGGACTCTTCTTGAATGCCTCCTCTACAACCTGAAATCTTAAATTTGCCATTGTTTTGAAAGTTTATATTATTAATATTTTTTATTTATTTAATGGAGTTCAAGGAATGAGCGTGAATCCACATACAAGATATGCCTTCTGATCGTGGGGATTGCCAACAACCTGGGCAAATACGGGAAGTGAGAACGAGTCGGTGATCTTCACATCCTTAGTAGCCTTAAGCGACACGTTGGTTACTGCAAACTTGCTGCATGCGCCATATACGCCTGAATCCTTGAAAGGCACAGCACCCACGGCTGCATTCCAATCGAGACCACCCAGTTTGAACGGTGCTGCCACCTCTACGTAAGAAGAGAATGCGCGATCGCCGTCAGCCTTATAGTCGTTACCCGAGAAGTTGGTGAACCACTGCAATGAGAGAGGACCGAAATCATAACCGATGTTAGCCTCGAAGACGTGGTTGGTGGAGTGAGCGCTATAAGCAAAATAGCGTCCTTCGGGGTCGCCACCTGCATTAAACCAATAGTCGGTGATACCGATGTTGAATCCGCCAGTAGTATAAGCGAGGGTGAGGTCAAACTCCTTAGTGTCGTCACTGTTCACGATACCAACGCTACCCCATCCTGTGAGCGACAATCCTTTGTAGCTAATACCTAAAGTGGGCTGGAATGCTGCGTTTCCGCAGTTAATACCACGCCATACGTAATCACTGACAACGTCGGCTGCTACGGTAGCCTCAACCTTGTCCTGTGCTGTCATCACTGATGTTCCCGATACCATCAAAATAGCTGCGAGAACCAATCCTTTTACATTTTTCATAATCTTTCCCTTTCTTTTTCTAATAAATGTGTTTGTATTATTATTATCCTCATTATTATTTCAATTGATAGCAGATTATACTGATGATGAAAGGCGAAGCCATTCTTCATTCTTCACTCTTCATTTTCAAGACAACCATTTCTTCAGTCTTTCCATCGCCTCCTTGCAGTCGTCTGCATCGCCGAAGGCAGTGAGTCGGATATATCCCTCGCCACTCGGACCGAAGCCAACGCCCGGGGTACATACCACATGAGCCTCGTAGAGCATTTGCTCAAAGAACTTCCAGCTGCCCATGTCATTGGGCGTCTTCACCCAGATGTATGGGGCATTGCGTCCGCCATATACCTCAAGACCGAGATCTGTAAGAGTGTTGTACATCGTGCGGGCATTATTCATGTAGTAGTCGATGGTTGCCTTGATCTGCTCCTTGCCCTCGGGAGTATAGATAGCCTCGGCAGCACGCTGACTGATGTAGCTCGTACCATTGAACTTGGTGCACTGACGTCGATTCCAGAGATGATTGAGAGGAATGCGCTCGCCGGTGAGGGTGGCAACAGTGAGTTCCTTGGGCACTACCGTATATCCGCATCTGATACCAGTGAATCCGGCAGTCTTGGAGAAGCTGTGGAATTCAACTGCCACCTTTCTCGCACCCTTAATCTCATAAATAGAATGAGGAATGTCCTCGTCCTGGATATAAGCCTCATAGGCTGCATCATAGAAAATGAGTGCATCGTTCTTAATGGCATAGTTAACCCACTTTCTCAGTTCGTCGCGTGTAATCACCGTTCCCGTGGGGTTATTGGGATAACACAGATAGATAACATCCACCCTCTTGTCGGGCAATGCCGGAGTGAAATTATTCTCGGCTGAACACGGCATGTAAGTCACGTTGCTCCATTTGCCGTCCTCACCCAACTCACCCGCACGTCCTATCATCACGTTAGAGTCGATATACACAGGGTAGATCGGGTCGGTTACTCCAATACTGTTATCCCATCTCACCAATTCCTGAAAATTACCGGTGTCACTCTTGGCGCCGTCATTAACGAATATCTCGCTTGCCTCAAGATGAATGCCGCGTGCAACGAAATCGTTCTTTACGATAGCATCACGCAGAAATTGATAACCCTGCTCCGGACCATATCCTCGGAATGACTCCTTGCTTGCCATTTCATCTACAGCCTTGTGCATAGCCTCTATCACTGCGGGACAGAGCGGTTGGGTAACGTCGCCGATACCAAGACTTATCACCTCTGCCTTGGGATGTGAAACCTTGAAGGCATTCACTTTCTTTGCGATGTCTGCGAACAAGTAGTTGTTCGGCAGCTTCAGGAAATGTTCATTTACTAATGCCATAATATTCTTTTTTTCTTTTTAAATATGATTGTTGAAGTTTTGCCTATTTCTCGGGGAGAGCAACCTCTCCTTCGAATGAGAACGCCGCTGGACCCGTCATATACACATGACCATCTTGCTCGTTCCACTCAATGTGGAGGGTTCCGCCATCCATCACGATGTCACTCTCGCGCGACGCCCTGCCAGTAATGGCAGCTGCCACAGCTGTTGCACATGCTCCTGTGCCGCATGCCATCGTTATTCCACTACCTCTCTCCCACACTCTCGTGCGAATAGCGCCCGAGGGAAGAACTTCTGCAAACTCAATGTTGCAGCGCTCGGGAAAGAGCGGGTCGTATTCCAATATCTTACCATATCGTGCCACGTCAATCTCGCTGATATCATCAACAAAGATCACGAAATGGGGATTTCCCATCGACACGAACGTTCCTCTGAACTCTTTATCGTCGGCCTCCACCAGTCCTTCAGTCAACGAACCATCGTCTGTTGAAAGCTGTGCCTTGTTTTTTGTTACCGGTTCAAGCATGTCAACCGTAACACTCTCCACCGTCTTGCCGGTTGCGTCGAGATGGAGGTTAAGTATCTTTATTCCCGAGAGAGTCAACAAGCGTATCTGCGTCTTGTCGGTCAAACCTTTCTCGTATAGATATTTGCCTATGCATCGGGATGCGTTGCCACACATCATTGCTTCACTTCCATCGGCATTGAAGATACGCATCGAATAATCAGCCTCGGGTATCTTTGCCTCGTCTATCAGTACAAGTCCGTCACTTCCGATACCCGTATGCGGGACACTCCACTGGATTGCCGCCTTCACTGGATCTTCTATATTATATAATAATGTATTAACATATATATAATCATTACCAGCTCCATGCATCTTTGTGAACCTTACTGTCTCTGTCATTTTGCTATTCTTTTTCTTGTTTGAATACTCTTTTGTTATCTTTCGGGTGCAAAGTTACAACAATTTGTTAGTATTTGCAATAGTTTTTATATCTTTTTATGCAAACTTTTTATTCAAAATAACAAATTGTCACAAATTCGTAACTCCATATTACAAATCGTAAGTACAATCCGCATTTAAAGAATTGAAAGATAAGAATCAAGCAATTTGTTTGTCGTTATGTCGCAATTTACTTGCATATTCTATCAAAAAGCAGTAATTTTGCACCCGAAATATAACAAAATGTCAGATTTAACAAATTAAAATTAGGAGAGGTAAACATGAAAAAGATTGAAGCTATCATCCGTAAGACAAAGTTCGAGGATGTAAAGGAAGCATTGCTTGCCGCCGACATCGAGTGGTTTTCTTACTATGATGTACGTGGAGAGGGCAAGATGCGCCAGGCCAGGATATACCGTGGCGTGATGTACGATACCAGTTGTATCGAGCGCGTTCTCGTTAATGTAGTGGTTCGTGACAAGAATGTAGAGAAGACAGTAAGTGCCATCCAGCAGGCAGCCCACACCGGCGAGGTGGGAGACGGTCGTATCTTCATCATCCCCATTGAGGATGCAGTACGTATCAGGACAGCAGAGCGCGGCGATATTGCGCTTTACAACGCCGAGCAGGAGAAGTAAATTGAAAAATTGAAAGATTAAAGAAAGACAACACGAGAAAGCACAAATTTAAAAGAGAGAAAGGAACAAAATTATGACAAGTATATTTTTAGCAACAGACCCTGTGGCAGATTTGTCACTGTCAGTGGATACCGTATGGATGCTGCTTGCAGCGATGCTGGTATTCTTCATGCAGCCTGGTTTCGCCCTTTGTGAGGCTGGTTTTACACGTAGTAAGAATACGGCAAACATTTTGTTCAAGAACTTTGTAGATTTTATGTTCGGATCTATATTGTTCTGGTTGCTTGGTTTCGGCTTTATGTTCGGCAGCAACGGAGAAGGATTTATCGGAATGCCACATTTCGGCGATTTCTCATTCTATGAGAGTGATCTTCCTGTAGAGGGATTCTTGATTTTCCAGACTGTATTCTGTGCCACAGCAGCCACAATCGTGTCTGGAGCCATGGCAGAGCGCACAAAGTTCTCTATGTATTGTATCTATTCAGTGTTCATCTCATTGCTGATTTATCCTATCTCAGGTCACTGGACATGGGGAGGCGGTTGGCTGATGAACGGCGATGAGGGTTCATTCATGATGAGTACCTTCGGTGCCACATTCCACGACTTTGCAGGTTCAGCCGTCGTACACAGTGTGGGTGGTGTATTGGCATTCATCGGTGCCATCGCCCTTGGTCCACGTCTTGGCAAGTATGGCAAGGACGGCAAGAGCCGCGCCATTCCCGGTCACAACCTTATGGCAGCAGCCTTGGGTGTGTTCATCCTGTGGTTCGGATGGTTCGGATTCAACCCTGGTTCTCAGCTTGCAGCCTCTGGCGAAGTTAACCGCATTGCCATCTCGCATGTATTCCTTACCACCAACCTTGCAGCTGCTGCAGGTGGTATCGGAACAATGTTCACATCATGGATTAAGTATGGCAAACCGTCGTTCTCACTCACATTGAATGGCATTCTTGCTGGTCTTGTAGCCATCACAGCCGGTTGCGACCTCGTCAGTCCTCTTGGTGCTGCCATCATCGGACTTGTAGCAGGTATCGTACTTGTATTCTCCATTGAGTTTATCGACAGCAAGCTCCATATCGACGATCCCGTTGGTGCCAGCTCAGTGCATGGTGTATGCGGTATTCTCGGCACCATACTCACCGGTCTGTTCGCCCTCGACGGCGGTGCACTCTATGGCGGTGGATTCGGATTCTTCGGAGCACAGTGTCTTGGTGTTCTTGCCATCGACGCATGGGCAGCTGTTGCCGGTGTAATATTGTTCTTCGGCATCAAGAAGATTGCAGGTCTGAGAGTAGATAAGAGAATCGAGGAAGAAGGTCTCGACATCTACGAGCATGGAGAGAGCTGCTTCAACTAAATAGAAGATTGAAGATTGAAAGCTGAAAGTTGAATTGCTGCGCTACCCAATGCGCAGCAATTCAATCTTCAACCTTCAACCTTCAATATAAAAAACAAATAGCAAACATTCAAACAAAAAAAAGAATATAACTACTATGTGTGGAATTGTATCAATTTTCAACATTCAGGAGCAAACTCCTGAATTGAGACAGAAGGCATTGCGTATGAGTCAGAAGATCCGTCACCGTGGCCCCGACTGGAGCGGTATCTACAACGGAGGCTCGGCTATCATGTGCCACGAACGTCTATCAATCGTCGATCCTGAATCAGGCAAACAGCCACTGTTCAGTCCCGACAAAAAACAAATCTTGGCTGTTAACGGTGAGATATATAATCATCAGGACATTCGCAGACAGTATGCCGACAAGTATCAGTTTCAGACTGGCAGCGACTGCGAAGTGATCCTCGCCCTCTACCGCGAGAAAGGTATTGACTTTCTGGAAGACTTGAGCGGTATCTTCGCCTTTGCCCTCTACGATGCTGAGAAGGACGAGTTCCTCATCGCACGTGATCCCATTGGCGTGATACCTCTATATATAGGATACGACGCAGACGGAAAGGTCTATGTCGCAAGCGAAATGAAAGCCCTCGAAGGTAACTGCGACCGATATGAGGTGTTCCTGCCGGGACACTACTATTCGAGTCGCGAAGGTAAGATGAGGCGCTATTACACCCGCGACTGGATGCAGTATGATGCAGTCAAGGACAATGGTGCAAGTATTCAGGATATACATGATGCACTTGAGGACGCTGTGAAGCGTCAACTAATGAGCGATGTGCCCTACGGCGTGTTGCTTTCGGGTGGTCTCGACTCTTCGGTAATAAGTGCAATAGCTGAGAAATTCTCGGAGCACCGTATCGAAGACGACAGTGCCTCTAAGGCATGGTGGCCCCGCCTCCACTCGTTTGCAGTGGGACTCAAGGGTGCGCCCGACCTTGCCAAGGCAAGGATGGTGGCCGACCATATAGGCACCGTTCACCATGAAATCAACTATACAATACAGGAAGGACTTGACGCCATACGCGACGTCATCTACTTCATTGAGACTTATGACGTAACGACTGTCCGCGCCTCAACTCCGATGTACCTTCTTGCCCGTGTGATCAAGTCGATGGGCATCAAGATGGTACTTTCGGGTGAGGGTGCTGACGAGGTATTCGGAGGCTATCTCTATTTTCACAAGGCTCCCGACGCGAAGGCATTCCACGAAGAGACAGTGCGCAAGTTATCAAAACTCTATCTCTACGACTGTCTTCGCGCCAACAAGAGCCTGTCGGCTTGGGGTGTCGAGGGGCGTGTGCCGTTCCTCGACAAGGAATTCCTCGATGTTGCCATGCGCACTAATCCCGAGGCGAAGATGTGTCCTGGAAAGACCATAGAGAAGAAGATTGTGCGCGAGGCATTTGCCGACATGCTGCCCGAGGCTGTGGCATGGCGACAGAAGGAGCAGTTTAGTGACGGTGTGGGCTATTCATGGATTGACACACTGAAGCAGATTACCTCCGACCAGGTGAGCGACGAGCAGATGGCTCATGCCGCCGAGCGATTCCCCATCAATCCTCCACGCAACAAGGAGGAATACTATTATCGTTCAATCTTCGCCGAGCATTTCCCCAGCGACTCAGCCGCCCTCACCGTTCCGAGCGTACCCTCTGTGGCTTGCTCCACAGCCGAGGCTCTCGCATGGGATGCCTCGTTCAAGAATCTCAACGACCCCAGCGGTCGCGCCGTAGCGGGAGTGCACGACGATGCGTATGTGAAGTAGCCCCTACATCAACTACATCACCTACCCCCACACACTACAAAAAAAGAAAAAAATGAAAAAACGTTGGATATTACTCATGACGGCAATGGTGATAATAGCCATTGCGGGCATATTTGCCCCCGAACCGTCATTCGACTGTGACTTTTCAAAGATAGATGCCGCCGACGTGGCATGGTTGATAACCGCTACCATCTTCGTGCTGATGATGACACCTGGACTATCGTTCTTCTACGGAGGAATGGTGGGAGCCAAGAACGTCATCTCGACGATGCTCCAGAGCTTTATAGCCATGGGTATCATCTCGGTGCTTTGGGTGGTGTTTGGATTCTCGCTCTGCTTTGGCGACGACATAGGCGGAGTGATTGGCAACCCCACCACTTTCCTTATGTTCAATAATGTAGGTGGTGATGTATATACCACTCCCACTGGTAAGATTCTCGGTGGAGCCACCATCCCCTTGGCTCTCTATGCCCTCTTCCAGATGAAGTTTGCCATCATCACGCCGTCACTTATCACGGGCTCTTTTGCCGAGCGTGTGCGCTTCTCGGGATATATGTTCTTCATGATATTCTTCTTCGTGGTGATATATTGTCCGCTTGCCCACATGACATGGCATCCCGACGGACTGTTCCTGAAATGGGGAGTAGTGGATTTCGCCGGTGGTATCGTTGTTCATGCCTCTTCGGGAGTGGCAGCCCTTGCAGGAGCCATCTTCCTTGGCAGGAGAAAATCATCCACCCGCAATTCCGAGCCTGCCAACATACCGTTTGTTCTCCTGGGAGCAGCCATGCTTTGGCTTGGATGGTTCGGATTCAATGCCGGTAGTTCGCTGCATGCCGACGGTGTTGCCGTGAAGGCGTTCCTCAACACCAACACTGCCTCAGCCACAGCGATGATGACATGGATATTCTTCGACTGTCTGCGTGGTCGCAAGCCCTCGGCAATGGGTGCTGCCGTAGGATGTGTGGTTGGTCTTGTTGCCATCACCCCGTCGGCAGGATACGTAACAGTGGGCGAGAGCATCTTCATCTCGTTCGTCATCACCCTCATCTGCAACAGTGCGGTGTATTGGCGTAGTCATTCGCGCATCGACGATGCCCTCGACGTGTTCCCCACCCACGGCACAGGTGGTATCTTCGGTACGGTGCTCACGGGTATCTTTATCCAAGAGGGTCTCGTGGCTGGCACTACCGAAGGATTCATCATCTTCCTCTATCATCTCCTTGCCGTGGCGATGGTGATTGTATATACATTCGTTATGAGCTACTTAGGCTACTGGCTCATCGACCTCTGCATTCCGATGCGTGTGTCAGAGTACAGTGAGCGTGTAGGTCTCGACTACAGTCAGCACGACGAGCACTATGGTCTTGCTCACGTAGGTGAACGTGAAATTGCGGAATACGAGCAACATATCGAGCGCAAGAACAGCAAGTAACCATTAATTTTTAATATTGAGAGCTGATATTTTGAAAGACGATTTCATTGAGGCAGTTAAAAATTTCAAATACGAGTATGTAGTCAAGGTTAATGGCTACAACCAAGTAGAAGAGGTTACCAATCCGACTTGGTGATTGGCAAGAGGTGAAGGTTGGGTGAAGGTTTTTCGTCCAACCTTCACCTCGCGAAAGCCTTTGTACATCTGGTTTTCGGGGCAAAAGGTGAAGGTTGACGATTTTTATTTTTAATTCATAAATAATTCTTTAATCTCAAAGCTTTGCTTCGATTTTCCTCCAATGATCCTCCGTTGCAAAGCCGATGCAAATTAGATGGAAAGTCGATGAAAGATACTTTTAAGGGCGTATTTATAGGCATATATGAAAATGAAACTGCCAAACATTTCGGGGGATTATTCACGAAAAAGGGGGTGACACTTCCCCGTCATCAGGTGACACTCCCGCCGCATCCCAATTTGAGCCAGCTCACAAGGGGCTTTGAAGGGGGATAGTAAGCTGTTTCAGCCTGCTCGTATGGGCGTTTGAGCCAGCTGACTCATATATATGTATTTGCCGTTATTTCATCACAAGCGTCACCCGTCACCTCAGTTTCGGGAATTTTTTCATGTCCACAGTCCCCTTTTATTAATTAATATATAATAAGGTACGCGAGAAAAGAAGAGAAGGCAATCCCCTTCAAAGCCACAATAATCGCCAACTCATAATTCAACCTGTCATACACAAAAAAATTGCCGATTTTAAGGTGACGGGTGACGCCATGAAGTAATTCACGAAAAAAGGTGGCGACAGCATTGCCGTCGCCACCTATATAAATGATAAGTATTTAATTATGATGAAGGGGAATCATCATTGCTCTACTGGAACAATGCTCCAACGACCAGTTATATCGTTGAGGTAGAAGTCGTATGTACCGGCTGGAACATTGATGTTCTCACCGCCTGGCTGGAAGTAGTAAGTCTCACCGATAGGTGTCTCCTTGTCGGCAGAACCCCAGTTTACTGTCCAATCATGGTTTGCACGGAACTTCAAACCACCGGCAGATTCAATAGTAATGCGAGCGTACCAGTTGTGAGGAGCCTTCTCAAGCTGCTGGAGGTCGATGTCTCCACCCCAACCGTTGAAATCGCCAATGAGCGATACAGATGTATACTCAGCAGAAGGAGTTACAGCCTCCCAAGAGTAGGTATTGTCGTTCATGTTGATAGTCAGAGTGTAATACTCGCCCTTAGTTGGTGCCTGGAATGACTTGGAATCCTTGTTAATGAGGGTTCCTGAAGCAGAACCGTCACCGTCAACAGCTGTACCCCATGCATTTTCCCAAATGCCAAAGTTCTTTGCATCCCAAATCTTGAGGTCCCAAGCGCCTGACCATTGTGTGGTGTAGCTGTAGATGTTTCCTCCGTGGGCATAGAACATGCAGCTCATATCCTTGTCGCTCCATCCCTGAGGATTTCCCACTACATAGTAGCGAGCCTCGGCACGCTTAACGGTGTAGGTGTAGTTGTTGATGTCGAGAGTAATCTCGAATGTACCACCACCACTGATGACTGGAGTCTGAACCTCACCCAACTCAGGATCGTTAGGCCAAACGACATAGTTGAACAGACTGTTGTCGCCATTTACAGCGCAACCCATTGCGCCCTGATTAATAGAATCCCAATCGCCGGAAACGAAGTGGCTTCCTTGATAGAACTTGAACCAGTTGTCGCCATCGGCAGTTGTAACTGTTGCTGTGTAAGTTCCGTCACCGTTGTTTTCCATCCAGGTAGGATTGGTTGCATCCCAGTTCTGCCACTGTCCGAGCATATAGTATCCCTTAGCATCCTCAGCTGGTGTTGGAACAGTTTTCACCTGTGTCACTACCTCAAAGGCAGGGAGGTCAACAGCATCTCCATTTGCAAGGTTTGCCGAGTATTCAACGGCAAGATTTGGAGTGCGTGTAGTGTAAGCTCTTGACTGGTATATGTCGCGTATGAGGTTTACGTAATCGGCAGTCAAGACACAGATGTCATTCCCGCTTGTGAAAGCATTGATTTTCTGACCTTCAACAGTAACGTTTCTCACACTGAATCCAACCACTTCAGGATTACTTGAAGAGAGAGACTCCAAATGTAGAGTGTCCTTCGTTGTGGGAAGAGTCAGGTTGGCATCAGTGCCAGCATTAATCTGAGCTGCAAATTTTTCTACAGCAGCCTGCTCCTCATTTGTCTGTGGAGAAGCCCAATCGTCGTAATCGCCGGCGCAGCTGGCGAGCACAAGGCTCGCCATAGCTGCAAAGCTATATAAAAGTTGTTTCTTCATAATTGCCTAAATATTGAATTATTTTACTTCACCCTTATTAGTATCGAAGTTAACATAGAGTTTCTGACCCGGAGCACATGATACGGAGTAAGCCTCGCCTACATTCGCTGCCCAGTTGTCAGGAATATCCATAGTACGCCAGAAGAGAGATCCGTTGAAAAGAGTGAACTCTGTGCGCCACCAATCGATGCTGCCCACCTTGATGTATGCGCGGAGCTCTCCAGAAGCGGTAAATGCAGGAGACTCCCATGGAGTGGTTGCGTCGGCAGAAGGAGTCATCTCCCATGCTGCGTTGCTGTCGGTCCAATCGCCAGTAGCGTTACCGATAACATAAGCCTTAGCCGGCAGGATGTGGAAGTGGTACTTAATGTCGTTGGTGCCAATTTCGGTCACTACATAGAGGCAGTACCATCCACCGTTGGCAATCTTGATGTTGCTGTCGCCTTCACCAGAGATGCCTGCTCCAGCCTGGTCGTCGAAGTCGGTTACTCGTGAGTAGCCTCTCCAGTCACCTTCAAACTCGCCCCACTTAATCTCGCCTCCGTCAGGTGCGTAGAAGAGAGTGTAGAACTCACCTTCCATACCATAAACAGGCGCAAGGGCCTTCCATGTCTTCCATCCATCACCTATGCAAGAACCTACGATGTAGATTGAAGTAGGATGAGACAGTGTTGGAGGAACGTATGTAGCGAGAACGCTTGGCAGACAGATGGAGTTTGACGTTACGTCGTCGAAGGTCTGACCTGCAACCGAAGCGCGAAGTCTTACATAAAGCGCGCGAGCCTCCTTTGGATATTCAACGTCGCCGTTAGCCTCTGTGTAGAGATCGATCATTGCGCTGTTGATCTCTGCAGGGTCAACGCTCATGTTGGCTGTTGTGAAGAAAGTCTCCAGTTCCCTGTAGCTTGAGAATGACTGGTCTAGAGCCACCTGCACATAGTAGTTGACCACAAGAGGGAAACCGCCGAAATCTGGCTGTGAGCATGTCAGGTTAAGTCCGTTGGACGAAACCAGGTCGTATGTGTTGTTGGTGGCATTGGCAGGGAGATTCAGTTTAAACCCTGTCGTGTTAGCCTTGAATGTAGGATTGCTATCATCATCTTTCTCGCACGATGTAAGCGTGAATGCCACAAGAGCGAGGAGTGTGAATACGCTTCCTAATCTTAACATTATCTTGTTCATATTATTTCACTTTTAATTATTCGTTATAATGAATTAATAACCGGCATTCTGGTGTTCTGCCATATTCGGGTTACCATTGATGTCGTCGATAGGAATAGGATAGAACTTGAAGTGACTGTCAACGCTCTGTCCTTTGGCAACGCCACCCTTCCAGTCCCAAATGTACTTCTTGCCTACAAACATGTCGAAGCGGTTGAGGTCTGAACGACGACGTCCTTCCATATAGAACTCACGGCACCACTCGTCGATTACGTCCTGCTCGGTAAGGTTGGTGAGAGCCTTTGCGTTTGCACGGGCGCGGAGAGTGTTGATGTCATTAAGTGCAGCCTCAGTGTCACCAAGACGCCACTTTGCCTCTGCGCGAGTCATGAAAGCCTCAGCATAGCGAAGCAATGGAATGTCGGTGTCAGGGAATTCAACGTCGTTGGTAGTGCCACCATCGGTGCGGATGTTCTGCCACTTCACGATTGAGATACCATCGAGGAAGTTAGCCATCTTCTCAACATGGAGCTTACGTATGCCACCGCCACGGCCTGCGTAGAAAAGAGCGCGGTCATCACCAGCAGCTGCAAGGATACTCTTTGTGTCAGAACCATCCTGTGCATCTAGGGCTATAATGTCAGCCTCCGTCGCATCATCTGGAGCCTTTTCTGAAGACATAGGAATGTTTTCTGCGGGGAAGAACTTCTGGATGAGGTTTGGACGGGCATAATTACAGCTCCAGCCGTTAGTAGTTCCCATATAAGGCATACCTACTATACGCATAGAGGAAACGAGGTAGTTTGCACCAGAGTAGCATTTTGTGCTCTTGCCATCCTGACGGATAGGAAGGATTATTTCCTTCATAGCCTCAGGGTTTTGGTCGTTGTCTGCCATGAACACCTGTGCATAGCCAGAGTATGTAAGACCATTTGTCGGGTGAGCCTTCGGTGTCGTTGCCAATGCGTACTTGCCGCTATTGATTACCTTGTCGGAATATTCTACTGCCTTCTGGTAGTCCTTTACTGCTCCGTCTGTGTAAACTGCAGAGTTGAGGGCAAGACGGGCATGGAGAATGTAGGCTGAACCCTGATCGGCACGACCGAAGTTAGCAGAAGAATTGAACTCGCCTATTGGCGCCAGTTCGCCTTCTATCTCTGTCAGCTCATTGTCAAGCCAGTTGTAGAGGTCCTTGCCTTCCATACAAACAGGGAGTGCGTCAACGGCATAAGTCTCGTCCTTGAAAGGAGCCTTGTGCCAAAGGTCAAGGAAGTACCAATAGTAGAGAGCGCGAAGGAAGCGAACCTCAGCACGATATAGCTTATAATTGGAATCCTCAGCCTTATCTGCAGTGTTGGCAAGATAGAAGTTGCAAAGCGTGAGGTTGAAGCCAAGGCGCTGGTAGCACCACTGCACACGTGGAGAGCTGCTGTTCCATCCGATACTTGTAATCTGTGGGATGTCGGTATCGGTTTGCCAAGCCCAGTTGCACTCGTCGGTTGGCTGCTCCATGAGGTTGAATGTTGTACGGTAGAAGCCTGATTCTCCCTCGTCGCTGCTGATGTCGCTGTTTCCTGCCGGTCCCTTCTGACCTGTAAGTCCCATTGTCGAATAGATTTTTGCCAAGAGTTGCATATCCTCATATGTGCTTGAGGTCTGCGGGTCAATTGACGATATGTTCAAATCGTCAGCGCATGAAGTCAGTCCCATCGACAAAAGGCCGACAAACGCTGTTTTAATAAATATCTTTTTCATATTCTGTCAAAAATTAGAAGTTAAGATTTAAACCAAGCTGGAAGCTCAATGGACGTGGATACGGGTTCTTGTCAACACCGTCTGAAACTTCCGGGTCGATACCCTTGTACTTCGTAATGAAGAATGGGTTCTGTACATTGAAGAACACACGACCTGACAATTCCTTGAAGAGCTTGCTGAAAGAGTAGCCGAGTGTGATGTTTGAACACTTCAGGTAGCTTGCGTTACGTACAAAGTAGTCTGACAGATAGTACTCTGTAGCGCCTGTTCCTGTGAATCCGAGTGCGATAGCCTCTGGGTAGGTGTTATGGAATGCACTGTTGTAGTAGATACCAGAAGCACTTGTTGCACCGAGGTTTGACAGGTGGTCATAGTAAACGTAGTTGCCGAGTGAGGCATGGAATGCTGCACTGAGGTCCCAGTTCTTATAGAGGAACTTGGTTGTGAAGCCCATAATAACATCAGCAGCAGGCTTCTTATAGAAGTACTTGTCGCTTTCGTTTATCTTACCATCTGCGTTGCGGTCAACATAAAGGCCTTCGATTGGCTTGCCAGCCTCGTCGTAAACTTGCTGGTAAACGAAGAAAGAGTTAGCTGCCTCGCCTACACGATTTGCCTGTATCTGAGTACTGTTACCGCGAGAGATCGTGGTACCAGTCTTGATGTAGTAGTCTGCATCGCCGTTGCCACCTGTAAGAGAGGTAATCTCATTGTGGTTCCATGAAACGTTGTAGCTGATGTCCCAAGTGAAATCCTTGGTCACGATAGGCTTAGCGTTGATAGCGAACTCAAGACCGTAGTTCTTCAGTGTTCCGATGTTCTTTGTAAGAACAGAAGAGAAGTTTGTACCAACAGGAATGGTCACGTCGTTCAAGAGGTCTTTTGTCTCACGATAGTAACCATCAATGTTCATTGTGATTCGGTTGCGGAGAACGGCGAAGTCGATACCTGCGTTATATGTTGTTGTTGTCTCCCACTTCAGGTCTGGGTTGTAAGAAGAAGGACGCATGGTGTTGTAGTACTGATCGCCGATAGGATACTGGGCATACTGGTCGCTGATAGTGTAGAGCGGAGTGTAGCGGAAGTCGCCGTTGATATCCTGCTGACCTGTCTGACCCCAACCAAGGCGGAGTTTGAACTCGTCGAGCCAGTTGACGTCCTTCAGGAATGCCTCATTGTTGATCTTCCATGCCAAAGCCACTGATGGGAAATAACCCCACTTGTTGCCATCAGCGAAGCGAGAAGAACCGTCGGCACGCATTGTTGCTGTAAGCATGTAGCGGTCGAGCAAGGTGTAGTTGAAACGGCCGAAATAAGAAACGAGTGTGTTGTGTGTAGCCCAAGCGGTCTGTTCGCGCAGACTTGGTTTGTATGCCTCACCAGTTTTTTGATCTGTTCCCTGACCGAAGTTGTAGCCAGAACTGTGGTAGTGGCTTTCCTCGGCACCTGCCATGATGTCCACGTTGTGTGCACCAAACTCATGCTGGTATTGTGCGTAAGCGTTAGCAGTGATGCTGTACTTTTTGTAGTGAGTCTCGCCGTCCCATCCATAGTAGTTGTTGCTGTAAGAATATGGAGAGATAACGTCTGTCTGCTTCGACTTCGTATATTGTCCACCATAGCTTGCGTGGATGTGCAGGTCCTCGAAGCCATGAATCTGGTAGTCAACCTCGAAGTTGCCGGTGAAGTCGTTGGCATTAGCCTTGCACTCCTTGTTCTCAAGAAGAGCCAGAGGGTTCTGTGGAGCGTTAGGGTTGCTGGTGTACTTCCACTCTGGGTCAGAGAAGCTCGCTCCCTGAGCAGGCTGGTAGTATCCGTTGAAGAACTTCGATGTCTCGTCGTTTGAATAAACCGGCTGTGTCGGGTCCATGCTGAGAGCAGCGCCTACAGCACCACCTGCGTCAGCATAGCGGTTCTGCTCGTTCATGTACTTAGCTGTGATGTTGAACTTCAGGTGGTCGTTGAGGAATGTTGGAGCCAAGTTGGCAGAAACATTGGCACGACGCATCCAAGAAGTCTTGACAATACCATTAGAGAGGTTGTAACCTGCACTGACGCGGTATGGCATATTCTTCAAACCGCCACCAATAGAGATGTTGTGTGAAGTAGAAACGGCTGTGCGGAAAATCTGGTCTTGCCAGTCTGTGTTGGCACTGCCCAGCTTCGAAGCGTCAAGTCCCTCAATACCACTAATGAACTCGCGGTACTCATCACCAGAAAGAGCGTCATATTTCTTCTGAATGGTAGAAATAGTCACATCGCCGTTGTAGCTAATCTGAGGAGCTGTGCCTGTGCGGCCTTTCTTGGTAGTGATAATGATCACACCGTTAGAAGCACGGCTACCATAAATAGCTGTGGCAGAAGCATCCTTCAAGACAGTGAAACTTTCGATATCGTTAGGGTTAACCATAGCGAGCACGTTGGTCATACCAGTGGCAGTGCTGTTTGAAATGGTCAAACCGTCAATAACGATAAGAGGGTCGTTAGAAGCGTTGAGTGATGAACCACCACGGATACGTATTGTCGCTCCAGAACCAGGAGAACCTCCAGCTGTGACTACATCCACACCGGCTATCTTACCAACCATCATGTCCTGAGCGTTGTTGGTGATACCCTTTGACAACTCATCCGGCTTGATGGCAGTAACCGAACCAGTCAAGTCGTTCTTCTTTGCACGACCATAACCGATTACGACTACGTTCTCAAGCACCTGGGCGTCGTCCTTAAGGATTACTTCTACATTGGCGGCAGCCTTCACGTTGGCGGGCTGGTAGCCAATATACGAGATGTTAAGAGTGGCACCTTGCTCAGCTTTGATAGTAAAGTTACCATCGAAGTCAGTAATCGTACCACCGTTAGTACCTGCAACCCTTACGGTTGCACCGATGACCGGTTCGCCTGCGGAGTCCTTTACATGTCCTTTGACTGTAATCTGGGCGTAGGCACCGATTGAAAGAACGAGGCCGAATAGCACGACCAACATTCTAAGCGGAATTCTAAAATTTACCTGCTTCATCATACATTATTATTTATTATTACTTTAGTTATTGAAAACTCAACTTTTTTCGGTCTTGTTTCCGGATTAATTATTTTTCTCGGTGCAAAGGTAGGATTTCTTTGCTTATCTTATCCATTTTTTGACATAAATCATCAATTTTCTCTGCGCAATCGATTGCGCAAAGTTTAATGCAATATTATTAAACGTTTGTGCGTGTATATAAATAAAAAGCAATAATTTTGCTCACGAAATCAAATCAATAACGATGAAAGAGAATGTTCAACTGACAATGAAAGACATTGCACGCGAGTTTAACACCTCGGTGGCAACAGTGTCGAGAGCGCTCAAGGACTCGCCAAGAATCAGCGAGGAGAAACGGCGTGCCATACAGCAATATGCCAAGGAGCACAACTTTTTCCCCAACTTCCTTGCAGAGTCGTTGCGCAACAGCAAGGTGATGCAGCCTAAGATTATCGGGGTTATCGTGCCCGAATTGGCCCACTACTATTTCTCCACAGTCCTTGCCGGTATCGAGGAAGAGGCCAGGGCAAGGAACTATCGCATCATGGTTGCACAAAGTAATGAGAAATATGAACGCGAGGTGAAGATATGTCAGTCGTTCTATGAGAATAAGGTATGCGGCATCATCGTGTCGCAAGCAAAGGATACAACCAAGTATGACCACTTCAACCAACTTTTGCAAAATGGTGTTCCATTGGTGTTTTATGACCGTATTTGCACTGGTGTGAATGCCGACCGAGTGGTGGTGGATGACTATCAGGGAGCATTCAACGCCGTGTCTCATCTTATTGAGACGGGATGTAAGAGAATAGCTTTCTTCGGTTCGCCTATGACTCTTGAAATATCCAAGAACAGGTTCAACGGATATCAGGATGCCCTTAAGCGTCATGGGATTGAATTTGACGAAAAGCTGGCTCTCTTCTGCGACAATCGCTCTGACGCAGAAGCAATAACACCCGAACTGCTGACAAAAGATAATCACCCAGATGCATTTTTCGCTGTCAACGACGACACTGCCATAGGCATTATGTATGCCGCCAAGCGCATGGGTTTCAAAGTGCCGGACGACATTTCCATCTGCGGATTCACCAATGGTCAGCGTGCCATAGCCTGCGACCCCATGCTCACCACTGTGGAGCAGCGAGGCAAGCGTGTGGGCGAAGAGGCTGCCGACATCCTTATCGGTCATGTCGAGGGAACAATCCCACGCAACAAGGTGGAGAGAAGAATCGTCAGAACAAGACTGATTATCAGGGGGACGACGAGGTGATTTTTTAAAAAATTAAAAATTAAAGAATGAATAGATATGAAAAAGCAAAGACCTGATTTATCCTTTATGAAACTGTGGAATATCAGTTTCGGATTCTTTGGAGTGCAGATTGCCTACGCACTCCAGAGTGCGAATATCTCACGCATATTCGCCACACTTGGGGCTGACCCTCATTCACTGAGTTATTTCTGGATACTGCCGCCACTGATGGGCATAGTGGTGCAGCCCATTGTGGGTACACTGAGCGACAAGACATGGTGTCGATTCGGACGTCGCATACCTTATTTATTTTTAGGAGCGGCAGTGGCAGTGCTCGTGATGTGCCTTTTGCCCAATGCCGGTTCGTTTGGTATGGCTATCAGTACGGCAATGACCTTCGGACTCTGCTCGCTGATGTTCCTCGACACAAGTATCAACATGGCAATGCAGCCGTTTAAGATGCTTGTGGGCGACATGGTCAACGAGAAGCAGAAGGCCCTCGCCTACTCTATCCAGAGCTTCCTGTGTAATGCCGGTTCGTTAGTGGGCTACGTGTTCCCCTTCCTCTTCACCTTCCTCGGCATAAGCAATGTTGCAGCCAAGGGCGTTGTGCCCGACTCCGTCATCTACTCGTTCTATATCGGTGCAGCCATCCTCATCCTCTGTGTCATCTACACCACAATGAAGGTGAAGGAGATGCCTCCGAAGGAATATGCTGAGTATCATGGACTTGACAAACCGCTCGATGAAGAGAAGGTGAACGTGTTCAAGCTTCTGAAGGATGCTCCTAAGGCATTCTGGTCGGTAGGACTCGTACAGTTCTTCTGCTGGGCTGCCTTCATGTATATGTGGACATACACCAACGGCGGCATTGCCGAGACTTGCTGGGACACCACCGACACCGCATCACTCGCTTATCAGGATGCCGGCAACTGGGTGGGCGTGCTCTTCGCCGTACAAGCCATCGGCAGTGTCCTTTGGGCAGTGGTCATCCCGCAGATCAATGACCGCAAGATAGCCTATAGTCTCAGTCTCGTGATTGGCGGTGTGGGCTTCATCATGATTCCATTCATCCACGACCAGTACTTGCTCTTCGTGCCCTATTTCATGATCGGTTGCGCATGGGCAGCCATGCTGGCACTGCCATTTGCTATCGTCACCAATGCCCTTGAGGGCTACGGACACATGGGCGTGTATCTCGGTCTCTTCAACGGCACCATCTGTATTCCGCAGATTGCAGCAGCAGCCCTCGGAGGCATTGTGTTCCAACTGATTGGCGGTCGCCAGTGCGACATGCTTATGGTGGCAGGCATACTGCTTGTCATCGGTGCTATATGTGTCTTTGGAGTGAAGGACCGCACACTTAAACAAGTGGAGTCTTCTAATCCCAAGCAAGAGCTATACGAAATGTAAAAATGACAAGAAAAGCGAGATTTGCGCAATCGATTGCACAAGTTTTCTCGCTTTTCCTCAACATATAGTTGACCTATTGAGATATTTTTATTAATTTTGCACCAAAATAACAACAATTCAAATTATGACAATACTTTTAAACCTATCGTACAATACCGTATTCGGTGAAGAATTGGTTGTCAACCTCGTCAAGGGTGACAACCCCATGGATGTTGTGCAACAAAAGATGAGCACCTTAAACGGCAGCGAATGGACTTGCCGAGTAAACACGCCAGAGGGCATGGACATTATCAGCTATTTCTACAGTGTAGAGAAAAACGGAGTGCTGTCACGCCAGGAATGGCAGTTGCAGCCACATATCCTAAGACTGTCTGCATCCAAGTCGGAATCCTTCGTAGTGTATGACCACTGGAACGACATCCCCGAGGATGCCTATATGTACAGTTCAGCCATCACCGACTGCGTGGCAAAGCGCGCCAAGAGCAAGCCCGTGAAGACTACCTCAACACAGGCTATTGTCATCAAGACCAAGGCTCCACAACTGCGCTCCACCGAGCGTCTCGCCATCATGGGCGAGGGCAAGGCATTTGGCGAATGGGAATCCACCAAGGCATTGCTGATGGAAGAGTTTGCACCCAACGAGTGGATGGCTGTCATCGATGCCAAGAAGGTGAAGAGCAACCGATTAGAGTTCAAATTTGTTGCCCTTGACGAGAAGATTGACTACACCCCGCTATGGGAAACACGCAACAACCGCACCATCGACTTGCCCGAACTCAAGGCAGGCGAGAGCGTGGTGTATGAACTCGACACCGCATTCTTCCCCATCTTCGCATGGAAGGCCGCAGGAGTCGTTGTGCCAATATTCTCACTTCGCTCTGAAGGCAGTTTCGGAGTTGGAGACTTCGGCGACCTCAAGATGATGGTTAACTGGGCTGCCAAGACCAATCAGCGCGTCATCCAAATACTCCCGATCTACGACACCACCATCACCAATACATGGACAGACTCCTATCCATATAACAGTATAAGCATATACGCACTGCACCCTCAATATGCCGACCTTCGCCAACTGCCCGAACTGAAAGATGCCGAGGCAAAGGAGCGTATGGAGACACTGCGCAAGGAGCTGAACGCACTGCCTCAGATTGACTATGAGCGTGTGAACAATGCCAAGCGCGAATACCTGCGCCTGCTCTTCGAACAGGAGTTTGCTGCAACAAGCAAGAAGGCCACATTCAAGAAGTTCTTCGACGACAACAAGGAATGGCTCGTGCCCTACGCTGCCTTCAGTTTCTATCACGAGAAGTACGGCACCGCCACATTCTCACAGTGGCCCGACCATCATACTCTGCCCGACGATGAGCGCGAGATGATGAGCAAGGCAGGGACAAAAGAATACAAAGCCGTGGCATATTGGTATTTCATCCAATATATACTCGACTCGCAATTGCGCGATGCCCATAGCTATGCACAGGCTAATCGTGTGCTCCTCAAGGGCGACATCCCCATTGGTATCAGTCGCGACGGTGTGGAGGCATGGGTAGAACCCAAGTACTTCAACCTCAACGGACAGGCGGGTGCTCCACCCGATGCCTTCTCTGCCAACGGACAGAATTGGGGCTTCCCAACATACAACTGGGATGCCATGCTTGCCGACGGATGCTCATGGTGGGTGCGTCGATTCCGCAAGATGGCAGAGTTCTTCGATGCATATCGTATCGACCACGTTCTCGGTTTCTTCCGTATTTGGGAGATTCCCTCACATGCCGTACACGGACTGTTAGGTCAGTTTGCACCATCACTCGGCATGACCCGCGAAGAGATAGAGGGCTACGGACTGCGCTTTGACGAGGATCGCTACACCCGTCCGTTCATCACCGACTGGACTCTCGACCGCATATTCCACGAGGATGCCGACAAGGTGAAGGAAATGTTCCTTGACCGCCTCGACGACGAGCGCTATCAGATGAAGCCAGAATACGACACCCAGCGCAAGGTAGAAGCGTGGTACAAGGGAATGAAGAATGAAGAAACAACGTTCGGCGGCCGAAGGGAAAGCCAATGTAGAATGAAGAATGAGGACCTGCGCGACGGATTGTATGCCCTTATCAGTGATGTGCTCTTCCTGCGCGACCACAAGGACCCGAACAAGTTCCACCCACGCATTGGTGTTCAGCTCGATTTTATCTACGAGCAGTTGTGGGACAATGACAAGTATAACTTCAACCGTCTCTACAACGACTATTTCTATCGTCGTAACAACCAGTTCTGGTATCAGGAGGCAATGAAGAAGATGCCCAAGCTCACCCAAGCCACACGCATGCTTGTATGTGCCGAAGACCTCGGTATGGTGCCCGACTGCGTGCCATGGGTAATGAACCAGTTGCGCATCTTGAGTCTGGAGATACAGTCGATGCCGAAGGACGATAAAGTACGCTTCGGCCATCTCTCTCGCAATCCCTACCGCTCGGTATGCACCATCTCCACCCACGACATGTCAACACTGCGCCAGTGGTGGGACGAGGACTACGAGCGCACACAGGACTACTATAACTCGATGCTCCATCGTGGCGGTGCAGCACCTCATCCACTCCCAGGATGGCTTGCCAAGGAGATTGTCTCGCGCCATCTCACGAGTCCCTCCATGCTCTGCCTCCTCTCATTGCAAGATTGGCTGTCTATCGACGAGCACCTGCGTCTTGCCGATGCCGATGCGGAGCGTATCAACATCCCGGCAAATCCACGCCACTATTGGCGCTATCGCATGCACCTCACCATCGAGCAACTCCTCGCCTCTGAAGATTTCAACCAGACCGTTAAGGAGTTGGTGAAGAACAGCGGAAGAGGATGAGGGATGAGGAATTAGGAATTAGGAATTAGGCAAAGCCCTGAAAGGGATAGAAAAGAATGAAACAATAAAACAATAAAAAATAGGTATGAAAAAGATTATCACAATTCTTTCTGCTTTGCTGTTGCCGCTGATGGCAATGGCACAGAGCGTCAGCTCGCCTGACGGAAACGTAACTGTAAAGTTCTCTCTCGCTGACGGTGGTGTGCCCACCTACGAAATGACTTATAAAAACAAGACTGTGGTTAAGCCCAGTAGATTGGGACTCGAACTTGCCAAGGACAAGCATGCCTCGAAGGGCAAGAACGAGACCGACCTTATGGACGGTTTCAAGGTAACTAACACCAAGACCTCCTCCTTCGACGAAACATGGACTCCCGTATGGGGTGAATGGTCGCAGATTCGCAATAATTACAACGAACTGGAGGTTAACCTCAACCAACCGTCAGCTGACCGTAATATCATCATCCGATTCCGAGTATATAACGAGGGATTTGGACTGAGATATGAGTTCCCGCAGCAGAAGTCACTCAACTATTTCCTTATTAAGGAAGAGCACACCCAGTTTGCAATGGCTGGCGACCACACCGCATGGTGGCTTCCCGGCGACTACGACACTCAGGAGCAAGAGACACAGGAGACCAAGCTCTCCGAAATACGTGCCCGCTTCAAGAAGGCTGTCAACTGGGACAACTCATCGGTGTCGGTGTTCTCAGAGACTGGAGTGCAGACAGCCCTTCAGATGAAGACAGCCGACGGACTGTATATCAACATCCATGAGGCAGCATGCGAGGACTATGCCACCATGCACCTCAATCTCGACGACAAGAACTTCGTCTTCGAATCATGGCTCACACCCGATGCCACAGGTCTTAAGGGTTGCATGCAGACACCTTGCCACACTCCGTGGCGCACTGTAAAAGTGAGCGACGACGCACGCGATATGCTCTCCACCTCACTGACCCTAAACCTCAACGAACCTTGCAAGATTGAAGACACATCATGGATTCACCCCACAAAATACTGCGGTGTATGGTGGGAGATGATTGTTGGTAAGAGTACATGGGAATATGCCAGCGGTCTGCCTTCAGTAAAGCTCGGTGAGACCGACTACACCAAACTTACCCCCAACGGACGCCACGGTGCAAACACTGCCCACGTGAAGGAGTATATCGACTTCGCCGCAGCCAACGGTCTCGACCAGGTTTTGGTTGAGGGTTGGAACATCGGATGGGAAGACTGGGCAAATATGTGGAAGCGCGATGTCTTTGACTTCGTCACTCCCTATCCCGACTTTGATATCAAGTATCTCAACGAGTATGCACACTCCAAGGGTGTTAAACTGATGATGCACCACGAGACATCGTCGAGCACTCAGAACTATGAGCGTCATCTCAATGCTGCCTTCGACCTTATGAATAAGTATGGTTATGATGCAGTGAAGACTGGATATGTGGGAGATATCATCCCTCGTGGCGACCACCACTACTCGCAGTCGATGAACAACCACTATATGCATGTCATCAAGGAGGCTGCCAAGCATCATATCATGGTCAACGGACATGAGGCAGTGCGCCCCACTGGTCTTTGCCGCACCTATCCCAACCTCGTAGGCAACGAGAGTGCACGTGGCACCGAGTATGAGGCATTCGGCGGCAGTCGTCCCGATCACACGGTCATCTTGCCCTTCACCCGTCTTCAGGGTGGACCGATGGACTATACTCCAGGTATTCTCGAGACTCAGCTTAAGACATGGAGCGACAATCCCAACTATGTCCACACCACACTCGTAGGTCAGTTGGCTCTATATCTCACCATGTATTCTCCTCTTCAGATGGCAGCCGACCTGCCCGAGAACTACAAGAAGTATGACGATGCCTTCCAGTTTATCCGCGACGTGCCTTGCGACTGGAGCGACTCCAAGTATCTTGAGGCAGAGCCTGCACGCTACATCACCGTGGCACGCAAGGACAAGAAGAGCGACAACTGGTTTATTGGTGGCAAGTGCAATGAGACTGCACGCACTGCTGTGGTGAAGCTCGATTTCCTCGACAAGGGTCGCAAATACGAGGCCACCATCTATGCTGATGCCAAAGATGCTGACTACGAGAAGAACCCCAAGGCTTATACTATCACCAAGAAGACCGTTAAACAGGGACAAACCCTGAAGATCAACGAGGCTCGCGGTGGAGGTTTTGCCATATCACTCAAAGCCCTGTAATTTATTTTAAACCACAGAGATAAAGAGGAAAAGAGTTTTGTGAATACTCTTAATCTCTTAATCTCTGTGGTTAAATATAAGAAATATTATCATGAGAATAAATAGAAAGATAACAACAACAGTACTCTCCATGATGTTAGCTAGTGGTACAATATATGCACAGCAAACATTTAATGAACTGACCTACACCAAGGATGTCTCTTCATTCAAACTCAACGCCCCATCGAAGGCAAAGAGCGTGAAGGTGAACATATATAAAGAAGGTATCGGTGGCACTGTGGTGAAGACAGTGAAAATGAAACGTACAGGCGACGATCTATGGACTGCCGACATCAAGGGAGACCTGAAGGGAATGTTCTATACATTCCAAGTGGAAACAAAACAGCAGAAGATGAACGAGACTCCTGGCGTCTTCGCCAAAGCCGTAGGTGTCAATGGACGTCGTGCCGCCATCATCAATATGGCAGAAACAAATCCCGAGGGATGGTGCTGCGACCAGAGACCTATGACTAAGCAACCCACCGACCTTGTCATCTATGAGATGCACCACCGCGACTTCTCCGTGTCTCCCACCTCGGGATTGACCAACAAGGGCAAATTCCTTGCACTGACAGAACCCAAGGCTGTATATCACCTGAAGAATCTCGGTGTTAATGCCATCCATATCCTGCCTTCCTACGACTATGCTTCTGTGGATGAGTCAAAGCCCGACGTAGCGCAGTATAACTGGGGCTACGACCCTCTCAATTACAACGTGCCCGAAGGCTCATATTCCACCAATGCCGCATGCCCCATATCTCGCATCAAAGAGTTCAAGCAGATGGTTCAGGCCCTCCATAAGGCAGGCATTCGCGTCATCCTCGACGTGGTGTATAACCACACCTTCGATGTTGACAATAGCAACTTCAATCTCACCTATCCCGGCTATTACTACCGCAAGACTGCCGACGGAAAGATTTCCGACGGATCTGGTTGTGGTAATGAGACAGCGAGCGAGAAACCGCTCATGCGCCAGTTTATGATTGAGTCAGTGCTCTATTGGGCAAAGGAATACCACATCGACGGATTCCGCTTCGACCTCATGGGTATTCACGACATCGAGACAATGAACCTTATCCGCAAGGCACTCGACGAAATCGACCCATCAATCTATATGTATGGCGAGGGTTGGAGTGCCGGTGCATGTGCCTATCCCAACGACAAACTTGCTATGAAAGCCAATACCCGTCAATTAGACCGTATTGGTGCCTTCTGCGACGATATGCGTGATGCCATCCGCGGTCCGTTTAGCGACGATCATAAGTCGGCATTCCTCGGTGCCATCCCCGGCAATGAGGAGAGCATACGATTCGGTATTGCCGGATGTATCTCACATCCTCAGATTGACATGAGCAAGGTGAACTACAGTAAGGCTGCATG
Source organism: uncultured Prevotella sp. (assembly GCA_945869265.1). Classification (GTDB taxonomy): domain Bacteria; phylum Bacteroidota; class Bacteroidia; order Bacteroidales; family Bacteroidaceae; genus Prevotella. The sequence goes on along the minus strand of CAMBOI010000005.1, from coordinate 33,135 downwards.
GACCAACTCCCCGGCACAGATGATAGCCTACGTGAGTTGCCACGACGACATGTGTCTTGTTGACCGTCTCAAGGCAAGCATTCCGGGCATTACCCAGGAAGAAATTATCCGTCTTGATCTTCTCGCACAGACAGCAGTCTTCACCTCCCAGGGTGTGCCATTCATCCTTGCCGGAGAAGAGATGCTTCGCGACAAGAAGGGAGTACACAACAGTTTCAAGTCGCCCGACTACATCAACCAGTTGCCATGGGAGAATCTTGAGAAATATCCGCAGGTATTCGACTACTATCGCGGACTCACAGAGTTGCGTCGCAATCATCCCGCATTCCGTATGACCGACGCAGAGATGGTGCGCAAGAACCTCGAATTCCTGAAGACACCCGACAATGTTGTAGCCTTCCGACTGAAGAACAATGCCAACGGCGACTCTTGGCGCAACATCGTTGTGATCCTCAACTCCAACAAGACCTCCAAGACCATCACCATCCCCGATGGCACATGGACATCCGTATGCGAGGGAGGCCAGATAAACCTCGCCGGCATCTCGGAGTATAGAGGTTCAGAGATTGAGGTGGCTCCACAGGAGGCTCTGATACTTTATAATAAATAAAATCGATATTATGAAAAAGATATTAACCGCCTTGTTATTAGGCACAACATTAACTATGAATGCAGCAGTGAAGATTGACCGCATAGAACCAACTGACTGGTATGTAGGCCTGAAGGACGCAAGCCTCCAACTCATGGTATATGGCAAAGACATCAAAACTGCAGATGTAACAACCGATTATCCTGGGGTAAAGATCGACTCTCTCGTACGACTCGACTCCCCGAATTACCTTCTTGTTTATATGAATGTCAAGGATGCCCAACCAGGCACCATGACACTTCTGTTCCAGCAAGGCAAGCAGAAAAAGAAGGTGAACTACACCCTAAAGGCCAGGGAGAAGAAAGGTGAGGAGCGCTATGGATTCAGCAATGCCGACGTGCTCTATATGCTTATGCCCGACCGCTTTGCATCGGGTCGCACCGACAACGACCAGATAAAGGGATTGCGCCCTTACAAGAACGACCGCACGCAACCTAGTCTGCGTCACGGTGGTGACCTCGAAGGCATCCGCCAGCACCTCGACTATTTCAAGGAACTCGGTGTCACCGCATTATGGTTTACCCCAGTTCTTGAGAACGACTCGCCCGACCACGGCACACAGAGCACCTACCACGGTTATGCCACCACCAACTACTACCGTGTTGACCCTCGCTTCGGAAGCAACGAGGAATATCGTCAGCTATGCGACGAGGCACATGCAAAGGGTATAAAGATTGTGATGGACATGATATTCAACCACAGCGGATATGAGCATCCATGGACCCTCGACATGCCTTCAAAGGATTGGCTCAACACTCCCGAATGGCTCTCCCCCGAGAACCAGGCCAAAGCCGTGGAGATGAAGACCATGGACGGAGCGGCAAAGGTGAACGACAAATATCTGCAGACCAGCTATAAGCTCACTCCCGTAGTCGATCCATACGCCTCGAAGATTGACTTGCACGAGACCGTTGACGGATGGTTTGTACCCACCATGCCCGACCTCAACCAGCGCAATCCCCACGTCATCAAGTATCTCATCCAAAACAGTATCTGGTGGATAGAGACAGTGGGTATCGACGGCATACGTATGGACACTTATCCTTATGCCGACCGCGACGCCATGGCACAATGGATGAAGATTATCGGCGAGGAATATCCTAACTTCAACACCGTAGGCGAGACATGGGTGACAGAACCAGCCTACACAGCAGCATGGCAGAAAGACTCCAAGCTCAGTGAGAAGAACAGCTATCTGCCAACCGTTATGGACTTCGCCTTCTACGACCGCATCAATCAGGCAAAGAACGAGGAGACCGACGCCTGGTGGAATGGTTTCAACCGCATATACAACAACTTCGTATATGACTATCTCTACCCCAACCCGTCGAATGTTATGGCATTCCTTGAGAACCACGACACCGACAGATTCCTCGGCGAGGGCAAGGACACTGTTGCTCTCAAACAGGCTCTCGCACTGCTGCTCACCGTAAACCGCACCCCGCAGCTATACTATGGAACAGAGGTGCTGATGAACGGTACAAAGCACATCACCGACGGCAACGTGCGCAAGGACTTCCCCGGTGGATTCCCCGGTGACACCAAGAACTGCTTTACCCGTGAGGGACGCACCCAGGCAGAGAATGCCATGTTCGACTGGCTCAGCCGCCTGCTCCACTGGCGTCAGGGCAACGATGTCATAATCAAGGGCAAACAGACACAGTTTATCCCCTTCAACGGCATTTATGTCATAGCACGCCAATATCAGGGCAAAACAGTACTCACCATCCTCAATGGCAACCGCAAGCAAGCCGACATGCAGCTCGACCGCTATGCCGAAGTAATCGGCAATACCACAGCCGCCAAGGACGTTATCACCGGTCGCACTGTGAAGCTCGACAAAAAGCTCAGCCTCAAATCTCGACAAACTCTTATACTTGAATTCTAATTAGGTATTAGGAATTAGGAATTAGAAATTAGGAATTATAACTCTAAAAAATCGAAATGACTACACTTAGTATTGTGATTGTGGCGGTCTTCTGTATCGGCTATCTACTCATAGCCATTGAGAGTGTCACCAAAATCAACAAGGCGGCAATAGCCCTGCTGATGTTCGTGTTCTGCTGGACACTGTTTATGATCGACCCTGGAGAATATATCGCGGGGGCAGTTGGAGAAATGAAGGCTTTAGCCGTGAGCGAAGTGATGGAAAAGCACCTGGGAAGTACAGCCACCACACTGTTCTTCCTTATGGGTGCCATGACCATCGTCGAACTGGTTGACCAGAACGGCGGATTCAACTTCGTGCGCGACATGCTGAAGACCCGCACCAAGCGCAAGCTCCTTTGGCGCATTGCCTTCATGACATTCATCCTGTCGGCCGTGCTCGACAACCTCACCACCAGTATCGTGATGGTAATGATACTGCGCAAGCTGGTGGAAAGCAAGAAAGACCGTCTTATCTATGCAGCCCTCGTGGTTATCTCAGCCAATTCCGGCGGTGCGTTCTCACCCATCGGCGATGTTACCACCATCATGCTTTGGAACAAGGGACTTGTTACTGCCGCAGGAGTTATTATGGAGATATTCATTCCGTCACTTGTGTCGATGCTCGTGCCTGCCTACATCCTCTCGCTCAGCCTTAACGGCAAACTCGAGGTTAGCGATTTCAGTCAGAACGAGCGTGTGGACAACCACCTCACCGAGGTACAGCGCAAGACGGTGTTCTTCCTTGGCGTGGGCGGATTGGTGTTCGTACCAATCTTCAAAACCATCACCCACCTGCCGCCGTTTGTAGGCATCCTGCTCATCCTCGGCCTACTGTGGACAATCACTGAGATCTTCTATGCCAACCTTGCCCTTCCCGAAGAGCAAGGCGGTATGCAGAAGCGCGTCACCAACATGCTCTCACGTATCGACATGGGCACCATCCTCTTCTTCCTTGGCATCCTTATGGCAGTGGCATGTCTTGAGACCATCGGAGCCCTCGAACTCCTTGGCAATGGCCTCAACACCACATTCAACGGCAACTATTATCTTGTCACAGGAATCATAGGCGTACTCTCGAGTATTGTTGACAATGTGCCACTCGTGGCGGGTTGTATGGGAATGTATCCAGTGGCAGCAACAGGCGACATGGCTGTTGACGGAATCTTCTGGCAGTTGCTTGCCTACTGTGCCGGAGTCGGTGGTTCGATGCTCATCATCGGCAGTGCCGCTGGTGTAGTTGTCATGGGATTGGAGAAGATTTCCTTTGGTTGGTATATGAAGAAGATCACATGGATAGCCTTCATTGGTTATATTGCCGGTATCCTCATCTATTGGGCTGAAAGAAGCATCTTCTTTTAATTAAGGATTAGAATTAGAAAAAAGTGAATACAAAAGTAAAAGGATATATTTTAGGAGCAATAGCGGCGGCGGCCTATGGTACAAACCCGCTATTCACCCTACCCCTCTATGCGGAAGGAATGCACCCCGATTCGGTGCTTTTCTTCCGTTATCTGTTTGCAATACCCATCCTCGGACTAATGCTCCGCCAGAGGGGACGCAGTTTCAGGATTGGAAAAGGCGAAGCCGTCCCGATGATTATCTTAGGTATAGTATTCGCCCTATCGTCATTAACCCTGTTTCAGAGTTACAACTATATGGATGCCGGCATAGCCTCCACCATCCTGTTTGTCTATCCCATCCTCGTGGCAGTGATTATGGCTGTGATATTCAAGGAGCGACTGGGCATCAGCACATTGATATGCCTGCTTATGGCAGTGGGAGGCATTGGTCTGCTTTACAAGGCAGGCGACGGCACTACCCTGTCACTCACGGGCACACTTCTTGTGATAGCTTCTTCTACATCTTATGCCATATATATCGTTGCCATCAACAAGACGAGTCTTAAGGATGTTGCCACCCTGAAGGTTACGTTCTATGTCGTTCTTGTAGGATGGATAATGTTTGCAGCGCGTGCCCTGATGAGCGAAGGAGGCATACAGACCCCACCAGCCGACAAATGGTGGTTATGGCTATGTCTGATAGCCCTTGCTGTCTTTCCCACAGCCATTTCCCTCGGTTGCACCACTGGTGCCATCCAATACATAGGAAGCACACCTACTGCCATTCTGGGTGCCCTCGAACCAGTCACTGCTGTTTTCTTTGGCGTAACCATCTTCGGCGAGCAGATCACTCCACGCATCATTATCGGTTTTGTAATGATTATCACCGCCGTAAGTATTGTTGTGGCAGGTGGTAAGATTACAGCACCACTTGTGAGATTCCGCAAGATGTTCCCAAGGATAAAGAGGAAGTAGAAAAAAAAGTTTGAAAACATCTGATACCATAATCTTGCGGTATTTGAATCTTTGAGTTATTACTATTACAATTTCTATATAAACCCGTCTTGAATTTGCAAGTATAGAGTTTCTTATTTATATTCCCCACTGCGGAACGTATATTCCGCAGTGGGGAATGTACATTCCGCAATGGGGAACGTACGTTCCGCAGTGCGGAATATAAAACAAGTACCCTGCCCTTTTAAATTCCACTCGACTATCTTGATAAAATTACTTCCCTTGTCCATATACCTTTATTACTACTATTATGATAACGTGATTCAGCCAACTACCGGATTAATTATTATTTCCCTCCCCCTCACGCACCATTGGAGCATAGAATTTCATAGCCATACATCTGAGTAGTTACCAATTGCAGAAGTGGGTTAAACACTTTTAACATAGGTTACTGCATTTTTTATTCCGAAACCCTTGCAAAACTCAAATAAAAGCTATATCTTTGCCGAAAAAAATATGGGATACGACAATTGACATTCTGAAAGATATGGAAAAGAAGCAACTGAAACGACTGCCAGTAGGCTTACAGACATTCTCGGAGGTGATAGACCTCAACTGTCTTTACATAGACAAGACTGAGTATATCTGGAATATGATACACCTCAGCAAATATATTTTCCTGAGCCGCCCGAGACGGTTCGGCAAGTCGTTGCTTGTATCTACACTCCAGGCATATTTCGAGGGAAGAAAGGACTTATTCAAGGGACTCTTCATCGAGACTGTGGAGAAGAACTGGACGGAATATCCCGTAATAAGACTTAGCATGGCTTCGGGCAAGCATATGGAGAAGGATCAGCTGGAACGCTATCTTGGCAATCGCCTTGCAGAATATGAGAATAAATATGGCATTACTAATCCTGCCACTGACAACAACGACCGTTTTACTGCATTAATTCAGGCTGCATATAACCAGACAGGCAAGAAGGTGGTCGTCCTTATTGACGAGTATGATGCTCCTCTGCTTGATGTAGTGCATGAAAAGGAAATGTTGCCTGTTCTACGCAATGTCATGCGCAATTTCTATTCTCCTCTGAAAGACTGCGACCCATATCTGCACTTTGTTTTCCTCACTGGCATCACCAAGTTCTCCCAACTCAGTATCTTCAGCGAGCTTAACAACCTTAAGAACATCTCCATGCGCACCGACTATGCAGGAGTGTGCGGCATAACCGAGGAGGAGATGCTGACATGTATGTCGGACTATATCGACGACTTCGCCGAGGCTCAGCAGATAACCCGTGAAAGAGCAATCGAGGGACTAAAACAACAGTATGACGGCTATCATTTCACGTGGCCATCGCCAGATATTTACAATCCTTTCAGCCTCCTTAACGCCTTTCAAGATCACGACTACACCAACTATTGGTTTGGTTCTGGCACTCCCACATATCTCATAGAGATGTTGCGTAAGTTCAATGTCGTGCCATCAAAAATTGGCAGTGGAAATGTGCAGGCAAAATCCTTCGACGCTCCCACCGAGAACATGAGGAACATTATCCCCTTGCTCTATCAGAGCGGCTATATCACGATAAAGGGATACAATCCGGTGTCAAAAAACTACAAACTCGACATCCCCAATAGTGAGATACAGGCAGGACTGATGGAAAGTCTTCTGCCCGATTACGTGCATGAATATGCCGACGAGGGCAGCTCTATGATAGGCGACATGTATGCAGCTCTCTATGAAGACGACCTCGATGAGATGTTCCGCCTCCTGCAGGCTTATCTCCTCACCGTGCCTTATTGCGACAATGCCAACTCCGAGGGACATTACCAACAATTACTCTACGTAATCTTCTCGATCTTCGGCAGATACGTGGATGTGGAGGTTCATACTCCCACGGGGCGTGTGGATGTTGTAATGAAGACCACTAAGGCCTTGTATCTATTTGAGCTAAAGCTCAATATGTCAGCCCAGGCAGCCATAAAGCAGATAGACCTCAAGGACTACTCATCGAAGTTTGCCCAATCAGGGTTGCCCATAGTAAAGGTAGGCATCAATTTCGACCCCGAGCGCCGCACTATAAGCGACTGGAAAGTAGTAACTTCTGAATGAATTAATTCTGTGAAAAAAATGATATAAAAAATAGGGGCGGCCTCGCATCACTGCGCGACCGCCCCTTCGCTGTTTATTGATAGTAATTAGTACGGAAAATATATGTGTTAAATCTTATGAATCCGATTATTCTACATAACATGCCGAGGTGAACATCTCATACCATGAGCCGTCGCATACAAGGAATGCACGCACAGGCTGGGTGCCATCGCCGCAATCCTTAACAGACAATGTCTCATAGAAAGTAGAACCTGTTGAAGTAGTGATGTCGGCGTCAACGTTGATAGTAGAACCCTCACGAGATACAGTCATAACTACAGTTGAGCCATCCATATCATCGGGGAAGGTAAACCAATTATAATTGCTGTCCAAACTAAATTTCACCGAAGTATTAGAGCCTGTATTGTTGTTAAAGTCGCCATTAAACCATGCAAAGTTATCGGCACGCAAAACGAAATACTCCTGATAATTTGTATCACCACGATCGGCATCAGATGTGAGTACTATTGACCAGTTGTTCCAACTCTCAGCTTTCGAGGAGTGATTTACGAATTTGAGTTTCAGAGTCTTATTGGCAGGTATGACATAGTCATCAGAGAATGTTGTCCACCATACAGACGAGAAATCCTTTTCTCCTACAATCTGCACATCCGATGGAGTCTCTTCCTCATCAAGACCTTTTACCTTTTTGCCCCAGTAAGTAGATGAACTGGTGGATGCATTAAGACCAGCATATACGATAGTAGTCTTGCGAGGTGATGCCTCCCAATCCGTCTCACGTTGCAGATAGAGACTGACAGTTCCTACGGTAAGAACGTTGTTCTCAGGGTTAAAACTCCAGTCCTTTCCTTTGTTCCATCCTGAAGTGACAGTATGGTTGCGTCCAAGCACCATCGACTCAGACTCTTTCATTTTTTCGTAAGAATAAGAGAGTGTAATATTCTCCCACTCTCCGTAGAGGTCTTCCTCCTCAATCTCCGGTTGTGGTACAGCGCTATAACGCTCAGGCATAACGACAGGCCATCCGTCCTCAGTCCAACGTATAGAGCGCACACCACCCATCATAATAGCATTGCTGGCGTTGATACCTGGATAGTCTGCAGGATAACGCTGCTGTGAAACATAATACCAATTGTCGTTGCCGTCTTCAAATACTGCACAGTGGCTGATTCCCACCCAACCATGGTTTGTACCAAACTTATAAGGATGAGTGACAATAGGATAAGCATCACCACCATTTGTTGTTACATCCACACCGGCACGTGTATAGTACGGACCGTCAATATTCTTTGAGCGAACGACACGGGTATTATATGGAACATCAAGTCCATCATACGCCATAAACAGATAATAATATCCATTGCGATATATAACCTCTGGAGCCTCAGAGCCTTGCCAGCGGCTGCTCTTTAAACGTGTATATACTCGCTTTCCATATGCAGCCTCGTTCTCTGCGCCCCAAGGATTTCCTTGTGTAGCGATAGTCTTACCGGTAGCCGGGTCAATCTGCACTGCTGCAAATCCACTATGCCATGAACCGTAAATAAGCCAGTGCTCACCCTTAGGAGTGATGATATAGGATGGGTCGATGGCATTGTACTTATAATAGCAACTCTCCCAAGCATCTGGCTTAACATAAATTGAGGATAGTTCCTTGTCAGAGTAATTGGTGACTACATATCCCTTGTCCTCCCACTTCGTGAGGTCAGACGGGTCGGTTGATTCCATCAATCCAATAAAAGCACGCTCTCCCCATGAGGTCTTGTCGGGATCGAGATAACCTGGGCAAACAATGCAATAATACATTCTATACAATCCGTCGCGCACCTTACGAGCACAAGGAGCCCAATAACCGAAGTTCAGGTCATTGTTGAAATCTGTTGTAGTCTCCTTGAGTCCCATGGCAGTACGAATCTCGTTGAGTTTAGTCTTCACCCATGATGGCACTCCATACATAGTACCTCCCATATACTCCCAGTTGACAAGGTCCTTGGAGCGGCGACACTGGAAATGTCCGTGCTTGCCATTCTTGATATCAGCCTCATGCGGATTGCCATAACCAGCATCCGTGCAATACATATAGTAATAACCATCCTCGGCAAGCATCACTGAAGGGTCATGAATATTTGCGAGATTCCACTTCGAGCGATAATCCCACGAGCTTATAGATGTATAGTTGTCAGAGTATGTTGGCGGTGTAAATGATGCCCATTCATAAAGTGCAGACCCCTTAGGTGCTACGTACAGCCCTTGATAATTAGATATGTCATCGGATGCATTATATGAATTGTTGGCAGAAGAAGCCATAGACCAAGAGTCGTCGGTTCCGTTCTGGTTGAAATAGATATTACCAGAAAGCACCTTACCCGTTGCGTCAGATTTCTTAGCTACCACCTGCGCTTCAGCAGAAACTGCGAGCAATGAAGCCAAGGACAATATTGATAAAAAACGCTTTGTCATAATCATAGTGTTTTTAGAACATTCGAATTATTTCTTTAAGAATTTTACTGTTGTATTACCTATACGCAACACATATACTCCCTTAGGAAGGCTTCTCACATCAATATCACAACGGTCACCGTCAAAAGACAGACTTCTCACCACCTGACCATTAGCAGAATAGACTTCAGCCTTTTTTCCTGCTTTGCATCCAGTAATTATCAATGAACCTTCAACCACCTTGGCATACACACCTTGAGAGTCATATTCAATCGCTTTAACTCCTGATGCATCTACCTTTGCGAATGTCACTTTGGTTACATCATCAATAGTACTATTGTCATTCATTACTATGGTGAATGAACTGCCAGCATTGCTATTGTCACTATTGAGGATATATCCCACTTCTTCCATTAATAAAGTTTGACCTTTTGGGGTAATCATTGCCCATTTTAAATCGGCTGCCTGAGACATTGTTGCGACAAATGCAATCCCAAGTATTAAAAGTCTTTTTCTCATAATTACTATCTTTAAATAAGTTGAGGTGTTGAGAATATATTTGGAATATTATACAGAAACCTTTTTGTGAAGGGTTGCCCTACGGGATTATTCCCGCAGGGCTAACCCTTAAACAGTTAGGTTCGTTAGATATTATTCGAATACGAGATGCGATGAGTCAACAGTGAATGAAACGTTGAGATCATCAGCCGTTACGATAATGTTCTTGTAGTACTGCAGATAGGTCTGTCCATTTGTACCCTTCATCACGGCTGTGAGGTCGGCAAAACCATTTCCATAGTTTTGTACATATACAGCCACCTTACCACCGTTGATGGCAGCATTCCATATTGCCCAGTCAAGCTGTCCACCAGATGTGACAAGGTCAGGATTTCCGTCATAGCCAGCTCCCCAACCGAAGTTGTCGGCACGTACTACAGCATACTCGTTGAGTTCTGCTCCACGGAGTACTGCCACCCAGTTGTTCCAGTTGAAAGCACCTGAACCATAGTTGGTGAAGTACCAAGCGCGTGTTTCTCCGGCAGGAACATTGATGTCCTGAGCATGAGCGCCCCACCATCCTGTTGAGTTATCCTCTGCACCGACTATATTCGGATCAGGACATACATCTACAGCTTTTCTCACTTCAGTAACATTTACCTTGAGCGAAGTACGCTTACCATTCTCTGAATAGATGTAAACATTCTGCTCGCCTTCCTGAGCCTTGATACTTCCTATCTGTATCTCATTGGCTCCAAGCACAGCCTGGTCACCATTGACGTATGTTGCAGTAACCTCAAGTCCTGTGGTATTTACTGCAAATCCGAGAGATGCGGTCTTTTCAGATGTATAAACTACATAATCAGTCTGAACAGGCATTCCAGTGACTTCAATAGATGCAACAGCAGGCACAACCTTTAATGTAGCGGTAGCAACAACAGGCACTGCAGAATTCTCACCCTTGAATGTCTTGTTGTAGATAACGATGAGCTGCTTGTCGCCAGGAACATCCATATCATTGATAGCAGAGAAATAGAGTTCAGCAGCAGGAATCTCCTTTACAACACCCTCTTCGAATGTAACCGTAGCAGAAACACCAGCAACGGCATCCTCGAGTGAAGTACCAGCCTCTACCTTTGCAGGTATGTTATTGAGTACCATCGACAATGGGTTCTTATCCTGAGCAGAGGTATATCCACCAATCGGCTCAACGTTGGCAGCCAAGAAGTTGAGATATGAACCCTCGGGCACGAGGAAGATACGGATATTTGTGTTAGCAGGGTCGGCATTGAGATTAGCAAGCGGAGTCTTCTGCTTGTATGTCTTGGTGACAACGCCGTTGTCCATCTTCACTGAGAATGCATTGGGATCTGAACGGTCAACTGTTAAAGTAACCTTACCTCCGAGTTTCTCCACACCAGCATCAGTGTCGGTAGAGAATGTGAGATTACTCTCCACGCAGCTACGGTCGATATGATCTCCCCACTCAGAGTTACCGCTGGGCTGGTTGTCATATCGTATGGCACCATATTCAGCATATCCTTCACCACCACGATCCACATCGTTAGTGATAATCATGGCGAAGTTCTTATAAGTGTTTGTAGCACTGGGGTTGATGTTCAGATTAAACTGAAGGTGGAACTTCTTTCCATCGGGAATGACATAGTATTTTGAGAACTGTGCCCACCAACCAGTTGAGAAGTCAGTGGCACCGACGGTATATACATCCTCTTCCATACCCTCGAGTACTTCTACATCACCTTTCTTGGCATTCTCGATAGAGTCAATCTTCTCTGAAATCCAGTCGGGCGAGGTTACTCCATAGAGGTCTGCACCCTCACATCCTGTAAGCACGAGCAGACCAAGGGTTGCAGAGCACATGATGGATGATATTTTATTTAGATATTTCATAATTGTTTGTTTTTAAAATTGAAAGTCAACGAGTTATTTTAAATTAACTACAGGACGTACCTTCCAGCCTCTTGCAGCGAAGTCAGCTGAGTTGTCGGTACCGTCGTTGGCAGAATTACCCTTAAGATTGGGGTTGGCATTGAGAGTACCCTGATAGATAGGCAGGAACTCATGACCGGGAAGCCAGCTGTCGTATGAGCTCTTCACGTCATCACCGTTCACCTCAGAGTAGCTTACAGCAGTCTTCGGGTCGGTAAGAGTCTTGCGGAATGTTCCGTGCTCCTTGAGCTGTGCCAGACGGTCGGCAGAGTAGAAGAATCCCCAACGGATGAGGTCGTTGCCACGTCCATACTCACATCCGAACTCCTTCGGACGCTCAACGTTGGCAATCTGCTCAAACAACTTGTCAGCATTACCTGAGAAATCAGAGAGGCTAAGGTCATTGAGGTTGGCGCGACGGCGCACCTCGTTAATCCAGTCGATAGCCTGCTGTGTAGGTCCATTCACCTCATTCTCGCACTCGGCAGCACGCAGAAGCACGTCAGAATAGCGCATCATGCGGAGGTTGATACCGCAGTGAAGACCTGTAACGACTGTGCTTACTACATTGGTACGCATATTAGTCCACTTAGCGATAGGCAGACCACCATTGATGTTATTAGTTACGACAGGCTCTGTAGGAGACATTTCCTTAGTATAACATACATTACCATTCTCGAAGCCTTCCCAGTCGGTCTCCCATGTACCGATAGTCCAGTAGAGACGTGGGTCGAGCTTACCTTCCTTAGTGCGCTCTTCCTTGAAGAGGTTGTAGAGCCATGGAGAAGCCGAGAGGTCAGCCCATCCACCGTAGTTACCAGGGCAGAAGTTCGACTCGATAGCGTGACCCTGAGTAGCGTTAGGTGAGGTGTTCACCGGAGTCCACTCGTCATCAACACCCTGAGATCCATAATCGAGATACTGGATTTCGAAGAGACTCTCATCGTTGTTCTCGTATGCGGGACCTTCACGGAAGTTGTCACCATAGTTGGCCATCAACTTGTAAGTGCCATACTTCTTGTTGATAATGTCCTTGAGCACAGCGAGAGCCTCACTGAACTTATGACGCTGCATAAGTGTACGGGCATAGTAACCAGCGGCAGCACCGCAAGTGGCACGTCCCTTGGCCCACTCACCACCCTCGTCACGTGAAGGGAGTAGAGTCATTGCCTCAGAAAAGTCCTTCTCCACCTGATCAAGCACCTCATCGTAGGTATTGTTAGTACCATAGAGCTTGTCAAGAGATGAGTAGTCCTCATAGCTTGTGATAAGCGGCAGGGTCTGGTAGTAGTTTACGAGGTTATAGTAAGCCAAACCACGTATAAACTGTGCCTGTCCCTTGATGCGCTTCAGTTTATCGCTGAGCACGCTATTGTCGTCACCAGTTTTAGATGTGATGAAGTTACATACGTTGATGGTGTAGTACCAGTCACGCCATGACCACTGTCCAATCTCGTCGGTGATAGGCTCGTTGAGATCGTCGAAAGGCAAGTACCATACCTGTGAGGAATTCCACACCTCATCTCCGCGGCATACATCAATGTTGTAGCCGACACGAGCGTATGTACCCTCCATACGGATGTGGTTGTAGGCAGCGATAACGCTTTCCTCCAAGTCGTCGGCAGTGTTGCCGAAGGTTCCTGTTGTCTGCTGGTTGGGGTTAACCAAATCCAACTTGTCGCCACATGATGTGAGTGTGCAAGCGCCCAGGAACAAGGCGAAGGATAATTTATATAGTTTCATATCTATGATTCCTTATATTATATATAATGTGAGAAATTAGAATGTGAAGTGCAAACCAGCCATGAAGCTGCGAGCACTTGGGAACGAACAGAAGTTGTAGCCCGGAGTGAATGTACCGCCGGCATAGTCAACATTGTATCCCTTGTAACCAGTGAATGTGTAGAGGTTCTGTGCAGATACATATACGCGCACACCATTTACTACACCACCGAAGATCTTGTCGGGGATGTTGTAGCCAAGCTCAACGTTGGCAATCTTCCAGTAAGCAGCATTCTGAATCTTGCGCTCGCTGAAGAGGTCATTCCATGCGAGAGTAGCATTATTTGCAGCGTATGTGCGTGGAACACTTGAGAGATAAGTTGTTCCATCCTCCGACCAACGGTTGGCGTCAGCCATTGCAACGTCTTTGTTAGCCCATCCGTAGCAAGAGTTCAAGCTGTTGTAGATATCATCCGATACGTGATAGTTCAGAGCACCGTATGTAGAGATGCTGAGGTCGAAGTTCTTGTACTCTAAGCGTCCGCTGAGACCGAAGTTGATCTTTGGCAGACCGCTACCAAGCACTGTCTGGTCGTTGGCATCGATAATACCGTCATTGTTGATATCCTTGTAGAGGCAGTCACCCACGTTTACACCAGGCTGAGAAATAGGGTCACCATTGTCATTCACACGGTTGTCGATGTCAGCCTGAGTACGTGCAATACCATCATAAACCCATCCGTAGAACTTACCGATTTCCTGACCTACCTCAGTAATGTAAGCACCTGAGATATATGAATCAGTACCGAATCCAAGTGAAGTAACCTTGTTCTTCAGAGTGCTGAGGTTGGCGCTAATCATATACTTGAGAGCATGGTCGTTGTTACGATAAGTAGCAGAGAACTCGAAACCGCTGTTCTCCATAGAAGCTGCGTTCATTGTTACAGAAGTGTTAGACACACCAGCCTGTGCAGGAACTGGAACGGCATAGAGGAGGTCCTCAGACTTGTTCTTATACCACTCAACGGTGAACTCCAAGCGGTTGTGGAACATGGCGAGGTCAATACCCACGTTAGTAGTCTTCTTCTTCTCCCATGCGAGGTTGTTGTCAACGAATGTTGAAACGGCAGAACCTGTAATAGGAGTGTTGCCGAAGCTATATGTCATGTTGTTGCGGTTCATTGTAGTCTGATACATGTATTCACCGATGTTCTCATTACCGAGCACACCATAGCTACCACGCACCTTGAACATATTTACCACATCACGGCTGATGGGGAAGAACTTTTCCTTATCAAAACGCCAACCTACAGATATAGATGGGAATGTACCCCAACGAATGTTCTTAGAGAGACGTGAGCTACCGTCACGACGGATAACTGCAGAAATAAGATACTTCTCATCGTAGTTATAGTTGAGACGGCCGATGAATGAAGTCAGCGCATGCTTGTACTCGTAAGAAGAAGAGTAAGTGCTTGCACCGTTCTGCAACTGGAGGAAGTAAGGCTCCGGGAAGTTAACAGCCCAACCAGTCAGTTCGTCGGTATATTCCTCCTCGTAGGTCTGACCAACCACGAGGTTGATGTTGTGCTTACCAATCTTTCCGTCATAAGTAAGAGTATTCTCAATAAGGGCGTCGCTATAGTCGCGTGAACCCTTTGTGAGCTTCTCGTTGCTCTTGTCGAGATATACACGGTTACTCTGTGCCCATGCAGCAATCCAAGTAAAGTCCTTGGCATGTGTCTTGCTGTAAGAGAGGTTGATATTGTAGTGCAGAGAGTGGTTCTTGCTCTTGATACCTACCATATTAAAGAGGTCAACATCTGCAGAGGCAGTACCAACGAAGCGGTCAACGCGTGTGTTACGCACAAGCATATTGTTGACGAGCAGAGGGTTGGAAGCAGAGATATCTCCGTGAACGGTATCGTAGTAAACGCCGTAGCCGTAAGCGTCATAACGATAGTTGCCGGCAAGACCCACCTTGTCGTCGAGCACCCATGTAGATGGGTCGTAGGCCTTGATAGTAGGCTGCATCAGCAATGTGCCGCGGAGCACGTTGGTGACATCGCCATAGAGTCCCTGTACATACTCAGATGCATTAGAGAGACCCATATTGTCCTGGTCGGAGTGAGAATAAACAACACTTGTGCGGAACTTGACGAACTTGGTGTCCATGGTATTGTTTACACGTGCAGTGTAACGGGTATAGTTAGGACCTGCACCTTCGAGTGTACCCTTCTGCTGGAAATAGTCGAGTCCCACGTTGTATGTACTATTAGCACTACCACCACTGAAGTTTACGTTGTGGTTCTGACGGGTACCGGTCTTGAACACCTCCTTAAACCAGTCGGTGTTGGTGTTGTCCTGGAACTTATACTTGCCTGTGGCAGCGTCGAGGCTGTATCCACCGGGGAGAGTAGTACCAGAGTTGGCACAAGCCTGACCGATGTAGTTGCTGTACATGTCAGCATCCATCACGTCATAAACATCGCTTGGAATCTGGTCAACACCGAAATATCCAGTGTAGTTGACCTTCAGCGGCTGGTCCTTCTTACCGTTCTTAGTGGTGATAATGATCACACCGTTGGCAGCACGCGAACCGTAGATAGCACCAGCGGCAGCATCCTTGAGCACCTGGATGGTCTCGATATCATTTGGTGAGAAGTCACGGATAGTAGTACCCATAGGCACACCATCAATAACATAAAGAGGAGCGGTGCTACCGAACGAACCGATACCACGGATACGTACCGACGGGTCGGCACCCGGTTGTCCGTCAGAAGTGATCTGCACACCAGCAACCTTACCTTCCAGCATGGTAGAGATGTTGGAGTTAGACACCTTCTTCATTTCCTCAGCGTTTACGATAGACACAGAACCTGTAAGGTCGGCTTTCTTCTGTGTACCATAACCCACAACAACCACCTGCTCAAGCACGTTGTTGTCAGATTCAAGTTTGATAGGATCAAGGATTGCGCGTCCGCGCACGGCAATCTCTCGGCTCTTGTAGCCTAAGTAACTTACCACGAGTGTGGCATTCGATTTAACGTCCAACTGGAAGTTGCCATCGAAATCGGTTATAGATCCAGTGGCAGTGTCCTTCACCTTAACGGTAGCACCTACCAATGGTTCACCTGTTTCATCAACAACTTGTCCCTTGACCTTAATAGTCTGGTTCTGGGCTACAGCGGCGAATGCCGGAGTTGGGCAGAATGAAACTGCTCCAACAGCGCCCATACAGAGCATGATAGAGATTAATTGTTTCCTCATTGTTTAATTACATTTAGGTTTGTTTTAATTACGAAATTGTTTCAAAATTTGGTCGCAAAATTAGTAAAGATATCAAAAAGTATGGTGGACAAACGGGTATTTTAGGTGGACAAACAATGATTTTAGTTGATTTTGGTCAATTTTCTCCACTTTTCTCCACTGTATCCACATATCCCGACGGACTGATACCATATTTCTTGGTGAAACAGCGGGTAAAGTACTTTGGGTCGTTGAAGCCTACTCTATAGGCTATTTCGGTAATATTTCGGTTTCCGGAATTTTGAGCCAGAATGTCGTGAGCGATGTTGAGACGATAGTCCTTGAGCAGTTGACTGACAGTAAGACCCGTCTCTTCCTTCAGTTTCTTTGTGAGGGCACTACGACTCATCTTCATGCTCTCGGCAAGCTGCTCGATGTCGAATCCTGAGTCCATATATCCCTCCTCAATAGCCTTGAACACATCGTTCATAAAGACGTGAGCATGCTCGAGTTCCTTTTCCTGGTCAATCTCCACACTCTTGGCCGTACTACGCCTGAAATGGCGGTGATTCTCCAGAATATTGCGTATTCGTTCTTGCAATTCCACTGGGTTCTCGGCATTCTCAAGGGCATCGCGTATTGGTTTGAGCATACGTTCTCCCTCCTCACGCTTGAGCTTCTCCACTCGATTGAGATAGAAACGATAACTGATGAAGGCCACAAGCATAAGCACAAGGAGGATAAACCACCATGTCTTGTAGAAATACGGATGGATTACCACTTCAATACTTGTCACATTGCCCTCGTCGTCAGAAAGGGCAGAGAGGCACTTCACCTCAAAGGTGTATTTACCAGGAGGCAGATTAGTGTAGCGCACTGAATGATCGCCAGCTCGCGTCTGTATCCACTCCTTCTCAAACTCCTTCATGCGGTAGCAATACACTGAGCGTCCGTCACCGTCGTAGAGAAGTGTTGAGAAGAATATCTCAAATGACTTGTCGCTCTCATGGAGAGTGATGCGCTTTGCTACCGATATGTCGGAATCAATAAACCTACTGCCAGAGTAAATAGCAGAATTATCCACATTGAGACTTGTGAGCACCACTTTATTTACCGCCCTTGTAGCCATCTCGTCAACATTAATAGATGTAAGTCCCTTCTCACTGCCGAGATATATCTTATTGCCTTGGCATACGGCGGCATTCCAATAGAACTTGCTGCACAGCAACCCGTCAATCTCTCCATAATTGGAGAAGGCATCATCCTTGGGATTCATCACCGACAAACCGTTGTTGGTGGCAATCCACAGACGACCATAACTGCCCTCTACGATACCCTTCACACCATTGTTTGCCAATCCGTCCTGAGTGGTATATGACTTGAATGTCATTCTGCCGTTATGCTCACCGATAAGGCGATAAAGTCCATTTCCGTTCGAACCGATATATATACTGCTGTCACGTGTCTGACAGAAACATGTTATCTTGTCAACAAGTCGTGATTCGGGATTGTCGAGCTTATACACATAACTCTCGCAGGGGAATTTACCATTATTTCGCTTACGGAGATTGATGACACGCATTCCCGTCATACATCCCACCCACAGGCGTTCATTAGCGTCGATCAGCGAACCGATACATCCTCTCACCAGGTCACATCCCTCGAAAGGCATCTGCAATTGGCGACTTCGTGAATCATAGAAGAAGATTCCGTCATTGCTACCTATCCACAAACCATTATTGCGCTTGTCGTATGCCAGGGAACCAATATGCGAGATAATTCGGGCATACTCTGGCTGCACCTCAAGACGGTTGATCTGGTCGGGATTATCCATGTCAAGCCAATATACTCCTCCACCCCATGTACCAATCCATAGGATGCGGCCGTTGGCAGTAAGAGTACTTACTGAATTGTTTGACAATGAAGAATTTGCGGTAGTGAAATGCGTAAAAGTCTTCCCGTCGGCATCCCTGCGGTTGAGTCCTCCATCCACGATACCCACCCAAAGAGTGCCTCCCGGTTCTACGTATGTGGCATTTACGCAACCCTGTGCCAAAGAACTGTCGTCACCAGGGATATTTACGATATTATCGAGCTTGAGTTGACGCAGGGAAAACTTCGTGACACCGCCATTGTCGGTGCCTATCCACATATTGTTGTCGCATACATATATACAATGCACGAAGTTGCTCGACAATCTCAACCCATTGTATTCCTTATCCGAACGAACGTGGATAAAATTGTCGTCGCTATAATTATAAATAAGTGCTCCGCCCAGTGAACCAATGACGAGTATGCCGGTAGGCCCTACTGCAAGGCATGTTGTATAATTATGAGCAAGACTTGTAGGGTCGGCAGCATTATGAGTGTAATGCTGCAGGACGTGGCTATCCGAGCGATAACGATACAGTCCGATATTTGTGCTTACCCAAATATCACCTTCGTGCAACATAAAGTCGGTGAAATATGCTTTTTTAAACAGAGAGGCAAGTTGCGTTACGGGACGTTTAACCAGTTTGCCCCTCTCCACCTTTAATTTATATATACCATCGTCGATAGCAGCCCATACGTCTCCGTCGCCATCAACGTCAGATATGGCGACGTCGGGAGTATTGGAGACGAAATCAACGGAATAAACCTTCTTAATCTTGCCGTTGTCATTGAATACAAACTTATACGCCTTCTTTCCGGCGAGAAGCCAGATATTATCGCGCAAATCGCGCAACACCTTTACGGCATCCTGCTGCAATATCTTACTGATGTCGATACCGAACGACTCTTCTCCCACGTTTTTATATGTGTCGAGACTGATTACAGACACACCTTCATCAAACACCACCCAAAGACGTCCGAATCGGTCTTCAACGACATTACGGCACGAATTGCTGTGCATGAGCATATTCTCGGAGGAATATGGTTTTATGAATCCATATCCGTCATAGCGCACGAGACCGCCACCATAGGTCGCAACCCATACGAAACCACGACTATCTTGATAAACGGAGTTAACCCAATTGTGAGGAAGACCAACGCTCATGTCGAGAAAAGACACGTTGTAGCGGTTTTGCCCTTGTATGTAATTAGCCATACACAAAAGCGAAACAGCGACAGTAATGAGCAGTATAAATAATCTCTTCATCATTGTTAGATTCAACAGGTCTTTTTGATTACGAGTGCAAACTTAAATAAAATATCTCAAACGACCAAATATTTTCTTAAAAAAATACGATATTTATTGGTTTTTTATTATTATCGTCCATGTGTGTCCGAACACAAAGCCCCGCAACGGCAAAAGACCGTCGCGGGGTAACACCAAATAATAACCTTTTGCCGCTGCAAAGGTACGAATAATTAGTAAATGTTGCATTAAGATTTGTTGCAGACACGTCATTTTTCGTATCATACAACAAAGAATATGTAACAAATGGCTATTTTTCGGCGAATTTCCTGAAATAACCGATGCAGGTGTCACGCCATTCGCGTGCGCTCTGTAGATGTTTTTGCAGTCTTTCGTCCACCTCACGGTAGCGCTGTTCATCCACATTCGGCTTCAGTGAGTGCCATATCCTTACGAAATCTTCCACCTCAGCCACTCCGTGGTTGTAGTGCTGTTGCATCTCCTCCCACAATGTGCGTCCGCTTTTCATCTTGCGTGTCCAGGGCACATGATGAAACCACAGCAGATACTCTTCCGGGCATGTCTCGATATTGTCATACATTGTATTGAAGGGGGCACGATACTGACTCACTGCATTCGTACCCGTTGAAGAGCGGTTGAACCCAATCCCCACACTGTCTGCCTTGTGATAATACACCGGTTTCCATTCCTCGGGGAAATGTGGTTGGTTACCGTCGGGTTCTGGACCGTAATGATGGTCGGCCTTGAAGATATGATGCAATCCCAGTGGCATCATATAATCCACGCAAGCCTCATGACTGCGCATCATAATGTCGAGGGCTGAGTTAAGAATCGTGGGGTCAAAGGTCTGGAGCAGCCATTCCTTGGCAATAGCCTCTGACGAGAGGTTGGGATTCCATGCGAGGCGACCGAAGGCATACCAGTTGGCCTGCGAGAAATGATGTCCACACCAGTTGGTGTCATCACCGATATTAGCCACACCGGCAATACCCTTTAGCTCTTTTGGTGATACAAACGAGAAGAACTCCTTCCACATGGGTGCGAGATAAGTGAGATGGATACTCTGTCCGAGATATTCCTGTGTAATCTGCAACTCAGCCATCAGCGGGGTCTTCTTTATCCTGTCGAACACCGGTGCGTAAGGTTCACGGGGTTGGAAGTCGAGCGGACCGTTCTTTGCCTGCAGTATCACATTATCACGGAACAGTCCGTCTTCGGGTTCAAACTCTGTCACAGCTTGTTTCACCCTGTCTTCTCCCTTGTGTTTATTGCCATACACGAAGCAACGCCACATGATAATACCTCCGTATGGTTTGACGGCATCGGCAAGTATGTTTGCCCCGTCGGCATGCTTGCGGTTATAGTCGCCTGGTCCGGGTTGACCCTCAGAGTTAGCCTTCACAAGGAAGCCTCCGAAGTCGGGTATAATCTCATAAATCTCCTTAGCCTTGTCCTTCCACCACTGTGCCACCTCAGGATTGAGCGGGTCGGCTGTCTTCAGTCCTCCAAGAGCCATCGGCGAGGCGAAGTTCACCGACAGATATGTCTTGATGCCATATGGACGTAGAATGTCGGCAATGGCTTTCACCTTATTTATATATATAGGGGAAAGCATCTGTGGCGAGGCATTCACGTTGTTGAGCACCGAACCATTGATACCGACAGAGGCATTAGCCCGGGCATATTCAGTGATATGCTGCCTCAAAGACGGCGAACACTCTGATGAAGAATTTATCTCATCCCAAATCCATATACTCTTTCCGGCATATCCTCTTTCTATACTACCATCAAGATTGTCCCAATGATTGAGTATTCTGATGTCGAAGGCAGGGATATTGTCACCAGATGTCACATCTACCCCCATCTGCTGGCAGCGCAACAAATGGTAGGCAGCATAAAGAATGCCCTGTGATGATGCCGCAGTGACATCAATCTTAGATGCAGTGGAAGCTACTCTATAAGCTCCAGTCTTTAATCCACAATTGGGAATGAGATGTAGAGCAACCCTCTTTCCATGCCAATAGTCGAGCAATTCCTTCACGGCAATCTTGGTTGTTGCATCGCTTTTTCCCTTGAATGTTACTACATTCTTAGCTTTCACATTTTTCTCGGCTCGCAGCCATAGCTTCGAACCATCCTCTGCTTTCGCCATTCCCACGAAAGCTATCATTACAATTGATAATAGTAGTTTCAGCATATTAATTAATGTATTTAAATATTTTTGGCAATTTCTCGTTTGATATTCTTTTTCGGTGCAAATATAATACTTTTTTGTTGTATTTCATCATTTTTTGCAGAAAAAATGCACAAATGAAACAAATCATAATGTTTAGGTTACATTTTCAGAGCGTTATTTAGTGGAAAATGTGTACTTTTGCACCGAAAATATAAAACGTAAACAATATCTATAATGAAACAATTTAATGACACCACTTCCTCAGAGAAGGGATTCTACAAACTCTCGTGGCTGCAACGCATCGGATTCGGCTCGGGCGACCTTGCCCAGAACCTGATATTCCAGACCACCTGCATGTACCTGTTATTTTTCTATACCGACATCTATGGCCTTGACGCTGTTGATGTGTCGGTGATGTTCACCGTCGGTAATGTGGCCAACGTGATATGGGATCCCATCGTGGGAGCACTCATCGACAAAAACAATCCCCGCCTTGGCAAGTATCGTACTTACCTCGTCTTTGTGGGTATTCCGCTTTCTGGCTTTGCCATCCTGTGTTTTTGGAACGGATTTGCGCCCTCATTGCTATATGCCTATGTGACATATATCGCGATGACATTGCTCTACACATTTATTAACGTGCCTTATGGTGCACTTAATTCATCCTTGACTCGCGACACCAACGAGATCACGATTCTCACCTCCGTTCGCATGTTCATGGCCAACTGTGGCGGTCTTGCCGTTGGTTCGGGTCTGCCTCTGCTCATCGCCTACTTCACCGACGAGAAGGCTGACGGTCTGCCCAAGGACCCTGGCGCATGGTTCACCACCATGACCATCTATGCCATCGTGGGGCTCTGCCTGCTTCTGTTCTGCTTCTCGCAGTGTAAGGAGAAGGTGGTGATGAATGCCGAGGAGAGTGCAAATGTTAAGATCAGCGACCTTTGGATGGAGTTCTTCCACAACCGTCCTCTCCGCGTGATTGCCTTCTTCTTCATCACTGCGTTCGCAATGATGTCGATAGGAAATGCCGCAGGTGCTTATTTCATCAACAGCAATATGCATGGCACATCCGAGCAGCTCTCCATCTTCATGGGTCTTGGTTCTGCACCGTCGTTCATCTTCATGCCTCTTGTGCCGATGATCAAGAATGCCGTGGGCAAGAAGAATATGTTCTACATCTTCCTCTCGGTGGCAATCATCGGTATGGCTATTCTCTACGTCGTGGCCAAAATGGAGAATCCGAGTATGATATATGTATATATCGCCCAGTTCATCAAATCCACTGGTGTTATCGTAGCCACAGGATATATGTGGGCGCTGGTGCCTGAGGTCATCTCCTACGGCGAATATGTGAGTGGCAAGCGCATTGCAGGTATTGTCAATGCTCTCACCGGCATCTTCTTCAAGGCTGGTATGACCCTCGGTAGTGTTGTGGCTCCTGCTATCTTGGCTTATGTGGCTTACGACCCGAAGAGCGTCACCCAGAGTCCTTTTGCCGAAGAGGGTATCTTGTGGCTTGTTTGCGTATTGCCTGCCGCCCTACTCCTCCTCGCGATGTTCATAATCTCGAAGTATGAGCTCGACGATGAAACTATCGACAAAATTAACAAGGAGATAGAAAGCAGGAGTTAACTCCCCAAAATAAGTTAGAATCTTGAATAAATAAAAGAATTAAAAAAATATGAAAAAGGAAAAGCGTTATCTGTTTCCAGCCGATTATATGGCTGACCCGTCAGTGCATGTGTTTGACGGTAAGATTTATATCTATCCCAGCCACGACTGGGAAGCATCCAATGTCGAAAACGACAATGGTGACCAGTATATAATGAAGGACTACCATGTTCTCTCCATCGACGGCGACCCCATGACCGGCACCGTTACCGACCATGGTTGCGTACTTCGTCAGGAGGATATTCCTTGGGCAGGACGCCAGCTGTGGGACTGCGATGTGCAGGTGTATGAGCATGAGGTGCCCACCAATGCCGAGGAGCAAGCTGCAGGCATGGGATATAGCAAGAAGGTGAAGAAGTATGTGATGTACTTCCCTCTGAAGGATCGCAATGACGTATTCCACTGGGGCACAGCCATTGCCGACAATCCCGCAGGACCATTTATCCCCCAACCGGCTCCCGTGCCAGGCAGTTACAGTATCGACATGTGCGCCTTTAAGGATGATGCCGACGGAGAGGTATATGTATATTTCGGAGGATTATGGGGCGGTCAGCTCCAACGCTACAAGGACAACATCCATCTTGAGACTCCCCATCTGCCCGAAGGCAAGGAAGATGCCCTTCCCAGCCGCTGCGTACGTCTCACCAAAGACGGAATGAACTTTGCCGAGGCTCCACGTCCTATCCTTGTTGTCGATAACGAGGGTAATCCCTTGAAGGCCGACGACCCCCATCGTTTCTTCGAGGCATCGTGGATGCACAAATACAACGGAAAGTATTATTTCTCTTACTCCACCGGCGACAGTCACTTGCTATGCTATGCTACAGGTGACAACCCCTATGGTCCTTTCACCTATCAGGGAGTTATCCTCACTCCTGTTGTAGGATGGACTACCCATCACGCCATACTTGAATATAAGGGTAAGTGGTATCTTTTCCATCACGACTCAGTGCCTTCTGGCGGTAAGTCATGGCTTCGCTCGCTCAAGGTGTGCGAGATTGAGTATGATGCCGACGGTAAGATTCAGACTATCGAAGGCACTGATGAATAATGAAATTCATGTAATCATCATACAAGTACTTACTATTTAATAGGTGGCGATGGCAGCAGCTCAGTGGAGTTGTTGCCATCGTTGTTTTTTTGAACACAGAGAAGTAAAGAAACAATGTTCCTATTTGGCAACGGGAAAAAGAATGTCTATCAGATGGATTATCACTTCAATAAGTTGAGTTATATACATCATTAAGGATTAGTCCGGCGATGGTGAGTCCGAAGATGGCGGTGATGTGCATTATAGAACCATTAGTTTGTACTTTACCGAAAGTCATACTGCCGTCGGTTGCATCGGCATCAGCCGTTCCTCGGTTCTGAAGCAATTCCTCACTGAACACACACTTGAACTTCCTTGCCGGCTTACGCTTCATCTTATTGAAACGCTGACGAAGGGCTCTAGCAAGCGGACAACCTTTCACCTTCCAGAATTCCGCCACCTGCACCTTCGTCGGGTCCATCTTCAATGCAGCCCCCATTGATGAAAAGAATCGAGCCTTGCTGCGGCAGGCTAATTCGATAAGGAGTAACTTGTCCTTGAGCGAGTCAATGGCATCAACTATATAGTCATAACTGTCGAGGTCGAAATCTCTGGCAGTATCTTCGCAGAATATCTGTTGTCTTGCGTCGATGTCGGCGGCCGGATTAATCTCAAGAAGCCTATCCTTGAGAGCCTCCACCTTCACCTGTCCCACTGTCTTTGTCGTAGCCATGGCCTGTCGGTTGATGTTCGTGATACACACCCTGTCGCTATCCACGATGGTAATATGTCCCACACCAGAGCGCACAAGACTCTCGGCACACCATGACCCAACTCCACCTACTCCGAAGATAATAACCCTCAGTGAGCCAAGTCGCTCCATGCCATTCTCCCCCATCAGCAGCAAACTTCTATTTAATATCTCTCTGTCAGTATTCATTTCTCATTTATTTATAAATATGATGCAAAGATACAAAAAACATTGAAAAAATAAAAAATAAGAAGGTATTATTAAGAAAAAAAACAAAAAATATATTGTCATTACACATTTATGACGTATATTTGCAGAAAAAAAATCCACTCTACAACAAATAACAGAAGAAATATGGACAAAAGAGAACTCATGACAAGGGCCATACGCCTTGCAGAGGAAAGCGTAAAGTTAGGCGGTGGTCCTTTCGGGGCTGTCATTGCACGCGATGGTGAGATAGTGGCAGAGGCATCCAACAGGGTTACCCTCGACTGCGATCCTACCGCCCATGCCGAAGTATCAGCAATACGCAAGGCATCAAAGGTATTGGGAACATTCGACCTCAACGGCTGCGAGATATTCACATCGTGCGAACCATGTCCGATGTGTCTCGGTGCCATCTATTGGGCAAATCTCGACAAGATATACTTCGCCAACAACCGCAAAGATGCCGCTGACATTGGTTTTGACGACGATTTCATATATAAGGAAATAGAAGTCACTCCAGAGAAAAGACAAAAACCTTCAGAGATTCTCATGAGAGAGGAAGCACTGAAGGCCTTTGACATGTGGAGAGAAAAAGAGGATAAGACCGAGTATTGAAGATTGCCGGCAAAATGGCAATAGCGGTGGCTATTTCTCTATCAGTACCGTAGCATAAGCACTGATACCTTCTTCACGTCCTGTAAATCCCAGTTTCTCGGTGGTTGTAGCCTTGATTGACACATCGTCCTCATCACATCCTATTATTGAGGCGAGACAAGCCTTCATAGCCGGTATATGAGGGTTCATCTTGGGTCGCTCGGCGCAGATGGTGGCGTCGATATTCCCTAAGGTGTATCCCTTTGTGGCAATGAGGTCAACGGTCTTCTTCAGCAGTATCTTACTGTCGATGTCGAGTGTATCAGCCGACGTATCGGGAAAGTGATACCCTATGTCGCGCATATTGGCGGCCCCCAAGAGGGCATCGCAAATGGCATGTATCAACACGTCGGCATCGCTGTGACCAAGCAGTCCCAAGCTATGCTCAATCTTTATTCCTCCCATCCACAAGTCGCGTCCTTCCACCAACTTGTGGACATCAAATCCAAATCCAACTCTAATCTTCATAATACAATATTCAACTTTCAATATTCAATATTCAACCTTCAATATTCAACTTTCAATATTCAATATTCAACCTTCAATATTCAACCTTCAACTTTCATCGTTTGAACAAGTCCTTTATTCCGTCCATATCGAATGTGAGCGAGAAGCGGAGCGTCTGGTCGAGCGGATTGCTCTGCGCCGTAGAGATGACATAACCCACGTCGAGCGAGAAGACATTCATCCTAAAACCTCCACCCACAGTAAAGTACTTGCGGTTGCCCTTGTTGGCACTCTCATGATGATAACCGCCGCGGATGGAGAACTGGTCGTGATACACATATTCTGCACCCACGCTCCACTGTATCTCCTGCAACTCCTCCTTTAATCCTCCGGGGGCATCGCTGAAGCTCTTGAAGATACCCGATATCGCACTCACATTACTGTATTCCTCGATGATTCGCGCCTGATAGTCGGCACTGCTCTCGCCCTCCATCTGCGCCGGCACAGTGGGCACAAGTAATTTGTTGGCATCAGCCGAAATGGCAAATCGGTTGTATTCATCCACAGGAATTAGCAGCGATGCACCTACGCGCAGATTGGCAGGCAAGAACTGGCTTCGGTCGTCGCCATAATACGAGATTTTGCTACCGATGTTACTGATGTTCACACCCAATCCGAGCTGACACTCGCGGCTGCCGATGTTGATGTAGTTCTGATAGTACATCGCCAGGTCTGCGGCAAAAGCCGATGCCGGTTTGGAGTCCTCCTCGTAGTTGTAGCGCAAGTCGGAGTATATCCACCTGATGGCGGCAGCCAATGAGAATTTCTCGCTGAGCATGAGTGAATATGCCACGTCGAGCGACATCTCGTAGGGCTTCACCGTCATGGCGTTCTCATCCTCGGATGTGTAAACCTCACCGAGAGAGAAATATCTGAGCGAACCGCTCACCGCACTATAGTCGCCAATGCGATAGTATCCGGCAACGTAGGCGAGGTCGATGTCGTTCACCAACTGTCGCAACCACGGAGTGTAGTTGAGCGCAATGCCCGAACGGCTGATACAGAATGGATACTTGGCAGGATTCCAAAACTGCGAGTTGACATCGGGGTCGGTGGCAGCACCCACATCACCCATACCGGCAGCCCTTGCGTCGGGAGCGATGGTCTGTGATATCACGGCATGATCAACGGGATTGAAGTTGTTGAGCTTGTCATCCTCTGCCGCCACCGTAATCGCCACAATCAATGCCACCAACGATGATAGTATTCTTGATTTTGTCATTTTTCTTTTATTTCCTTAGTATAATTGTCTATATGATAAAACGACCAAAAAGCTTATTTATTGCTTAGCACAATCAATTTCTTTGCCTTGGATGTCATCATTCCCTCGGCAGTGGTGATGCGGGCCCTGTAGAGATACACTCCAGTGCTCACCGCCGAGCCTCCCACCGAGCAGGCATCCCATCTCACGAGCGTCGTGTTGCCCTGGGCAGTCTCGTTGGTCTTAGCCGTTGCCACCTTGCGCCCCGAGAGGTCGAAGATTTCAATCTCCACATCCAGTGGCATTCCTGCCCTGTCGTGCGAGACGATGAATGTGGTGGTGCTGCGCACTGGATTGTCGGTGGCAGCGATGTCATACACTCCAGGCACCAACTTGTCATCCACCACAAACGAGAGTTCTGCCTCCGAGGAATTGTTGAGCACATCCCACGAGCGGAACATCAGTTTGTGACTTCCCGTAGCGAGGGTCGGAATGGCGAATCCCACCTTTCCGCTCTGGTAGCTGCCATAGTCAAACGAGAACGAGTCGTTGAGGTTGTAAGTCATGGCATGCGAACCGTCGATGACAAGTGTCATGTCATGACCGATACCAGTGCCAGTGGCGTTGATGCCGCTTTCGTCATATATCTCAGCCATGAAATATGGTGTGGCGTTCACCTTGTCGCCATTAGCGAACGACGGGGTGTTGAGATAGCAGAACACCGACGGTCCGATGCTGTCGAGGGGCAGATTGCCAGTGCCGTTGAACTCCACTCCACCGCTCACTCCGTTTATCTGTCTTTGTCCGTCGCCGCTATTGGCAAAAAGCACAATCCGGCCTTCTCCGTCATTATATGAGATATCCTTCGGCACTACAAACTCAAAGGCGAACCTTCCGCCATCAATGGCGTTCTGGCCTTTATATATGATAGAAGTGCGGTCGAGGAATTCAAATGCCGTCTGCGCTCCGTCGCTCGTTGTGTTCTGCAGTCGGCACACCACCTTTTCCTCTGCTCCCTGCACCACTGCCGTCAGTGTGCCGGCAAACGAGGCATCGCTCACGCTGCCTGTCACCTTCACCTTGTCGCCAGCCTTGAGTGTCAACAGGCTTGCCTCATCCATCGGACTGTTGTTCACGCTATCCACCCTGATGGCCGTGGTGGGAATATTGAGTCTGAGGGCAGGGTCGCCAAGCAGTGTGTATTGCAGTTTGTTGGCACTAAGGTCGGAATACTTCATTCCCGCCGGTATCTCGGTCACCATTCCCGCCAACGATGCCTTGGCCATTCGCGCAGCCTCGCCCACCGAGACATCCTTGCCGTCGGATTCCGACAGCACAAACTTGGTGAACAACTGGTTCATATAGCTGTTCTGCAACTGATACACCGTGCGTGTGGTGCCATAGAAAGCTATTGCCCCGCCCTTCTCGTTGAAGATGGCAGCCTCGCCGATGTTGTCCTCCAGTCCGTCGAATGGCAGTATGTCGCAAGCCGCCGTCACCCACAGAGCCATTGTCTTGGATTGTATGCCACTGAAGTCGCTTAGCTTCAGCACCGTCTCATGCGACAGTTGGTTGGGACCTCCATGACCGCTATAGTTCATCATCAGTGCCCCGTCGGCCATATATTTGGTTATGAGATTGCGGGCGTCGGGGAAGCTGTTGCCAGTGGACGACTTCTCCATCTTGTAGGCATCCCACATGATTTTCTTCACGTCGAGAGCCGGTCGTGTTGCGGCAATCACCTTCGCCACATTGTCGGCGTCGATCATGTGGGCGTTGTTGTTTCCGTCGTCACCCATCACCACCACGGTGTTCTGCCATACTCCCGGATTGGGGTTCTTGCCGTATTCTATTACCTTATCCACCAGCAATTTCGCCTCGGCGTCGTTTCTCACTGGCAGTCTGCCCACAGCCACGTCGGGCTTTCCGGTGCAGTTGTTGTAGTTGCCACCCACCTGTATCTCCTCCTCGTCGTCGAGCATGCAGAAGAAGTCGTCTGACACAAAGCAGCTCACGTCGTTGAGCGAGTTCTCACTCTCGAAGCAAAGCAGGAAATCGTCGGGACTCAGCGTTGTCCATCCCTCCGAAAGCATACGGTTGTCCCAAGCTCCGTCGCCGAAGAGCAGCAGATACTTAGGTGCCTCGTCGGGCGTTGAGGCCCTGTCGTATAGCATCTTCATGTATCTGCGATAGGCGGTGGCGTCGGGTGTTCCGCTCGAAAACTCGTTAAAGAGTTCGTCGGCGGGCACTATGTTCACCGTCATCCCGTCGTGCGTGCGGTGGTATTCAGCCAGTCGCTCGGCGTGTTGCCTCTGCTTTTGGGTTGTGGGTATGATGATCACCATGTCGGCAATCGGGTCGGCATGATGATTCTGGTTGGTTATTCCATATACGTATTCCGCTGTGGGGAATTGTCCTGTCGAGAGATTAGGCGGGGCTATCACCGCACTTGATGTCATCGAGATATAGTCGAGGCGCATGGTGGCATAGCCGTTCTGGGTGACAGTCACCTTGTTGTCGCCATTGACGATGTTCGGCAGCGCGAATGTCCTTGTGGCGAGGGTTGCGGCGTCGTAAGAGCCTGGGGCGGATATGGATATATTAAAAGATGTGTCGTTGACCGTCACTGTGGCTGCCGTGGCGTCATCTGCAGTGAGGGCGATGGTGATAGAACCCGAACCGTCGTCCGAACTCAGATTTAGTGTATATTCATGCGTGTCGCCATCGTCAATTTCACGACTGTCATACAGGTGTCTGCCTCCGTGAAACCATGCATAGTCGTCCACCTCATATATGGCATGTGTGGCTTGCTTGGAGTTAAAATCCCCATCGGGATAGAGCGAAGCCACGAATGAGGCACTGTCGGCAGTGAGCGGTTCGTCGCCTTCGGTGATGAAGTAATATCCATAATTAGAATATGTATTGCGCACGCGCTCACCGTCGTTCTTCCACGACACAGGGCCTTGGGCCATGAAGAGCTTGCGCCCTGCCGTGGCGTATGTGACTATCTCCTTGAGGTCGTCGGTGGCGGCAAGATAGTCGGCAGTGAGCTTCTCGGGTTGCAGAGCTCCTCCGTATCCATACACCTTCACCCTCGCCAAGTCGCTGAATCCAGCCTTCTTGATCACCTCGGGCGTCAACTGATGCACACCGCTCTCGCCCACTCTTATCTTCGCCCACCGGCCTTCTCTCAGCACACTGTTGTTGGCGTATCTCCCCTCGCCCGCTGCCCTCGTGGCGGCTGCACGGCGTGGCGACTTGCGCACGAGGTTGAGCCCGAAGCTCACCATCTTCTGGTATCTGCCGTCGCGATACACCAGCGGCAGCAGCCATACGTCCATCTTGCCCACCTTGCGCTCCACCGACAAGTGGCAGTTCACCACAGGCTGTTCGGGTAGTGAGTCGTGGGCAATCTTCTGCAGTCGGGCGATGTCGGCTTTCGACATGTCGATAAACTGTGGATATACCAGTTCCACCTCGTAGGCAGCCGACGAGTCGTAGTCGGTGCCGAGGTCGAAGGAGTGGTTGAATATTGGCAAACGACCGTCTATCCTGACCTCCTCGGCGGTCAGGTTGAAGTATTGCGCCCTTGATGTCGCAAATCCCAAGATGGCAACGATTGCCAATAATATCACTCTATTCATTTACAATAAAAGTCGAGCACCTTCCTGTCTTCGAGATAACCCTCCAAGTGGTCGTCGATGTGCACAGGTCCTATGCCCGCAGGAGTACCCGTATATAGTATGTCGCCCGTCTTCAGCGTGAAGAACTGGCTGATATAGGCTATTATCTGGTCGATGGTGAAGAGCATGTCGCTCGTCACTCCCTGCTGCACCGTCTTGCCGTTGATGTCGAGGTGGAATCTCATTGCCTGCAGATTGAGGAATTTCTCCTTCTCCACCCATTCGCCGATGGCAGCCGAGCCGTCGAATCCCTTAAAGAGGTCCCACGGCATACCCTTGTCGCGCATTGGTTTCTGTATGTCCCTCGCCGTGAAGTCGATACCCACAGTCACTGCGTCGTAGTATCTGTGGGCAAATCGCTCGGGTATGCTCTTTCCCAGTCGGCATATTCTCACCACCACCTCGGTCTCGTAGTCCACCTGCTTGCTCCAGTCGGGGATGAAGAAGGGTTTGCGGTCCTTCAGCAGCGCCGAGTCGCACTTGGTGAATATCACGGGGTTCTCTGGTTTATATAACGCACCATCCAGCTCTTTATTGTGCTGGATATAATTCATTCCTATTGCAAATATCTTCATCTTTTGTTTTTTATGCAAAGATAGGAAAACATCGGCTAAGTATCAAATAATAATTCATTTTTTGTTAAATTTTAACACTCCTCACCTTTTTTTCCACGTTGTATGGTGTCCTTTATCGAAAATCTTCGTAACTTTGCACCCGTATTCACATCTATTGCACTTAGTAAGAAAACAGTATATGAAAAGAGATATCACTTGGCAATCCAAATACGACGCGATATGGACATTCGTCAGTGAGAACCACCGCGGGCCCTCGCGTCATCACCTTGAAGAGAAGCGCATACTCAACTGGTTGAAATACAACCGCAAGATGCTCAACAAGGGAGTCCTCTCGCCCGAGAAGACCGACCTCATCATGCGTCTGAGGGCATATATCGCCTCGTTCAATCGCATCAACCAGTATATGTAGTCAACACACAAAAAAGGCACGGAGCGTCAGAGATTTCCTCTGCACTCCGTGCCCTTTTTAATTCTTTATTTCTTTAATTTATTAATCTCGGGGCATCAACCCCGACATCACGCCACTGCGCAGCTCACTCCAAGTGCGGTTCCTACCGCCGCCAATATTGCTGAGGCAAGATTCCATAGAAACTTAATAAGCCTCGATTTATTCTCCTGAGTCATTTCTCCACAGATTTAATTCCTAATTCCTAATTCCTAATTCCTAATTAATTAAGGGGCACGGAAATCCA